>CAIVEI010000172.1 GCA_903904835.1 uncultured Schlesneria sp. | reverse complement strand
TCGCAGTACCAGTAATCCTTGTACTTGGCCAGCACCGTGTATTCCTTGCTGGTTTTGCTGGGAGTATGCATCACCACCATCGTTCCCTGAGGGGCATCCGGTGACCGATAGGTCCAGGTCGCCGCCGGACGGTTCATCAAGCGGTACACTTCCGGAAACTCATTGTATCGACACCCCCTCGGCCAATAGGCCGCCACTTCTTGCCGTTTCTGTGCGATCGCATACTCCCGAGCCTCTTCCCGTGACGAAAATCGTTGAACCATCTGAGAATCTCCCGTCAAAGTAAATAACACAACACAACGACAAGAAATATACCGCACCGACAAGGAATGTCAACACAAATGCACGACATAGATTGTTGACGTTTGGAAGAAAGAGATGGGACTGATGGGACTGATGGGACGGTATGACGAAGATCGTGCTGTTTTTGTCCCATAGGTCCCATAAGTCCCATAGGTCCCATTGGTCCCATTGGTGTCCAGCGTCGAACTACTAAGACCCATGAAAAACCGGCCACAATCACAAAAACAAGCAACGTCCGATCCCAATCTTTAACAACCAAGTGACCAGTAAAAACTTTCGAATGATCGTTAAAACCCGACTTCGGCATATTTTGCCGAAGTTTGTTGACGGCAATTGCCGACGAATGCTGATTGCAATCTTGCCTGCTAAAGATCAATCACACGTTATGTTGCCCAAAACGTCCGCTGGTGTGAACAGGTTCCTCAAGTTGCCCAGTCGTTACGATCGGATGCTCTCTGATTGCTCCAGGTAACGCAGTATCGCTGATCGTTGTGGGCCTCCAACTTTACGTGATCCGCCGAGAATGCATTTACGGTGAAGATTCTCGTCGGACTTTGCACACGCGGTTCTTGCCGGTCCGCCGCGACGTTTTTTGGTGATGTAGAATTCACGCGATCAATGCAGGTTTCACGTGCGGTTGACGAACGTTTCGCACCGATCACGTGTCAAAACTCTTCCTGATCGGGAGTAGGGAGGCTCCCAGACCAACGTGCCAGGACGGCGCGGCCAACCGGTTTCGTAACACCAATCGTGGAGACGACGTGGCCATGCCGACGCGACACAACCAGACTGTATGCCAGATGAATCAATCCATTTCTCATCGAGAAGAACTGCGACGTCCGAGTTTTCTCGCCGAACAGTTCTGCTATTGGCAACGAATCCTGCCGATGGTCCTGCTTGTGGGGCTGTTGATTGGCTGGGCGTCTTCGCTGATGGCGGCGGCAGAAGAAGCGACCGCACCCCTGACAGACGAACAGCGTCGGGCGGTGGCTGTGGCTTTGAACTATAGCCGCGCTTCGCTGTATCGCATTCGGAAATATCCATTCAAGGTGGTCTTGATTGAAGAGCAGGAAAAGATCCTGAATCATCTGGATTTTAACGGCATCGCCGATGAAGAAGTCTTGAAGTTGTACTCTTCAGTTCTTGACGAAATCTCGGGTATTCAAATTGCTGATCGTGAGCGGGTTGCTCAGAAGGACCGTTATCTGCGAGCGTTTCAGCGTGATCTGGGACTGAACACGTTTCAGATCGCGGCCGAATTAGCGACGACTCAGTATGTCTCGGCGGTTCGAACGGGAGCCAGCAGTTTCTGGGATCACCGGAACAATGCGGTGAGCCACGAAATGGACCTCTGGCAGGTTGACAAGAAGCAAATGGAAACGGTGGTTCAAAAGTCGAGCCAGTTCCTGGACGTTTCGTGGAAGATGGCCAAGGCCAAGAAGATTCCCGATAAGTGGCTGGTCAGGAATGACGATCTCGACAACCTGGATAAGGCTCAACGCGAACCTGATCCGAGTGTCCGGTTGCGCATCCTGAAGCGGATGGAAGGATTCATGGAATGCTATCCACCGTACTGGTACTATGTAGCACGGACTCAGCAGCAGATGGGTCAACTGTTCGTGGCCAACGAGACATACGAAAAGCTGGTCGCCCTGGGTCACGGACACTTCCGCAAGGACGAGATGCTGGCCACCGGTCTGGCAAACCGAGCGATTATACAGGCGTTTCTCAGTCAACCCGCCGCCGCCGAGACCGCTCGACAGGCGATGACGTATTCGTCCGATGCCTGGGAAGCGAACCTGGTGTGTGCCCATGTCCTGAAGAAGTATGGCCACAACGATGATGCCGAAGATGCGATTTTGCGAAATCTGGATATGAAAATCGAGAAGGCACAAAGCCGTGTGGCGCTGCTGGGACTGTATTATACGACGGACAACAAAATGAAACTGGCGGCCCAATTGCAAGACCCGGAGTGGGTTCGGGAGATCCCCGCTCAGACGTTGATCATCTGTGCCGCCAGGCTTGGTCAGTCGGATGTCCCGGTGACTGTCGTCGATCATCTGGAGAAGTCATTGAAGGGAGCCCCACGTCGTAACGCGATTCGAACCGACTTCCTGGTCATGGCCAGTCGATCATGGAATCTGCATCATGCCCTCGTGACGTTAAACGTGGGGGACAAATCCTTCTCGAATCCGCGACTATCGGCAGGGTCGGACAATTCGCAGATTCTGACATTCGATAGCGTGGCAGACAATGGTTTTATGATGCCGGCAAACCATGCAACCTCGGACGTTTCGCTCACGATTAAGTATCCCGACGCGGCCCCGATCAAGCTGGTTCTCAGTTCCAATGGAAACGCTGCGAAAATGGGGAATATCGTCCCGATCCCGCTCGTCAATCGACCTCAACTCGTTTATTCGGTGAGTGCGTTTGAACAGAACGACGTTCGGCTTTCGATGAAGGTTTCCTCAGTGCCAGCCGTGAAGTATGAAGCCCCGATATTACACACCACCGCAAAGCTGCCGATCGCAACGGACGAAGATCCTGTGAGCGATGAAAAAGCGAAGGAAGAGACGAATTGAAGGGTGAAGGATGAAGGATGAAGGATGAAGGATGCCCGTTCGCAGTTGTTCTTCAGTCCCATCGGTCCCATGTGTCCCATCAGTCCCATTCTTTTACCGATGCGATAAAACTTGTTGAAAAAATAAAAAAACACGCCAAATAGTATTGACAGTATTTTCGTCGGCAGGCATAATACACCCCGTCGCCACTCCGGTCATCAAGGTTTCCCAAAACCCGCTGGAGGGCTGATCTGCGTCCACGTTCTGTTTTTCAGGCGTGGGTGCTGGTCAGCCTTCAGCGGGTTTTTTCTTTTTCAGGAGTGGATCATGAAGCGGTCGGGAATTGTGTTGGGTTTGTTTGGTGCGGCAGTTGTCAGCGGTCTTGTTTTCATTTCGGTTTCGGATGCCACGGTGGTTCCGATGGTGGCCAAAGGGGCGGGGCCGGGTGGTGTGCAAGTGACGACGTCGGGGTGGATGGCGCTGTTAACGTCGGCACTCGGAGCGGGCGGATTTACGCTGGCGGGAATTGTGACCGCAGTGGCCAGTCGGTTCGGGGTTTCTCTGCCTGGCCAATCGTCCGAGCATCTGATCTCGGAAGTTGTCGAGTTGACTGCGTCGTTCGCAGCCTTGATGCAAGACCGATCGAACCGGGCCTACCAGCGGCGTTTCTTTTTCGCACTGGTTGATTCCGCCAGCCTGATTCAAGGGTGCGAGACATCACACGAGGCGGGTGTGATTTTAATCAAGTATCGCGGTTATGCGGAACCGGTTTCCCCCGAAAATCGACCACAGTAAGTCGGTACGCAGTCTCCCTTGGTGAATTGAACGAGGTGGCGTTTCACTTCAAGCGGTGCCGACCTGAAGTACCACTGACTGGGGCTTTTCCGACGCAGTGTTTTCGAAGAGCACTGCTTGACCGAGTACGGTCAAGCAGTGGGACAAAGGACTTGCAAACGTCCCTGATGTCTCGAGGAAAAGTCCTTCCTGCGTTGTCGGTCAACGTTTCTTTTTCATTGTCCATTTTCTCGCCGCAGCGGCGTGGAACGGAAATCGTCATGTTTCGAAGATTGCTTTTATCTTGTCTTGTCCTGATCAGCGGCTGTGGTCCGTTGATCTCGCCACCCCCGGTCAATCCGGATGCGCGGTCCAATGTTGTGGAAGATCGTGCGACGGCGGCTGATCTCTGGCGGGCGCTCGCCAATCGCATTGAATCTCGGTCGATCACGTCATCACAGCGGCTGGCACAGTTTGTCGTTGTGCTGGCCCGTCACGGCGAATTGTCGCCCGATGATGTTGAGGCCTTTGACAAAGTATTTCCGGGTGCTGCGAAGTCGGATCGGCCGTTGGGGTCGGATGACGCCGCGAAGCTGCGGGGGATTCAGTAACTGCAGGAAAGAATGGGACTTTATTGGACTGATGGGACCTATGAGACCCATGAAAAAGCAGTCACATCCGTTGCGTTTGTCGCATAAGTCCCATTGGTCCCATAAGTCCCATTGTTTTTAACCCTAAAGAAACCAAACACCAAAGATGACAATACCAATCAACCAGACGCATCCGATCAACTTTGTTTCCGGGTGGATTCGCGATCCACAACGGGTCGCGGCGGTCATTGCCGAACGTCGATCACGTGGCGATGCCGTGATGTCTTCGACATTTACGCAGCGGCATGCTCAGGAGCTGCCGGGGACCTGGGAGCGGATGAAATCTCGTGGCATCACGGGTCTCTTTTTGCGTGACCGCGAACAATCGCTGTTGGGTCACTATCGTCGGCCGTTTCTACAACGTGCGGGAACTTGCGTCAGTCGTGGCATGTGTCGTGGCGTTCAGACTTCTCTCGACGTTGCCATTGCTGATCACTTCGAATTGTTAAAACCGGTCGAAGTTTCGTTTGCACCGATCTATACGATGGCGCGACATGAATGCGGTCATGACCGATGTGGCGTGGATGATGGAGCAATCCTGGCGGATGCAGCTCGGGCCGTTCACGATTATGGCGTTGCCACGACCGCTCTTTTTAACGGGCTGAGTGAAGACGCGATAGAGCGGCTGGCGGTCCGGTACGCAGCGCCCGGAGTAGGAACGCCTGACCAATGGCTACTCGCGGCGAAAGGGCACACCAGTGCCACGTTCTGGCCGGAATCGCTCAGCGTGCTGTTTGATTGTCTGGCTGCCGGGTACGCGGTTCCGTATGCCCACAACTATGTGACGGGTCGGCCGAATTCGAAAGGGATTTCGGATCTGGGCGCGTTCGGTCCTCATTGCCGTTGTTTCGTCGGTCTGTTTGTCGACGAGAACGGTGAGACACAGTTGGAATCATCCGAGTCGTGGGGTCGATTTCCTGCCGGACAACCAAACGATCTGGATCAGACGATGCTGGTCGAGCAGATCCCGCAAATCACTTTGCGATACGCGGGTGGCGAGAAGCGGCTTGCACCGGGCGATGTCGGGGTGAACGCGCATCGGTTCTGGGATCAGATCCAGTCGGGGGGCGAAGCGTGGGCGGTCGGGCCGCCGATGTTTGAGGCGCAATCGGTGAGTGATGTGGTGGCCAGGGGCTGACAGAAAGAATGGGATTTAGAGGACTTATGGGACCGTTGGGGCTTGTTTTCGGAAGAGGTGTTGAGATGAAGGGTGTCGTGTCGGATGTTGCTATGTTGACCGTGATTTTGTTGGGATTCATATCGGATCTTAGTTTCGGGCGTGATGCCCCCATCAAGGGGACTGTCCAGCGGGGTTCGTCTGCGATCGCTTATCAGAAGGCTGTGGCAGCGGTTGCCGTCGCGAGGGCGACACTTGAGATTGCGGATGAACGACCGATTCTTCCTGATGCGCGAAGGTTGCAAACCGCATTCGAATCTGGAAGGCCTTCGGTCGAGTTTGATGGACCGGACCGCAGGGGCTTACACGAGAAACATCCCTCCCTGATGCGGATTGAATATCCGAACGCAGTCGTCATCCATGAGACGTTACCCGCTCAGTTGGTGATCGGGCATTGGGCTCATGGCTGTCAGGCTGGCGACAGGTTGGAACGGGATATTCGCCGAGTGCTCACTCCGCTGGGCTGGACGATCGGCGATTCGATCGACGATTCCATTCAGATGATTCACATCCCTCAAACCGAACCATGTCCCAGGGTGACGCTGTACCAGAACGGGCTGATCCTGAAGTCATGGGAGGGCTATCAAGATCCGGCATTTCTCTCGAACGAATTACGCCGGGCCTGGGACTCGGCCCCAACGCCAGCACAACGCGCGGCGACGGCTGGTCCCGCCGGTGTCATTCACGCTCGTGCTCAGATTCAGTCCGTCTTCGAGTGGTGGAGAAAAGAGATCGGCGACGGGGTAACGGGATCAGTCAACTGGGATCGGACCGGGGCACAGACGTTTCCTTTGCTCGCGCAAGGTGACTGGACGGCACTCGCGTTATTTGGCAAGTCGGGCCGTATCGAAGTTTCCGCTTACGGTGCTAAAGGCTTGCCCATCGATTCGCTGGGGATTGGTTACCGGGTGCTTGGTGATGACATGTCATTTGATTGCGATCCTGTGTTGGTTAAGGGGCTGGCTGCTCGGTTGGGGGCGGGTTCGAATCAAGGGACTTTAAGGAATGGGACTTATGGGACTGATGGGACTGATGGGACTGATGCTAGGAAAGACGTGTTTCCAGCTCGGTTTGGTTTGATGGGGATCTGGACGATTACGACCGTTATACGTGACATTTTTGCTTTGTTGAACCCAACCTGCGATTTGCAGTTGGGCGGGAACGTTTCGGCGACGGGGGTGCTGAATAAAGACACTCTGATAATCGACTTTCAGCAGTGTCCTTCGGTCAAGTTGGTTGCCCTATTCACATTTCAGTTGACCGTTAAGCGAGTCGAAATCACGGAGCAGTCGATCCGGGTTGTCTTCAGTGGTTCCCGATTTGTGAAAGAGCGGACGTTCCAGGTGCAGTAGTGCGGATGGCTCTTAGAAACGCTCAATCAGTTTAATTTTCCTGGCCCGATTTCTGATGGAATCGGTTTTGATCACAGTCAATTCATTAAAAGGCGAAAACAAATGACTCCCGACGCAACATCTTTAAGCTGGTGGTTAACTCAGATCGGCCCTTCCGGAATGATCATCTTTCTCATCTGGCGCGTGCTGTTGTTCTTGAAGCCGATCGTGTTGGATTTCGTCCCGTATTTCAAAGACCTGCTGATGGGACATATCCGTCTGATGAGCCTGATGGAAACTCATCTCACCAACGGTGCGATCGCGCTGAAGAAAGTTTCGGAGACCCAGGACGGTCATGGTGAGTTGATTCAAAAGATTCATGACACAGTGGTGAAATAAGAAAGTGGTGAAATGAAAGCGGAAATCGCAGGAGCATGATCGATGGCGACATATTACGTCGATCCCTTGAACGGATCGGACAGCAACAACGGATCGTCAATTGCATTGGCGTTTAAGTCGACGGCGAAGAGTGAAACCGTCGTTGTTGCTGGAGACACGGTGAAGTTGTTGGCGACCGGGAACGAATCCCTGGTCGGTACGAACACGATTACGCTGGCAGTGAGCGGCGTACCGAACAACCAGATCCTGTGGCAAGGGTGCGACATGTCCGGCAACACCCTGGCTGATGGAAGCTATTATACGATTGACGGTTCGGGCATGTCGTCCGGTACAGACGTCATTAATACTGCCGCAACGAAAAATCGCCGAATACGTAACGTATTAATTACCAATTCAAAAAGGTTTGGTATATCGACTACGTCAGATCCTGCGTACGCGATCATTTTTGAGTCGTGCTCGATCATAAATCCCGCGACGGCATGTTTTGGCACTTCGACCAGCGGTATTGGTTATGGGTTTCTCGTCGTAAATGGAGTCTTCACCGGATCTGGCTCGGGCGGAACGCAGAGATTTTCCTACAGCACGCCGGGGATTGCTAACCGAAGTGAAGTGATACCGATCGGTTGTCTGATTACAGGTTTTAATACTGTCTTTTCGCCGGATGTCGCCAATGGGCAGCAGTCATTGCAAAACTGCGTGTTTGCAAACAACGGGTCAGTAATACCGGCTGAGCTTTATGCCCAGAATATGTCAATCAGTAATTGCCTGTTTTTTAATAATACGCTCGCAATAGGTTTGAGCGATCGATCGCTGGCTGGTGGTGCGCGTTTCAGTCAAATCACAAGTTGCTCATTTGTGAACAATACGACCGCAATCGCAGGGTATGACACGACGATTGGTTCTGAATCAATGAGTTTCAATCATTACTACAACAATACAACCAATTTTTCCGGCGCTGTCACATCGGGGTTACACGATGTCGTCAACGTTAATCCATTGTTTAACTCGCCAGGTACATTTGACTTCCGTCTTCAGTCCGGTAGTCCATTGATTGGGGGAGGTCCGCGAGGAACAAACATTGCGGGTCTGTCACAGGTCGGCGGCGGGGGTGGGATGCCGCTCATTGGTGAAGGGATGGTGTTCTGATGGCCGGTTACAAAGGTGACATCGTCGCTTCGTCGACCTTATATTTCTCGTTCAATACACGAGACGCCAACGGAAATCCGATGACACTCGGGGGTTCTCCCGTCGTCAGCGTTTTTAAAAATGCCGGAACGACGGCTTGTGGTACGGCACCTGTGCTGACGGTCAACAATGGCCAGACCGGTCGACACACGGTCACGATAAATTCCAGCGCGGATGCAACGTTTTATGCCGCCGGAAACGACTATTCGGTCGTGATCACGACCGGAACCGTGAACGGCACATCCGTCGTAGGGACGGAAATCGCGAGCTTTTCAATTAATAATCGGACGGAAGTGTCGATTCTGGCTGGGATGGCGACTCGTAGCGATGTGACGGCGATTGAAGCCGCGATCACGGCGTTGGGGAGTCCGTTGCAGGCGACGGCATACGTGGCTCCAAGTACTCCACCAACAGTTGTGCAGATCCGTCAGGAAATGGATACGAATTCGTCCAAGCTGTCGAATTTGGACGCCGCAGTTTCCAGTCGATTGGCGACAAGCGCCTACGCCCCTGCACCGACGGTGTCAGCGATTCAATCGGGTCTGGCGACCCATAGCGATGTAACGGCGATTGAAGCGGCAATTACGGCGTTGGGGAGTCCACTGCAGGCGACGTCGTACGTTGCCCCGATTGCACCGCCGAACGTTGTCCAGATTCGCCAGGAAATGGATACGAATTCGGCGAGGCTGGCTGCTGTGGCGACTTCGGCTGGTGTGACGGCTGCGGCCAACTCGGTTTTAGCTGCCATCGGATCACCGCTTCAATCGGGCAACTATGTAATACCGCCGACTGCGGCGGCGATTGCCGCGACCACGGCAGCAGTGCTGTTTGTGGACGGAGCGACGAATCCGCTGAAGGTCAATTCCGATCATTCAGTGAACTCGATTTCCACATCGACATCCCCGATTAGCATTGTCGTTCCGGCGGCCGTGGCGATTGCGTCACAAGACCCGTCCGTCATGACATGTCTGCGAGGAGACACATTACGGTTCACATTGCCGCTACTGGGTGATCTCAGCAATCGCACAAAGCTGGTTTTTACGGCAAAAGCAAACTTGAACGATTCGGATTCGATGGCGGTACTGCAAGTTATTGAAGGAGTTGGGCTGGTTCGGCTGAATGGCAGCGGTCAGGCGATCTCCAGTACGGCCAGTCTCATCGTGACGGGCGTTTCGACCGGTGCTGTGAATCTGGAGATTGATGCGAGTGTCACTGCGGCACTCGCGGTACAGGATCTCGTTTGGGATGTGCAGGCGATCTTGTCCACAGGGGTGACGACACCTGTTCGTGGAACGTTGACGGTCGTCGCCGATGTGACTCAGTCGGTGACTTGAAAATCATAAATTGTCCCGTTTCCTCAATTTCGATGCAAAATGAATGGCGATCTCAAAACAACTTCCTGCGTCGCTTCGGCCACATACTGGTCCGCAACAGCAGTTCATCGACACCAATGCGCAGATTGCCATTTATGGAGGTCAGGCGGGCGGTGGAAAGACCTGGGCACTACTGGCCGAGGCGGCTCGTTATGTTCATGTCCCCAATTATGGCGCCGTCATTTTTCGTCGTACGTCGCCTCAGATCACCAACGAAGGAGGGCTTTGGGACGAATCGATGTCGATCTATCCGCAGTTGGGCGGAATTCCCATGCACACGCTGGACTGGGTTTTTCCGAAGACATCGGGAATCCCCGCCAATATCGGGTTCCGGCACTTGCAGTACGAGACCGACAAATTGACGTGGCAGGGATCGCAGATTGCCATGCTGGGCTTCGACGAGTTGACTCATTTCACCGAGTCACAATTTTTCTACCTGTTGTCACGCAATCGATCGACGTGCGGGGTCACCCCGTATGTCCGCGCGACGACGAATCCGATCTCGGCCGACGATCCGATCGGTGGCTGGGTCAATCGTCTGATCTCGTGGTGGATCGATCAGGAAACAGGTCTGGCGATTCCCAGTCGGTCAGGAGTCGTTCGTTACTTCATCCGGCGTCAGGGGGAGTTGATCTGGAGCGATACTCCCGACGAATTGATTGCTCGTTATGGACGCGACGACGTGACAGCGAACAGCAAGGACCAGACGGCTCAGCCGAAATCATTGACCTTTATCCCGGCGAGGCTGTCGGACAATCCGACGTTGACCGAGAAAGATCCGACCTACCGAGCCAACCTGGAGGCGCTTCCGGAAGTCGATCGACAGCGGCTGGCGGAAGGGAACTGGAATGCGAAAGTTCGATCAGGTCTGTTTTTTAAAGTGGCCCAACTGAAGATCGTTCATGCGTTACCGGCAATACTGCGCTGTTGCCGAGCCTGGGATCTGGCCGCGACGGAAGGGGCGGGGGATTGGACGGTTGGAGTCAAGTTGTGTGCCGATTCCGATGGGATCTATTACATCGAGGACATTCGACGTGGGCAATGGGAATGCAGCTATCGGGACCTGGTAATCCGACAGACAGCGGAACTGGATGGTTCTTGCAAAATTCGGATACCGCAGGACCCGGCTGCGGCTGGCAAATGCGAGGCGGAGCGTCTGGTCAGGATGTTAGCGGGTCACGACGTGAAGGCATTGCCGATCAGTCAATCCAAAGAGATTCGAGCAAACGTTGTTTCCGCGCAGCTTAACAGCGGCAACGTGAGGTTACTGGCAGGCGATTGGAACAACGGGCTGATTCAGCGGTTGGATGCATTTCCGACAAAGGGGATTCCCGATGACGAAGTTGATGCGCTGGCAGATGCGTTTAAGACACTGACGAACATGAGAGAACTGTTGATAGGGATTGGGAAATAGTTCTGACAAGAGATCGAAGTCTTGTGCTGCTGCATGACCGTCTTCGTTCATCCAGTGCTTTTTGATTGTCAGAAGGAGAGGACACTGTGTCTCCGAAGACGCCAGTGCTCGTGGCGCATTCAGGTTTGTTTGACGTGGGGTGGTCTGCTGTTCTGGGGTCGGATGTTCAAAGTTCAAAATTGGCTGTTCGAACTTTTATCCGCGTAACAGCGGCTTAACGGCCAATTTTGAACTTTGAACGCCCGACCCCCTCCTCGAAAACATCGATTCTTAAACAGGTATTTGTTATGAAGTGGATGCAATGGATTACCGGATGGTTTGGGAGTGCGACGAAGTCGATCGGTTCGCTTGGCGTTGGCTTGCGAGCGGCACTTGGTGGTGGTTCGCCTGGTGGTTGGGCGTCGGACCATCGCGAGGAAACGGCGCATAATACCGGCTTCAATTATATCGCGATCCATGCAATCGCCTCGCAGGTGGCGGGTGCGACCGTGACGGTATTTGCCGATGTGGATCAGCAGTCGATGCGGCAATCCAGGCGGAAGTCACTGGCGGTTCGAGTCGGTTCCTTCACGAAATGGAAATCGATTTACGGTGCGGACGATCGCGAGACTGATCCGCTGCCAATGACTCATCCTCTGGTCCGGCTGCTCAAGCGCCCGAACCCGTACGAGAGTGGTGCCAGCTTCCGGTATCGGCAGGCTCAACAGATACGACTGACGGGAACCTGTCTGATCTGGAATGTCCCGAGCGTGTCAGGACCGACTTGTGAACGATATGTGATTCCCACGGCGATGGCCTCGCCCGTGTCTCCGACGGAGGAACTTCCTCGAGGGGGCTGGCGGATTAACCCGGTCGCCTCGCGATATACGCCGATTGTTGACGAAGGATTTATTGATTGTCCCAGTTGGTATCGCATTCTTGGTCAGATCGTGGATGCGCGGCAGGTGCAGGTGATCCGGCTGCCTCATGCCTGGTATCTGGATGATGGCCAAAGCCCGTTGTCGGCAGGTGCGAAATGGGTCGATGCGGGAGAAGCGGTTGATGAGGCCCGGTTTCATCAATTGAGGAACGGTATTGATCCTTCGATCGTCTGGAACCTTCCGCCCGATGTTTCGCCCGATCAGAACGAGATCGACCGGATGCAGGCGAAGATCAGTGCCAAGTATGGCGGTCCTGAAAATGTTGGCCGTGTGATGCTGGCTCAAAGTGGCACGTCGATCACGCCGCTCAGTGCCAGTCCCAGGGAGATGTGTTACTCGGAAGGTTTTCACGATTTCAAAGCGGCGGTGCTGGCACTGCATCAGACGCCCCCTGTGGCGGTTGGTTTGCAGGAACCGGGTGCGTATGCGGCTTACAACGCCAGTATGAAAGCCTGGCGTCATGCGGCAGTCCAACCCCTTTGTGACTTGTTAGCTGAGTCGGATACGGAGCATCTGGCGCCTCAGTTTGGTTCTGGCCTGACGGTCGAGATTGAGTCTGACACGATCGATGATACCGACCTGATCGAGAAGCAGTTGCAGAACGACCTGGCAGCCAGGGTTCGGACCAGGAACGAATGGCGAGCGGTACGCGGCATGCCTCCGTTACCCGGGAAGCTGGGTGATGAACTGGTGGGGACGGATAGCGGTTCATCGACCGGCAATCCGACTGCGAATGGTCCGGCTCCTGATCCCGTGCGCGAGAAGACCAATCCCCGCCTCGTGCAAAACACGGGGTCGAATGAACCAGCAGATTCGTTTACCAAAGCCGACTTCGGGTTACTGGATGTCGATCAACAGAATAGAAGCGGCGAACAACGATCGGGTGATCGCAGTTTCGAAAGCAGTATCGATCGAAATCGCGATTCTCATGATCGAAATCCGACGTGGCATTTAAACAACAATGTCGAGGATGGTGATCGGGCCAGGCTGATTGGCGAGATGCTTTACGGATGGTTTGGGAAAACGTCACCATCGCGTCTCGATCCAGACCGAGTCTCGGTCGAGAAAACCTTTGACGAGGATAAGCATAAGCGAGACGAGAAAGGCCGTTTTGCGAGGGAAGCCGTCGCGAGGATATTGAAAAGTCGACCGGGTCCCGAGCAACCCGAAGAAGTTGCGAAACATTTATCAGGTCTTTCCACACGGGAGCTCAAAGAACTGCATCGCGAACACGGAATCAAGTCGATCCCACGCACTCGCGAGCATCTGGAGCGAAGCGTATTGTCGAGGGTCTATCGATTTCCCCATGCTGCCGATCGCAAGTTTTTGAGTCCGACGGGTTCACGCAAGATTTCAGTACACGTTCAGAATCCTGAGATGTGTCATTCGCGATTGCCACCACTGCCCAACGGGGAAACTCGGCCCCCTTTGACCGACAAACAATGGGCGAATCTTGTGGGTGCTCAGCCAGGTGCCGTGGTACATGTCTTTCCCACAGGCCTGACGGGGATTGAAGTATTCGTCGATCACCCCAATTACATGGCCAGACGCATACTCAAGGGAAATCAGACAATTTCCAACGAGTTCATGGTTGTTGCGCCAAACAAGCAGAAACAGGGGATTGCTGCGCGGGCGATCTCGCAGCAAGTCGAAACGGCGACGGAACAGGGATACAAACTCATTGAAGCAGGGGCTGCAGGCAAGGGGACTCATGTTCCTACTGATGATCATGAACTGAGCAACCTGATTCAGGGACTTACGAATCCCGCCGGGTATTACACCTGGGCACGTCTGGGATTTGATGCGCCTCTTAAGCCCTTCTTTAAAGAGCGTGAAAAATCAGGATGGGAAGACTGGAAAACGAACGCAGCCGAGTTCTATCGGAAATTCCCGCGCGAGACGACGGAAAAGGTCTCGAATTTAATGATGACGGAAGAGGGTCGGGACTGGTGGAAGAAATATGGTGGTTACTTCGAAGGTCAGTTCGATTTAGAAAACAACAGCGCATCGCGTCGAGTTCTGGCCAAATACCTTGCCGAGAAGGGAATCGAAATCCGCAAGAAGTCGCTGGCGGTTTCGGCCAATGATCAATCGAGCGTTTTCAAAGGTCCTTCCGCTGGAATTGAAAAAGCCCTGCCGCGTGATCATGACAATGATGAAGATCGGCCAGAATTCGACTGGCCGAATGATAAGAACATTCATTGCGAAAACTTCGATGTCCTCACGGCTGAAGACGAAGCGATTCTGGATCGGATCTGGGACGCCATCGGACGCGAACGGCGTGAGAACGACAACGAACTTACTGATCACGACGAACGAATGCGTGACGACGCTAAGTCCTGATTCGTTTCTCAACTTCTGTTCCACCAAATGCCGCCGGGAACAGTCACCTTGGTTTTGGCGGTATAAACCCAAACATGAAAAGTGAAAAGCATGAAAACAAAACCTCAACAAAAACGCGCTTGGAAACCCTGGTACCTGTTGCCGGAACTTCCGATCTGTGCCGATTGCCAGGTTGTCTGCATCGTGAGGCACTCGAGTATTGCCGAAGGGGGTAAGCGAGTTCAGCACCGCTACTGCCCCAACTGCCGCAAACCGTTCAAGACCAGTTACCGCGTCGACGACACGCCAGCTTCCGCTTCTGCCGCGGTGACCAGCGTCAATGATTTACCTGCTGATTGACAACGCGATACAATGCTGGACGAGTCGATCTTCAGAAAAGGAAACGAGATGACAATGTCCACGCTGCTCGCCGGTCAACGGATTCTGATCTTTGTTGGCGATGATTACGAAGACCTTGAACTCTGGTATCCCAAGCTGCGGCTGATTGAGGCGGGGGCTAGCGTCACCGTTGCAGGTCACAAGTCGGGCGTCGTCTACCATGGCAAGCATGGTTATCCCTGTTTATCGGATGAGTCGATCGATGTGATGGACGCGGCGGATTTTCATGGGGTGATTTGTCCGGGTGGCTGGATGCCCGACAAACTGCGTCGTGATCCGAAGGTCTTGAATCTGACTCGCGAGTTTGCCGCGACGGGAAAACTGGTCGCCGCCATTTGCCACGGCGGCTGGATTCCGATTTCGGCCAATGTCTATCGCGGCGTCCGAGTGACCGGATCGCCGGGAATTAAAGACGACTTGATTAACGCAGGGGGATTGTTCGAAGATTCTCCTGTAACAGTTGACGGCCATTTCGTCAGCAGCCGCCGACCTGATGATCTACCGGCATTCTGCCAGGGAATTCTCGAAGTGCTGGTCCCGTCGCTTCGGCGGAAATAGCCGATTCGGTTTGGGTTTTTAGACCGCCGGCGAGCGTCAATAGCAGTCACTCGTCAAGCTGCCGTTTGGGAAGGGAAGTTTTAAATTCTTGTAGATGTGGCACGGAGTTTTAACACAAACGAGTTCCCCATCAACGCACCTAGAAAACGAATAAAAAGATGGAACAGGGTTTAATCACGATCGCCCCCCAAGGGGAAATCGAGGAGCGGCTAATGAATACCGATAAAGGTCGTTACGGTCTGAGAGCACCCAACGAATTTTGCAGGAAAAGACTAGCATTCGATGTGGGGACGCGAAAGAACGCGTTGTCCTCAAGGGAAGGAATTGAATGTCGCGAAAGACAATTAATAGCCGTTAAAGCGTTATTAACATAGTTCGCTCATATTTTTAAATCCATCGGAAGCAAATTGGGGCCAACAATGAGCGATAAACTCGAAAAAAATGAAACTAAAGAAACGGGGGAATCGAAACCAGGAAAACCGGAAGAAATCGTCCCCAAAGCGATCGCTTCATTTACGAGGCAAATGAAGTCGATCTCGGAATGCGCCACGGTGCATATTGCGCACGCAGTGGAAACGCATCGGACTCGCGTGGAGTCGATCCTGACAGCAGTCAACACCGGGATGGTCGTAAAAAAAACCTCCGACGGCGAAGTCCAGCAAGTTGGTATTCGCTTTCAAAGCAAGCAGCAAATGGAGGAGTTTCGAGAAATAGTAGATGCTGTGCCGCACGGCTCTCACTCGGATGTTCTGGCGAAGAGCCTCCTTATTTTTGGATTCAGTACATTCGACGCTTTTCTTGGGGCGCTTCTCCGATCGCTTTTTCGCATCAATGACCAGTTGATTCACAAGCTGGAAGAAAAGGAAATTACGCTTTCCGATCTTCTGCATGCAAAGACAACCGAAGCCGTGATCAATAATCTTATCGAACGCGACATCTCGTCTTTACTTAGAAAAAGTTACGATGAATTGTTTTCAAAATTGGCAAATCGGCATGGTGTTAAAAGTCTTAAAGAATTCGATGACTGGCCATCATTTATCGAGTGTTCTCAACGACGGAATCTGATTACTCATTGTGACGGCGTCGTAAATGAAGAATATCTTTCCAAGTGTCGTGCTGCTGGAGTGCCAATAACGGCAGGCATGGTAGTTGGTAAAAAGCTTGGCGTTTCATCCGGATATTTGGCTGATTCCCTCGACCTACTTTATGCCGTTGGTGTGATGCTAGCCCACACGCTTTGGCGAATTTCGCGGGAAGATCACATTGAGTCCTCCGAAGAGGCACTCGTATCTGAAATGTATGGCTTGTTGTTGCGTCAGAAGTGGAAGCTTACGCGATCGATCGGAAAATTTGCCGTAGAAATGCGTAAGACATGCAACGATTTGCAGGTTAAAATCATTAGATTGAATTACGCGCAAGCGGTAAAATGGGAGGGCGACAATAATCAGGCGATGAAAATCCTAAATGAAGTAGATTGGTCCAGTTCGATCCGAGAATTGCGTCTGGGGGTAGCGGTTCTCCGAGATTCATACGATGAAGCTGCAGAATTAATGCGTGGAATAGGAAAGTCGGGCGAATTGATTGACCAGGACGGGTACGGCGAATGGCCGATTTTCCGGATTTTTAGGGATTCCGATCAATTTAAAACAGCATACAGAGGTGTTTATGGAATGGAATTTGCTGTCGATTCTGTCTCTGGGTCTAAAAAAACAAGTGAAGAATCTGACACTTCGCTTGCCGATAAAATTACACTGAGTACAATCGAGTCTCGAAATCAGAACAATGGCGATTTGCCAGTTTCAAAAGAAGGAATGTCCGATGCCACCTAAATGGCCAATTGTCAAAAAGTAAACAACTTCACGAACGCTACCGCCTAACAAGGCGGTTTTTTTTTGCCAATTCTGATGAGTTGAGTGTATCGTTCTGATCGCTGGAGGCTGAGAGCGAGGTCGTTTCGCGGGTGCTCGAGCAACTATCCGGTTTTACCGATTGGGTAATCCGGGGAGGCCGGTTGACAGCGCTCAGTTCAAATCATCGTCGAGCCGTGATGGCACCGATGAATGACGAAAGCTGAACTGAGCCGTTGCTGGTATGCGCTCCTCTCGCGCTCAGTCTACCGGTTGCTGGCTAAAAGAATCAGGACCATGACCATACAGTTTGCCGGGTCAAGTTCGACAGGCGACCGTCGGCGACGAAGGCTCGCCGTCAATGGCGATGGTTCGGACGTTGATTCTTCATTGCTGGACGGTGATGCGGGGACGATCGAATCTCAACTGGTTGCTTCCGCCGCTGCGGCTCCCTGGGTTCCCGTTTCGGAACTGCGGATCTGGATCTATGCATCCATCATCGGACTGATGCTCGCCGGATTGACGTTTGTACTCGCTCGACCGATCCCGTTTCGACCGGCATTGACCCCACTTGCCGATCACCTGCTGGCGGGTTCACGGCCTGTAATGGTCGTGTTCGTCCAAACGGCATTTCTTGTGCTCTCGACGCAATTAAGCATGTTGATCAGTTGGTATCGGTCTCAGTGTAAGCTGGATTTTGCCGGTCGTTATCGAGTCTGGCCGTGGGCGGTGGGCTTGTTCAGTCTCGGTGCGTTTTGTGAGGCGACGGATATTCACCTGATCTTCGGGCAACTGATCGCGCGAAGTGAATCGTTTTCGTGGCGAGGTGAAACGGTTGCCTGGCTGCTCCCTTTCTGTGTGGCGGCATTACCGATCTCGATCCTTGTCGATCGGGACGTGCGTAATAATCGTTCCAGTTTGGTCACTCTTCGACTTTCCGGGCTGTTATGGCTGACTGCGGCGTGCTTTGAGATTTACCAGACGGAATTCAGTTCGTTTGCCTGGTTTGGCCTCGTCCGGCAGTTGGTGCCGATGTATGCCAGTTCCGCTTTATTTCTGGGACTGTGGCTGCAGGCCAGGATCGTGGCTTACGTCTGTCCTGATCCTCCCGAAATAGAAGAACGAAGCGCCGGGGCAACGGTCCTTGCTGTGGCTGTCTGGCTGGTCGGTTGCCTGAAATTCCGGAAAAGAATTCAGCCCCTCACCACAACGGAAGAAGAGGAGGAGTCCAAGCCGAAACGACGTCGGAAAAAGGCCGAGGAACCAACTGATAGCGAAGAGCCGACAACCGTGAAACGAAAACGAAAGGCTCCGGCAAAGAAAGCGACGACGACGCGCACTCGGTCTCGAATCAAACCGGTTGAGATCGAAGAGACGGAAGAATCGGAAGAGTCCACCGACGAATCAGCCTACGAAGAATCGGAACCGGTCAACGAATATGCGGAAGATTCATCAGCAGAGTCGTTAGAAGAAACGTCATCTGCCGATGAGCCGGTTGAAGAGCAAGAACCACAGGCCGAGGAGCAAGAGGAACAATACGAACAGGAGAGCTGGGAAGAAGAGCCAGTCGAACCGGTTAATCCACGTGCTTCCGCCGCAAAATCCAACGGGAATGGCCGGTTCACTCAGGTCGACCAACCTCAAAAATTCAAAGTTCCCGCCCCGCACGTCAGGCCGGCAGAACCTGAGGAACAAGCGTCCAATCCCTACGAAACTTCCAACGACGAGTCTGACGAAGACCGCCAGTTCCAACTCGAATCTGGTATGTCCCCCGACCAGATGAAAGGACTCAGCAAACGCCAGAAACGTGAACTCAAAAAACAACTCCGGGACCAGCAACGTCTTCGTCAGTGAATTCGGTATATAATCCCAATCATGACAAGAATTCCTGAGTTGCGAGTGATCATTGAAGCGGAAGCTCATTCTGGTGCCTGGAATATGGCCGTGGATGAAGCGCTATTGGAAACGGCGATTGCCGATGGAGTGGCGACTCTGCGGTGGTATCAGTGGAGCGAGCCGACGGTCTCGCTGGGGTACTTCCAGAAATCGGCCGAGCTAACGGGGGACCAGCTTCTTTCCCAATTACCTGCGGTGCGACGGTTGTCGGGTGGCGGGGCGATACTGCACGACGACGAGCTGACTTACAGCGTGGCGTTACCTGCAAATCAAAAGTTGTTCGAGCGGCCTGAGCAGTTGTACGATATTGTGCACGAAGCCATCGTTGGCAGTCTTCGCGAGATGGGATTTCCAGTCTCGCTTCGAGGTCAAACGCTGAAGCGAGCGGATGAGCCTTTGTTATGTTTTCTCCGTCAGGATTCTCATGATCTGACATTAGGTGGCAGCAAGGTTTTGGGAAGCGCGCAACGACGTCGTCGTGGAGCAATTTTGCAGCATGGGAGTCTCATTCGACGGGCCTCGCCGATGGCAATGCAATTGCCAGGCCTGACGGACCTTTGCACGGCCAAGGTTCCTGACGATCTGGCGACGAGGTTCACTGTTCGCGTCGCGGAATCGCTTGCGGAGACCTGGAAAATGGGAGCGTTGACGACCGACGAAATGGAAATGGCGATCCGATTATGTAAACAAAGCCGTGCGGATGTTCGACATCGATAATTTTGACGCGTCTTAGAGGCGAGATGACTGGTTTACTCGTTGACAGACGAATGTCTTAGCGTTAGCGTAGTTTGCTCAATCGTCATCGAAGTATTGCGACGAATGGGTCAGCATCGTACATATCAGTGCCCGGCGTCTTCGGTACTTTTATTTTTTCTGGTTGTCTCCGTCCGAGGCGTGTACAATACGTTTGCGTATCCGTTTTTCGATGTTCGTATATTCGCCTTTGTCGAAGTAGGCCTCTGGGATTAGGGAGTGGCTGATTCATGTTGCAGGCCGAATTAAAAATTCTTGGTGGAAAGCACCAAGGTAAAATGATCCCGCTTAACACCAAGAAATTTCTTGTTGGTCGGGAGCAAGATTGCCATTTGCGACCGAACAGTGATCTCGTAAGTCGGCATCACTGCGTCTTTTCGATCGATGATTACGCCATTCGCTTGCGAGACTTAGGCAGTACTAACGGCACTCGTGTGAATGGGACGAACCTTCGCGGGGAAGTCATTCTCAAGTCGGGCGATCGGGTTTCGATTGGGAAATTGGACTTGGAAGTCGTCATCCGACAGTCTCAGGCGAAACCGGTTACGGCTTCACCCTCAGAGCCAGAGGCGGAACAAAATCTGCCAACCATGACGCCGGCTGACGAATTACCTGTCCTCGCCACCGAAGAAACCGAAACTAGCTACGAGTTGACATCGTACTCAGACGGACCACCAGCAGATGAAATTGCTCCGGTGATTCCGTCCGATACGGCGATTATTGCGGCTGCGGCACAGCAACAATTCTTGCAGCAACAACCGATGGCGCCAGGTTATCCGCAGGGGTATCCTGGATATCCAGGAATGGTTCCTCCAGGGTATCCAATGCCGGGTGCTTACATGCCGCAACAGTATCCACAATATCCGCCAGGTTATCCTCAGCCGCCGGGATATATGCCGCAGATGGGATATCCAATGGGGTATCCACAAATGATGCCGATGCCTCAAGGGTATCCTGGGATGGCGACCGCAGTCCCAGTGGCCGAGCCTGAACCTGAACCCGAAGCTCCCGCAGCGCTCGATTTAGCGGTGAAGTTGCCGAATCCGGAAGAGACTGGGGCGAAAGTTGTTACGCCGCCCCAAGCTGGCACAGGAGCCAAAAAGGAAGAAAAGCCTTCCAACACGGCAGCGGACATTATCAAGCAATATATGAATCGTCGCACATGAGTCTTTGTCATTGAACTGACGATGAAGCGGGCTTTCGAGGGCGCTCAAATGAATCGATCTCTCGCTTCGTCGCCTTTTATTCGAAGTCAATTTCACTGAAATCGTTCAGGAGTCTCATTATGTCGAGTGCCGACACTACCGCAGCAGATCAACAACGACGCTATCGTGAATTCCTGGACCTCATGCCATTGACGATCACGATCGCAGGTTTGCCGACCAGTGATATCGGGAAGTATTACACGGAAGAGCAGATGGAGACTCGAATTTTCGCTCTGCGACACGCATTCAAGATGGCTCGCCAATTCGCTCGTGAGCAGGTCTTACGCTAAGGGAAGTCATGACGAGTCCGTTGGAAGTGGATTGTCGCGCTGTCAAAGCGTGGCGCGATGAGGGTAAGTCTTTTTTGTTCCTCGATTGCCGCGAACCTGCCGAACGGGTCACCGCTTGTATTGACGGGACAACATTGATTCCGATGAGTGAACTGGCATCTCGGGTCGGTGAATTAGAGCCGCATCGCGAGGGTTCCATTGTCGTACATTGCCATCACGGCGGTCGGAGTATGCGCGTGACAAATTGGCTGAGGCAGCAAGGCTTCGCTCATGTCACGAATATGGCTGGCGGTATCGACGAATGGTCTCAGCAGATTGATCCATCTGTCCCACGATATTGATCGACGAGCATCGTTGGGGCATGTTTAAACGTGAGCCCGACGCGCAAGCGAGGGATCTGATTCCCTTCAAAACGAAGACAAGATCC
>CAIVEI010000171.1 GCA_903904835.1 uncultured Schlesneria sp. | reverse complement strand
CGTGTTGATCGGTCGTGGTGTTCGACGGATCGAATGGATGTCGTTCATTTACGCTGAATACGTGGTCCGCGTATTAGGGCCACCCCTTTGGGGTTTTGTTTCGACGCGGGACCGCGTACCCAGGCCGTTGGCCTGTGCTGACATAGGACCACCCCATTCGGGGTTTCCGAATGTTGTCTGGAGGGGTGATGAAACGTCCGGAGTTGTGGTGTTCGTCGTACCGTTGTTGCGTTGTTCGATGTGCGTGGTATTGGGAATGTTCGGGTCAACAAATCGGCGTATGTCGTTCATGCACCTCTTCCGTCGCAACGCGACAGCCCTATGTCAGCCCAGGCCAACGGCCTGGGTTTTGGGCATCCGCATGACTTCAAACCCCAAAGGGGTGGTCCTAAAAAACGGCGATCTTCATTCGTTGCGTTCAATGGTTGGAGTCGATTTCCTAAACCTGCGATGATTACGGTGTTCGTGGATCAGGTCTCGGTCGTGGATCTCTGACTGACGTACTCGCTTCCGTTTCTAAAATATTGGAGACTGCGACATGCCCATCAATTCGCCTGATGCCGTGATCGCGGTCTTTGAACTTCAACCGTACTGGGGTCCTGAACTTCAGCGGTTATTTCAAACTGATAATGTCGCGGTCACGGAATGTCGATCCGTTGATGACTTGTTTCCCATCGTTGATGGTTTCTCGAAAGCGCTCATTGTCGTTGATCTTGATGCCGCATTAGTGGATTGCCTGACCTGGCTCGGAAACAACGTTGCGAAACGTCCTGTTCGCGTGCCGATTATCGCGATCGGTTCTGCGGCGACTGCCGAATTGGAATGGCGACTGCGTGAAGCGGGGGTCGCTGCGTTTCTGCCGGAGTTGATCGCTGGGACCGACTTCGCTCGACTTTGTCGGCGGCTGTTGTCGTGAGGTTTGCCGGGTTTCTCGCGTGATGAAACTTATTTTGATTTCGGCAAACGACCGTCCGTGCGTATTCGTTTTTCAGCCGTTTTAAAGAGGGGGTCGGGTGCTCAAATTACAAAATTGGCCGATCATGCGATTTTGAAATTGATGATCCGTCCTTCGGCCATTTTTGAAATTTGAACGCCCGACCCCGGGATTCCGGAACTTGCACGGGCTAAAGCCCATGCTACGGGGTTTTCTTCCCAGGTCACAACGCGCGAACGACGACCTTATTCTGAACCCGTCTCGCGACGCGCATCAACCGGCTGCGCCGGCGGGTCGAGGCTGTTTAGGAGGGCTCGGGCTTGCATCTGGCTTCTTTCCTGGCGTGATTTGACTTCGGTTTTGTACGACCTTAGCGGACGAAGCAGCAGCTTTTCGATGACTTGTTTGCGCGCCTGCCATTCTTTGTCTGAGACTCCTGCAGACGTGGCGATCTCGTTCAACGAGTTGACTCCGTTTTCGGTGGCGATCAGACTTTGATCGACATCGTCCAGTACCTTCTTCACAGATGTCTGTGAGATGAACTGGCGGGTTTCCCATCGTGTTCGCAGTGTCTGAATCAGACCGTTTAAGACATCGAAGCGGACGGAATCATCGGGGACCGCTTCCGGGTGATTGACGACAGTTTCAATCGCCGTGGCGACGTTTCGAACGGATGAATCACGCGTCGGGACGAAGTAGATCACGTGCAGGCGGTATGCGAGTTCCCGTGCCGCATCTTCGCCACATCGAGCCAGCATGTCCGCGATTTCCTGTCTTGCAAAATAAGTGAGCAATGGATCATAGGGTTGCAGATATTCTTCGACAGCGGCGATCTGTTCCCGGGTTGGCTTCTTGCGTCTGGCGGCGTTTCCCAAGGCGACAAAGTAATCACGTCGGCGAAGATCCTCGGGATGCAACGTCGGTTTTTCGTCGATGGCTTTGACCTGCTGGACGATGGTTCGAGGTCGATCTTGAAGCTGTTTCCGCAATGCGTTGCGATATTCCCACCAGTGGGCGTCGGGATTTTCCAGAACCAGGTTCTGTTGAATCGTCACTTCGTTCAGTCGTCGCAATAATTCCTGTGAGACACGACTGTCTCCCAGCCATTCGACCAGTCTCGATCGGCGGGACAACTGGATTTCGTTTTCGAGCATATTCGGTTGACCGTTTAAGGCTTCAGTCCAGAACGGAGCTTTTGTGAGTCGGGTCGTCGTCAGTACCGATTGGACTTCCTGCTGTTTATTCGCCCATCGCATGACTTCCAGCGGTGTCTGCGAAGCTAACAGTCCATTAAACATGGAATTTGCCGGGCTACGAGATTCGTCACAGACTTCGCCCAGAGCTTCATGGTCATACGCAGGTTGATTCAGCAGGGTCGACCAATCGAGGCCGCTGCGAGCAAGAATCCTGAGCACATGCGGCAGTTCCAGTCGAGTCGCCAGTTCGCCAGGGATGAAGACGTCTTCGGCATTCGCACCGAACAACAAGAATTCGCCAGCGGTCGTTTCAATGCCGATCACTTGCCGAAACGCTTTTCGCATCGTCTTTAAAACCATTCTCAACGGTTCAGGACCATAATCAACGCATTCGAATCGCTGACAAAATAGACCTCGATCGGACAACCGGCTTGAAGCACGAGTATAAAATTCCTGAGTGAACGCAGCAGCTCCGTCGGACAACGACGAGGATGGCGGGCTGCTGAGGATGACATCGAACGGTTCGGGTTCTCTGGTCATGAGCGCCAATTCCGGACTGACTCGTCGCAAGGTGACTCGGTCATCGATCAGCGGGTCAATGCCTGTCTCGCGAGCCAGCGGGCCTTTGACGAGTTCGATCAGACTCGAATCTCCTTCAACACAGACCGCCTCGCGAATGGGAAATTCGAGACAGGTCGAAAGTGGGACACCGGCGGAAAGACCGAGCAACAAGATTCGGCCAGGTCGTTCGGAAAGGACCATCGAATAGACCGCTTGCAGGACCTCCGGCGCGAATTGAGGGACGATATCGGAATTTTTCGTGACGACCGAGCGGGGAACGCCCGCCTCGCGGACATAAAGTTCGGCGACGCGCCCTCGCCATAGCGTCAAAGACCCCGACGGACCTTCCTGACGATGAATCATGCGAATGTCATCGAGAGCCGACAGTTGTTCAACCTCCCAGCCAGACCGGTACGCGACAAACGCCGGGGTTGAGAACAGGACTTTGGCTGTCCGTGACGCATCATCGTTAAATCGCCACATCGGCAACGAAAATGCCGCGAGTAGCAAGCATGCCGCAGCGGAGGCGGTTCGATACGACATGGCCCAACCCGAGGTACAAACGCGAACATACGCAGATGCCACGATCAGCAGTCCGCCACATATCGCCATCAGCGGGATCACGCCGAACGTCCCCCCCAGCAGGTAAACACCGCAGGCCAGTCCGCCGAGGAACGGCATCCCCCAGGCAACGTCGCCTCCCGTATCGGTTGAGAGTTTTTGTCCTGTGGACTTCTGGCCTGTACTCGATGTTGCGTCGCACGGGCTGAAGCCCATGCTACGGGTTGAGTCGTGATTGGCGTTTGATTGTGCCAGTCCAGCCAGGACCAGACCGAAGGGAAACGAAGTGGCCACTAACAACAGTACGCGGGCCATCAATAACCAGGTGACGCTGGTCAAAGTTGAATTCATCATCAGAGACAAATCAACCAGAGACGGATGGGCACAAAGCATCAGGCTGGAAAGTGCTGCGGCAGACAATCCACACCACGCCGCTCGATCGGAGGACCCACGCAAACGGACGAACAACCACAGTCCACACGCAATCCCTGCCATGATTCCCGCAGCTTGCGCGAAGATCACCGAGGCACCATGTGGCATCAACTGGTTGGCCAGCCGCATTTCACATGCTGCCAAAGCTCCAACAAGAAACGCCATACCGACATGAATCGGCGTCATTCCCGAAGCATGACCAGGATTATCAGTCGCCGAGTTTGAAGCTGCTATTTCGCTGTTGCGGGAAGTTCTCAGCACCCACCCACTGATGCCACTCGCCAGAACCGACGCGGCAATCGCGGGAACGAAAACTCCCAACCACGGAGCGAACACAACGGAATTCAACACCAGGCCGCAGGCGATCCCCGACATGATTGATGGGGATGCTCCACTCCGTAGCATGGGCTTCAGCCCGTGCGCGCCAGCATCTCGCAGTGCCTGGAAGCCACCACCACGAAGACTCCCAACCCCTCCCTGCGTGATCACAGCCCCCCACAGCATGCCGGGAATCAACCAGGCTGCGACGGCAATCGCGAGTACCACAAACGGTTTGCTGGTGGAATTCTCTAACCACGCCTGGGGAATGTAACCCATCAGTGTGGTCAAGGCATCGATCCAGAATGGATTGAATATTGACCAGGCACACAGGCACCAGACGACGTAAGTCAGGCCCGAGTATTGCGAATCATTCGTTTGTGCCGGACGCCATCGCTCACCGCACCAGAGGGCAACAGATAAAACCAAGCCGACGGCCAGCATCAGGACAGGGTCCAGGCCAAAGGTCAGCGTGAATTGCTGCCACATCGAAACGGCAACCGTCCCAAGGAAGATCCCTAATCCGAAACGCCCGAATAATGCGGTTGAGCAGATCCGAAACGAGCGTCTTAAATGATCCAACGTCAGCCAATTGCCTGCGTACATGGCGTCCCTGCCGGTGAAAGGCGATCGAAACTCGCGCGGACTCCGTCCGTCGAGAAGTAATGACCGGCAATTTCTACCGGAATTGGCCAATTTCCGGCAAGTCCGACATTGCGGAACTGGATACGGCATTTTTCCATATGTGAATCAAATGGGAATAGGAAACCAGATCGACGAACGATCATTGAGGGATTGTGATGCGTCTGTAACCCCGAATGGGGTGGTCCTATGTCAGCCCAGCCAACGGCCTGGTTTCGACCACACCGACAAAGCAAAACCCCAAAGGGGTGGCCCTATTTTACGAATAACGCTATCGCCCGGCGAACCAAATCCGCGCAAACGTGTCATTCATCCAACATTCGACACGCTCTACCAGGGTCACCCCTTTGGGGTTCAGGGTCATGTGTTTGGCGACAACCCAGCCGTTGGCCTGGGCTGACATAGGGCTGTCGCGTTGCGACGAAAGAGGGTTAATGAACGACGTGCGTCGATTTTGTGAATTGAACCCAGGCCGACTAATACCGCACGCCGACTGTGATGATTGCCGAATCACCCAAATTGAAGTTGGGTGTCGATCCCGCAAAGATCGCTTTACGGTCGAAGACGTAGCCCGCTTCGGTAAAGAATGTGTAGCGACCAGAATCGCACCGGACACCAGCAGTTAAACGCTGGTCAGTGATCTGGATTCGATCGCTTACTCGCGGGTCCGCAAGGACCGCCTGATAAGCCTCGGCCCCATATTGATATTGGCTGTACAACCAGTAATCCGCGTTACGCCAGTTCCCCATGAAGTAACTGATTCGAGACGTCGGAAACAACGCTCGAATTTCCCAGCGATTATTGGGGGTCCAGATCGCACCGACATGGGGGATCACCAGGGTATTGACCCGATCCCAGATGGCAAACCCGCCCACCAGTTTCCAATTCGGCGAGGCGGTATATGTCGCGATCGCTCGACCATCAAAATTGAACGCGTTCTTATCGATCTTGGCTTCATACGTGTCAACGAGCTGCGGGTGGAATGCTAATTGAGCACTCCACGGGCCGTCATTAAAAAATCCCAGCAGCAGGTCGGCAGAGATTTGATCGACTTGAGCCGGTAAGTTGATCCCGCCCGGACCGTCCCACCAACGAGCATTAAACCAGAAAGTCCCGTCGAACAGCACTCCCGGCCGAATCAGTCCCGAGTACTTCGCGTTGGAATTCCATTCCACGACCTTCATGTTTCCGGTCGTTCCAAACGCCTGAGTCGCCGGCAGCACCGAGATTTCGTTAAACGTCGACCAGCCCAGACGGTAGTCCTGAGGACCCGTCGAACCGGTCAGCATCTGCCAGCCGTAGGGGTCGAAATAGTTCTTCAGAACCGGAAAATTCAAAGGGACGAACGGGTTGATTTCCGCAATCAAATGCTGGACGTTCGGGTCTTCGAGCGCGCAACCGAGTCCCGTATCGCAGAAACGATCCTGAAGATCATCGTTCACCGTTTGAGCACGTGCCACGAACGGTTCACTGAAGACGCGGTTCGATGCCGGGGTAACAGTCGAAACGGGGGTAGCCGCGGAAAAACGTTGTGCCGAAGGAGGCGACTGTGGCTCAACCCAAACTGCTGATTGTGGCCATGATGCGCGGTTATCCGCGAACACGATATTTGGATCGGTTCCCCAAATCGACACGGCGATCAGGAACGAAGTCAGCATGGGACGCTAATTGTAACCTCAGACCGCAAAACGGTGGAGACGAATTTTCGCTGCGATGCTCGCGACAAAGGGTCTCTCAAGCTTAGAATCTCGACCGCAAATTGAAGAATTAAAAACTCTTGCCGAATCCATTCAAATGACGTAACCAAATACAATTAAATGTTTTATGTCAAAATCGCAGATCCATCCCTTTTTGAGAATCGACGGGTTCGATCGTGCACCGTGAAGACTACCGCAGTTATCGACACCAATTAACACAACAAGACCTGTTTCATTACCCAAACGTTCGGTTCCCCATGACTTCAAATTGAGTTGCCATAGAAGAAACAGGGGCGGCGAGCGAAGATCCGTGCTGGTTGCACTCAATGGCGTTACAAACCGTTCAAGTTCCAAGTTCCCTCTCACGTTGAAAATCATCGTCCATGACCACGCCTGTTCGAACTCGATTTGCTCCCAGTCCCACCGGTTACATGCATATTGGAGGGATGCGGACTGCACTATTTGCCTGGTTGTGGGCTCGTCATACCGGCGGGGTTTTTATCCTTCGTATTGACGATACCGATCAGGAACGTAACGTCGAAGCGGCTTTGGGACCGATCTTTCGAGCGTTTGAATGGCTGGGACTCAACTGGGATGAAGGACCAAAAGTCGGCGGTCCGTATGAACCATACTACCAGTCGCAGCGGACTCCGTTGTATCAGGCTGCCGTCGATAAACTTCTGGCAGAAGGGAAGGCGTTCAAGGATTTTGACGCTCCTGAAGTGATCGCTGACGATCGTAAACAGGCGGAAGCAGCGAAAAAAACATACGTGAACATTCGTCGTTCACTGGAATTGTCAGACTCGGAACGAAAACAGCTCGAAGAGAGCGGCAAACCGTTTGTCGTCCGGTTTCTGATCCCACGCGAACAGAAGATTGCCATCGACGACGCCGTACGTGGCCACGTCGAATGGGATTGTTCACTGATGCCTGACCCGGTCATCATGCGAAGCAACGGTTCGTTCCTTTATAACTTTGCCACTGTTGTTGACGACTCGCAGATGAAGATCACACATGTGATCCGAGCCGAAGAACATCTGGCGAACACACCTGTACAAGCCTTGATTCACATGGCCCTCGGAAATCCGTTGCCTGTCTTTGCTCATATTCCCTTCATCACAGCACCAGGCTCAACAAAAAAACTGAGTAAACGTGACGTCGAAAAGCTGCGAAACAGTCCGCAACTTAAAAAGATGTTTGATCGAGCTGACGAGATCTTTCCGCAATTGGGACTGGGCGATTCCAAAACGCTTAATCCCGTGATGGTTGAGTACTACGAACGGCTGGGATATCTGCCCTCAGGAATCCTGAACGCCCTGTCGCGGCTTGGCTGGTCACTCGATGGAACGACGGAATTTCTATCTCTCGACGATGTGATTCAGAATTTCACGCTGGAACGGATCGTTAAAGCTCCTGCCGGCTTCGATCCTGAGAAGCTACAAAGCTATCAGCAGCACTGGATGAACCAGCTTCCGCTTGCGGATAAGGTCACCGGCTGTCTTCCCTTCCTGACGCAAGCCAGACTGGTTTCCGGCGATGTCGATGATTCAACACGAGAGACCGTCGGTAAGGTGATCTCCGCCATCGCCGACCGTTTACGCGTCTTCAGTGATATTCTCGATTACAAAGAATTCTTCGTTGATGACGAAGCAATGACTTTCGATGAAAAGCCGTTCCAGCAACGGCTTCGTGATGCGTCAGAAGCGGTTGGATTGCTGAAGTCCGTTCGCGAGCAACTGACGACAGTTACTCCGTTTGATGCGGCGACGCTCGATAAACTGGTCCATGACTTTGTCGAAACGAGTGGAATCAAGATCGGCCAGATCGTTCACGCTTTGCGTGTGGCCGTGACGGGAAAATCGGTTGGTGTGGGACTGTTTGATGCGTTGGCCATCCTGGGTCGTGAACGTTCATTGCGAAGGATCGACCGGGCCCTGGAACGAGTTTGAGATCATCGAGATCTCTTTTCGGCTCCTCTCTTCCTTATTAAATAATCTCTCGTAGAAGTCTTATTAGAGGGGCTTCAAAATTGTGGATTGTCGATTCGCCCTGAATTCCAAGTTACTATCAGACAGTAAGTTGCGGCGTCGAATCCACATTTTGAAGCTGTTGATGGCTGGACGACGGGATAACGACAACCATGTGCAAAACCGTCGAATTCTGACAGCGTTATCATCAGACGGTCAAAGATCGTGGCCCGAGTTGTTCATAACTCGACTGTTTTGTTCGCTTTCATTCACAGGTTATGCACAGTCTTCGAGCGGTAATTCTTTGAGTTGCTGACGAAGTCTCTGAAGTTGTTGCCGTAACGAAGGTGCGCTGGGAATTAACTCGTTGAGCTTCGTCAGGCTGTGCGAGACGGTCGTATGTGATCGATCGAAGTATTGGCCAATTTGTTCGAGTGGTCTGCCGGTCAACTCGCGAGCGAGCCACATCGCGCACTGCCTGGGAACCGCCAATCCCTGTTGACGTGACCGCGATCGAATGTCATTCGGCTCGACCCCGAATTCATCAGCAACTTGAACGACGATGGCGTCAAACGATAACCGAGGGGTTCGATTGGATTTTGCCAGCCACTGTTCGAGGTAATTGACATCAATCAACGTTCTCTGACGTGATTGCAGGTCGGCCAGATCGATCAATGCCTGTCGCAATTCGCGAGGTGGGATCGGCAGACGTTCGGCCAGGAACTCCGCCGATGCGGCAAAAGGTTTCAGTATTGGCAGCTTAAGCTCTTGAAACCACCCCGTGACAAGCTTCACCCTGCTTTGGTAACTGAGTATCGGCAACGGGACACACAATCCACCATGGCATCGACTGACCAGTCGCTGGTCTAAAGGACGAATTTCGCCGACGGGTTTTCGAGATGTGATCAGAACCTGGGTCAAACACATTTCCAGCGTTTCTATCAACATCACAAACCAGGGCTGCGCAAACGGAGACGTTTCCAACCAGTGGATGTCTTCACAGACAATCAGATCGAGTGATTGACAGTTTTCGAGAAATTCCGCCAATGACTGCCGTTCGTCGGCCAGTTGCATCAGTTCGCAGAGATCCTGGACCGAGGCGTAAGCAAATTTCAGAGAGGGGTGTTTTTTTGCCAGTTCGGCAAGAGTCCAGCGGGCCAGATGGGTTTTTCCGATCCCTGCGGGACCGTGAATCAGTGTGATCGAACCCGAATTCGTCGCCGGACCGCGTGATGCGTGCAACCGCGTCACCGCCGCCTGGGCGAACTGATTTTCATCCAGTGACAGATACGTATCGACACTGCGAAGTGCCGATCGGCTTGCGGTGAGCAACTCGTCGAACATCGAGAACCGACCTTACAGGCAGTCAAGTTCGCAAGTGTCCATTTGCAGAGAGTCGTCCATGTCAACCCGGAGCGATTCCTCCGGTTGCATGATGATACCGCGTCAAACGCACGTTGTCGTGTCAAGCTTGATCACGCGTTCCATGCCGACTCTTGATGGTGGCGGATCGCTTGGCCGTTGGAGCCCGGCGAACGCGTTGATCCAGGACGCTTCCACCGTTCCTGAGCCTTCAACCATCGCCCTGGCCGTCATGGGGGGCTTGATCGCCATTGGCGCCGCGCGCAAGAACCGCAAAGCGATCGCCTGAGCGATTTTCTTGAAGCGACAAAAAAACATCATCGCCCAGCGATTCAGTCAGCTCGTCTGACAGGAACGCTGGGCGATTTGCATTGGTGAAGTCGACACTGCTCAGCGCCAATCGACTCGCGTTGAGCAACTCGTGGAACATCGGGAACCGACCTTACCGGCAGTCAAGTTCGCAAAGAAACCTTTTTTACGCCGGTCGATCGTCCCATGGAGGTGCAAATTCAATGTTGCCAGGTTTTACGTCGGCAAGATAAATTCCAAGCCCGGCAAACGTACTCATGATCAAACGAACGATTGGCCAGCCATCACCGAATTGTTTGGCTTTTTCCGCTCGCCATTCTTCAAGCACTTCTTCGGGGTAGTCGGGACGCTGATCGAGATATGCACCAGCAAAGTCGAGAACGAACGGCGGATTAACGATTGTCATTTCGACCACCAATAATTCGTCATCGAAGGGAAGGCGATAACGCTGAGCGAATTCGTCAGTGCCAAATCGAAGCCGGACGAGTGCCCCATCAAATCCGAGCGTCGCGTTATGCTTGTGATTTCGAAGGACGAAGAGACGTCCAGAGACCGAACCACAAATTGAGTCTGAATCCCATCAAAGTTCGAAACCTTGCAGGTTAATTGTCTCGAAATCGATATCCAACACTCAAAATCCGAAAGATTGAAACATATTCGAGTTGTTCGTTGATCGATTCGATGGCATACTGCCATTGGCCAGAAATTTGCAAGTTTGCGGGCTGGCCGGAAGTTCGGGTCTATTTGCTTTTTCCGGACGAAGGCAGGAGATCGACATGACGACGATTCGCGCGATCTATGAGAAGGGAGTTTTCCGGCCGACTGAACCGGTTGATCTGCCGGAAGGAACTGCCGTTGTTGTCGACGCTAATCAGACCGAGTCCGAGATCGTGCGCTCAGCACGACAACGCGTGTTCGAGACGCTGGCTCATTCGTACCGCGGCGGCGAACTGGACGCTGCTGAACGCCACAACGAGCATCAGCCATGAGGACCGTGTTGCTGGACACCGTTGGTCTGATCGCTTTGTGGAACGAGAAGGATCAATGGCACACTGCGGCGAAATCGGCTTTTGGTAACCTCGATCCGCACAGTACCCGACTTGTGACGACGTCGTACGTCCTGCTGGAATGCGCAAATCAAGCGGCTCGCTGGATGTACCGCAACGACGTTGTTCGGATGCGTGAAGATTTGGGGTTGGCTGGCGATTTGTTTGAACCAACACCATCCGAGATTGCACAAGCGTGGAACGAATATGGACAGGGTTCTGCTGGTTCTGCCGGCGTAGTCGATCTTATTTCATTCGCTATCATGCGAAGACTCGACATCACCGAGGCTTTCACGAACGACAAGCACTTTTCTGCTGCCGGTTTTCATGTGCTATTTTGATTGACGCCTGATTGAGTCCCAAGAGAATTGGCGTCACTGGATTCCGAGCTAAGCGGCGCGACGTGACTTGGTAGCCTCTGAAGCGGCAGAAAGTTCATGCTTTGTAGCAGAACGCTTTTTGGTTCGAAAATGGTTGAGGAAATCGAGCACACCGGGTGCCAGCCATTTTGTGTTCCATAACAGGTGCGCCAACAATCCAACGATCGGCATGCGTTTGTTGCGACGGATCGCTTTCACGGCACTGCGTGCAACTGAGTCGACTGTCGCACAAAGCCATCGAGGTGGCTCGGGAACGGTTTTTCCTTCTTTGCCCGTTGCACACTGGCGGTACAGGTTTGTCTGGACCGGGCCTGGACAAAGGGCTGTCACCCCCAAGCCTCGACGACCATATTCTGCTCGTAATGATTCTGAAAATCCGATCAGGCCGAATTTGCTCGTGTGGTATGCGGCAAAGCGTCCGCCGGCGACAAGGCCCGAGATACTGCAGACGTTCAGAATATGCGCCTCAGGTCGTTCGAGAAGAATGGGAAGAAGTTCTCGTGTGATCTGGATCGGCGCCAGCAGGTTAATCCCCATCAACCAGTCCCATTGAGCGGCAGTCATCTTATGAGTCGGTCCGTAAAAGGCGACCCCTGCATTGTTCACAAGGATGTCAATCGTCCCCCAGTCATTTAGCAGTGACTCGACAGCGACAGATATTTCGGCGGATTGAGTTAAATCGACTCGGGCTGTTGAAGCGTTAACTCCAAGCGAACGGATTTCTTCAGCGACGGCGATTAACCCCGCTTCGTTAACGTCCCACAGATAGATGTCGGCACCTTCGCGCGCAAGAGCTAATGCGATCCCGCGTCCAATTCCAGATGCGGCGCCTGTCACGAGTGCCTTCTTACCGCGAATCTTTTTCACCGAATATTCCTCAATATATTCCTCGATGATTTAAGAGGCTCGACTGATCTCAATGTCCCATCAGCTTCCGAGATTTTTAATTCTTGTTGCGTAAGTTTCAGTCGACACTCATTGTTTTGTGTACGGGTTGAAGCCCATCCTAGATCAATTGAACGCGTTGGGCTTCTTCAAGTTTCAGAGTTTCTACCAAAGTAGCCATCATCGCTCCGCGTGATGAGCATTCGTCGGAAACGATTCAAGCGTTGCCTTAGCGTCGGGACAAAGACCCTATTTGAATACTTTTTGAAAACATGCGGATTGAAATATGACGGGTTTTCGAACAAAGCTCATCACGCGGAGCGATGATGGCTACTTTAGTCTGCGTCAGGACAACAGCTTGAGAATTGCCAATTTGATGTACTGATCCAGATGATCCCAATCGCCGATCATTTTCTGGATTTGTGGCGGCAGATTTCCCTGAGGACCTGGGTTCGACATCGGTGGGTTGCTGGGTGTTGGGTTACTCGGTGGCGGATTGTTTTGCGGGGGCCTTGTGCCAGGTGGTGGTTCCATTCCGTGTGGATAATCGATCGGGCCTTCTGGACCGTGGACGGCGTTTGAATAACAAAGCTGGATCGGGGCGGTTCCGCTGCCGTCGGCGAGTGGCACTTCTTTGAAGACTTGCAGCAGTTGCTTCGCTTCGGCGATCGGGTAGTCACCGATTACCTGTCCGCTGTCCGAAGTCCAGCCGAGCAGATTCATCCCGTTCGGATCAGTGGCGGCATCGTCAACTTCCAGATCAGTTCGTGCCTCTTGAAGTTCGTGATAGAAGGTGGCGACGACGTTTTTCCAGTTCTCATCGAAGACCGGGATACCGTTCGTACCGCCGTTAGGTCGTCGTTCGGAAAAAACGCCGACTGCATAAAAGATTTTTTTGCCGTCGACGTGTGCCGTTCCGTGATAACCGCCCAATCCACCAGTCGAATCCTCTGCGTCGGCGGTGGGAATCGCTTTGTTGGATACCGTCGATTGCTGACCACCACTGGGATCACCCAGAATCGTTCCGCTTGGCAGCATGAAATTCACGACCGTGTTGGCCAGGTCTCGTCCCTCAAAGGCATTCTGCCGGTAGAGGTCCTGGATCTGTACGTCCAGGTCACCTTTCTTAACCAGCTTGGGTTTCCAGTCGTAGAAGAACGATCCAAGAAACTGTGAACTAACCGGGCTATTGCCGAAGTATTGCATGATGACGTTATTCAACTTGGGATCGGACATCGCCGCCGCCAGTTTCTTGTCGATACTTTTGTAGTCGTTCGGATTCCAGGCTCCTTCTCCGCCGACATAGATGTTCATGTACTTCAGGTCGCGGATCGTTCGACCTCCCCGATATTTCAAATCTTCCATCGGCGATGCCGCGATTCCCGCAGCGAGCGCCGTGTTTCGGACAGCCGCTTTTCGATGTTGGGCACCACCTACTTTCGGCTTTTTGACTTCGCGGGTCAAAAACGGAAACGCCCGTCCATCGAACTGGCCTCCTGCACTCGCCATCATCGGATAGGGGGAACCCCAGCCTGGATTCTGTCCTTGCGCAATGGCCATATTCGAGACAGCGGCATAGCGAACGAAGGCCGATTGTCCGATCCCGATCGGTTGCCCTGGTTGACCATACGGTTGCATGGCGACCGGGGAACTTGAAACGGGTCGTGAGTTTGACGAAGGGGGGACAACTCCTCGATACGCCGAACGAAGACCCATTGGATCACTACTGGTGCAGCCGCAGAGCAGCGAAATCGCAGAGAGTAAGAAAGCCAACTTCCGTGTCATTTATGCGTCCTTCGCAAAGACCGTCCCATCCTTGGAACGGCGAATTCCGCCGCTAGATATCAAAACCGGCAAAATCTGAATAGGCATCTTCTGCCGGACGAGATTTTCGGCGACGTAAACCTTTATATGGAAATGAGATGTTTGTGTTTCAGGGGTCGAGGTGCTCTCGGGACAGAATGACGTGACACCCGATTTCTCAGTCGTGATGAATTACGAAATTCGAATTAAAGAGCCCGAACAAGGTCAATCGCACGTTCCATATCATCCGGTAACGGAGCCGAGAACGTGTGCCATTCTGCCGTCATCGGGTGGGCGAACGACAATTCTGCCGCGTGCAATGCCTGGCGGTTGATGTAGGGTGAGATCGGAGCGAGTGCAGGTTCACCCTTTGCCGGTCGGTCTCGTTCAGGTTTCAATTCGCCCAACATTCCGTAGAAATCGTCACCAATAACTGGGTGACCAATCGTCGCGAAGTGGACTCGAATCTGATGCAGTCGCCCTGTGCGCGGTTTCGCCTTCACCAGGGTATGACGCGAAAAGCGTTCGAGAACTTCATAATTGGTCTTGGAAGACTTGGCGTCGATCGCGTCCGCCTGACACGACATCAGGGCACTCGCACCGCTGCGTGCTCGACCAATCGGCAGGTCGATCGTCCCTTCATCCTGTTTCACGATGCCGTCCACCAGTGCAATATAAGACTTGGAAATTCGCTCACGTTGAAACTGCATCGACAGCAGCCGGTGCGAAAGATGGTCCTTCGCCAGTGCCACGCAACCACTGGTATCGCGATCAAGACGGTGGACAACACCCGGTTTCGATTGACCGGGAAAGGACGAGTTCTGATCAAGGTAATGCTGAACCGCATTGGTTAACGTTCCTGACGGGTTCATCCCCGTCGGATGCACGATCAACCCGGCGGGTTTGTTGACGATCAGTAGCCACTGGTCCTCAAAGACAACCCCGAACGAAATCTCTTCAGCAGGCATCAGATTATCAGGCGGTTCGAGCAACCTTACCGTGACCGCTTCGTTGGTGAAGACCCTTCGATCCGGTTGCGCAACGGTTCCTTCGACCGTCACTTGACCGGCCCGGACCATTCTGTGCATTCGCCAGGGTGTGTAACTGCGAAAGTGTTTCGCGAGAAAAGTATCGACGCGACATCCCGACAGATAACTCTCAACAATCAACGTGGCAGAGTGCATACAATCAAACGATCTTTCTGGGCGTACCAACTTCGGCGGCTGGAAGCCGCCGCTACTGTTCGAATCAACGCGCGAATGATTTTCCTATTCTGAACCCGTTATGCGACGCGCATCAACCGGCTGCGCCGGCTATTTGGTTTTTAAAATGAATTCGGTCAAAACAAGTTCACCGGTCGAAGCAGGAATTTCGGATCGCAGTCCAAAATTGCCTCCCTTGAGCGGAGCGTTACCGATTGGTCCTTCGTAGATCAGATCCCATTCTTTTGAGTCTGGTTTCGAATGCAGGTAGAACGCGGTTTCTCCCTTGCGGACGAAACGTAACCTGCCCGACGCTTCGGTGGCATCACGGAAGCCGTGTTTCCAATCAAAATCGTCTTTCACACGAATTCGATTGGCGACAAACAGGACCGGTTTGTCGGCCTGGCGCCTCAGTCCCCCCAGAACGACATTGGTATTTTCTGGATCGTTCCATCCGCCGCCGATATCAAACTGAACTTCAATTCGAGGAGCTTGCCAGTCCTTCTGTTCGGTTTTCGAAACAAAGTCGCGATAGCCGATCGTCACTTCAACGTCGCCCTTCACATCGGTGTTCCAGATAAAACCGCAAAAGCCTCCATCGCTAATGCTACTTTCTTCTCGAACCAGTTTCAGTCCGTTCGTGACCGGTTCCATCCGATTCGGTTTTGCATCACCAAAGACATTGAGGAACTCTGGCTTCGGTCCCTGAAAATTCCAGGCCAGTTTCGTTGTCAGTTCACCCTCAGCAAATTCATACGGCTTCAAATTCTGGGTGGTCTGAGCATGTTTGTTCGACCTGATCGTCAATCCGGTGAAGACCACACTGGCAGACGAAGTTGGCATTTCGGCTCGAAGACAGAAATTGCCCCCTTTCAGCGGTGCTGCACTGACGGGTCCTGAGTTCAACAACATCCAATCGTCGGCTTCCGACCTGGAGTACAAGTAGTAGGCCGTAGTACCCTTGCGGACAATCCGTATTCTTCCCGACTTTTCAGGTGTTTCTCTTTCCGAATATTTCGATTCGAGTTTATCTGAAACTCGAATACCGTGGCCTGTATAAACGTTTGACGTACCGTTAATGCGTTGTCGCTGACCCATATGCAACAAATGTGTCGAATTTTCATATCCGCCACCGATATAGAGATGCAATTCGACTCGCGGGATCTGCCAGTCCGGTTGTTCGGTCTTCGACTGCAAGTCGCGATAACTGAGTGTGACATCGAAATCACCCTGAATATCCGAGTTCCATGTATATCCGCACGGGATCGCTTCCGGAGTCGCGTTTTCGCCGCGGACAATTTTTAATCCCCCTTCCACTGGTTCCATCAGATTGGGTTTGACCACCCCCCACGGCTTGAGAATCGCGGGATTGGCCCCCTGGAAATTCCAGTCGAAATCGGTTTTGAGATCAGCGTCCGCAAGGTCGTAGTACTTGGGACCCATGTTCGAAAACTCTTGTTCTTTCAATGACGGAAGCGTCTTCGGCCAGGCCCCCCGGTAAACAACGTTCTTGACGCGAACAGCGGTCTCTTCGACATAGTGGAATAATCCCAGTTGCCGTTGATTGGTCAACGCGATCGGGCCTTCGTAGACATCCGTGTCGTTCAGTTTCAATAGAACCGTATCCCCCTTCGTCGTCATCTGCAGGTGGTTCCAGTCATCTTTCTTTAATGGCAACGCGGCAGGACCACGATGATGTTCTGGATTTGATTCCACGTTATCTGGCGCAAGACCTGAGCGATCCCATTGTGCGTCGGTCAACCAATGGAGTTTGACGCCGTCTGGTTCCAGCAGAAATGCCATGCGACCGAGGGCAGGATGCACATGAGTTTCATTCGGGGCGTAGAAAAAGTCGTAGTCGACGACCGAATCCTCGACAAGCGGTCGATGGTAACGCAAAAGACTTGCTCGCTTGCGACCGGGCGTTTTCACGAACTGCTGACCCACGATTTCGTCATTGTTCTTGATCCAGGCGTTAGGATTTCCATTTTCGTTTTCATTCGGTTGTCGATTATTCATCGGATCGTGATAGAGGCTGGGTGTCCAGCCGACCAGATCGTTGCGAGCCGACAGGTTAAGCTGTTCAGGAATCTCAGGCTGGCCTTTAATGCGGATCATCCGCGCACCCCCCGAGAGATTGCCCCAGGTCATCAAAGCCAGCCAGGGGTCGGGCTGATCCGGCAGGGTTTGTTCATGAACTTTGCGGTCATTGATGTAGTACGTGGCTTTATTAGGTTCGACGGCCAGTTTCATCAGGCACCAGTCGCCGAATTCAACCTTGGGTTCAATTTTCGGACTTTGCCAACTGCTGGTAAGATCACCCAGATCGACAACTTCGCGCGTGTATTGTGCACCGACCCAGTGTGCGTGATACATCAATCGCGTTTCGCGCCAGCCGTCTGTGGCAAGCTCGGCTTCGACGGTAAACGAGCCCCGTAACGGCGATTGATAATACAGGTAGTCGTGACTGTATCCCGCGACGTGCGTGACTTCGTTCTCGCGAAAATGCCAGCGGGAAACTGGCCCTCGGGCATGGGCATCGGCCCATTCGATTGATGCCGTCGCCCATTGCCCTTTTGGAGACGATCCACCAGCAGGTGGAAACTGATTTGTATCGATCAGCCTCTTGCAGTGATCGCGCAGTCCGGTCGTTCGACCTTCCCACATTTCACCTAGACCCCGCTTATGCTGATGTTCGACAATTTGAGTCAATAACGTCAGCGCACCAGCCCGCAACTGGGGATGTCGAGTGGCATCGCTTCCCACGAGGACTTCCGGCCAGCGTTTCACCATGCGAGCGTTCTCTGGAATCGCCTTGCACAACAGCAGCAGTTGACCCATCCCTTCATTCGATTTGGCAAAGTCCCCTTTCGCCGTATTGATCATGATCTGCATGGCTAACTTCGAACGGGCTGCGAACGGAGTTTTGTCGTCGGGAGCTTCTTCCACGAGCTTCGCCAGTTCGTCGAGGCGGTTCAGTTTCTTCGCGACGTCAACCAGATCAAATGCCGGTGCAATCAGCTCGCCACCCACCTTCTGCCGACGAAATGGTGCGACATCGTTTTCGCCATTGGAATCGAGTCTTCCCGTCAGCCGATTTTTATTTGGGATTCCGTTGTCACTGGTAAAATCTGCGAACAGGCGGTAGTTCGCATGGTCGTCGTTGGGGAGCACCCAGTGTTTGAGAGCTTCATATTGAGCCTCGAGTGGCATGGCCCGGGTTTGAACTAACAGATCTTCCAGTCCACTGGTATGGAATTTCTCATCAATCGTTCGCCCGAAGTTGCGTCGTTCCTGCGGGGTTCTGACGTGTGAAGGGGCGAGCAGATCCGAAGTGATTTCCGACGATAGCGTTTCGGGCCAGTCTCCCGTCAGGACAATCTTTCGGACCTGCACGGCAGTCGCATTCTTATCATGATAGAAACCGAATTGCCGGCTGTTTTCGGATTCGAGCTTCCGGACAGCGACCACCGCGTCATTGAGTGACAGCGTCACAACGCTCTCTTTCAACGAGATCTCGACGGAATTCCAGTCGCGGTCTTTCAAGTGGACCTTTCCACGCTGAATCGATGGTTCGACCAGGACGTTATCGGCGGCCAGTCCACTGTAGGCATCCTCTGGCGTGCTGCCATCCGTCATCCAGTGCAGCTTGACTCCTTCGGCATCAAACAGAAACGCCAGGCGATCAAACGCAGGAGCGACATCGGTTCCGGTTGAGCCTGATTCGTACCAGAATTCGTACTTGATCCGTTCGCCATCTTGCATTGGCCGGTCAAAATGCAGACGACTTTGTTGCACGGTCGGTTTGCCCAGACCGGAGAGTGGCTGATACCGTCCATGGATGATTCCCTCTTTCGCCCACCAGTCAAACTCGGGGGTCTCCGTCGGTTGACCTGATTCGTTATTAATGACTGGATCAGGATCGCGGTTCGGCTGGTGTTCGCCGTAGAACTCGGTCACCCAACCCAGCAGGTTGTCTCCCTTGACCAACGCGACTTCGCGAGGAATGACGGGATTCCCTGTAATCTTCAGGTTTTGCAGTGCCGTCAGCCAGACCTTGTCGCAATGAATGAACAACCATGGCGAAGCGGTCGAAGGCTTCGGTTCTTCATGAATGAAATAACCATTCACGAAATACCGGACTTTGTCTGGTTTGATTTCCAGGCGAATCTGGTTGTAACGGTTTTGAACTTCTGGCGGGTCAGGCTTGTGAACCGAATCGACCCGGTTGCCGACAGACATGATTTGCGTGTCATTACCGAGATTGAGTCCGTGATAGACGATCCCTCCGTAGCCAAGATCACATTCTCCCCAAGACCCCAGCCAGGCATCACACGTCACTTCAAATTCACCCGCCAATGGATACTTGAGGTACAGGTGACTCGCGTCCGGGCCGCAAAGGTGTGCAATCTGGCCGTCATGTCCGATCCACCACATGGGCAAGGCTCCGGCAGCCTCGGTCCGGGCGCTGACGACGCCCGCAGCGGTCCAGTGTTTGAGGTCCGTATTCCACGATTCATGATTCATCCGTTCGGCCGCTTTCGGCCCGACAGTCGGCGTGTAATATTCACGTCGCCCGATTGTCATCAACAACTGGTCTTGAAAGCGTCCTGCTTGATTCACAAATTGCAGGGCGAGTTCCCTGCCGACCGGACGAAGGTTCTTGTCGGCAATCGCAGCATGTGCCAGTAACAAGTCATTGATTTGTGCCCGGGACTGGTTGTTAACGTTCTCATCGCTATCCTCGTCGCCAGTCCCTCCACCGGCGACCTTCTTTCGCTCGTCGACGTATTTACGAAGCGCGGGTAGCTGCCCTGCCCCGTCACCACGGGCAATTTCAGTCATCAGCAGCAAGAACTTTGCGTGTTCGACATCCTGTTCGGCATGCGGAATCAATTGATCGCGAAGTTCGTCCAGTTTCTTGGCGTCGGCTGCGGCAGCAACAAGTAAACCAGCGGTGCTGGCTAACTCCGCCACGCGGGGACCTCGCGGAACGTCACCGCGCAAGGCATCAAAACTTGTCGGAGCACTGTCGCCCGCAACCAGGTTCCCGATGACGCGAATCGATTTTCGTTCGGCGGTGGGGAGCGACCAGGCCTTCAACAGTTCATAACGTTCCGCCGACGGGATCGTCGCCAGGCCCGAAAGGATTGTGGTCCCTGCTCGACTGGGTCCTTCTTGACCATAGTTGTTAATGATCGGCAAGTCGGCGTATCGACCGAGACATTCCAGAGAATCCGTTCGAAGTCCGGCTCGCGCGTATTCGGCGGCGATTTTCATCATCTCGATTCGACGACGGTACTGACCGTAATTGCCGCCGTAGCGTGCGTAAAGCGGTGTGAGGTAGTTCAAATATTCTTCGAGATGTTTCTTTCCACCTTCCACATTTTTATTCTGGAATTGCAAACGTGCGAGGGCAAATCGAAACGATCGGATCGGTTCTTCCTGAACATTACCTCGTCCTTGCTGACCATTCTGTGTGAGATGATCGACGGCCCGTTCGAGCAACACCATCGCCGCTGGAGGCAACTCGGTAAGACTTAATGCCGGGATCGCCACGTGACAGGCAAGCTCGCTGGAATTCTGTAGCGAATCCTGCTGCAAACGCTTGCTCAGCAATTCAATCTGTTCGGTAGCCAGTGCATGATCTCGCGTCGCTAATGCAAGCTGAGCCAGCAAGACCCGGGCGGAAAGTTCGCCAAGCGGCTGCTTCAATTTTGGTTCGAGCAGTTGTTTGACTTCATCGACTTTATTGGTCTTTAAAGCTGCCTTGACCAGCAGCGAACCGACACTTTGCGGGGGTTGATTCGGGTTCTGGTTCAGCGGTCGTGGATACAGAAAGACTTCCAGCGGACGTCGTTCCGGCAGCACAGCACTCTTGAGCAGGTTGTAAACGACGTCATCAGAAAACCCCTTCTGTCGCCACAATCGCTCAAGTGCTGTCAGTCGCTCTTCAACCTTCACAGTCAGTTGTGACTGTTCATTTTGAGTATTGAGATTCCGTGTCGTCGCAAAGGGTTGATTGGGATCGATGGCTTGAATGGCCTCAATCGGTGGTCCCGCCTGAAGTGCCAGCGTCATCGCCTTGATCGACAGATCGTTAAGCCCTTTCTCGGCGGCCAGCTTCGCGATCTGTGCTGCCTGTTCAAACTGGGCGAGCGTAATCACGTTTCCTTTCGTTCCCGACGGTGGGGCGGCAGGAGGCGCACCCACTCTAATGGGGACCGAAAAGGTTGCCTGTCCCACAAGTGCCGGGGCAAGCATCATCTCCCACCGCGAAAGTCCCGTCGGCAACGCCGTGAAGGATGTTTTCGTCGGTAAAACCGCAGGATTGTTCTTCGTGTGCCACTGGCGTGCGTCTTCGCTCGCCAGTGCTCTTTGAACTCCCTGAGCTGTTGGAAGACACTGGCGGCTCAAAGCTGCCGCCAGTGGCACACGGTCAAAAGCCCTTGTGGCGTTGCCCGCGTCGCGTACGCGATGCAATGGGTTACCAATCGAACTCGTCTTGGCTGCGTCTTCCTTCTTTTTTTCAACCGGTTTCGGAATGACAACTTCCAGCATCTCGGTCCAGCGTTGTTCAGCCGCTTCCTTGTCACCGGCTTGAATGGCGATCTGACCCCATTCTCTGAGGATTGCCAGAGCGTATCCGTGATCGGTCTGTCGTCGAGCCGCTTCTAGTGCTCGTTCGCCCAGTTTAATTCCCGATGCACGAAGCGAGTCATGCTTGAGACATTCGCGGCCCACAAGCCAAAGCGCCATCTGCTGCTTGGCAATCTCGCGCTGTTTCGTCGTGAAACCTCCCTTCTCAGGTTGAGGTTCAAGCGGCTTTTCGTCGACCAGTTCGACCAGTTGCTTCACGGCCGCAGACTGATTCTCGGTGTCGTTCAGCGTTCCCGCCATTTGAGCCACCAGGATCAAGACGGCCAAATCCTCCGGGCTTGTCGCTCGAACGTTGCTCAATGCTGTCTTCGTCTTCTCGATCATTTGCGGATTGGAAGCGATCCCGGCCACAAGGTTGGCGAGCGCGCTTGACATCGTTGTCTTGTCGAGATCACGTGACTCCAGCATCAGCAACAGGTCCACTGACGGTCTCCCTTTGGTCGGATCGTCACCGGTCAGAAGTTCCGGAAGAAGTTCGGGCTTCAGTTCCTTGAGCGCTGTTTGGAACCCCGTTTCAAGCTGCTTTTTCATGCGGGCGATTTGTTGAGTTCCGTTCGTCCCGCCACCGAAAACCCGAGCCGCCGAGACAAAGTCTTCGGAACGAGCCAGTTGTTCCTGATAGACACGCAGGGCATCGATGGGAAATCCCATCGCTTTCATCTCGTTACCGAGTGATGTCGAATTATTAATGCGCTGATACGCTTCGTAATCTTCGTTCCCTTGATAGCGTGATTGCTTCACCTTGCTCGCTTCGAGCATCACTCGCCGAGCGTCGTTCTTGCGACCCCGTTGTTTGTAGAGGGTCACCAGCGGCTTTCCTGGCGTATATTGAAACCCGTTTTGCGTCATCGCGTCCGGGTCTTTGATCGCCGCTTCGAAATACTGAATCGCCAGGTCGATACATGCATCGTGAGGCATCAGCTCTTGAGCGATCTCCCACCGGGTGTATTGACCCTGTTGCATCCCCTTGAAGGTTGGCAACAACTTTTCCAAGACCACTTTGGCTTCATCAACTTTGCCGCGACGCAAATCGATCAAAGCCAGCAATGCCGATCCCCCATCCCATTTCTTTACTTTTTTCTGTGTCTCTTGGATCTCTTTCGTCAATTCATCAAACTTCTTGTTGGTCGCTGCGATCGTCAGGAAGCGGTTCATCAAAGTGGTGATCTTCCCTTCGCCACCCCAACTTTGAATCTGTCCGAATCCGGGCCAGCCCGCATTTTGCAGGATCGACGTTTCGGTCGGAATGATCCCTTGTCGGGCATAGTCGTAGATTTCTGGCATCTGCCAGAAGATGTCATTGTTCAAACTGGATAACAGTTGCTGACGCTGATCGGGTAGTTCTTTCCAGGCGCGTTTAAACAACGCAATCGCCTGGGTTTTCGACTTTTCCTGATACGATAGGTTGCTGATCATATTCGTCAGCTCCCAGGGATTCTGACGAAACATTTTGAAGTCAAAGTCCTCAAGGACGCTGGCCAGTTCATTCAGTTTGTCTGCATTCTGGAACGAGTTAATAATTTCATAGAAATTGCTCCGCGCCAGCTTCGGATCTTTCTTCAGCGCCACTTTGAAATGTTCTACCGCTTCTTTGTGTTTTCCCTGATTCATGAGCTGTTGACCGAGGTTGAACCGAAACTGCGGATCATCCTGTTTTGTCTCGGCGATCTTCGCGGTCAGCTCTTCGACCTTCTTCGTCTCGCCGTTCGCCGTGTAGTACTCGATCAACGTTTCAGTCAAACGCTGTGATTTGGGGGAGGACTTCAATTGACCTTCGACCTTCTTGATCATCTCGGGAAGTTTGCCCGACCGTTTGAGTACCGTCAGGGCCTGCTGTCGTAGTCCTGAATCTCCGTTCTGGTTGTTACTCCGTCGCCGTGCGACGGCGTTCATCGTTGTCGAAGCACCGCTCGATCGTCGCAGCAATTGATGGGCGATCTGCGTCGCCACTTCGTTCTTTCCTTGAGACTGGTATTGCTGCATCAGGTTCGATAGAATATCCGCCTTATTTCCCGCCTGACGTCCCGCGCGAGAAAGGACAGCCTCGGCCTGATCATGCATCCCCAACTGATGCATCTGTTGGGCGAGCTGGATCTGCAGATTGGAGTCCAATCGCAACCCGAACAATCGTTCGGCTGCGGCACGTGCTCGATCGATGTTGCCGCTGTTGACCGCCATCCGCAGCGCGGTAATCTCGCGCTTCTGCATCGCCTGCTGATCGGTCGCCGTCAGCGAGTCGACAATTGCCAGGGCTTGTTCGTGTTCGCCCCGTTGTTCATAAAGCTTGGCCAGTTCAAACTTCATGTCAACGTTGTCATTGAGCGCATCGGTGGCTGGCGCGAGGACAGCCAGAGCCTCGTCTTTTTCATCCATCCACCAGTGAAGGTATCCCAGTCCAAACTGCCAGAAGATTTTCTGAGTATCGGATGTATTGGGATCACTCAGCTTTTTCTGGAAGTGGTCAATCAGATCGCGGGACGAATCCGCCTCTTTGTAGATCGCGAATGCCTGATACAGCATTTGAATCGTTGATTGATCGTAAATCTCGTTCGCGGTTGGGAAGTTAAGATTCACGTGCTGCTGACTGTTACCGCGCCAGACATAAACGTAGCCCCGTTGCTGGTACTGGAACTGTTGTTGATTCCGTTTCTTCGAAGCGGCCGCCATTGTTTTCTGCTTCTCGTAGCGTGCGACTGCGGTCATCAAAAACCGGTTCCATAACTCAAGGACATCTCCGGTTGCCTTTTTCTGAGCCCGCTTGGCCATCAGTTGGGCAAGAATTTGTGACTGGTACTCGGGCGACGAAACGTACTGGGCGTAATTGAATCCTCCATACGGATTCGGAGCCTGGTTGGCTGCCCCGTCATCCTTGAGTTCCGCAAGACGGTCAAGCAGGGTGATCGCCGTTTTAAAGTCATTTTTCAGCACAACATTAGGAAGTAACGAGGCGATCTGAAGCGGTTCTTTCGCCTCGCTGATTTTGTCGTTTAACATTTTGTCCGCTTCGTCTTTTCGACCAGCTCGCTTTAATTCGGCGGCAACGATTTGAAGAAATGTCTGACCAAAATTCATCATCGAAGTGCTGTCGTCAATCGCGTTGTAGCATTCCATGACGTGTTTCATTTCATCGGCATCAAGCGCTGCCAGTTTGGGCATACGCTGTTGTGTTTCTTCCTCATCATCGTCTTTTTCAGCCGCTTCCTCAGTCATTTCGATCGGGTCACCGTCTTCGTCGACCTGGTTCGGTTCGAATCCACGACTCGTCAGTGATGCCAGGTACATTGTTTTCGTGATGACTTCGGCGTCAGGTCGCAACGAAAGTTTTTTCAGAATCCCATACGATTCTTTCTGGTTGTTCGTCAGGGAAGCGAGGTAATAGGAATCCCATAGGCCGCGCAGGTCTTCAGCCTTTTCGCCAAGTTCCCGATGCTCCTTCAGGAATTCGTCTTCCTTCCCTTCATTTCGAGCCAGCAGGTTCAACCAGCCAAAACAGGCCATCCGAGCCGTTCCGTAATCGTGTGGTGTCCAGAACGGCTGTTGCCCTCCTCCGTAGTAGTTTTGATTATCCAGTCCGACTGCCTGACGAATCTGCCAGGTGCTTTGAGCGCGCATCAGCAATGGGTTCATCTCGATTGCCTGAGCGACCGGAGAACGCGTACGTCCTTGAGCCTTCTTCAACTGGTTTTTGGCCGAAAGCGTCATTTCATCGTCGTTCAGCTTCAAGGCCAGGATCGCTTCAAACCGCGACTTGGCTTCGGCCGCTTTGTCTTTCGATTTGGCCAGTGCGACCCCTTCTCGATAAATCAATTCCCAGTTCTTGGGCTGATCTCGTGTCAGCTTTTCCACCACGGTCATTGCTTGCGCATAATTTTCTTGATTCAGCATCGAATCCAGCGATTTCAGCACCGTTTCCGGATCCTTTTCTTCCATCGTGATCCGGCTCATCAGCGCCGTCGCTTCGTCATTCTCACCCAACTTCATCAGCAGTTGAGCCAATCGCGTCGTGGCTTCTTTTCCAGGCGTCGACTTCATCAGTTGCTGCTGGAACTTCACTGCGGCATCCAGATCACCATCCGATTCACACAGCTTGACCAGTTGAGTCAGAAGCTGAACATCGCGGGTATCTTCAGTCAGCAGCTTTTCCAGTTCCTGACGCGCGTTACCGTCATCGCCGGCAGACTGGTAGGCCTGGGCGAGGCAGATCGTCATTTCACGCTGCTGGTTCGGTTCACGACGTTGACGTTCAAGCCGTTCGAGCAGCCGATCAAACTGGTTTGTCTGTAGATACAATTCGGTTAACATGGGAACGACTCCCAGCCGATCTTCGAGATTGGCGGCCTTATCGAACGCTCGCCAGTAGAGTTCGATCGCTTCGCTGGTACGAAACTGTTCGCTCAGTGCAGCGGCGAGCAAAAGCAGGCCTTTGGGTTCCGTCGGGTTCACGCGGACCGAACGTCTTAAGGCGCTCAGTCCCTCTTCCGCTTCGCCTAGCTGAAAACAAAGCTGGCTGAAGAATTCATACGTTTCAGGGTTGCCGGGAGCGGCCGCGATCAAGTCCCGCCCTGCTTGAATCGCCTTGTCGCGTCGACCCAGTTTTTGTTCCAGCGTTGCGACCTGTTTCAGATACTCCGTCCGGTATCGTCGATCGATAGCCGCGAGCTTGGTATTGATGTCGACCGCAGCCAGGAGATTGTTCTGCGCTTCGTAAATCCGTGCCGAGGCCATCAGGATCGGAACGGATTGCGGAGCCAGCGTACTGGCCTTGGCGACCGCCTGAGCCGCTTCTTTCAATTGTCGTTCCGCCTCGTAGGCCCGCCCCAGCCAAAACCAGTTATCGGCGTCTTTCGAATCTTTATCTTTTTCGAGTTCGGCAATTCGTTCTTTCAGCTTGTTCACCGCTTGAAGTTCGCGCAGGTCCCGCATCAACCAGGCTTCACGTTCTTCATCGTTCGCCGCCAGCTTTTTCACGATCGCCAATTGAGTGAGCGCCTGATCGTGCTGGTCTGCCTGAGCCAGCAAATCGGCCTGTTTGACCTGCAGGGCAAAATCCTTCGGATCGAGTTTGCAGGCTTCGGCGTTCGTCTCGACCGCTTCGGCCAGGTATCCAAAGCTGGCCAGAACTTCCGCCAGTCGAGCGACATTGGGTGCGGTTTTCAGCTTGCCCTCGGCGATCGCTCGCCAGGTCGTCAGTGCCTCGTCTTTGCGCTTCAGCGTATGAAAATACTCGCCAAGATATTCGCGGTACTGAGCCTGCTCGGGGGCGAGCGCAATCGCCTTTTGATAGAGCTCCAGCGCCTCGTCCGTCATTTCCGCCTGACGAAACAGTTCGCCAACTTGAGAAGCGATCAACGGATCTTTCGGCTTCGCCGTGGTCAATCGTCGCCAGACCGCCGCAGCATCCTTCTTGCGAGTCGCTTCGTCACGTGCCGTATCTTTCAGGATGACTCGGCCCCAATCCCGCAGCGTATCGGGGTTGTTCGGTTCATGCTTGTCGAGCTGTTCATACTGAGCGATCGCCTCGGGGTACTTTTGTTCGTACATCAATTGGCCGATCAGGGCGTTTCGCAATTCCTTTTTCTTGGGGGCAAGTTTCAGCCCCTTTTCCAGCCACGCCTGAGCCTCAGGGCCCCGACCCATTCCGGCCAGGAGTCGAGACAATCGCGAAACCGCCTCAAGATCTTCCGCGTTCTTTTTGATCCAGGCTTCGTAGTAAGTGATCAGACCAGACTGATCATCGGTCCGCAGATAGACCGCCTCGATCCGGCGACGGACTTCGCGATAGAGCCAGTTGTCCGGATTGAGTTGCCCGAGCAGCTTTTCAAACTCGGCAATCGCTTCGTCGGATTGACCTAACCGGACTTTGATTTCGGCGGCTTCCATCTGGAACAATGACTGGCGATACTTGTCCTTTGTGGTCTTTGCCAGGCTCTGATATCGCGGCAAGGCAGCGGCAAACTCGTTCTCTTCGAGCAGCGTTGTTGCAATCTGTTCCTGAACCCGTGCGTCATTGGGGAACTGTTTTTCTAAACGATTCCAGACTTCCAGCGCCTTGTCGGTTTTTTGGGCACGCTGATAAACACGACCAAGGGCCTGGAAAATATCGAGCAGATCGGCCTGCGCCGGCTTGCGCTGAATCGATCGTTCGAGTGCTTCTGCCGCCTTGTCCGGTTGGCCGATGAGGACCAGTGACTGACCCAGGTAATACGACGCGAGATTGTTGTCTTTGACAAGTTGCTCGGCCTGTGCGAACGCATCAACAGCAACAGCATCTTGTCCTCGCAGCGATTCCAGCAGCCCGACGATCATCCATGCTGTCCCCGCTTCAGCCCCTTTGGCGGTTTGGGTTTTGTCGCGGTAGGTTTTGACCAGGCCATCCAACGAGCCCCGCTCGACATGGAATCCATAAACTTTGTCGAGAGCCGTTCCGCGTCGCGGATTTTTTTCGAGCACAGTTACAAACCGGTCGGCAACCGATTTTTCCTTCGCTTCGTCCGGATCGACTTCCTGTCCCTTCAGTGGCGAGGACAACAGCACGCCCACCAGGCAACACAGAGCCAGCCAACGGAATCCGACTCCCACCCCATAGCCCGACGCGCAAGCGAGGGATCTTCCCTTGTCTGATCTTCTCTTTGTCGAAGGTCTCTTTAGGGATCGTCTCGGAATCAACCAATCGAAGCGAAGTGAACTCATCACAAAAGCCTCCTGATCGTGAATTTTTGGCAACCTTTTTTCGGCGACCTGGCGTGATGCCGGACGAGCGTCGCGGAAGAAAAGGCAATTGAAGCGGGAAATGTCTGTCAGAAATACTCAGGCATTTTGTCTTGCCCGGCTTGCGTTGGGAAGCCATCAACGACAGAATTTTGCATCGCGTCGATCAGGGGGCTCCTCCTGTCGCACGGTTCAACGTGGTATGGACAACCTCGTCCATCGATTGTGTCTGGTAACCGAATCACTCATAGGACAACCGCCGACCCCATAATTCAGCGACTCGGGTGCCGCTGAATTGTCGGTTAAGTAAGGAATCCGCCCTCATGTCGACGACCGCTGAAACTCAACAACTGTGTGACCAGTTTCGTTCGGACTTCAAAACGTTGCACGACGAAATCGGCAAAGTGATAGTTGGTAACGACGATATTATTCGAGGGACATTGATCTGTCTGATCGGTGGCGGTCACGTTCTGCTGGAAGGTGTCCCCGGTCTGGGTAAGACGATGCTCGTGCGAACGCTCGCCGACGCTCTGCATCTGAAATTCAGCCGCGTACAGTTTACCCCCGACCTGATGCCGGCCGACTTGCTTGGGACAAACGTCGTTCTGGAGACACCAGACAAACAAAAGAAGTTCGAGTTTCAACAGGGGCCGATCTTCACCAACGTGCTGCTTGCCGACGAAATCAATCGAGCAACTCCGAAAACCCAGTCTGCTTTGCTTGAGGCCATGCAGGAACACACCGTCACGATCGCCGGGCACACTTACAAATTGCCCGAACCGTTCTTCGTCCTGGCAACCCAGAACCCGCTCGAAATGGAAGGGACCTATCCCCTTCCCGAAGCGCAGCTCGACCGTTTCTTCAGCAAGTTGATTGTCAAGTTTCCGACACTCAACGAGCTGGAAACGATTCTTGATCGAACGACCGAAGCCAAGTCACCTCGTGCTCAACCGGTCCTTGCCGGAGACCGCATCCTGGCGATGAGTCAGCTCATTCGACAGATTCCGATCGCCGACGACGTTCGCCGGTATGGAATCTCGCTTGTCCTGGCGACTCACCCTGACCATGCGACAGCACCCAACGTGACGAAGCGATATGTTCGTTACGGCAGCAGCCCCCGAGGGGCACAGTCGCTGATCCTGGCCGCAAAGATCCTGGCGATCCTGGACGGTCGCTACCACGTTGCCCGCGACGACATCCGGGCAATTGCCCTGAACGTTCTGCGGCACCGAATCATCCTGAACTTTGAAGGACAGGCCGAGGGGATTCAGACCGACGCCGTCGTCGAAGGGATTCTGAAGAGCGTCCCTGCCTGAAAACACCGTGATACGTGAGCCCGACGCGCAAGCGAGGGATCTTATTCCTGTTAAAACGAAGTGAAGATCCCTCGCTTGCGCGTTTTGAAGTTGCGCATTTTTCATAAAATTATCCAGCAACCCTATATTCCTTGGGTAATGCGTTGGCGATATGTCGTTTGAGTTTTGCGATTCCTCCAGAGGTTTTTAGGCGATCTGAAACGAATTTTAACTCGTTGCCTTTGCATTCCTGACGGAACGTGGCACACAATCCGTGCAGGCGTTGCGACGTCCACCACTGCTTTTCTTCGGCAGTTAGTCGGCGATCTTGGAGACGTTTGGCTCGTTGATGTTCCAAAAACAGTACCGCCGTGATCGCTGTCTCGGCCCACGCATGCACGGCTTCGAAACACTGAAAACGGTACTGAGAGAATCCCAGCGTCGATTTCAGTTCTTTGAAAAACAACTCGATCTGCCAGCGAAGTGAGTAGAGTTCAATCACGTCGCCGACGCTCAGGCTGGTGTTGTTGGTCATGAGGATTTTCACATCGTCGGGGGTCGCTGTTTTTAAGTCGGGTTTCATTGTCGAAAAAATCAGCTGTACACAACCGACGCTGCGTACTTCGGACTTTTCCTGATAGGCGTAGAAGACGCGTCGTTTCTGTTTCGGCCCAACACGCCACTTGGAAAGCCGCCGGTAACCGGCATACTTGCCCGTGGACGCGCGAAGCCTGATGGTCTTCAGCGACAGACTTGTCCAATCCTTTAGACGTGCACGCAACCTGGGTCGATTGCCTTTCGTTCCTTCATAAACACGTTCCGAGTTTGCCGGAACAATCCACGTATAGCCTCGTTCCTTGCAGGCCTTTTGAACGACTTCCGCATCGTAGACCGTGTCCCCCAGCACAACGACTGTCGCCTCTTTTGGAATCGGTAGGATGCGGATCAAATCCGCCACCGACTCTGCAGTGGTGCGATGTTTGATTCCCTTTTTCTGACAGTACTCCTTTGTGTAGTACGGAATCTGATACGGGATGCGATATCCTGAGGGTGTGACCAACAAGCCGAATGTGTAGCTTTGGCAATTTTTCTGGACGATCTTTTTCTTGTTGTACCGCCGCCCCTTTTTTGGCCGACGTTGACGATTGCCTGTGTTGAACGTGTTTTGTGTCTTCTGGCCTGACTGCGTGACTACTGTGACATCTACGATAAAAACAACTGTTCCTCGTGAGGACGCTTTCATTCGCAGCAATTCCTCCCGCAAGAGATCATTAAAGTTGTTCTTTCGCCAGCGTGGACGAGCCAGAAATCGAGTCAGTTGTCCGCGATGAATCGACTGGTAAGCAATGCTGCACGCTGCCTGAGAACACGACATGCGGCCATGCCGACAGATAAAAGCTAAAACCATTCTCAACACCATCATTCTCGCCAGCATCCCCAAACCCGTTTTACTAAGGAACGACTTGAGTGAATGAGCCGATTCCGTAAAAGTAATCATCGCGAGTCTTCCCTGTGACCGGTGAGATTCCAATGATCTGGTCATGGGTGAAGACTCGTTTTTTGGCAAGAGCAGTTTTTTCTCCAAAATCCAATTAGCGCAACTTCAAAACTTGCGCGTCGGGCTAACGTATCAGAGTGTTTTTTGCGATGCTGGTTTAACACTTGATTGATAAACATCTGGTGGCCTCCAGATCGCAGCGCATCCGGGCCAAGCCTCGTGCGAGTTTGTCGAGGTTGATTGCAGTGCAGGTCCACAACCATTCCAGTTTGACTTTTTCCATGCCTCGCAACAGGAACTGTCGGAGGCCGAGAATATGTTTGATCATAGCGAACGGTGTCTCGGCGATCCGCATGCGTTGATCGTATTTCTTTTTGGCGGGGTCTTCTCGCATCTTGGCTGAAAGCTTGTCGCGTTGCGAAGCATGTGCGTCTCGACTGACGGTACGACCGTCCTTGTTGGTCTTGGCAATACAGCGAGCCTTCAACGGGCAGTCGTCACAGTCGTTGCAGCGGTAGGTGTTCCAAGTCGACTTCTCACCTCGCGTCGTTTCTGACTTTGTCACTTCGAACGGCATCGCATGTCCTTGCGGACAGTAGAAGGTATCGGCCTTGGAATCATAGACGAAACACGACTTGTCCAGTTTTTTCGATTGAGCGTTGATCGGAAGTTGGTCCCACTTTTCGGGAGGGACCGGTTGTGTGGGGTCAGAACGAATCGCTGGATTCGTCGCGGGGTCAGGAGAAGGAAGATTCGAGAAGAACTCGATGTCGCGTTGACCGAGTCCCTCGATATTGGGGCCGGTAGCGAAAAGCCCATCAGCTAAGGAATTTTCAGGCTTCTCGCCTAGCGTTTGTTCGACGCGATCAAGACTGGTAAGCAACTCCCTTTGCTCCAGGCTGCCCGAGATCACGTCGACATCCACCAGGAACCCGCCGTGACCTTCCGCAGTGCAAATCGGTGTGTAATTCGGAGCATAACCACCTTCTTTATTCGGCAGCACGCGAGAGTCCGGATCGTGCTTGGGGATCTGAGCTGGGTTCTTGGCGGGATTGACTCCTTCCTTGCGGCGGGCGTCATCCATCGCCTTCAACTCCCGTTGAATTTGCTCCAGCTTCTCACGTCGCAACTTCAGATCAGCGAGTTCCGGCGGCAGCATCTCGGTCGAATTCTCGCCCAGTAAACCCTCGTCGCGACCGTCGTTCTCACGTGTCTCGGCCAGCTTCGTTTCAAACTCCTTCACCAGATCATCAATGACCTTGGAGATTGTCTCGGCAGTCCAGGTTTCAAACCGACCGTTGTATGCCTTCACCCGAGTCCCATCGGTGGCCACATCGATCAATCGCAGCAATCCAGCCGCCATGGCCACTCGCAGTACATGACGGAACAAATCCTTCAACTGGTCGCCAAACTGCAAGCGAAAACTGCTCAGCGTCGAATGATCAGGGACATGTCATTCCGCCAGCCAGAGGAAATCCACACCGTGCCGGGACATATATTCCAACTTGCGACTGGACCGCACACCGCGACGCAGACCATAAAGCCACAACCCAGCCAGCACACGAGGGTGAATCGGCGGCTTGCCTCGAAAGCCGTGCTACTGAGATTCCCAGCTGGTCCAATCAAAACCATCAAGCAATTCGCCGATCAACCGGACGGGATGGTCTGGCGGGAAGAAATCATCCAGCGTGGTCGAAAACAAAATCTGTTGGCCACGCGCTTGCGGCGTCCTCGCCCAGTACCCCATGCTCACTCACCTCCTGCGATCCGCTCAATCTCACCATACATTTGACGGATTACTTATTTATCTTTGTAATCCACCGCTGGCTAGACTAAATCCGATTATTTCGACAGTTCCCAGGGGGGGTGGGGTTTCGTTGCTTATGCGCCCGACAACTGTTTGGCCGCATCTTCGATGCTGTTTAGCTGATTCTGAAGCCCCGCTAACGTCTCACGGACTTCGACGACGACTTCTGGCGGAGCTCGATCGATGAAGCTCTGGTTTGAGAGCTTCTTTTCGTGACCTGCGATGAAGCCGCGCAGCTTGTCCGCCTCTTTCTTGAGACGTGACACTTCTGCCTGGAGATCGACCAACCCTTCCAAGGGCAAGTAACCATCGGCATCGCCGAGGGCGAAACTGGCGCTGGCATTCGGTCGAGTGACACTCGGTCCTGCTGCGGTCAGCGTCGCCTTGGCCAGCATCTCGAATTGCGGCTTCACTTGATTGAGGTCGGCGGCAATCTCGGGCGAACAACGAACGGAGATCGAAACGGCGACCGCAGGACTGATGTTGTAGTTCCCTCGCACGTTCCGGACGGCGACGATCAGGTCTTGTAATCGCTGGAACCGGGCTTCCAGCGAAGCGTCTCGATAACCTTCAAGACCCGTTGGCCACGGGGCCACGATGATCGCGTCTGCCGACTTCGTTGGGGCAGGCAGACCTCGCTCGGGGGCGATCTCAGCCAATCGCTGCCAAAGCTCTTCCGTAATGAATGGTGTGAATGGATGCAGAAGCCTTAAGGTCGTATCAAGCACCGCGACAAGAACTCGCTGGGCGGTCGGCTTGAGAGCTTCGTCTCGCAGGCGAGGCTTGATCATCTCTAGATACCAGTCACAGAACTCGTTCCAGACGAAGTCACGTAACGATCGAGTCGCGGCGTCAAACTTGTAGACGCTAAGTAGCGACGTCACTTCATCCGTGACCGTGGCGAGTCGTGACAGAACCCAGCGATCTTCGATGGCGAGCGATGCGGGATCAACGGCACCGGGCGTATAGCCTTCCAGGTTCATCATTGCGAAACGAGCTGCATTCCACAGCTTGTTGCAGAAGTTGCGACCGTACTCGAAGCGTTCGATCACGATTCTTGCGACCGGTTCACCTTCGTCCGGAATATAGTTCGGCGTGGCGTACTGTGATTCTTTCTTGCACTTGGGGCACTTGATCTTCGGCTTACCTGGTTTGAATTTGAGATGATGCGGTTCCTGAGGAATCACCGCCTGGCAATGAGGGCACTCGTACCCGACCGGCAACCGCACGTCCTGAGTTTCACCCGCGAACGAAGCGATCGTGAACCGCATGCCGTCGCAGCCATATTTCTCGATCAACTCGATCGGATCGACGCCGTTCCCCTTCGACTTCGACATCGTCTGCCCGAATCCATCCTGAATCTTGGGATGAATACAGACATGCCTGAACGGAACGTCACCCATGTTATAGAGACCCGTCAACACCATTCGCGCCACCCACAACGTGATGATGTCACGCGAAGTCACAAGCACGCTGCCAGGATAAAAGTACGGCAGGACTTCGTTCTTGCCGGTTGTCGAAGGGTCTGCATGGCCGTCGAGCGGCGGATTGTGTTTGAGGTCGGGCCAGCCGAGAGTGGCGTGCGGCCAGAGGGCCGAACTGAACCAGGTATCCAGGACATCTTCGTCTCGCTTGAATCCGTGCGATTCAATCTCCTCAGTCCATTCGGCATCGTCCGTCGCCAGGCAAGCCTGTAACAAAGCACCCCCTGTTGCCGCCGAGGGACCTGACGCCGAGTGAATCGTGAACTCAATCAGATCAGGATTGAATTTGGCGTTCGCTTCAAACTGCGCTTTTGCCTTCTGAGCTGCGGATTCACTTTCGTATGCGGTCGACCAGACCGGAATCCGGTGTCCCCACCAGAGTTGTCGGCTGATACACCAGTCCCGCTTCTCACCCAGCCAGTCGAGGTACGACGAACGGTATCGCTCGGGATAGAACGTCACCCGGTTGTCATTAACGGCATCGATCGCGGCCTGGGCCAGCGTGTCCATCTTCACGAACCACTGCTCAGACAGGTACGGCTCGACAGGGGTCTTCGAACGATCGCTATGCTTGAGCGGAATCTTGCGATCTTCCACTTTCTCGAAGTGCCCAAGCTTTTCCATCTCGGCCACCACAGCGTCACGTGCGACCAGTCGATCCAGTCCCTGCCATGTCCCGCCGTTCTCGTTCAGTGTCCCATTGGGATTCAGAATGTTGATCGGCTCGCCCATCGCTTCTTTGTTGCGAGTCCAACAGGCGTAGTCGTTCGGGTCGTGTGCAGGAGTCACCTTCACGCAGCCGGTTCCCAGCGTTTTGTCAGCCAGCAAGGCATCCGCGACGATCGGAATCAGCCGACCGTTGACGGGGATACGAACTCGTTTGCCGATCAAATGAGTGTATCGCTCATCGGTCGGATGGACGCAGACGGCGGTATCACCCAGCATCGTTTCGGGACGAGTCGTGCTGAACGAAATGCGGTCACCGGTTGGCTGGCCCGCATCGTCGATGACCGGATAGTTCATCGTCCAGAAGTGACCGTCGATCTCTTCGTCATAGACTTCGTCGTCGGCCACAGCGGTTTGCAGGAACGTATCCCAGTTCACCAGCCGCTTGCCGCGATAGATCAGTCCGTCTTTGAACATCTTGAAGAATGTCTGTCGCACAGCGCGCGAACAAACATCGTCCAACGTGAACCGAACCCGTCGCCAGTCACAGCTTGCACCGAGACTTTTCAACTGGCTGAGAATCCGTTTTTCGTACGCATCCTTCCAGGTCAAGATCCGTTTGACGAGTGCCTCGCGGCCAATGTCGTGCCGGGTCAGTCCCTCTTCTTCGAGCATCCGTTTTTCGACAACCGATTGAGTCGCAATCCCCGCGTGATCGGTCCCCGGCATCCACAGGGCTTCATACCCCTGCATCCGGCGCCAACGAGTCAGCAGGTCTTGCAACGTTCCATTGAGCGCATGCCCCATATGCAGCGCACCCGTCACGTTCGGCAACGGAATCATGATGACATGCGGCGGCTTAGGATCCGGATCACCCGGCTTTGGCGGATTGGCGTTGAAATCACCTCGCTCTTCCCAAAACGGGGACCAACGTGCTTCAGCCTGGGCGGGTTCGTACTGCTTGGGGATTTCGGTCGTCATATAGTCGTTTCACTATCTTTGTACAGTTTGTATTCCACACTATCGACCAGAGCCAGCCAGCTTGCTTCGATCACGTTCTCGCTGACACCGACAGTACTCCAGACGTCGGTATGGTCGCGACTTTCGATCACGACGCGAACTCGAGCGGCAGTCCCTTCCGCCGAATTGATGACCCGCACTTTGTAATCGACAAGTTGCATTTCGGCGAGGTTCGGATAAGCCACTGACAGCGCCTTTCGCAAGGCGTTGTCGAGAGCATTCACCGGACCATCCCCTTCCGCCACGACGTGTTCCGTGTGCGAGTTGACTCGCAGTTTGACCGTCGCTTCCGTGATGGTTCCCTGTCCTGCCGTTGTCTCCACATTCACTCGGTAATGCAGCCGCTGGAATTTCGGCTGATAGACACCCGCTTCTTTGCGGACGAGCAGGTCAAACGACGCTTCGGCCGCCTCGAACTGATAGCCCTCGTTTTCGAGATCGACCACTCGTTCCAGAATCCGTCCCATCAGAACTTTGTCATTTTCGATCTGATACTTTGTTGTCTTGGCGATGATGTTGGATCGACCGGAAAGTTCGCTCACCAGTACCCGTCGTTGATTGCCGACGGTTTCCGGGGGGATGTGTTCATAGCTGGATGCCAGACGGTTAACGGCATGAACGTGCATCCCACCCTTGTGAGCGAAGGCACTTGTTCCGACGAAGGCCTGACCCGACCGAAAGTTCATATTGGCAATCTCGTAGACGTAACGAGACAGTTCCGTCAGGTGAACCATGCCACCGGGCAGCAGGACATCATACCCCTTTTTCAAAGCGAGATTCCCCACGACGCTGATCAGGTCGACATTCCCGCAGCGTTCGCCGATGCCGTTGATCGTTCCCTGAACCTGGATCGCACCATGATCGACGGCGGTTAACGAATTGGCGACCGCCAGTTCACAATCATTATGACAGTGGATCCCAACGGGAATTTTTAGTTCTTTACGAACCGCTTCGACCGCCTTGGCGATGTCTTCCGGCAGACGTCCACCGTTTGTGTCACATAGAACGATCGTACTGGCTCCGGCGTCTTGAGCCGCCACGACTGTCTTCAGAGCAAACTCAGGGTTGGCTCGAAATCCATCGAAGAAATGTTCGGCGTCATAGAAGACTTCGCGGCCTTCCGCCTTCAGGAACGCCACGGAATCGCGAATCATTGCCAGGTTTTCCGCTTCATCGACGTTGAGCACTTCGGTGACATGCAGGTCCCATGTCTTGCCGACGATCGTAACGACCGGCGAATGGGCATCTCGTAAGGCACACATTCCGATATCGTCTTCGGCGGCACAGCCTCGTCGCCGCGTCATCCCGAACGCCACGATCTTCGCATGCTTCAGCGTCAGGTCCCGTGCTCGAACGAAGTATTCCGCATCCTTCGGATTCGAAAGTGGATACCCACCCTCGATGAAATCGATACCGACATCGTCCAGCTTCTGAGTGATCATCAGCTTATCTTGCAGCGAGAAGTTGATTCCTTCGCCCTGACTGCCATCTCGCAGTGTCGTATCGTAGATCTGGATTCTCGGCATGAGTCTGCTTTCGGTATCGATTCGCATTAAGAAAAAAGCCCTCAGGTGCAACCTGAGGGCTTGTGTTGTATTAGTTCAATAACACCCCGAGGCCGCTTACACGTCTCCAATAATCGAAATGACAATAATTCGAGCAGCGATAATCGCCGTTGAATCATGCAGACTTCGACTTGACGACGGAAACGACATCGAGAAAACCTTGCAGAAACGTTTTTACTCAAGTAGGAGTATAGACTAAGATCATAAACATTCGTCCGACCCACGTCAAATCGAGGCTGAAGTCGGTTGCGGGTATTTTTACCGGTCTGATTTTTTTAGCGGATTTCGATCACCCAGTTCTGCCAGTCGCTTCTCCTCAGATCGAACGCCACGTATTCCAAGCCAAGTCATTCCCACGCCGACATAAGTGATTCCCCAACTGCCCCAGTTGGATGGTCGATAAATCAGGAACACGACTCCGCCGACCAACGCGAAGAGGCCCCAAGCCAGAACCCAGAAGCTCGCTACTAACGGCCCCAACTCTTCCGATCCGGCGCGTGATTTGTCACCACTCATTGTCTCCGCTCCCGAAAAAAAACAGACAAACCCCAGTTTATTGTCGGGTCCGCTCAGGAATTTGCGTTTCATCGCATCCGTGAATTGCGTCTTGTGTCGGCTCGTCAGAGATCCTGTAAAACGATCTCACTACGTGTGCGATCATTAATCCCCAAACAAAACTATTGATACCAGTGACGAACCCAGCCCAGTAGATATCGTCGCGCCATGTTGAGATTGCGAGCCAGCCCAATGGAAAACCAAGAAAGACTGCCGTCCAAAAAATCAAAACCTGAACACGAACGTCGTCAACAGGCAGGTGCGGTAAGGAAACAACAAACACGACCCACGCCGTGCAGTTGGCGATCGCCAAAGAACCGCTCAGAGTTGGTCGCCATCGGAAGAAGTCGCCCATGATTCGCGTCTTTCGATCATCAGGCATTCTTTCGTCGTTGTATTATCAACTCTCGGATTATCCACGTGTGCTCGATCGCTTACAACCGAGGATTCCCCGGCTTGTTCGGAGTATCCCAACCGTTGGCGCCTTTAATTTTGACCTTGCGGGAATAAACTCGATCTCCGCAGGTGCAGTACAGGACATCAAAATTCTCGCCGCCGAAGGTCAGATTCGAAACTTTTCCATTGGGAGTCGGGATGATGCAGTTCACTCGTCCTGGCTGATCACAAACCTGCAAACCAAGTCGCGTCGCAACCCACACGCGGCCATCGCGATCGCAGCGTACACCGTCGGCTCCACTGTCTTCTGCCGTGTCGGGGACATGCAAATGAAAGTATTTCTGTTTGTGAGCTAGGGATCCGTCGGACTGAATCTGGTAACTGTAAACCCAATGAGTGCGACTGTCGGCGACGTACAGCAACGACTGGTCGGGTGACATGCAGATGCCGTTCGAGAATCGTAATCCCGTATCGACGACAGTCTTTTCACCCTTCGGATTAACGTAATAGATCTTGCTGGGGTCCGTTCCATTCCAGCCGGGATTCGTGACATAGATTCCGCCATTATGTGCCACGACAAGATCGTTTCCTCGAAAACCGTCGGCGATGACTGAGGAATTGCCTTGTCCATCCCAGGCGAGGACCTGACTTGTCGTTCCCGCATTCGCATACAAGCGACCGTCGGGTCCAAAGGCCTGACCGTCACCTTTCTTCGAATCACCCAGAAATTCTTTGACCGTTCCTTCCGATGTCACCTGAAACGTTTTGCCTGCTCCGACATCATTGAAAAAGACCTGACCTTTGGCGTTCACTGCGGGACCTTCAGTGAACTGATAACCTTCGCCAACCAGCTTCCAGTCTTCGCCAGGAATCAAGATCTCCTGGATCTGCGGCGAGCCTTTTCCTGCTTTAATCCCGGCAGACCAATCCTTCCATAACCAGCGCATCGCGTCGGGGAACAGCTTCGTGGCGTGCTCGCCGTTATGACCCCCTTCACCCCAGACATGGGTCACTTCGTAACCGGCGAAGACCAGCGATCGTTCCATCGCCTGATTGGCCATCCACCAGTCACCGCCGTAAATGTTGAGGTCGTTGCTGCCATCTTCCAGAAAGATGCGGAGCGGTTTGGGTTCGTATTTGCGAATCAGCGTCGAATAGTTCTGTCCGCCACGAAGTCCCACATACGTTCCGATCGCGCTGAAGACGCGACGGAAGGCGTCAGGCCGTTCCCAGGCTGCGGTGAAAGCGCAGATCGCACCGCTGCTCGCGCCGCCAATCGCTCGATCGTTGCCATCCTTGGACAGCTTGATGGCTCGACCATCGGCGGTGGTTTTGGTTTCGACGTTTGGCAATAACTCGTCCAGCAGGAACCGAGCATATCCGTCACCCAAACCGTCATATTCAAAGCTGCGATTGAAGCGTGGCAAGGCCTGGTCTGATGTCGGCTTGACGATACCCGGTGTGACAAATACCCCGATCGTGATCGGCATTTCGCCTTTGCTGATTAATGCGTCGAAAACTTCCGGGGCTTTGTATTGAACGCCATCCTGATTGACATAGACGCACGCCGGTTTGGCGGGGTCATATTGTTTCGGGACGTAGATTGAGACTTCGCGAGTTGTCCCCGGAAAGATCTTTGATTGATCGAACGTGTATTTAATGAGTTCCCCTTTGGGGGTCTCTTGCGCAGAGGCCGATGACGCAACCAGCAAAGCACCAATCAAAAAACAAGTTGCAAGACGGTTAAAAATGAGCTGCATTTTTCTGTCCGTTTGTGAGGGGAGGAGATGGGATAAAATGCGAAGATGGTGGGCCTCGAAGCTCGACCCACCCTACAACAAATGCCGTGATTTTTCCTCGGGCTTTATCTAAATGTTCCAATGGTTCGGAGGTCTTCGGAGAAGCAGTGTCTTGAAATCAACATTCGCTTGGCAACTCGGCACTGCTTGACGGAAGACACCGTCAAGCAGTGGCACAGTTTTGTAGAGCCATCACTTCCTCAACAAAGACCCTTCGAGAAGTTGGCTACAAACCCTATCAATTTTTTAGTGGGCCGACGCCAATGGTGGTCATCTGCCCGAGCGGGAATTGGTCGAGCAACGTGCGGATATCATTCAGCGTGATGTTCTGCACGATCGCCACGTCGTCGGCGATGCTGCGGTATTCACGACGGAACAACCAGTTGTTGCCGAGTCCCCCCAGCCGCCCCATCGGACGTTCGCCGCGCAAAACCAGACGCGAGCAAACCTTGTTCTTGGCCTGCTCAAGTTCGTCGGCAGTCACTCCACGCTTATTCACGTCGGCGTAGATCTTGGCGATTCGTTTGAGATTGGATTTCGTCTCTTCAGGTGGACCGTTGAGAAATGTCAAATAGGCACCGGTCTCTTCGTATTCGTAGTAACCCATCTCAGCCGATTCAACCAGGCCGGGGTCGAGCAGTTCCCAGTACAGTCGACTGTTACAGTCGTCGCCAACAATGACTGACATCAGTTCGGCAGCGAAGCGCAAGGGGTCACTTCCCGATGGTGCGGGAGAAAGCTGAATGACCTGTTCCTGTTGACATTCCTCTTTCGGAATGTATTTCGTGGATGGCCTGGGCGATGCGCGCATCACCTTGCGATCCGACTTTCCTTTTGGCCAATTTGCACAATGGCGATTCGCCAGTTCCAGGATCGTGGACCAGTCAGTATTACCTGTCACGGCCAGTACGATATTTCCCGCGAGATAATGTTTGCGGTGATACTCGCGCATCTGTTCGGATGACAGTCCACCAACACTCTCGGTCGTACCCAGGACCGATTGGCCCAGCGGGTGTCCGTGGAAGTGAGCCTGCATCGCGTTGTCGTAGGCGACGGACGAGGGCTGGTCGGCATACATACCGATCTCTTCCAGAATTACCTTCTTCTCGACATCGAAATCATCCTGACGCAAGGTGGGAAACAGAATGCTTGACTGGATCTCAAACGTCTGCGGCAGGTATTCCGGCAGAGTCGCGGCATAGTAAACCGTGCTCTCTTCGCCCGTGGCCGCGTTGTTGTCGGCACCGACTTCATCGAAGATCCGATTCACATCTTCGGCAGTGAATCGTTCGGTTCCTTTGAAGGCCATGTGTTCCAGAAAATGGCTGACACCGGAAACTTCCGGTGTTTCATCGCGAGCGCCGGCCTTCACATAAAAACCGAACGCAACGCTATGCACGTCAGAGTTCGTTTCGGCAACAACTTCGAGTCCGTTTTCAAGCGTCGTATGATGAAAGGCCATGCAATCTTTCTGATGGTCAACTTTGTAAACCAAGGGTTGTCACCCGTCGGTAGGAGCGAAGGGTTAAGGTTTACCCAAGTTTGCCACGGGTTTCCAGAGCTTGAGACGGTTGTGTCGGCGATTAAGCGCCCGCCACCGAGAGAAAATGTTTCAATTCAATGAAAGTCCGCGTTATATATAACCGCATGGAAACGAACCGTAATCACCGCATCAGAGTCTCGGCGTTGACGATTTTATTGAGCATCGTTTTGCCGGTCGGATTTTTCTGGTGGTTAGTCAACTTGGTGGTGCCGGAAAAACCTTTCAGAAGATCCTCTGCCGAATCTCGAAAATACGTTGAAGGGTGTGTGAGAAAGGGAGAACTCTGGTTCCCTGTCGATATTTATTCAGGCGGATGGAGGTCAGGCCGTTCATTAAAGGAAACGAGAATCAAACGGCTGAACCTCACGACAGGACGCATATCCGAAACAGACCTTGTCATCGAGAACGAAACCGCTCAGCCTGTCTGGATGAACGATGAGCTTTTCGTTTTTTCCAAGTCCACGATCTACAAAACGGACGGGAAGTCGCTCAAAAAGCTGGCCTTAATTCCGGCAAGCACCGGGTTTTTCCACGTCACGCCGTTTCTTTACGACGGTCAACTGACCACGATTATCGAAACGTTCGATAGCCTTGGTCGGTTACGCGATGACGAATTTCGACTGGTCCATCTCATTGATGGAAAGTGGGTCGACGGTCGCAAAATTCTTCTGCCGGGACGCGGACGTCGGTTCCAGATTGATCCGACACGAGGCGGACGGTTTGCAAGAAGACTGTTGCCACGGTCGCCTCTTCCGCCTGGTGGACTGCCCTATCGCAACTCTCTCTTTCGGTAGCGACGCGAGAGCAGAAAGTCCACTTATATTTTGAGGGCGATGCCGGTTTCAACGCGTACCGATGTGGATTTGAATTCTCGGATGAAGAAGACGGCATTGCCTCGGCGTTGGCACCTGAAAACTCGCTTCGAGACGTATCCGGATGGGAGCCGACGGGTGCGTATGCGATGAAACCAGAGGGTTTGGCCTCGCTGATCAATGATCAAAATGACGTCTTGGTTTGTTTGAAGCGCAGCCGAAGTTCTGTTGTGGTGCGCACGACTGATAGCCGCTGGGACAGTTCAAAAAGACATGCCAATATCTTTATCGTCGAAGATATTGAAAGTCAGCCGTTCACGGCGCACTTCAATCTGTTGCTCGACGACGCTGATCACGGTGCTTATCTCATGTTGACTGATCACGTATGGGATTCTGCCAGCGTTCGTCGCATTGAAGGGAACAAAGTTCAGCCCGTACACTTGGAGGTTCCAGGCACCGAACACGAATATCTTACTCGCTGGAAACGCCTGATCCCCGTGATGCCACTTGCGTGGCTGCTTCACCTTACCTTGGTTGTCGTCGGAACGGACGCAAGGTTTCGTAATGACAACGGATCAACCTATGTATTCGGCGTTCGACAAGCCTCGCTTGCTTCCACCAAGCAGCGCGCACTGGCGTTGTTGATTGACGCATTTTTGATTTCCGCGGTCGCAATGGTCTTGATATCAATTCAGCCCTGGATCTTTCAAACGAAGTGGTCTCAATCTACCGAGAGGGAAGTCTGCGACGCATTGCTTCAATTAGAAAATTCGCTTCCTTTTGAGATCCCGTCCCATGCGTGCGAGGCACTGCTGTTGGTGTTTGGCCTCAAGCAGGAATGGGCTCTGCTCAAACTCATTGTTGCGGTTGGCATTCTCACCGTCGTCGCGTTGAGTTGTTTGAAGTTCTACTTTGAAGGACGCCAAGGAATTACTCCCGGAAAATGGCTCCTTGGGATTCGGACCGTCGGGTCGACTCTTCGTCCATGCGGTTTTGCCCGAGCAATGTTCCGTGATTTGCTGTATTGTGTGGAAATTCCCTATTTTTTGACGCCACTTCCTGCTGCGTTGCGCATGATATTTTCGGCAAATCGTCAACGAATCGGCGATCGCTTTGCCGACACGATCGTCATCCGCCAGCGGGCCAATTTAACCCGCGAAGTGGGGTAGAACACGTCAGAGGCGTTGCTCGTAGTACTATTTTTTTGTCGACGGAATTCTGCCCTGTAAAGGGCAGGGGAAATCATCCCAGAACTCAATCGTCCGATTATTGCAGCATGTGACACTAATTGTTTCTGATTTTCCGACTTGTTGATTGAGACCGCAGAGAACAGTGGATCGTGTTTCTTTAACTGACTACGATCTTTGTACTCCAGGTATACTCTGTGATTACCAACCCTGCTTGCATCCTGAAGGCTCTCTGATGAAACGATTTATGACACCGTTCTTGTTCTTACTGCTACCGGTTGTGGCAAATTGTGCCGACACCGCAGATGTCATCTATCACGGCGGTGATATTGTCACGGTTGACGATAAGAATCCGACCACTGAAGCACTGGCCGTTTTAAAAGGAAAGATCGTTGCGGTCGGGACGAAGGCCGATGTGCTGAAACTGAAAGGAGATTCCACAAAGCTGGTTGACCTGGGCGGAAAAGCTCTTGTTCCCGGGTTCCTGGATGGACACAGTCACTTCATTAACTGTTTGCAGGTCGCTCACCAGGCGAACTGCTTCGCTCCCCCCGCAGGTCCGGGCAAGTCGATTGCCGACATCATCGCTTCCTTGAAAGCGACCCAGGCCAAATTCAAGATTCCTGACGGCGAATTCATTGTCGGTTATGGCTATGACGGTGATGCGATTACCGATGGACGTGAGATGAGTGCGGCCGATCTGGACGCAGCGTTTCCAGATAATCCTGTTTTTGTCCAGCACGTGTCGCTGCACGGAGCGGTCTGTAATTCGGCGGCACTCAAGAAATTTAAGATTTCGAAAGAAACGCCAACTCCACCGGGAGGGGTCATCGTTCGCAAACCCAATTCGATGGAACCGGAAGGCCTGCTGATGGAGGCGGCCTGGATGCCGGTTTTTATGAATCTGCCAAAGCCATCGGAAGAGGAGCTGTTGACCCGGTTCCAGGAAGGCCAGGCGATTTATGCCGCAGCCGGCATCACGACCGCACAGGAAGGGGCCACAATGAGGGGTGACGTCGCTCTTTTACAAAAAGCTGCGGCGCAGGGATTACTTTCTATCGATGTCGCTGCCTACCCATTCGTGACCGAAGCTCAAACCGTGTTCAAAACGACCCCTCCGGCGAAGTTTGGTGAATACTCAAACCATCTGAAACTCGCCGGGATCAAGATCACGCTTGATGGATCGCCTCAGGGTCGAACCGCCTTTTTCACGACCCCCTATCTGACGGGTGGGCCGGGGGGTGAAAAGAACTGGCGCGGCGAACCACTGTTTCCGAAAGCTCAAGCGGAAGAGTTCATCAAGTTTGTTTATGACAACAATTTGCAGTTGATCATCCACTGTAACGGTGACGCGGCAATCGACATGTTTCTGGAATGCCATGAAAAGGTTGCCAAAGACAGGTTCGCTGATCGACGAACAACGGTCATTCATTCGCAGTTCGTGCGAAGGGATCAGCTCGAAAAATACGTCGATTACAAAATCATGGCCTCGTTCTTTACGGAGCACTGTTTTTACTTTGGTGAGACTCATCTGAAGAACCGAGGGAAAGAGCAAACATTCTTTCTCAGCCCGATGAAGACCGCTCTTGAAATGGGGATTCATTGTGCCAATCACACGGACTTCAATGTCTCGCCGATCGACCAGTTATTTGTGATGTGGTCGGCCGTCAATCGCATTTCGCGTAAAGGGGAAGTCATTGGACCGGATCAGCGAATTACGCCAATACAGGCGCTGAGAGCACTGACGATCGATTCGGCTCATATGTATCAGGAAGAAAAAACCAAAGGCTCGCTTGAAGTCGGCAAACGGGCTGACCTGGTGATTCTGGACAAAAATCCGCTGAAGGTCGATCCGATGGCGATCAAGGATATCAAAGTCGTCGAGACGATTAAGGACGGGAAAACAATCTACGTGGCGAAGTGATCGAAGAGGGGGGGCGGGTGTTCAAATTTGAACACCCGACCCCAGAACATGCGGGCAACAAATTCACAATTCGCGGCAAGGTCAACAATGATGAAGTCGCTCCTCTTTGTTTGCATGATTCAATCATTGACGATGGTCGCTCTGGCTCAGCCTGGTTCTTTGCAGGATCTTGTCAGGCGACTACCGACGTCAGATGGCATCAAGATTTATCGCGCCAAAGAGATCATCACTCTTGACCCCGCCAAGCCGAAGGCGAACGCGGTCGCCGTGATCGGTGACTGGATCTATGGGGTGGGGACTCTGGAAGAACTTCTGAAGCAAATAAAAGATGACGCGGCAACTCCGCCACAAATTGATGAGAGGTTTGCCGACCAGGTCATCGTTCCCGGGTTCATTTCCCAGCATGATCATCCACTGCTGGCAGCACTGACGATGACGTCCGAGATCATTGCGATCGAAGATTGGGTATTACCGTCGGGAATCGTCCCAGCCGCGAAGAATCGCGATGAATATCTCGTACGGCTTGCGGAAGCAGACCGCGAGCGATCAGATCCGAATGAACTGCTGCTGACATGGGGTTTCCATCATTATTTTCATGGGAAACTGACAAAGTCCGACCTGGACACAATCTCGTCCACTCGGCCCATTATCGTCTGGCATCGTTCCGCTCACGAGGTGATCGTGAACACCGCTGCGAGCAAGAAGTTTGGGATTACCAGGGAGTTGTATGACACGCTGAACGCGTCTCAGAAACAGCAGTCAAACTTCGACGAAGGTCACTACTGGGAGCAGGGAGTCTTTGGTGTACTCCCACTTCTCGGCAAAGCGATTGCATCGCCGATACGCCTGCAGGATGGTTTGAAGTTTGTGGAAGCATACCTGCATGCCAACGGTGTCACTCTTGGCTGTGAACCGGGTGGCGTTCTCTCGAAACCAATGCAGGACGCGCAGAACACACAGTTCGGCGACGCGGCAACGCCGTTCCGTTATTACTTTATCGCCGACGGGAAATCTCTGACCGCGATGTACCCCGACGACCGAGTTATCGAAGAAACTCGAAAACTGAACGACTGGGGACGGGGGAACACTGCCATTCTTCCCGGACAGGTGAAACTGTTTGCGGACGGGGCAATTTTCTCACAGGCCATGCAGATGCGTGATGGGTATCTGGATGGTCATCAAGGGGAATGGATGATGGATCTGGGCTTCTTCCAGCGAAGCTTCCGGGTCTATTGGGATGCGGACTATCAGATTCATGTCCATGTCAACGGCGACGCGGGACTCGATATGGTCCTGAACACGCTCGAAGAGAACATGCGACGCAAGCCACGCATGAATCATCGAACGGTCATTGTCCACTTCGCAGTTTCAACGCCTCAGCAAGTCGAAAAAATTAAAGAGCTGAAAGCGATCGTCAGTGGTAATCCGTATTACCCGACGGTTCTTGCAGACAATTACAGTAAGCAGGGACTGGGGCCTGAACGAGCCGATTCGATGGTCCGACTTGGTGACGTCGAACGAGCGGGAATCTCGTACTCGCTTCACTCCGATATGCCGATGGCACCCGCTCAACCATTATTCCTGATGCACTGTGCCGTTAACCGGACAACGATGTCAGGGCGCGTGGCGGGTCCCAATCAACGGATCAGTCGTGAAGGAGCACTGCGCGCTGTGACGCTCAATGCGGCCTACTCGCTGAAAATGGAGAATGACGTTGGAAGTATCGTTCGCGGAAAACGGGCCAATTTCACGATTCTGAGCGAAAACCCGGTGACGTGTGACGCCGTCAGAATCAAAGATATCAACGTCCTGGGGACGATCCACGAAGGGCGAGTTTTCCCGGTTTCGAAACCAAAACAAGACCATTCACAGCGTCAACTGACGCCTCGGAACGAACAACTGGCAGAAATCAAACGGTTGAATGTGCACTACGAACAGCGCTTATCCCGAACGGATTCGCCAGCAAATGGTTCGGTATCACTTTTCGGCTTTGTCGACCGAAACGAACCCTCGATCTGTGCTCCAGGATGTACGTGTGGAAGCGGGCTGTTAAAAGCACTGGCGGCGGGTCTCTCGATCGAGTCAACATCAAACGATTGATGTCAGTCGATCAGCTTCACGGGAACCATCTGAGCTCCTGTGATGACTTCACACTCAGATGAGAATAAGTCAAATCGCGAATCGTTTTTTCGATTTCGGTCGTGGCCTTTGGATGGCAGAAACGAACATGGTCTGGAAATCCTGTTTCCGGCGAGCCAGAATATTAACTACGTCCTTTCTTTTGTTCGACAGCGATTCCGTCAATCGACAAAGGGGTTCTCATGTCCAAGTTCAAATCGGAGCAAATTCGTAACATTGTTCTTGTTGGTCATGGAGCCGTCGGGAAGACGACTCTGGCAGATCAGATGCTCTTCAAAGCGGGTATCGGCTCGCGAGCAGGATCGGTTGATGAGGGGACCAGTCAACTCGACACCGATGATGAGGCTCGACAGCACCATTTTTCGATCTCATCCGCAATGGTTCATTTCGAGCACCACGGGCTACGGGTGAATGTGATCGACACGCCGGGCTATCCTGATTTTGTGGGACAAGTCATCAGCGCCGTCTGCGCCGCTGAAACGGCGATCATTACGATTAATTCCGCAGCGGGGATCGAAGCGAATACTCGTCGCACATTCGAACTGGCGGGAAAAGCTCACCTCGCTCGATTCATTGCGATTAATAAACTCGATCACGAAAACGTCAACTTCGAAGAGCTGATCGAATCAATTCAGGAATCGTTCGGTCCCCAGTGCTTGCCGATTAACGTCCCTTGCGGCGCGGGAGCCAGGTTCCATGCCGTGAAAAGCACTCTCTCGTCACATGCGGGACAGAATGGATCTGTCGTTGATCCGGCAGCCTATGGTTCATCAGTGATGGACATTATTGCCGAAACTGACAATGAATTGATGGAACGATATCTGGATGGAAAGGAACTGACAGCAGATGAAGTTCTGGGCGGGGTCAATAAGGCGATCGGATCAGGAGCCTTGATTCCGATTGTCTGTGTTTGTGCAAAGTCCGGCATCGGTGTCAAAGAGCTGATGGATGCCGTGGCCGATTTCGCGCTCGCGCCGGGCGAACTTGTCCGACATGCGACGGGAGGATCGGGCCAGGAGATCGAGGTGAGTTCGACGGAAGACGCCCCATTTGTCGGACAGGTCTTCAAGACCCGGATCGATCCGTTTGTTTCGAAGATGAGTTTCATTCGAGTCCTTTCCGGAAAAATGACAAAGGATTCGACGGTTCGCGACATGCGAACGGGGCGCGGAATCAAGATTCATCAGTTACTGGACGTTCAGGGTGGTCAGGTCGAAGCGGTGGACGAAGCTCATGCGGGCGACCTAGTTGTCGTGGCGAAGATCGACGAATTCCAGGTTGGCGACACGCTGGTCAACGGAGACTGGAGTATCACAATGCCGATGCTGGAATTTCCCATGCCGATGATCGGACTGGCTGTTGAGCCGAAAAGCCGCTCGGACCAGCAGAAAATTTCCGGAGCGTTACACAAGATCGAAGAAGAAGACCCTACATTCTGCATTACGCGTGATCCTCAGACGCATGAGATGGTCATGCGAGGAATGAGTGACCTGCATCTGCAGATCGTTCAGGAACGACTCCACAAACGAGACAAAGTCGATGTGGTAACGCACGCGCCGAAGGTGCCGTATCGCGAAACGATCGCTGGTCGCGCCGAAGGTTCATACCGGCATAAAAAGCAGTCGGGCGGTTCGGGCCAGTTTGCTGAGGTTCACTTGCGGGTTTATGCGTTGCCACAGGAACTCGATCCTAAGACTTATTTCACTCGCGAGCGTTTCGAAGGCCTGCGAGAACACACTTACGATCCTGAACTGAATTTTGCGTTTCTGGATTGCGTGACGGGTGGATCTGTTCCAAATCAATTCATCCCGGCGGTCGAAAAGGGGATTCGTGACCGGATGGAACGAGGTGTTCTTGCGGGTTTTCAGGTGCAGGACGTCGCGGTGGCGCTCTTTTTTGGCAAGGATCATCCCGTCGACAGTAACGAAGCGGCCTTTCGCACAGCCGCCAGCAACTGTTTTCGAGATGTTTTCAAGCAAGCCAAGCCGTCACTACTTGAACCCTTGATGCATCTGGAAATCACGGTTCCCGGCGAGAAACTTGGTGATATTACTAGCGATCTGAACACTCGTCGTGGACGCATGGAGGGGATGGATTGTTTGTCCGGCGGGATGCAGGTTGTTCATGCCAGGGCACCGTTGGCCGAACTGATGACATATGCGCGTTCGTTATCGAGCATAACGGGTGGTCAGGGTTCGTATACGATGGAATTCAGCCATTACGAACAGGTTCCCCTGAACGAACAGCATAAGATTATCGAGAACGCTCAAATGCATACTGATGAAGAGTAAAGAAAATTCCGAGGTGAACCGGGCGGAGTCAGTGCTCGGATTCTTTGATGGAATCTGAATGAGGATTGGGAAAAGAACGGTCCGAGGGCTTACGCCGCCCGGCTCACTCGGACTATGTTATTTGCGATACAATCCGTTAAGAAAGCGTTTATTTGCAATGGCTCATGCGATCAAACGATGTTTAAAATAGTGGAGGATCAGACCCCGTTTTTTTATTTAAAACGTGATTCTTCCGAAAAAACCTGGCGAGTACTGTGACTTATCAACCCGTCGTTTTATATGAAGACAACCACTGTCTTGCTGTGAACAAACCAGCGGGATTGCTCACGATGGGTGATCATACGGGCGAACCAACTCTTGTCGATGCGGCAAGAGTGTACCTGCGCGAAAAGTATCAAAAGCCGGGCAATGTCTTTGTGGGAGTCGTTCATCGACTGGATCGACCTGTTTCCGGCGTGGTCCTGTTCGCAAGAACAAGCAAAGGAGCCAGCCGGCTCTCGGAACAATTCCGCGCTCACAGCATTGAAAAAATCTATCTTGCTCTCGTGGAAGGAATAGTATCGGCTCCACACGGCTTATTACGAGATCGACTAGTCAAAGACCGCGAACGTAATGTGGTCTCAGTGACTGATCGCGAAGATTCAGGTCAGGAATGTGTGCTGTCCTTTGAGCGACTGGAACGATTCGGTCGGTTCACTTTATTGGAAGTTCGGCCACAGACTGGGCGTAGTCACCAAATTCGCGTGCAACTAGCCTCACAAGGCTGGCCCATTGTCGGGGATCGAAAATATGGCTCCCAAACATCAGTAGAGGGCTTTATCGCACTTCACGCATCGTCACTGACGTTTGACCACCCCACCACGAGGGAGTCGATCACTGTAGAAAGTCCGCAACCAGCTGCATGGCGTAAACGATGGTCTTAAAACTTTGTCGAGTTAACCAGGCGCGCAATCGCTCATCAAGGGGATTCGCCTTTTGCAGACTGGTCTCCTGCTGCAGGCCTCTCATCATTCAAGAACTCGTAGGTACTCTCAAATAGTGGCTGTTGCACGAGCCAGACGTCGTCGGGTCTATCCTGGTACGGGTCAGGGACATCACCTTTTACGACATAACCCCCTTGTTCCGAGTGAAGCGGATTGGCAGGATCATAGCCAGGGTGAATGGAAAAACCGGCGATGTTCGACCCCTTAACCTGGGCAGCCCAATTGATGACGTCCGGCTTGGGTCGGAAAAGATGGTACTCGTGTGGCTTGTCATCGAAAGCGAATTGCTTAGTTTCCGTCTCTCCGCGATCGTATTTGGCTTCGATCTTTTCCCACGCCTGAAACCACGGTTCTTCGGCGACGCCGACGCACAACCAAGCCTTTTCACGGGCCGTCAATTTCGCCCGGTCCGCCGTCTGGAACTCCTTGCCGACTTCTTCGGCCGTTATAGCCCTGGCCCACATCGAACGAGTTTTTTTTGCCTTTCGCCAGGCGCGATTGTCATGGACCCAGGCCAATGTCTCCTCGTGCGTCAGTTCGCGCGAGGGCGAGTTAGCCACCGATGTTTGCTGTTTTTGGGTGTGCGGCTTTGTGTCCATATGCCCAGGCTTCGAACACCCGCAAACTCCCAGAAATGCGAACCCGAGAATTCCACTCAATCGCTTTGTCGAAATGCGTACGGTGAATTTCCGCATAGTTATAGCTCCGAAACAAGGAAGCAGTCAGTAAATGTCGAAGTTCCCATGACGAGCATCGTATCATGACAATTGGCCGCAAACAGACGGTCCTGACGCGTTTAGAGTTTATGCTTTACCATACTCGACGCGGTTCGGAGTCGGCAACGTTGTCGCCGAAACACGTGACAGCGATGAGAGATTTAAACTGAGATACCACGATATTACTGACTTCAGTCGCGCCGTGTGAAATGGACTTGTTATCGAATCATGAAGATGCGGCCTTGTTGAAGACTCGAAAACCACGAAACACGCAGCTTTGATCGCTATTCCGCCTTTAGGCTTAACAGTATTACGCAATCCCAGTTGAGCAGTTTCATCTTAACATCCTCGCCCTCTCACTGGGTTGCAGAATATGCACGCTCCGTGAATTGCGTCACTATTTCGTTGTGTTGCAGTTCGACGCAGATCGCCGTATTGTTCTATACGATCGTCTCTCGCGACCTCGATGTGCGACGATTTCTTTTCATTGCGATGCATAGGAATGGTTCACTAACGTCGTATGGGAAATGTCGAAGATCCTCTCTGTTTTCAAAAGTGGTGTGTGTGTGATACGTACACAACAGAACCAAACGACGTTCGGTTTGTGGGATAATCATGATTTAAGGGTAACTGTGACGTCTTTATGATGTACTGGTTCCTTAGGGACAACTCAGACACGGGCGACAAAATACGGTTCAAGGATACAATCAATGTCGACATGCTTCGTTGTTATGGGCTTTAAAACAAAAACGGATCTGGCGACTGGACGTATCCTTGACCTCGACGCAAGTTATCAATTTTTGATCAAACCCGCTGTCGAATCATGCGGGATGAAATGTATCCGTGCAGATGAGATCCCGCACAGCGGGGTGATTGACCTCCCGATGTATCAGCAGCTACTCGAAGCCGATCTGGTAATCGCAGATATCTCTACAGCGAATCCGAATGCTCTGTATGAGCTTGGTGTTCGCCATGCTTTGAGGCCGCGAGCAACCATCGTCATCGCAGAGGACAAGTTTGCCGCCTATCCATTTGACCTCAATCACATTGTCATCAGAAGCTACACCCATCTGGGGACCGACATCGGATTTGGTGAGGTCAAACGTTTCACGACGGTGCTGACTACTGCAATCAAGGCGTGGCAAGAGGCCTCTACATCTAACGCAAGCAATTCCCTCGATCCCGACAGTCCCGTCTATACTTTTCTCAAAGACTTGAAACCCCCGAAATTGACAGTCACAGCCGAAGCAGTGAATCGAGCGATTCAGCGCAGTGACGAGGCAAACGTCGACGTTGACAAGTCCGCCAAGCCGGAGTCTGTCATTCCCGATGACACCTTAGCAATGATCATCGCAGAGGGAGAAATGGCGATTTCCGAAGGAGGATTTCAGTCAGCCAAAAGATTGTTCGGACAAGCGATTCAACGTTCACGTCCGACGGAAGCCGCAAAACCGGGGGAGATTTCGCATGTTGGCGACCCCTATTTGATCCATCGGTTGGTACTGGCGACTTACAAGGCGAAGAAACCTGATTCCATCACGGCCTTGCGTGAGGCCCTCAAACTGCTTGGCCAACTCAATCTTCCAGAAACTAATGATCCGGAGACACTAGGTCTGGCAGGAGCGATCGAAAAGCGACTTTTTGAAGAAAACCAGGGGATTGAGCACCTGGAACTGGCAATTGATTACTATCGGCGGGGATATGTTCTCAAGCACGATCACTATAATGGGATTAACCTTGCCTTTCTTCTGGATTTGCGTGCCAGTACCGACGCCGATCCGACCTCGGCGGAAAAGATCGCCGACCATGTCGAGGCAAGTCGAATCCGCCGCGACGTTCTCAAGATCTGTTCGAATGTCATTCAAGATCTTCAACAGAAGGAGAAGGAATTAGAACTCCTTCCCGAGAGCGATTCAAAACGAGCGGATGTCGATAATCAGCTCTATTGGGTGCTTGCGACACAAGCAGAAGCATATTTTGGTCTTGGTGAATTCCAAAAATGTCAAATAACAAAAGGAACCGAAACTGAGGTTTCCCAAACCGCCGACTGGAAGCAACGATATACGGTTGCCAAAGACGAATCCGCCAAACTCCAACGCCCTGACTGGATGCATGATGCAACCAACGCACAAATCCAGAAATTGGAAATGCTTATCAACGCGCATGCCGATCTGTTTCAAAAACTTGCCTGATCCCAATCAACAGGAAACTAGAAGATGTCTTTCCACGACAAATTGAAAAAAGCCGGTCCGAAAAAACTTCTCGCATGCGATGGTGGGGGAATCCGAGGGATTCTCAGCGTGGAAATCCTCGCGCGCATCGAGAAAACGCTTCGTGAAACATATGGCAATCCGAATCTGAAATTGTGTGACTATTTTGACTATATTGCTGGTACCAGCACCGGTGCCATTATCGCAGCGGCATTAGCCTGGGGAATGACGGTCGACGAACTTCGCAGTTTCTATGTGAATAACGGCGAGGAAATGTTTCAGAAAGCGAAACTTCTCGAACGTTTCAGGACAAAGTTTCGGTCAGATAACTTGAGCAAGCAGTTGCAGGATGTCTTCGGTGCCGACACGAAGCTCGGCACGGATAAACTCAAGTCCCTGCTTTTAGTGATCTTGCGTAACGCAACTACGGACTCGCCATGGCCGCTCTCCAATAATCCTGCGGCGAAATACAATCAGTTGACACACGCCGATGGGACTCAAAATAAGGAGTGCAATCTTGATCTCCCTCTCTGGCAACTGGTCCGAGCGAGTACTGCCGCCCCAACGTATTTCCCCCCCGAAGCGGTCAAAGTCGGCAATCATGAATTCGTTTTCGTTGATGGTGGGGTCACGATGTACAACAACCCCGCTTTTCAATTATTCAAGATGGCGACGATTGCGCCGTTTAAATTGGAGTGGCCGGTCGGTCGCGATAAAATGCTGCTCGTGTCTGTCGGCACCGGGTTCGCCGATTCGGCCAACGAGAATCTGCAGCCTTCACAAATGAACCTGCTTTATAATGCAGGCTCGATTCCTTCCGCATTGATGAACGCCGCTCTTCATGAGCAGGACACGCTGTGTCGCATGTTTGGCAAATGTCTTAGCGGTATTCCGAAGGAAATCGACTCAGAATTGGGTGGCCTGGCAGATGATGCTGTGTCAGGATTTTCGCCTCAGCTTTTCACATACGTGCGTTACAACGCCGAACTGACAGACAAGGGCCTGGCAAGTCTTGGATTGAGTGGAATTGCGCCGAGTGACGTGCAGCAGATGGATTCGGTCGCACACATTGACAAACTGTCCAAGATCGGAAAAGCGGTTGGAGACAAGTATGTGTCCGCTGCACACTTTGAAGGATTTCGTCCCTGATATTTCGTGACGCTCGTCGTCGCGTGGAATTCCTGACACGCTACGTCTGCAAACTAATCGGAGGGCGAGGCTTCTGCCGAGCCGCTAAGTCGATGTTCACCTCACTTAGCGGCTCGGCTGGAGCCTCGCCCCGCCCGTTTCATTAGCTTTGTGGCACGCGAAGAAATCGATCGTTAGTACTACATTGGTGCAAGAGTCTTACAAAGCCAGATTGTTCCCTTGACTCTTCGGACGTTCTAAATGCGGTCTCGCTCCCATTGAAAATAAAGGCGCGTCATGTTGAGTGATGCTTCAGTACAAACTGCCAACGATCAAGATCAGGCGTCCGTAAAATGGCTGAAGCAAGTGCTTCCGCTGATTCGCTTTCGGAAATGTCGGCCCTGGACCTATTTCCCCGTCATGCACGAGGTGCTCGGTTTTTATCCCTCAGAAATCGTCGTCATTCGGAAAAGGACAGGCACCCCAATTCCTGAGAGTGCCTACATGGCCGACGGCGCTGGCGTGCTGAAGGAAATGGGACGAAAAGTGGGTCGCGTGACCTCGATCCCTCTTGTGGAAGTGTCGCAAGTGGTTTCCTTTCCGAGATCGATAATTGGTGCGTTTGACAACTTCAAACTGGTCGCCGCGAAGAAAACAATCTCATTTTCTGTCCTTCAGCAAGAGACTCCAAACGTCTACCGGGCATTACCACTTGTGCTCGGCGCTCGATATCACCAAAAAAAACAGATTCCGCTTACTGGTCTCTATTGGGCGTTGTCGTTTTTTCTGCTCAGTCTCTATTTCACATTTGTTCCTCAGCAACTTACTACGATCCTCTCGATTATTGGATTGAGCGTGGATGTCAATGATCTTGCTGATTTGATGCCGTTCATTTTGAGTGTCCCAATCGTCGTCTTAATATGCGCAATCGGATATTCAATTCCTGGGCGAATGAAAGCCAAGCACAAGACAAAGCTCAAACCTCTTAAGGATTTATCCGGCCGCCAACCCTTAAGATCCCGAATTGCAGGAAGAACGCTGATGATTTTGGGATCGCTCCTGGTATTTATTACACTGGCCGCATTAGTAATGCAGTACTCGTTCGGACAATTCTATGCTCTCATGACAGGTGGTATTACGGGCTACGCGAAGTCAGGACCTGCTGTAGTAGTATTTATGGCTCTTGGTTTTATGTGTTACGTAATGAGCGACGTTGTGACCCTGTTTCAGAAGGGTGATTCGGAAGCGTTTCTTTCATTGCTTATAAGGGTTAGCCCCTATGTGGGAATTGTTTTGATCCAGACCGGCCGTAGGATGGTCGCACGGAATGCGCTTTCGGTTCTCGCCGAGGATTCGAGGGCTCCGATTCTCTATTTGCGATCCTTTGAAAGTGATGTCGAAGACACTTTAACGCCGCATCGCTTGCTCTCACGTCTCTTCGGCCTGACAATGCCTTCCGATGTTCGACATCTTCCCTTGTACTTGACGGCGTTCTTCGAAGCTCATCCGCTCCGTTTATTCAGGACGCTCTTCGGGTTGATTTCTCACACCACAGAACTGCAACTCGCAAGTTTCTTTCGGGAATTCGGGCCATTCATTGCAATCGGCAAACCGGGAGAACAACTGGCAACAATCGGTGCGGACCGTGTGTTTGTCGGTAACGACGAGTGGCAGAAGGTTGTGACAGACTTTCTTGACCAATCGCGCTATGTCGTTCTTCAGGCAGCAGGAACGGAGGGATTCGTTTGGGAGCTGCACACGGTCCTCGAAACCGTCCCCCCCGAGAAACTGCTTTTTTGTCTTTCGAATTTTCGTGAGCGTCAGAATGATTACGAGGATTTCCGTCTGCGCGCCGAATCAACTCCTGGGTGGCGATTTCCGCGTTCCGTAGGAAATCTGAATGAAGCCCAATTCCTTTTCTTCGATTCAAATCGCGCGCCCATCTTACACGCCATCTCCTTCCGATCTCCGATCCGATGGATGTTTTTAGGTCAAGCTGCCGACCTTCGACATACGCTCGCCAGATTTATTGACCGGACAGACACGACTCATTCTCCGTACAAGCCGAAGAGCTATTTCGGACATGGTTTCCTCGCGGTCATGATGTTTTTGACGGTAGTACCGTTAAGCTTCTATCTCTTGGGTTGGGCAATCTTGTTGATTATTGCAGTCGTTTTCTTTTAGCTGCCGCTCGAATGATTGTGAGAGCGATTATCTCAAAGCATTTGTAATATAAATTTTCTACTAACTTGTGGCTTCAGTTAATAGGAAGCTTTTTCACCAGCTTCAGCTCAGCCAGCCATGCCAGCGACTTTTCTTGCCAGGCGTCCCACATCGGCCCTTTATAACCGTTCAAGCCGTGACCGCCGGAAGGAAGCTCTAACAACTCACCAGCAACATTGTGCTTCTTTAACGCTGCGTAAAACATCTGACTATTTTCAATGACGACGGCCTTGTCATCAATGGCGTGCGCGAGAAACGTCGGTGGCGTTTTGTCAGTTACCTGCTTCTCGTTCGAGAAAAGTTCGATCAGCTTTTCCGAAGGGTTTTCACCCAAAAGCCTGGTTCTTGATCCGCTATGAGTTGACTCATTCATCGTGATCACGGGATAGACCAGAATCGCAAAGTCGGGACGACAACTGACTCGATCAACTGCGTCAGTGGCGTTCGGATCACCACCATCGAAGTGTGTTGCAGCCGTTGATGCCAGATGACCACCGGCGGAAAACCCCATGATACCAATCCGTGCCGGATCAATTTCCCAGGCTTTGGCGTTCGAGCGAACCGTACGGATCGCTCGTTGAGCGTCGAGTAATGGAACGTATGTTCTGCCTGCTGGTAAACGATATTCAAGGACAATTCCTGCGATACCGTGACCGTTCAACCATTCAGCGATTCCATGCCCTTCGGCTCCCGTGACCAGGCCGCCATATCCGCCACCGGGACAAATCACGACCGCGGTCCCATTGGGGTTTGGTGCACGATGGACTGAGATCCAGGTCTCGACCGATTCAGTGTTTCCGTCACCTGTCGGCGCTTTGCCGTTCCAGATTCCGATTCGCTCGCCTGCGTCAGCACCATATGCAGAACCTAACATCAATCCGCTATTCAGACAAACCAGAAATGCCACGATAAAACCTTGAACCCTGCAGCGTAATGCTCTCATGAGGCCCCTCGCCATAAATAGAAATCAGGAAGATTGAGGTAACAGTAGATACGCACTTTTATCGGGCAAGGCGAGCGGGGGCTCACTTCGGCCCGGTCAAGTTTTCTGCTGGCGAAATTGATCGACGGCAACTGCGATGATGATAATGATTCCGAGCAACATGTCTTGAACCGGGTTGGTAACACCAAGGGCCGTGCAGCCGCTGGTAATCACTGACATAATCAACGCACCGGTTAACGTTCCTAACACGGAAGCGCGGCCTCCGTTCAGACTCCCTCCTCCGATGATCACGGACGCAATCACTTTTAATTCGAGCCCAAGCCCGGATGACGGGTTACCGACAGTCAGTCGCGAGAACTGGTATAGGCCCGCGATTCCCGTGAATAATCCCCCCAGCGTATAAATCGCGATCTTGTTCCAGCGAACATTGATCCCGCATAAACGAGCGGTCGCTTCATTCGAACCGATCGCAAAAACGTAACGCCCGAAAACAGTCAGGTGCAGAATACCCGCCAGCAGCATCGCCAAACCCAGTGTCAGCCACACGCCGACTGGCATCCCCTGCACCAGTGCCGTCGGCCGGATACTCAATAGATCCGCAAACCACGCAGGGACCTGTGTCGCAAGATCGGGCCTGACCGTCGTATTGTCAGCGACCCATTTGGCCCAACCGAGATAGAGCTGCATCGTTCCAAGCGTCACGATGAATGGAACCATCTTGAGATAGCTGATCAGCAACCCATTCACGAGGCCACAAAGACAGCCCGTTCCGACGCCGATGATCCAGGCGAATAACGGAGTCCAGGGGGTCCAGCGAACGGATGATGCCATCACACGATCTCGCAGACGGGAGAGACTTTCAATCCGTTCTTTCAACGCAGCGACAGTGGTGTCGTCTTTGGCTCGTCGAAGATCGTCTTCCGCACTCTTTAACTTCTGATTGACACCATTCACGTTGTCGCCAGCGAAAAGCCGCAAGGCAATGTCTTCCTTGAGGCTCCATGCCAGTATCGTCGCCGAGAGAGCGATCGCTGTTCCAACAGAGAGATCAATTCCGCCTGAAATGATCACTACTGTCATTCCTAGTGCCGCCACGGCGACAATCGCGGTTTGGGTGGTGATGTTTCTGAGGTTTTGCTCGGTCGCAAATCGAGCCTCTTTCCCATGAGTCCACTGATCCGCCACACAGAACAGCAATGTCACCGTCAATAGCGCGAAAAACGGTCGTATCACACCAACAATCGAACCCCACGAAAGCCATCTTGTTTCGTTCGGAACAATCTCTTCGCTCGTCGTGTTCGAAGCGTTTTCCATGATATTGGATGAATGAAGTATGTTTCAGAAATGCAATTGGATATCGACGTTGCAGGATTGTCGGACGTGAGTACCAGTCGGGCGAAGCTCCTGCTGCCCCGCCAAGCAAGTACGCGCATCGATATAGCGGCTCGGCGGAAGCCACGCCCCCAATCTTTAGCCGCCTTCGCCAGTCTCCTTGCTTCGACGCCGTACGATCCCTCAAGGCACTGTTGCCCTGAGGATCAGGTCCGTTGTTTTACACTTATTACCTAAACGCCTGCAGGTCGTTTGGGATCTTTTTCCAGTGGCAGTGTGACGCGCTTGCCTGTCCAGGCCGACTGGTAGATCGCCAAAACGATTTCCACAGCCTTTCGGCCCTCGTCGCCGGTAATTCTGGGCTTCTTACCGAGTTGAATTGCCTTGACGAAATCCTTCAGTTGTTCCATGTGGCCAACATAACTGATCGCCTTCGGATCGCTCGCGCCGCCCGAACCCTCTTCAAGGTTCATCAATTTATCGACGATCGCCCGGTCTTTAGGTTTTGGCTTTTCGAACTGCCACAGCAGGACTTCGTCCTGTTCGACAATCGCGGAACCGGTGGTTCCATGAACCTCGGTTTTCTTCAGCAGGCCCGGCCAGATCGCCGTGCTGGCGGTAATGGTTCCAACAGCACCATTTTTGAACTTGATCGCTGCAACGCCGATGTCTTCAACTTCGATACGTTCGTGAGCAAGCGTTGCGGTGACGGCATTGACCTCAACGACATCACCCATCAACCAGTACAACAGGTCAACGTTATGGATCGCCTGATTCATATAAGCACCACCACCGTCCAGATTCCAGGTTCCTCGCCAGCCCGTTTTCACCGGAGTCTTGGTTCCTTTTGGTTGAGGGCCATCATAATACGCCTGGGTTCTCCACCACTTAACGAAGGTGTCTCCGAGAACCAGTTTTCCGAACCGTCCGTCGGTAATTGCCTCTTTCAGTGCAATATTTGCAGGGCTGAATCGCGACTGAAAGATTGGACATAGCATGACGCCATTTTTACGACAAGCATCAAGAATGGCATCACAACGCTTAAGCGTAATTTCCATCGGTTTTTCGACGACGACGTGCTTCTTGGCCTGTGCAGCTTTGACCGCTGGTTCCATGTGAGCACCGCTGGGCGTACAGATCGTGACGATGCTCAGGTTCGGGTCCGCCAGCATCTTGTCGAGATCGTGATACGCGGTCACTCCGGGATTCGCTGCGGCAAATGCATCGGCCGAAGCCGGAATGTTGTCGAAGCAGGCGACTAACTTGGTTCCTTTTATCCGCTTGATCGCTTCGGCGTGGAAATTGGCGATCATTCCGCAACCAACAATCCCGAATCCGACTTGAGACATAATTCACCCTAGATGAGTTCAATGACCGACTTCATTCGCAGAATCCACCATTCTACAGCCGACGCGTGTAGAGTTCGATCCAAGCGGCAAAAAAAGGGCTATTCTACTGTAACGGCTTATTGAAACGGGTCGATTTTGGGGTTGTTTTGACCTGCATCACGCCGAGCTGTGTCTTGAGAAAATTGAAATATTTCGGATCTTCGTCGGCGAACAATTCGTCGCCGTTTATCCGAAATGCCGTTTCCAGGGCATTGGCGGCGCCATTCAAATCGCCGATCTCGAATCGACTTTGTCCGAGGCGTAGCCAGATGAACGGGTTCACCTCGCCATCGGGATACTGAAGAGCTTCACGCAGCGTGTCGCTCGCAGCAACGTAATCACGACGTTCGAAATAAACGTCGCCAGCAGCCATGAGAATCCATGTCGCGGCAGGCCACTGATTTTTTGGGTTCGGCAGTAATTCCCATGCGGCCTCATATTGGTCGAGTGCATCGTCAGGCTGATCGATCTGCGCGAACTGGTCCCCTTTTTGACAGAGCTTGTCAATCATTACTCGCAAATCGTCAGGGAGCTTAGGCATGGTCAACTCGTGAAAGTCACAGCGAATCAAATGTGATTCGATTTTCGTTCGGCATCTTATACACAAGGCCCCGATTCAGTCTCTCTCCAAACTCAAACTTTTTTGGCGTTGTCGTCGTTGGCACGACACACCAATTCATTCGATCGAAGTCTGTCGTGATCCCTTCCAGTGAACGGCGTCAATCCCTTCCAATCGGACAAGTCCATGCCACCGTTGTCCCGAAAGGATGACTTCGCAAACCTCCGTTTGGTTCATTCGCCACTGAAACGTTCCACTGTCCCATCGGATCACGGCACCTCGCTGACCACTGATCGGGCCTTCATAGTCAAGATAGATCAATCGATGATCCGGTATCGCTTCGGCAGGAAAGTCGTGCACCGATAATTCGGGATCAACCAGTAGACGCCAGGTACGACAATGATCTCCGTTTTCCAATAAAAAATCCCAATGCAAAAATGGGTGATCGTGAACAAGAATGACAAACCGAGGCATTCGCTTTCACCTGCGATCAAGAATCCAGTTTCCGACCCGGAATGCCGGTCCACGAAGAATTCGCCGGAAGCGTTTCGCCCTTCATCACCAGCGACAAATCTCCGACCGATGCGCCGTCTCGGATATGGGTATCATACAAAACCAGCGACATGGCACCGAGGTGGCAGTTATCGTCCACTTTGACAGTCGCCATTTTCATCACACGATCTTCAAACAGATGGGTCTGCAGCGTGCAATCGAGGTTCACCGCAACATCATTACCGATGTGAACGAGGTCAAATTCGGTGAGTTCGGTCGTATCGAGATAGACTCGGCGACCGATTTTTGCACCCAGCAAACGGAAAAACATGCAGACATACGGAGTACCGGCCAGCAGATCGAGAAAAAACGGCGAGGCGAAATTATCGAGAAGCGATGTGACCACTTCCGTCCGCCAGACGAAGGGACTCCACAGCGGACGTTCACTCGGACGGTATCGCCCCATCAGCAACCACTTGATACCGACCATTAACAGGGCTGCGGTCGTCCCCGTCAGCATATAAAGTAGAGGAAACATGGCTGCGATTTGCCCGACGCGCATCCCGTCAAGGTGCATCAACAAGACGGTCGAGAGCAGGATGTTCGTAAAAATGATAAACAGCGTTGAAGGCAAAGTGATGCGAAAGAACTCGATAAATAATCGTTGCGTCAATAACCATGGCGTCGGTCGGAATGTCTCTTCTTCGCTGAAGTCGGTATTAGTTTGTCGCTGAGGCAGGAAAAACGAAGGAGAGCCGAGCCACGAAGATCCGTCTGTCATCGGCACTACAGGCGGAATGGACAGGCAGCCAATCAGGCTGTTGTCCGGGATGTTCGCTCCGATCGGAATCAGAGCACTATTCCCAATGAATGTCCGCTGACCGATCGTTGTGTGATCGATCAACATCACCCCATGGCGAACGCGTGCCGCTCCCAGCGAGACCGAGTCGGCAACAAAACTTTCATCGCCAATCGTCAGGCAGTCAGGTGAGACGAACGACGCGGTCGAGACTTCGGCCCGATGTCCAATCCTGGCTCCGAGCAACCGATACCACGGGGCTAGATAGAGCGTTGAATAGAGAGGGCCAATCACGTCCAGACTCAGGTGCATCAGGCGGTCGACAAACCATTTTCGGTAATAGAAACTGTGATGCAATGGATACGCACCAGGTTGGACTCGGCCCAGTAGCAGCCATTTGACCGCAGCAATTTCAAGGCTGATGAGCACGACAAACGACAAAGCGACAAGCGGCGATAGGACCAGGTAAGAATAATGTTCGTCGATGTAGTTCAGGTGCGCCATCACCGCCATGCCTGGAAAGAATGCCGCCATCGGTAACAGCGGGAAAATCAGGATGCCGACGATGTACAAAACGCCGTAACTTAAACGACGCCCAAACGATGGTCTTACGGCAGCATGATTCGGTTCCGACACCACGTCACATTCGATACGACGAGACGGCGAACCGTTCCAGCATTCACCCTGCGGAATGCAAGTGTTCGACGTCAGCAACGAAAGATCATCAAGCTCGGCATCGTCCTCCAAGCGCGAATCAGGACACAGAACCGTCCGCGTTCCGACAAAGCAGCGTTGGCCGATGTCAATTCGCCCGAGGATCAGCCAGCCATCCTCCACCGTTGCCCCTGTGAAGTGCGAATCGGCACCCAGACAACTGTCGTCTCCAATCGAGAGCAGGTCATAGGCCTGGCAACCATCGTTTCCAAGATAAACGTTGGCTCCGATTTTTGCCCCCATCAGACGGTAATAACACGTTAACAGTGGTGTTCCGGTGAGATAGCTCGTCGGCACGATGTTGCGAATCGATTGCACGAACCACCAGCGGCAGAAGTAAATCCCCCAAAGGGGATATCGCCCAGGTTTCATCCGCCCGATCACTGTCCATTTGACGGCAACGGAGAGCGCCAGCATCACCGGATAGAGCAGCACTAACGTCATCAGCGACAGAAACACGGCTTCAAGACCAGTACGACCCTGGTCGAGCAAAAACGTGTAGGTCAAATAAGGAGCCAGCCACTGAAGTGAAAAGAAACCGACAACGAAGTAGAGGCCGACCGATTGCACGACCCCGCACAAAGCGTGTTGCAAGGACGAAACTCGTCGTATCACACGATGCTTGACGGGCGTCGCATTTGATACATCCTGGTTTGAACTTCGGTTTCGGTCGCGTAACGCGTCAGCCAGTTTCGTGATCGTCGGATACCGATAGACGTCGAGCATCGAAATGTCGGCGAATTCAGGAAACTTCCGTAAAGACGATACCATCCGCGCCGCAAGCAGTGAATGCCCGCCAAGGTCGACAAAGAAGTCTTCGTCAGGTCCAATGGCAACAGCAGAAAAGACCTCGTTCCACGCGATGGCAAGTTGTCCCTCGAAGTCGTCTCGTGGTTTCCAATTGTTCGTCACATCGATCGCCGTTGATTTTTGCCGTGCCAGTCGTGCGCGAGGTGCCGGCAATTGCTTACGGTCAACCTTGCCGCTGGTTAACGTCGGCAACGATTCGATCGGCTCGAATAACGAGGGAATCATGTACACGGGAAGAGACTGACGTAGCGTCATTCGCAATTCGTCTTCGTCAATTTCCGCACCGGTTCGAGGCACGAGGTACGCAATCAACTGCTGCACCCCAGGAACGTCCTCACGTACAGTGACGGCAGCCGCAAGGACACCTGGGCAGCGGATCAATGCTGATTCGATTTCGGAAAGTTCGACGCGAAATCCCCGCAGTTTGATCTGCCCATCCGCTCGACCAAGAAATTCCAATTGGCCGTCGTTTGTCCAACGTGCCAGATCGCCAGACCGATAAAGTCGTTCCGGTGAGCCATCGGGTGTCAGGTTGATCAACACAAAGCGTTCAAGAGTCAGGTCGTCCCGACCCATGTAACCTCGCGCAAGACCTGCACCACCCAGATACAACTCACCCGTTTCACCTGGTAGCAGCGGATGTCCCTGTTCGTCCATGACATAAGCGGTGTAACCCGGCAACGGCTCGCCGATCGTGACTGATTTTGCAGGGTCACATTCAGTCCATGTGGCGATGACCGTTGCTTCAGTCGGTCCATAGGTGTTGAACATCCTTCGGCCCGCTTGGCACCACCTGGTGATGAGATCGTGCGAACAGGCTTCACCTCCGACGATCAGAAGACGAACGGTCGGCAGGTCGCCTTCCATCATCGCAAGCAGTGTTGGGACACAGGAAAGAACTGTAATCCTCAACTCTGTCAACATGCGCGGCAGGTCAGGTCCCGCGTGAACCATTTCGGCTGTCGCGGCAACAAGTGTTGCGCCAGCGCACCATGCGAGCCAAAGTTCCTCGACCGATGCATCGAACGCAATCGAAAAACCTTGATAAACCCGGTCATCGGCTCGAATCGCAAATCTTGCAGCCTCGGTTTGTACAAGATGAACCGCGTTCCGATGCTCGATCTGCACTCCTTTTGGTTTACCGGTCGACCCGGATGTGTAAATGACGTAGCAGAGATTCGTTGAGCCTAATTCTCGATCATCGAGCGGTAGCCGCGTCGAAAGTTGTTGTGATATCGAGCGTGCATCCGAGTCCAATCTGATAATCGTTCCGTCAAATCCGACAAGTCGATTCGCAAATTCGGATGTCGAAATCACAATCTGACTTTTGGAATTTTCCAGAATGTAGGCGATTCGATCGACAGGGTATTCGGCATCTAATGGGACGTAAGCTGCTCCCGATTTCAGAATTCCCAGCAAAGCGACATAGACGTCGGTCGAACGTGGCAACCAGAAGGCAACACATGTCTCAGGTCCGACCCCCATCAAGCATAAATGCCTCGCTAACTGGTTGGCCGCCTCGTCGAGTTCACGATACGTCGTTCGCGAAGTACCACACTCGACTGCAATCTGATCGGGGTGAAGATCGACCTGCGCTTCAAAAAGATCGGACAATCGCGTACCGGTTCCCTCGCTCGGTTGTCCGAGTGACGTCATCAAAACATCAATCGATGCAGACATGGAGAACTTTCTGATCGCGAACCGCTTCCATCGGGCGACGATATAAAGCCGGGTAGTATTGCATCCCATCAGGTTCAAGGCGAGTCGACTGGACGACGTGTTGAAAAATTAAGGTGGCCTTGATCAAGCGTCGCTATTGACCAGAAATTTCTCCACCAATCCGAGAACCGGTCAGGTACTAACGTTTCTGAGCCCGAAGTGGATCACAAGAACCGCTGCTTTGGCAAGGTAAATTGACCAATCTCTCGGGCGGACGCTACGCTCTGTCAAAAATTCGCCAGATCACACGTACAGAAGACGTCTATGACCCTTTGCGGAGTTCTCAATGTCGATAAGCCTGCGGGCGTGACATCGCGCGATGTCGTTAACCAAATCGTTCGAATCGTCCGTCCTGCCAAGGTTGGCCACGCGGGAACACTCGATCCGCTGGCGACGGGCGTACTCGTGGTTTGCGTGGGGCATGCAACCAGGCTCGTCAGCCTGGCACAAGAGGGGCGCAAGCGATATCTCGGTCGATTCTTACTCGGTCAAACCAGCGATACGGACGACAACACCGGGATTGTTGCGGAGGGGGGCGACTGGAAACACGTGACATGGGATCACATTGCCGGTTTGCTCTCTGAATTTACGGGCCGTGTTGAACAGGTTCCACCGCAATTTTCCGCCATCCATGTTCAGGGGCAACGCGCTTACGATCTGGCTCGTCGTGGTGAGACCGTTGACTTGGCTTCGCGTCCGGTTGAGATTTTCTCGATACGGATCACGCAATTCAGTCTCCCCGAATTTGAATTAGAAATCGAATGTGGTAGTGGAACTTACGTGAGGTCGATTGGCCGCGATTTGGGTTCTCGCCTGGGTTGTGGTGCGATCATGACTCAACTGAGACGACTTGGCGTCGGACCGTTTGACGTTTCGGACGCCGTTTCTCTGGATCGTTTAAGCCCCGCATCAATCAATGATGTATTGCAGCCCGCACTCACGATTGTGTCGCATCTTCGTCAACGCCACCTGTCAGCCGATGAGGTCATTGCCGTCAGGCGGGGTCAAAGCATCGGTGACGTTTCTCGATTAACCGATGGTCATCTTGCTTCCACTCATGACCCAGTCGAACATCGAACCGCACTTGTTGGTCCTGATGGCTCACTGATCGGAATTGGTGAACTTGACTCCGTCGCACATCGGCTGCACCCGCGTATCGTGTTCCCGGACTAATTCCGCTTTATGTGATAAAGCCGACAGACCGCCAGGGGAGATCCCGGGCGGTCTGTCGGCGAAGATTTTTAATTCAGATGACCCGCAGTCGATTCAACTCATCGGTTCGCGTGATCAAGCGCCGACGCAGGTTGATCGTGTACCGCTTCAACTTCTGGCAGAATCGTTGGCAGTGGCGTACTTTTCCTGGTGGGGGTTTCAGTCTTGTTTTCATCGGCCTGAGTTTTAGCGGGAACCGGGAGCGGTTCAGGTTCTATGTCCGGTATGGGAATTGGAGCTTCCGACGAGGCCAGCGGTGTGGCAGAAAGATCGGGCAGCAATTCAGAAGGGGCACCCGATGTCGTCTCGCGTCGAGCGATCTTCACCGGAGCCTCGGACCGAATTGCCGACGGAGCGAGTTGACCGATGTTCGCGAGCTTCGCAGGATCAATTTTTGGTAAAGCAGCTTTTGGCGCCGAAGCATGCCTGGTGCTTGTTGATTCGGCCTTCGGCATTCTTGTTTTCGGTATGTACGCCTGCGGGGTGGGCATCGGCGTCGGCAATGCTGGTGGTTCGAGCACGGGCTGATCGGGCTTCGATTCAGGAATGACTATCGGATCGGGGATCGGCAGCGACACTGGAGCAGGTTTGGGTAGTGGAATGGGTTTGGGTACTGCAACAGGGTTGGGTACTGGAGCAGGGTTGGTTACCGGAACGGGTTTGGTTACCGGAATGGGTTTCGATTCCTGAATTGGGATTGGTACTGCTCGCAGTTCAGGAGCACCCGGCTTTTCTTCAATTGGTTTTTGAGCGATCGATGGCGCGACAGGAACCGGTCGCGTTGTCTCTTTCGGATTGACCTCCACCTTCGCCACCGGCACTTGATTCTCGGCCGGCTTCTGTTGTGCGAGTGATGCAGGAGGTGCAACATCATCCGTTGACGGAGATTTCTGACGAATCCGGTCCCGGTAAAGAATCAATGCATCCAACGAATGGAACAATGGACCACAATCAATTTTGGTATCGCGGTTAATGATCAACTCGCGCGACAGCATCCAAACGGCATTCCGAACCCATGTTTCGTTTAACCGTTCTTTGGGCAGGCCTACCGACAGAAACTCCATCGTGTGTCCGGTCGTATTAAACCGCTTGTTGACGTCGGCTGTGTGACCGGGGCCTTTGTAAAACTCATTGGAAAATGATCCGTCAGGATTTTGAAGCGAACGAGCAATCTCAATATGTTGCTTGATCTTTTGGTCGGCCAGATACCAGACACCGCGTAATTGACCGCCACTTGCCAGATATTTGTCACGTGCTTTTGTCAACGCAAAGAGGCGATGGTTACCGCCACAAGGAGCTCCCACAACTGGGGCACTTGTTTCCATCTGGACAAGCCGTTCGATGCTCCATGTCTCATTGAGCTGATTGACCCAGACCGCATCTGGTTTGAGAAAATGTTGTAAGGCCCACAACACCCAGGTGACCTCTTCCGCAGTATTCACTTCTTTCATCGAGTTGTTCACCAGATCAGTGAGCGTGACAACTTTACCCTGGACATGGAACTGATAGTCCATTGGCAGGTTCGAATGAGAGAGCAAGGCCAGGAACTGCGACGGGTGTCCTTCAAACGCATAGATACGCGTGTAGGAATGAAACTTTGCGCCGTGTTTCGTCAACAACAACCAGGGCTGTTTGTCGAATTGAGGCTCGGTCGTTGCGAGCCATTCAATGGCATTAACCTTCTGATCGCCCAGTCTCAATACGGTGTCTTGACGCAGGGCAAGAATATTATGGAAGATTTGCCACGGCGAATGTGCATTTGCCGTAAGCATCCGTTTGCTCGTGATCTCGATCGCGCGATCAAGCAATTCCGAGAACGGATCAGTTTGTGGTGTTGCGGCGTCAGTCGTATCTGCAACAGCTTGAATTTCGGAAGCCGAAGTTTGCTGTTGCAAAACCGGTGGATTCTGAATCTGGGCGAAAATCTCATGTGTATGCAACAATACCGTCAAGGCGCCGAAGATCAGTGTGTTCCTGACCAGTTTCGGCCGGCTGCTGTTTGGCACAGTTCCTCCCCAGAATCTCTCACTTTTCAACAATTTACCGTCCTCGGCACGCGAGCAAGCGCAATCGTCGGAGGCAGTCTTCCCAATAGCCCCCCGTTTAAGAGAGGGCATTTCTTCGAAGCGTTCGGTTCCAGTCAATCGGGAAAAGACGGGCATCAATGGCCACTACGTTTCACCCGTTCACTCAATCGTACGGTCGGAGACGTGCTGATTCTTCGGCACTTCCGTTACACTCGGACCACCACCCGTAGCTCAAGCGGATGAGATCCCGTAATCGTCAAATTTTGACTCCCGGCCAACTTTAATCCGATCACGAAAACCGACATTTTTTAGTTCAAACTTATGACAAGTATCACCAATATCGCCGCTTACAAGTTCGCCACCCTGACGGGACTCAAGCCATTGCGAGAGCGGCTTGCCGATCGGTGTAAAGCCTGGAAATTGAAGGGGACAATCCTGCTCAGTACGGAAGGAATCAATCTTTTCGTTGCAGGTGATCAACCGGAAATTGATTTGCTGCTGAACGAACTACGCTCGGTTCCGGGCTTAGAAGAACTTGAACCCAAAGTGAGCCAAAGTTCGGATCAACCGTTTCGTCGCATGCTTGTCAAAATCAAAAAAGAGATCATCGCCTTCGGTGTTGAGGGGATTGATCCCGTCAACCGTCCAGCCCCCAAGCTTTCAGCACACGAGCTGAAGAAGTGGCTCGACGAGGGGCGACCAATCACATTGCTCGATACTCGAAACGATTACGAAATCCAACTCGGAACATTTGAGAACGCCTTAACGCTTGATATCGATCACTTTCGCCAATTCCCTGACGCTGTACGCACATTGCCGGAAACACTCAAGCACCAGCCAATTGTCATGTTTTGTACCGGAGGTATCCGGTGTGAAAAGGCAGGACCGTTTATGGAACGGGAAGGATATGACAATATTTTTCAGCTCGATGGCGGGATTCTCAAGTATTTCGAAGAATGTGGCTCGGCCCATTACAACGGCGAATGCTTTGTCTTTGACCAGCGAGTCGGTGTCGATCCCTCTCTGCATGAGTCGGAAATGACACAGTGCTACGTCTGTCAGACACCTCTCAGCCCCGAAGAACAGCAAGATGAACGATTCGTTGAGGCCCAATCCTGTCCGTACTGCTTTGTCACTTCACAAGAGCAACAATCACGTATTCTCGTTCAACGTCATGAGGCCCTTCGGAAAATTGTAGCGCCTTTGCCCGGAAGTCAACCCTATGAAAATGAACGGCCAATCAATGTCTCCGCCGAATTCGATGGCCGCTCGCTCATTGATTTTTTGAGCGGAATTCTGGGACAGATTCCTCGTGATGAGTGGCAGCGCGCGTGCGATGAGGGCCGAATCAGAAAACGGACGGCCGCTTCCCAGCTCCGAAGATTAGCCCGAGGAAAGCGAACTCGAAACAACGAAACCGAAGCCGTTGCCGCTCAACAGATCGTTCGTGCTGGTGAGCAATATCTTCACGTTCTGCCTGGCACCTGCGAACCCGATGTCAACGTGGATATTCGAATTGTCTACGAAGATGAAGCAGTGATCGTTGTCCACAAACCGGCACCACTTCCCATTCATCCTTGTGGCCGATTCAACCGAAATACGCTTCAGTATCTTTTGAGCCAGGTCTATTCACCGCAAAGTCCACGCCCCGCACATCGCCTGGACGCCAATACGTCCGGACTGATGCTGTTTGCCCGCACAAGGCACTTCGCGACGATCCTTCAGCGACAGTTTGAACTGAGCGGCAATGACGGTATCGAAAAGAGATACCTCGCTCGTGTCCATGGTCATCCGCTGAATGATACGTTTCGCTGCACCCTTCCCATCAGTGACGAACCCGGCCAGGCGGGCTCGCGTCAGATCGATCTTGAACAAGGCCAGCCCGCAGATACGGAATTCCTGGTCCTCGAACGCTTCCCTGACGGCACGTCGCTTTTGGAAGTGATCCCTCACACAGGACGGACGAATCAGATCCGTGTGCATCTGTGGCATTTGGGTCACCCCATTTGTGGGGACGCAACCTACAAGCAAGGGGACGTTGTAGGTGACACACAGACTGTTTCGATTGACGAGCCACAGCTTTGTTTGCTCGCTCAACGCATCGGATTCACCCATCCGCTGACAAAACAGCGGATGGTCTTCGAGGCCGATTGTCCACCGTGGGCTGATCGAACGGTGGGCTTCACTCACGAGAAAGAAGCCGTCACAGAAACTCAGTTTCCGAGCGACGCCGTTCGCGGGGCAGACGACATCGGCAGGTAGCCGAATTTCGTTTCCTGTCCTCTGACAAGAAAGAACTTGATCTGATTCTGACCTTCGGCAGATGGCCCCTGCTTGGCCAGTTCGTTCATGATCCACGTGATATTGTCGACACTCATCGTTTCCCAACGATCGAGACCGACAAGGACGTCACCCTTCTGCATTCCATTTGCAGCAGCAGGACTGTCTGGCTTCACTTCGAGAACCCGCATTCCCCCGCGATATTTGGTCTTGGAAAGTTGAGTCCGAACTTCAGCCGCAGGCAACTGTGTCATTCGAACGCCCAACTGCGTCCAGAAGCGATCTGATTCATCGTTATTGGCTCGCGATGTCATTTGAAGATCGTTCGCCAGGATCGATCGGCCACCCGTGTAGCTGGCCAGAGAGATTGCTGTCTTTTCAATCTTATCGCTTCGCCGGATCGTCAGTTCGACTTTGTCGCCGACCGAACGATGCAGCAGTGCTCGTTCTAGATCGACGCCGTCGATGATGTCGACGTTTCCAGCCTTCATGATCACGTCCCCGGAACGAAGACCGGCAACTGCGGCTGGACTTTCAGGGTGAGCCCCGTCGACCCGCAGCATTCGTGTCGAACCCGACTTGACGTCCTTCGTGATCGCTCCGTGGAACGTGCCGTCCAGATGTTCAATGCTCATCATCTTGGCGATAATGATTCGTGCATCATCAATGGGAATGGCAAATCCGATTTTCTGAGCACCGGCTCGAATCGCGACGTTGATTCCGATCACTTCGCCGTCCATGTTGATCAATGGACCACCGCTATTGCCGGGGTTAATCGCGGCATCGGTCTGGATCAGGTTCTTGTAGGAAACCGTGTCGTTCGCTTCGACGTCGCGACCCAGAGCACTGATATAACCAAGTGTGACAGTGCCGTCGTAGCCGAAGGCATTACCAATCGCGATGACCTTCTCGCAGTACATCAAATCCGATGACGTCCCGGAAGGCATCACTTTGAATGGCTTGGCAGCGTCGACCTTGATGATCGCCAGGTCGTGTTCGCGGTCATAGCGAACCTTGCGAGCGATATAGCTCGACCGGACGCGGTTTTCGTCTTCAAACTCGACACGAATGGTGTCGACGTCCGCGATCACATGGTAGTTCGTTACCATGTAACCCCGTTCATCAAAGACGATACCAGTACCCATCCCGTTGATCTTCCGGGCCTTCTCTGATGCAAACACACTGTTAGACGTATTCGCCGCTTTCTCGGTATGGATGTTTCCAACCGAGGGAAGGGTTCGTTTGGCCGCTAACACTTCAGGCGTGATGCGTCCCGTCACAGGCTCCGTTGCTGATAGCACGGTTGTTCCTGCGAGCAGGCACAAAACACTCCATAGCTTACATGAGGAAAGGCGTCGTATCATGGAAGATCTACTCGTGGGCGCTGAGGTCGGACAATAGGTGGTCATCAATGCGTCTGCCACAATCCCTCGCTGCTTTCGGAGGACGATCCTTCATCTCCGTAGGTTTCAGCATCGACGAACTACCTCAAACTGCTTGATGTGGCGCTCCTTCGACATGAATAGATTGCCCAGTCAAACGAAGTGGAAAACAGAGAAACTCTGCCACCGTCACTTCATTGAATTCGCCGTTTTCCGAATCACTCAAAAAGTTGACTCAAGAACCAACGGCGATCAGTCACCGTGACCATGCACTTGAAAGTAAGACCGGCAAGAACTGCCGAAGATCAGCCCATTCGAGGGCCATATTCAAGAAGACGGCATCTGGCACGCGGGACAGGCGCGAAGGTACGTCGGTCGACCCCGTCGCGGCGGCTTCCAGTCGCCGACCGGCACAGCCGGTTCATGCGCGTCGGACGACGAGTTCAGACTAGGATTGTCGTTCACGCGTTGTTGGGGCGAGCCGGAAGGCGTCAGCCCCCGCGCTCCATTTGCAGTCTTTGCAAATGGGATGACGGAAGTGGTGCGACAAATCCGCAATGAGGTCTGCGTGCCACTGTACCGGAGTCTTTGGAGACGCAGTGTCTTCTCATTCTGCCCGTGCAAAGAGCAGCGCGTGACGGAAGATGGTCATGCAGCGGCAACCAACAACGGTGTTGATTTTTTCGGGTAGGTCAGGCTTGGCTTCCATATTTGTCCCGGAGGGACTGAAGCAATTAGCCGGTGGCTGAGCGAAGCGACGCCACCGGATACGGCGACCGAAAAAGTCTTGAATCCTGAAGGGATTCCAGAAGACAGTGGACCACCAACGACATTTCGAAAAATACACAAATGTCTGAACGATGCTTCTGTCATCCTTCCAGGATGAAATATCTCACATCGACCCTGATCCGGTGGTGTCGCTGGCGCTCAACCACCGGCTAATCGCTTTAGTCCTTCCAGGACAAAGTTAATGAAAAGAACACGCGCGCCCTGCCATCCCGACAAACCTTAGCTGCCCGACCGGGTTAACTGACGGAAGCGTTCGAGCAGGTCGCGTGTGACGGGGCCGGGTTCCCCGGTTCCAATCTTACGTCCATCAAGGCTGACGACTGCGACCACTTCTGCCGCCGTACCTGTCAGAAACATTTCGTCAGCGACATAAAGGTCGTGTCGCGTCATCGACGTTTCGAGAACTTCGTAGCCACCCTCGACCGCCAGTTGCATCACAGCGTTTCGAGTGATCCCTTCCAGGATTCCCGCATCAAGACCCGGTGTCATCAGCACCCGATTCTTCACGACGAAGATGTTGTCACCGGTACATTCTGCGACTTCACCTTTGTGGTTCAGCATCAATGCCTCAACCATGCCAGCGTCGGTTCCTTCAATCCGTGCAAGAATATTATTCAAGTAGTTCAGCGACTTGATCCGGGAACTGAGCGCCCCTGGATGGTTGCGAATCGTACTGGCCGTGACGAGATTCATCCCCTTGGTATAGGTCTCGGGAGGATACAGCGAAATCGTATCTGCGATCACGATCACTTGAGGATTACTGGTCTTGCGAATGTCCAGACCCAGGCTGCCCGCGCCTCGGGTCACGACAAGGCGAACATAACCGTCGGTGATGTTGTTGGCTTTGACGGTCTTTTCGACGGCGGCAATCACTTCGGCTGGCGACATGGGGATCACCAGGCGAATGGCTTTGGCACTCTCAAACAGCCGATCGATATGCTGTTGATGCAGAAAGACCCGTCCACCATAGACGCGAATCCCTTCAAAAACGCCATCGCCATAAAGCAGACCATGATCGAACACGCTGATCTTGGCATCCGCTTCATCAACCAGTTTGTCACCGAGAAAAATTTTGAGAGCCATCAGAGGCAGTTCCTGTAAAAGAAGCCCGGCCTTTTCAATAAGGCGGGCTTCTTTCAAATGTCGTTCGGATAAACCCAATCAGAAAGAAACACAGTCATGCAGCATCGGTCAGGGTCTCGATTCGTCCTTCGCACAGCCGGACTGTGCGATGAGCCTCCGCTGCGATGGACTTGTCGTGAGTCACCATGATGATAGTGAGCTGCTCTCTCTCATTCAATCGGGCCATCAGGTCAATGATCTCCCGACCGGTTTTTGCATCCAGGTTACCCGTCGGTTCATCCGCCAGCAGGATCTCGGGCTGAGCCACCAAGGCCCGGGCAATCGCCGCCCGCTGCATCTCGCCACCCGACAGTTCTGAGGGCTTATGAGTCAATCGATGTCCCAACCCAACCCGGTCGATCATCGCTTTCGCTCGATCGTGAAATTCACGCCGACGGGTCCAATAATTCCAGATCGAATGCCGGATCATCAGCGGTGTCAGCACGTTTTCCATCAGGCTCAGTTCAGGCAGCAGATGATAGAACTGAAACACGAACCCGAAGACGCGATTCCGCAGTTCATCTCGAGTCCGCACCGGCAGGTCATCAATCCGCTGTCCTTCGAGCTGAACTTCACCGACATCCGGCGTATCAAGCAGCCCGATCAAGTGCATCAGCGTGCTTTTCCCCGAACCTGACTGGCCGATGATCGACAGAAACTCACCCTTCCGAACGGAGATATCGACTCCATGCAGAACGGGAACGCTGTGCTCACCTTTGCGGTAAGCCTTTTGAACGGCCAGCGCGGCCACATGCGGTACGGGCATGGCGATGGACTCGCGTACTAGTGGGTTATTCGAGGTCATGATCGTGGTGGACATGGCTTCCATTCCATGAAAACAAAACTGAAGGAAGGCGAATTCCAGGTTAAAGACAATTTAAAGATCCTGTGCCACTGCCTGACCGTCCTCGGTCAAGCAGTGCTTTTCAGACCTGTCAATTAAAAGCGAAGTTACCACATCTCCAAAGACATGGCGCGGGTGACACCTCAGACCAAAGTCGCCATCATCGCTCCGCGTGATGAGCATGTCTCGAGAATGAGCCGATCGTTGCCGCAGCCTCGTTTCATTTTTACAAAAAGTGAAGTCAAACAAATGCATAGCGTAGTGTCGATTGTCAGTTATCTTTGAAATGCTCATCACGCGGAAAGGCTGTCAGTTTTGGTAGTGTGGGCTTTAGCCCGCACAAGATATTGTGTCGCACGGGCTGAAGCCCATGCTACGGGTTGTGGCTCACCATTCTCAACTTATAAAAACTGACAGCCTCGGAGCGATGATGGCTGCTGTGGAAGACTCCAAACCATTGGCACAAAGCCCTTCGAAAAAACAGTGGCACAAAGCCCTACGAAAATCATTCATATCTTAAAGCTTGAACGGGACGAAGATGAGCAGCTCGTCGGGCTGGAAGAACACTGGCCAACACAGCGATCATCACGGCACCGAATGCCACCCAGAAAACCGTAAAGGGATCAACATGAGTCGGAATGTCCTTGAAGTAGTAAATCTTCTCAGGAAACACCTCGCGACCGGTTACGAACGAAATAAATTTCTCAATCTGATTGATGTACGCGACGAATAACAAGCCGACTCCAACACCCGCTCCAGCACCAACCATCCCCAGCAGCAGTCCGTAGGTGAGGAAAATCGACATCACTCCTGACGAGCTGGCTCCTAATGCTTTCAGAATGCCGATGTCGCGAGTCTTCTCGACCACGATCATGAAGAAGATCGCCAGAATCCCGAACCCCGCCACCGTGATAATCAGAAACAGCAGGATGTTGAGAATCGATGATTCGACATCCACCGCCGCCAGCAACGGACCTTGTCGCTGTTCCCACGTGTTGACGTTGAAGTTCTCGGCATTGAAGTGGGATCGCAGAATTTCAATCACTTTCGGAGCGTCTTTGTAATCCTTCAGCTTGATCTGCAGCGACGTGAACGCACGTGTTTCCGTGCCATCTTCGTTGTGACGGATCATTCCCCGAACTTCCTGAAGTTGTTCGAGGTTACAATAAACCAGGTTCGAATCGTATTCGCTCATCCCCGTCTTGAACGTGTCGACCACCGTCGCCACGAAATATTTCGGTGCCGGGGTTCCTGCCGAATAAGTTGTGATCCGAACATCATCCCCCGGACGGATCATATTGTAGGTCTTCGATTCCTTCGTCTCGGGATCGATTGACAAGTACGTTGCCAGGCCAACCCCGACATACAGCCGACCCTTTTGCAGTTGTCCGGGGTCTTCGTCACTCTCAGCAGGTGCCCCTTCGTCACCGGACGTGTCGGCAAACGGATCGCTGGGAACCCCTTCTTCCTTTTCGCGCTGAGCCCGCATCTGATGCCGCAGTTTTTCCATCTGCCGATAGTATTCCGCCTTTTCCTGACGTCGAGCCATCGCCGCTGGAGTCAATTCCCAGCCGAGCGGCTCGGTTCGAGACCGTTCCGCAGGGACTTCACGTCCGTTCTCAACCTGGCTGTGATAGCTTTGCAGATAATCGATCAGCGGACCAACCTCCGCTTTGCTCTCAGGCACAATCGCCACCAGGTTCACCGGATGAGGAACATAATCACCCAGCGACTTGTAACTGAGAATCGCATGAACCTCGACCGTTGCCGTCACGCCGGAAATGTACTTGCCGACCAGTTCCCGAATCCGCTGCATGTGCCCTTCAGGATCGAATTCGCCGTTCATGCTGCGAGTTTCGACAATGATATCGGACAGAATTCCCTGAATGCGGTTCCGCATCTCGCTGCCGAACCCGGCCATCACGGAATTGACGACGATCATTGTCGCCACACCCAGCGTTACGCTGATGATGCTTGCCAGTGCGATATAACGAGTCCGTAGATACCGTTGGCAGAGAAGCATTTTGTACATGGCCAATCCTTTGGCAAAAATTCGGTTAGTGTTCTGGCTTCAGTAGCGGGAAGAAAATCACGTCCCGGATACTGTTGGTATTCGTCAGTAACATGATCAGTCGGTCGATCCCGATCCCCATTCCGCCCGCAGGAGGCATCCCAACCTTCAGCGCACGGACAAAGTCGTGATCCATCTTCGCCATCGAATCCTCTTCCGGCAGACCGGCAAGCTGAGTACGGAACAGCTCTTCCTGCAATCGAGGATCATTCAATTCGGTGTAAGCGTTGGCGACTTCCATTCCATCGACAAACATCTCAAACCGTTCCGCAATCGCCGGCTCATTCCGCTTTCGCTTCGTCAGCGGACACATTGAAGCGGGATAGTCGATGACAAACACCGGTCCGATCAGCTTGTCTTCCACCGTCGCTTCAAACACGTCGTTGACGATCACGTCCGGATGCCGATCGGCTGTGGCAATGTGCAGCTTCTTCGCGACGGCCGCCACCGCTTCGACGTCGTGCATGTCGCAACCGGCATGTTCTCGGAACAGGTCGCCATACTTGGCTCGCTGGAACGGCGGCGTAAAGTTGATCGTCTTTTCGCCCCACGGGACGATTGCCGTCCCATTGGCCGAAATCGCCGCATTGGAAATCAGCTTCTCGGCCAGATCCATCATCGAGTTATAGTCGCCGTAGGCCTGGTACAACTCGATCATCGTGAATTCGGGATTATGAGTGCTGTCCACCCCTTCATTCCGGAAAACGCGACCGATTTCGTAAACCCGCTCGATGCCACCGACCATCAGTCGCTTCAAATGCAGTTCCAGCGCAATCCGCAGAAAGAGCGGAATGTCGAGTGCATTATGATGAGTCACAAACGGACGAGCCGCCGCACCGCCAGCAATCGCGTGCAGGACGGGCGTTTCGACTTCGAAAAAGTTCTCGCCACGTAATGTCGCTCGGATCGAGTCGATGATCCGTAGCCGCTTGAACATCCGATCCAGCACCCCTTCGGTGTAGATCAGATCGGTGTACCGCTGACGCAGCAGTTGTTCTTTATCCTGCAGGCCGTGGAACTTTTCCGGTGGTTGAGCCAGCGATTTACAGAGAATGACCAACTGAGTCACGAAAATCGTCTTTTCGCCGGTATTGGTGACTCGCAGCCGACCTTCGACCCCGATCAGATCTCCCAAATCGAGACATTCCAGCAAGGCCCACGTCTCGGGAGTTGAATCCTTCTGAGACAGCATCAACTGGATGCTGCCGGAGTAGTCCTTAATATGGACAAAGTTCAGTTTGCCGGTTTTCGGCCACTTCATAATCCGGCCAGCGACCCGCACGGTCGCGCCGTCGGTTCCATGTTCCGTGGGACACTGCTGACGAGCCGCTTCGATCGCGATGTGGTTGTCGAAGCGTTGTCCCCACGGATCAAGACCCAGAGCTTCGATTTTCGCGAGCTTTTCCAGTCGAACGGCTTCCAAACGATCAGGCGTCTCGGACATCGAGCAAACTTCTAGCTGAAAAATGAGAAACGGCGGGGTCTAGGGAGGGCAGAACTATGCGGGAATCGGCAAAAAACGTCAATGGCAGCTCTGATCCAGGAAATCAACCCCGCCCCAACCACCCATTATACCACCCCAAACAGCGTCAAAAAAAGGGGACTGGCTCCGAGCCTTGGAGGTGCCTGTCCCCTTTTTTTGACGCAGGTTTCGATTTGTCAATCTTGTAGGGTGCGGTCGAGTCTTCGAGGCCCACCAGAACGAACTCAGCCAAACTGGGAACAAAGTTGGTCGAGTTGGCAAAGTTGGTCAAGTTCCTATTTTTGTAGGGTTTGTCACAGGTTTGGAAGTTGACCAAGTTGGGAAAGTTCGATTTGTCAGTCATGTAGGGTGCGGTCGAGTCTTCGAGGCCCACCAAAACCAGCACATCAACCGGGAAACGCGATGAATTTTGAACAGAAGGTAACGACGGAAACGAAGGGATACAGAATCAAGTCCGCACACCGAGATCCCCGAACATTTCGGACGCCACGG
>CAIVEI010000170.1 GCA_903904835.1 uncultured Schlesneria sp. | reverse complement strand
ATGAAGGTGCTGAATTTAATTTCGAAACGCGATCGTCTGGGAGGGATTGTGTCATGGCGCGAATCCTAGCGCCTGAACACAAGCGTGGAAAGATTCAATCAACGAAAATCGTCGGTAAAATGCAAAAAATGACAGCCTCTCAGTGATTCCAGTAGCGACAAATTCAAATTCGGGACTTCGGATCAGATCGCGGAAACCGTTACCCGGACCAACCAGTACGGGATACCAACGGTCGCCACGATCTCAGATCAGCCCGGCGATCAAGGAACTCTGACTGACAGCAGCACGATCGGAGATACGGAAACACTGGGGCCGGGCGAGGTCGACATCGGCGATGCCATTGTTTTTGACGACAAAGCCTATGAGAAGGATACGGCGACCGAAGTATTGAAAGTCACGATTTCGACGGATGGTCAGGTCGGGGCCGGCGAAATTCTCAATTCAATGGAAACCTTCAATTTTAACGACACATCACCATCCTCTGAGATCTACGACGATCCGGGCACTGACAACTCCACACCGAATAGTGATCAGGAATCGGACAATTCGACAGACACATGGAAGACCGGCGACACGATCTTCATGGAAGACAAAATCGAGGCGACCGACACGAAAACGCTCGCCGACGGAACGGTCATCAAAGCCCATTTAAACACGGACGATACCGATCAGATCACGGACCAGGAGACCGACCAGACGGGCGACCATCACACGGATACGTCCGGCACTGGAGGCGCCAATGAACAAGTCAATGACGATAACACCTTCAACGACAAATACACGGCGTCAGACACGTACGGTAACAACGACAACTTTTGTGAATCGATCGTCATTCCCGTAACCGGCGGAAAGATCAAGCTCCATGATGGAGAAAGGCTCGTCATCAAAGACGGAGTCGCAGGCGAGACCGACAGCGAGGTCGGAGAAGTCGACACAGCGAATCCCTCTGTTGACAACGAGACGGACAAAGCCGACGTGACGAACACCGATAAGGGAACGCTCACGATGACGGATTCGTTAAACCTGAAGATAACCGACCTGACCACGGGCGTAGTCACAAAGATCACGGGGGACGACGACAACACGGATCATTTCTCCGATGATGACGGCGTGGACGTCACCGACACGACTCCGGCTGGAAGCACCAGTGATACGGAGACAATTCAGGCGCATGCGAAGTCTGGGGACAATTACACAGAAATCGGTGGAATCACGATTAGCGTCCAGGGAAACCCGTTGCCTGGAGTGACGATCGATTTTCTCAACAATCCCGGTAACACCGACCAAGGCAGCGACTCAAACGACGACGAATTGCCTTTAGAGACCGCAGGGAGTGGCACCGAAACCGATCAATTCTCAAAAACAGACACGGTGACATACACAGACAACGGGCACTCCAACATTTCAGACGTTGCCAGTACCAGCGACGGAAACGGGAATTCTACGGTCATCAATGAGTCTGACAACACGACTTTTGGCATTAACACACCAAACACGATCACGACCACCGACGACGGTATTGAGACTACGAATTCTACAGGAGGAACCGTCGTCAGTGACGTCGAAACTGACAAATTTACCCAAGTGGGCGAGATTGACCCATACATGAATGAGACTACAAACGCGGACGATACAACCATCACGGTTGATCCAGTAACAGGAATCCAAACCACAATCCAGAATAAAGACAACGGAAGTACGGACAATATCGCGGAAAAAGACATATCAAATCTCTCCGACGTTCACACATCGTCGTTGAATAACCCGGGCACCGATCAGGATTCGGGAGGCGCGACTGTCGTCCAGAATGAGACGACCAACACGAATACCTCACTGGGCGTCGGAGTGAACGGGATCCTGCCCGGCGGGGTTCAAATCAAATTCCAGAACACGACGATCCTCAAGCAGAATTTTACAGATACATCTTCAATAGGTGACACGCTGACGCCAGACGGGACAAATACCGACACTGAGTCGGAAAGTGGTACGCTCAATCTCACCGACGGATATAACCGTGAAACACAAACTTATTGGACGATTGATCCGACGACGGGGGTCAAGACAACCGATACCGTGGTGAACATCATCGAGAGTCGCGGAAGTTCGACTGAAAACTTTTCCGATACGATCGACGTTCCACCGCAAGGCACGGCCACGGACAATCCAACGTTCGTTGATCGGGGAAATCTCAAGCAGTCCTGGTCCATTCAAGGGGTGGAATGGCAGACGAACAGTGCAGGAGATCCAATCGGAAACGTGACAACGACGGGAGACATGGGAACCGACACGGAATCCGAGTCAAACGGGGTGATCACGGACCTTGGTGTCACTGATACTCCGACATCTTCCGTTACCCCTGCGCTTGGAGCAGCGCCCGCCGTGCCTTACGTACCCCAGCCGGGTGAGTTATTGGGGAATGCTCAAGATATTGCGTCGAATAACAGCCCGCAAAGCGAGCAAACTGGCACGGTCGTCGTTCCGAGCGGATTTAATCCAAAATTCATTCCATGTGACCGAATCGCAGGAATGATTTCCAAAGGATTCGCCTATTCGTTCGAAAATCCTGAAAACGGTTCGCAGGTCGCAGTAACCGTACCGACACCAAATGGAACGATCGTTCTGATCAAGGTCGAGATGGTATCGCGTCGAAGCGGTTACGTCCCCGCTCATTACGAGGTTGCGGGACTCGTTCCATCTTCGCATAGCCAATTCTCCGCTGCGCAAACCGTCTTCATTCCAGAGAATGTCAAAAATACGGCCCAGACGTTGATGAAGTTGGAAATCGCGCTCGCCCTACTTCCCGGCGGGGGAGCTGCAAATAATCTTTCGCAGGGGCAGTACGTCGATGGGTTGATTGACGCAGCAGGTGACATTGCCGGTACCCTCGTTGCGTTCGGAAAGGTCATGAAGGTCACGGGCAAGACATGCCAAATCATTACTCGAATAAATCAGACCGTACAGGTAGGGACAGCGTCTTATAATTTTGCCCAAGGCGCGCAAATGCTGGCGCAGGGTGGACATTCTTGGTTGGAAATCTCCGCGAAGACGGGCGAGGGCTTCCTTCATCTTCTTGGTGCACGCGTGCGAGTTTGTTTCCCGGCAGGCACACAAGTGGCGATTGGGCAAACGACTGATTCCAACGGACGAATTCAATATCAAACCGCCGCCATCGAGACGCTTAATGCTGGTGATTTTGTGTTGGCCCGTGAAGAATTTGGGCCAGCAGTCAAGCTGCAACGTATCGAAGAAGCGTTTGAATTCACGTCCAACCATCTGGTGACGATCACGCTGACTGATTCATCCGGGGGAACGCAAACGGTGACAACCACCGAGGACCACCCGTTCTGGATTTCGGAACGAGACGCCTACCTCAAACCAGCAGATATGCTTCCGGGTATGACGATGGTTGGCCCAAATGAAGAACGCCAAACAGTCGTCGCTGTCGAACGTCAAGTGCAAGCAGAATGGATCCCGGTCTATAACTTACGTGTCAGCGAATTCCACACATATTTTGTGAGTCAGTCGAGCGACAAACCGCCGATTCTTGTTCATAATACAGGCGAAGAGGATTGCGGCGAGGCTGCGGCAGCCGCCGCGAAGGCCGCAAGAAATGCTCCAAAGGGAAAATACCGTGGGGGTCTGTATGGATCGACAAAGGGGCCAGTTGGTGACGGGCTTGAGTCGCACCACATGCCTGCCAAGTCGGTTAATGGGTTGCACCCGGACAAGGGACCATCCATACAGATGGACCCTGCTGACCATGCACTTACGGCAAGTCACGGCACGCAGCCCGGAAGCGACATTTATCGCCTGCGGCAACAACGCCTTATCAAGCAAGGAAAGTTTGGCGAGGCGCTACAAATGGATATCGACAATGTTCGCAAGTTGTTTGGCAATAAGTACGACGAGGCAATTCGGGAGATGATTGACCAGCTTGAGCCTTGGATGAAGAAGGGGATCAGTGGATGACTTCGTTCACATTTGTTCCTTTTGTCGGCCCGTCGCCGCTTCGATTTGGAATGACTCCCGAAGAAGTTGCCGCATTGGTTGGCGACCCAGAACGGTTGTTTCATGATCCGTTTGGAAATCGATCCGAATCTAGAGCGGGTTACTCGCTAGGTTACGATGGAAAGTCTGGCCAACTCACCGAAGCCGTCTTCTTGAAAGGCGAGTTGTTATTCCACGGGGTCAATCTCTTTGCGATTGCCAATGTAATCGATTGTTTACGGCAGTATGATGCATCGCCGCAAATGGCAGTTGGCATGATATTCTTCGTGAAATTGGGGCTTCGCCTATCGGGCTTTCACGACGGCGACGAAAGCCAAAAGGCGATCGGTGTGACGGCAAGGGGCCATTGGGATGAGTTTCTTGAGGACTTCGTCCCATTTGTGTAGCGGCCCACGGGGAATCGCGGTAGGGACGGCCATTACTGGCCGCCCCCCGCACAGATACGTACGTGCGGAACTACCGCATACGGCTCTTCCAAAAGATCTTGACGATTGAGCATCACTGCTACTCCGGGGACATCTATGAAGAAGGGATTGTCAAGCCGATGAGAAGCAGAAAATGTTTTCCAGTCCGGTGGTGTTGATTCTCCTCGCCGTCGGCTTCGGTCGGATTTCCCCTGTCCCTTCCGCCGCCTGTGCGAACCGGTGGTTGATTCTCTGAGCCCGAGGCTGAGGGAGATCCCTCGCCTCTGCAATTCTCGAGTTGAGGGCCGATCGGACGGACAGGTACTCACACATCTATTCGGGGGACCGCGGGGACACTGCCAATACTGTTCGGCACGGTTTTTGCGCCATGCCCTATTTATATAGGCCGAAATGCCGAAATGGCATTTCGTAAATAATAATAGTGGAGTGACGGTCGGGGAACGGCAAGGATGCCAAAAGAGAAGCCTAAGAATCAATCGTCCGAGAAGCGGCAACAAAAGGAGATTGACCCGAAGGATATTCAGGGCCTGAAGTACTTTAAGGTCTTGCGTCCGTTCCTGATCCATGGGGACACAGTGCGCCAGCACAAGCCGGAGGATTGTAGCGAATGCAAGTTTCGTACAAGGTAAGATTTAGCCAATCGCCTTGGCCTCGAGTGATGCGTTGTGTGGGGCAACCCACACATCGAAGCGTTCACAGAGGAAAGACCAGGCTGTGTATTGAGCTCCGAAATCAAGGCTTTGAGATGGCCGACCTTGTTGTGTCAAGGGGAAGGCAATAGTGACGTTGAGCGTAAACGGCGAGTTCGACGTCGCCTACACGGAGTCCAGGACCACATGCATGGTCGGAAACAATCCTCGCGGAAGCTGGGAGATCCCAGAGACATCCAACTTTTCGGAGTTGGATCGGTCGGAGAAGGCGAGATGCCACAATGCCGACGTGCACGTCTCTGGGAAGTCAGACAGTCTCGTAGTACCGAAGAAGTGGACGAACAATGCTGGAAAGCCAACGGCAGCGGAGTCCATGTAGGAAAGGGGACTGACCGAAGAAAACGTCAAACGGTTGTTAATGGTCCGGACTCAGAGCCGGGTTGCCATGTCGCACGGACTGTTTGGCGTACGAGAAGCGGCACTGCCTCCAGCGGTGATGCTCAATCGTCATAATCTTTGGTAAGAGCCGTATGCGGTAGTTCCGCACGTACGGATCTGTGCGGGGGGCGTCCAGTAATGGCCGTCCCTACCGCGATGTGCGCCAGCACAAGCCGGAGGATTGTAGCGAATGCAAGTTTCGTACAAGGTAAGATCTAGCCAATCGCCTTGGCCTCGAGTGATGCGTTGTGTGGGGCAACCCACGCATCGAAGCGTTCACAGGGGAAAGACCAGGCTGT
>CAIVEI010000169.1 GCA_903904835.1 uncultured Schlesneria sp. | reverse complement strand
TTGCCAATGTTTCCCATTCACAGTTTTCCGAGCATCGCCAATGTTTCCTATCCATAGTTGCCTAACGGTTGCCAATCTGTCCCAACCAGAGTTTCCCAACTGTCGACAATGTTGCCCATCCAGAGTTTCCCTATGGTTGCCAATGTTTTCCATCCATAGTTTTCCGAGCATTCCCAAGGTTTCCTATCCATAGTTGCCCAACGGCTGCAAATCTGTCCCTCGCAGAGTTTCCCAACCGTCGACAATGTTGCCCATCCAGTGTTTCCCTACGGTTGCCAATGTTTCCCAACCATAGTTGCCTAAGCTTTACCAATGTTGCCAATCAGTGTTTTCCAAACTTTCCTACGACGAAAATGTCCTACAAAAGGCTGTAATTCACCAATGTTGCCTAAAAACGTCCAATGTTGCCTATGGGTTTTTGAACGAAAGATTCAAACGGAAAGACGTGCACCACGGATCGAGACGATGTGGGTATCGAACCGTTAACTCTCGAAAATATGACTGAGAGACTGGTGGGCCTCGAAGACTCGACCGCACCCTACGGCGGGCTAAAAAGGGGGTAATTCATCAACGTTGCCTAAAAACTTCCAGTGTTGCCCATCGGGTTTTGAACGTAAATTTCAAACTCGAAGAAGTTCACCACGGATTGAGTTGGTGCGGCTATCGAAAAGTTAACTTTCGAAAACTTGACTGAGAGACTGGTGGGCCTCGAAGACTCGACCGCACCCTACGGCTGGGAAATTGTCCCCATTGACAACCCATGTGCCATTGTTGCTGGTTAATACGTTACGGGGATTGATTTTAGTGACGTTGTTCTCGACGATAGAGGTTGCGGAGTGATTCATCCAATTTGACGATTGGCAATTCCCGTCACGGCGGGGAAAGGCTGAACGATGATCGGTGTGGTAAGTTCAAGTTCGATTCGACGGCTGAGTTTTCAAACCGGCTTTTGTGCGCTGATTCTGCTGGTGATCCCTCCGAATCCGATTCAGGCGGAAACCGATGACGAATTCTTTGAAACGAAGATTCGCCCCTTACTCATCCAGCGATGTGAAGCCTGCCATTCCTCTAAGCTCGGCAAAACGCAAAACGGCCTGGCGCTCGATTCTCGGCCCGGTTGGCAGAAAGGGGGCGATTCGGGTCCGGCGATCAAGCCCGGCAACGTTGATGAAAGTCTGCTGATCACAGCGATTCGCTACCAGAACAATGATCTCAAAATGCCGCCGGAAGATGCAGGGGGCAAACTACCTGAATCGGAAATCAGTCTATTAACCGAATGGGTTCGCAGGGGTGCTCATGATCCGCGAGTTGAGGCCGTTCGCCGTGGCGGGATGACTGAGCAGGAACTGCGGGATTGGTGGTCGTTTCAACCCTTGAAATCGGTGACTGTCCCTGCCGTCGATAACACCGTCACGATCGCCAATGAGATTGATCGCTTTATCCAGGCTCGGCGACTTGCTGAAGGATTGACGGCATCGCCCGAGGCGGATCGTCAGACTTTGATTCGTCGACTGACCTATGACTTGACCGGGTTGCCTCCGTCGCTGGCGGAAGTTGATGCGTTTCTGGCGGATTCGTCACCGACGGCTTACTCGTCACTGATCAATCGGTTGCTCGAATCGCCCCGCTATGGCGAGCGATGGGGACGTCACTGGCTGGACCTTGTTCGTTATGCCGATACGGCGGGTGAAAATACAGACCATCCGATCCCACAAGCCTGGCGCTATCGAAACTGGGTGATTGAATCATTCAATCGAGATCTTCCTTATGACCAGTTCGTTCGCGAGCAGCTTGCTGGCGACTTGATTCATGCCAACGATCCAGCCGATCAATATGCTGCGGGGGTAATCAGTACCGGATTTCTGGCGATCGCGCGTCGTTTTGATCACGACAGCGACAAGCACATGCATCTGACGTTTGAAGATACGATCGACACGATGGGGAAAACGTTCCTGGGACTGTCGATCGCCTGTGCTCGTTGCCACGATCATAAGTATGATCCGATCTCGAACAACGACTACTATGCCCTCTACGGGATTCTGAACAGTACCAAGTTTGCCTTTCCAGGTTGTGAAGCGAAGCAGCAACCTCGTGACCTGGTTCCATTGCTTCCCCCCAGCGAATGGGCGAAGACGGTTGCGCCTTACGACAGGCAACTCGCGTCGATCGACGCGGAACTTAAGCAGTTTGCCGATGTGCAACAGGCTCAGGCAGCCGAATTCAAATCGGCGGCCACAAGCCCTGTTCGGAGACTGGCGCGTGGTGTGATCGCGGACGGAGGTGCTCAGACCTTTGAGTCTGCATCGGGTCAGTTGCTGGATTCCGTCGATGTGAAAGTGGGTCAGATGATCCAACTGACGATTGATCCTCAGTCGAACTACGGTGCGGACACAACGTTAATCGAATGGGAGATCACGGAGCTCGGCGGCATGCAGCGTCGATGGAGTCTGGCACCCGATGTGGTCAACGATTTTCTGGCCGCCAATCCGCATGCCGATCGGCTTGGCAATCCAACGACCTGGTTATTTCTGGACAGTCGGGGTGGTCCAGGACTCTTACCAGAACCGGTTCGTGACTTGATGGGTAAGCCTGGTCTGCATGTCTGGCGAAACGGTGATAATCCAGCAGTCCTGGTGAATTCGACGAAAGAACCGATCCCGGTCTGGACGACACTGCCTGCTCAAGCAGTGTTTGTGCATCCTGCGCCGGATGGTCCTGTGGCCATTGGCTGGGTCAGTCCTATTGAAGGTTCGATTCGGATCAGTGGTCGGATTGTTGATGCTCATCCCGGCGGGCCTGATGGTGTCGGGTGGAGTTTTGATTTGCGGGATGGTGACTATTCGACCAGGCTGAAACTTCTGGCGGAGACCTCTACCAAGCGAACCCAGTTAACGGCGCAACGAGCTGACCTTGTCGCTCATGCTCCGCTGCGTGAGGTGGCGTATGCGGTGATGGAAGGAACTCCGGGGAATGCTCGGCTTCATCTGCGAGGTGATCCCGAAAAGCTGGGTGACGAAGTTCCCAGGCGATGGCTGGAATTGTTCGGCGGACAAACTCTTCCAGCCGATGCGGGCAGCGGACGTCTTCAACTGGCGGAATGGGTGACCGATCCAACCAATCCGTTGACTGCGCGAGTCATGGTCAATCGGATCTGGCAGCATCATTTTGGTAAGGGGCTGGTGCAGACACCGAACGACTTTGGAACTCGGGGTCAATTGCCGACTCATCCTGAATTGCTCGACTGGCTCGCGGAACAATTCATCAAGTCTGGATGGAGTGTTAAGGCGATGCATCGTCTGATCCTGATGTCGGCGACGTATCGCCAGTCATCAGGTGAGCCATCCATGACGCAACACGCGAAGGGAATGAACGTCGATCCGAACAATCATCTTTACTGGCATTTCGACCGGCAGCGGATGAGTGCCGAAGAACTGAGGGACAGCCTGCTGGTGGCCAGTCAGCAGATTGATTTCAGTCCCGGAACAGCGTATCCGATTCCTCCGGCGGGTAGCTGGTCGTATTCGCAGCATGTCCCTTTTACGGGGGTCGCAGAGACTGACAAGCGGAGCGTGTATCAGATGACTCTTCGTAACCGCCGCCAGCCATTCATGGGTCTATTCGACGGTGCTGATCCGAACGCGACGACACCTTTGCGGCAGATCACCACCGTGCCGACTCAGTCGCTGTATTTCCTGAATGATCCGTTCTTTCACGGCCAGGCAGAAAAGGTGGCTCGACGAATCATTGACCAGCCCGACGACACACAACGATTGAATGAACTGTTTCGGATCGTGTTCCAGCGTTTGCCGACGGACATTGAACGCCATGCGGCGACTGCATTTCTGATAAAATATCGAGAAGCGATAGCAGACACCCCGGCGGCGGATCAGCCACTCGCCTTGTGGTCAGCCTGTTCGCGCATTCTGCTTTCGAGCAATCAATTTCTTTACCTGGACTGAGATCATGAATCATTCTTGTCAATGCGGAAATCGCCGACAGTTCGTGCAGTCTGCCGTCGCGGGTTCGATGTTGATGCCTGGCCTGCTGAGTGAACTTCTGGCGTCGGATGCCGGTCGCTCCGCTTCAAACACGATTGGAGACGTTGATAACCCGGTCGCGCCGCGTGACCCTCATTTTCCAGCGAAGGCCAAGTCGGTCATTTTCCTGTTCATGAGTGGCGGAGTTTCACACGTCGATTCATTTGATCCCAAGCCGCAGTTGATTGCCGACCATGGAAAGCAGGTGGTCTTTGATCATCCGGAAACCCGCAATCGGCCTGGGTACGAAAAGATCTTTTTGAAGCGGCCCGACTGGGAGTTTTCGCCGCGCGGTCAAAGTGGAATTGAAGTGAGCGATTTGTTCCCTCACATCGCCAATCAAGCCGATGAGATCACCTTCATCCGTTCGATGCATACGAGTCATTCCAATCACTACAACGCAACGCTGGGGATGCATACGGGATCGTTCGCGTTTGCTCGTCCGAGCATCGGGGCATGGATGAGTTACGGGTTGGGGACTTCGAATCAGAACCTGCCATCGTTTCTTGTGCTGGCACCGCAGATGCCCTACGCGGGAACTCAGGTCTGGGCATCCGACTTCCTGCCGGGAGCTCATCAGGGGACGCGAGTCATGCCCGGCCCTGAACCTGTCGCCAATCTGACTCGTCGAGTCCCCACGACTCGACGTCAGGAACTGGAACTGGAAGCCATGCGATCGTTCAATGAGGTTCATCTGGCGAGTCGTCAGAACGACGCGCAACTTGCCACACGAATCAAGGCGTTTGAAACGGCTCATGGGATGCAGACCGAAATGCCCGCAGCATTGGACTTGAGCGGCGAGACCGACGAAACACTGGCGCTGTATGGCATGAAACGCGGGACTAACGATGGTTTTGGATGGCAGTGTCTGGCAGCAAGAAGGCTCGTGGAACGAGGTGTCAGGTTTGTGGAATTGATTCACACAGGTTCGAGCGGCAACTGGGATTCTCATGGAACAATGGCCGATCACGGCCGACTGGCTCCTCAAGTAGATCAACCGATCGCGGGGTTGCTGCAAGACTTGAAGCAGCGGGGGATGATGGACGACGTGCTGGTTGTCTGGACCAGCGAGTTTGGCCGGACACCATTCAACAACACGGCTGACGCACCTGGCCGCGAGCATCACAACTGGGGCTTTTCGTCGTGGCTGGCGGGAGCAGGTGTAAAGCGAGGATACGTTCACGGAGCCACCGACGAGCATGGGATTCGGGCGACTGAGAAGCCAGTCCACGTTCACGATTTTCATGCCACGATTTTGCATCTGATGGGGATTGATCACACGCGACTGACCTACCGGCATGGAGGCCGTGACTATCGACTGACGGATGTCGCAGGACACGTAGTTAAGGATGTGTTGAGCTGAACCAGAAGGGCAGCTCGTCGAAAAGCGACGATTTCAATTTGACGTGCAGGCATTGAAAAGCAAATGAGCCTGAGTAACTGGATACTGCGACTGATTACATGGGACGGGTTGTTACCAGCCTTCGTATGGCTCATCCCTTACTTTGCTGGAATGATCTTTCCAAATACGCCGAGTGTGATCGAGTTTTTTGGCGTTGCGGTGCCGATTGCGGCATTTTTGATTCGTCTTTACGTTGGCCAACGATTCATTTCATCGAATCACTGCGGAAGCGTAATGCGTTTTTTTCAGCTAGTGGTGTTTTTTACCGGCATCTTAGTCCTCGTTCTGATTGATACCATGATGATCCTGGCTCATACAGGACCAGTGGGCATTCCAATAGCGACACGAACCGATTTGATTGTGTTTCTTTCCTTATTCATGTTTTATTTTCTATCGATGGCGATTTCGATGTACCCTGGATATGAAAAATCGCTTGAAGAAACGATTGACAACGATTCCTGGTCGAATCTTGATGGACACGCCAGCCAGAGATCAGAAGAGACTTAAAAGGTCACATCGAGATCCCGGCCAGATAGGCCGTGACTGTGGCGTAGACCGTTTTCGCAGGAGCCAACCACGTGCGACCTCGATTGCAAAAACTGATTTTCTTGAGCTTGCTCGCGGTGGGATTTTTGCAGGTGGAATCGCGATCCGTCGTCACTGCAGACGAACCTCGCCAGCATTGGTCTTTTCAGCCGTTGGTTCGCATCAGCGTTCCAGAAGTTGCCAATTCAAGCCGTGTACGTAGCGAGATTGATGCGTTCATCGTTCAGGGACTGGAACGCAAGGGTTTGGCGCCGGCAAACGATGCTGACAAATATTCACTGATTCGACGTGTCTACTTCGATCTGTTGGGACTGCCTCCTTCACCCGAACAGATCTGCGCGTTTGTGCATGATGAGTCGCCGCACGCGTACGAACTGCTGCTGGGCCGGTTGATGGAATCACCTCATTTCGGAGAACGATGGGGTCGACACTGGCTCGACAATGCGGGATATGTTGATGTCCAGGGACTGGATAACGATGCCGGCATTATCATCAATGCCGAAAACAAATGGCTTTACCGCGACTACGTCATTGCGTCGTTCAACAGTGACAAGCCTTTCGATCGGTTTCTGACGGAGCAACTCGCCGGTGATGAATGTGTCGATTGGCGGAATGCCGATCAGTACACACCTGAGATGCAAACGTTGCTCGTTGCGACCGGATTCCTGCGAAACAGTGCGGATGACACCAATGCCAACGAGCTGAATCGTCTCGACGTTCATCATCAGATTCTGGAGCGAACTCATGAAGTCGTGATGAATAACCTGTTGGGTTTGACCATTCAATGTGCCAAATGCCATGACCATAAATACGAGCCACTATTGCAGACTGACTATTACCAATGGCAGGCCTTGTTTCAGCCTGCGTTTAATCCGGACAAATGGTTGCAACCCGCTGCGCGTCAGATTCCGAATGTTTCGGCTGCTGAGAAGAAACGGATCGAAGATCACAATTCGCAACTTGATCAACAGATCGCGAGCATCAAAAGCCAGATCGCAGAAGTCCGCAAGCCGTTCGAGCAACAGGTGCTCGACACCAAGCTTGCTCAACTGCCAGAACCGATTCGAGTGGACACGCTGAAGGCGATCAGCACGCCAATAGATCAACGGACTGAATTGCAGAAATACCTGGCAAGTAAATTTGAAGAAGGCCTGAAAGTTAAGCCGGATGAAGTTGCTGCGATCATGACTCAATCGGAGAAAGATCGAGTGGCCGAATTCGAGAAGCAGATTGCTGGTGCTGCCAGTCAAAAGCGGACATTTCAGCATTGGCAGGCGGTCTATGATAGCGGTCCTCCGACGGCGACTCGTTTACTGCACCGAGGTGATCCGCTGACCCCGGGCGACGAGGTGTTGCCAGCGATGATCTCAGTACTGGCGACACCGAAGACTTCAAATACAGACATCGTTCCCCAACATGGCTCCAGCGGCCGAAGGTTTGCACTGGCGAAATGGCTGAGTGATCCTCAATCGCCAGCCGGATCTTTGGTAATTCGCGTGCGAGTGAATCGAATCTGGCAGCATCTGTTTGGACGCGGGATCGTGAAAACGACCGATAATTTTGGCGTGACGGGGACGAAGCCGACTCATCCGGAACTACTGGAATGGCTGAGCGCGACACACGTCGCCGATGGCCAGCGATTGAAGCCATTTCTGACTCGAATTATGACTTCGTCAACTTACCGGCAGTCGTCACTTCGAGACGACGAACGTTGTATGAGTGTCGATCCCGATAACAAACTACTTTGGAAACAGCGGCTGCGGCGACTGGAATCAGAATCTGTACGGGATGCGATACTCACCGTGTCAGGAATACTCGATCGGTCGATGGGTGGAGCACCGATCCCGGTCGAGCCTCGTCCAGATGGTTCGTTTGTCATCAAGAAGGAGGGGCTGCCGACACCGAGGGCTCAATACAGGCGAACCATCTATTTACTCGGACGTCGTAACTATCATCCCACGCTGTTGAGTGTTTTCGATCAACCCAATCTGACGACGAACTGTTCGGAACGAAGTACATCGGCCGTGGTGCTGCAATCATTGACGATGTTGAACGATGCCTTTGTGTTGGAGCAGGCGGGTGCACTTGCTGAACGAGTCATGGCAATGGTGGAAACAAAGGATCGCTGGATCACGACCGCTTTTGAAGTCACGCTGGGACGCATGCCAACCGAGCGTGAGGTCGTCTGGTGTCAGAACGCAATGACTCGGGAAGTCGATTACCACCAGCAGAATGACAAGCAGATTCCTGTTAAGGAAGCAGAAACGCGAGGTTTCACGCGTGTATGCCATACGCTGCTGAATACGAGTGAATTTCTGCTGGTTCCCTGATGGAAAGAGATCTGATGGATACGATGTCTCGTCGAGTGATGCTGCAGTCCTCGGCACTCGGTTTTGGCGGGTTAGCCTTTGAGGCACTCTCGCTGCGAGAATCGGTTCGTGCGTCGGAACAGTCTGCGAATCGTGCCTCAGTTACCGGTCGCACTCATTTTAAGCCGCAGGCGAATGCCGTCATCATGCTCATGCAGAACGGCGGGCCGAGCCAGATGGATCTCTTCGATCCCAAGCCAGAACTGACAAAGCGCGCGGGCCAGACGTTGACGGTAGAGACGTTTCAGCCGGGGAACTCGGACAAACTGATGGCATGTCCGATGGAGTTCCAGAAATACGGCCAAAGCGGGACTGAGATGTCGACGTTGCTGCCACATCTTGGATCGACGGCGGACGACATTTGCCTGGTCCGTTCGATGTACTCTGAGCACAACAATCACACTGAGGGTCTGGTGCTGCTGAATACAGGAAAGATTTTTCCCGGTCGTCCGGCACTGGGTTCGTGGATCAGTTATGGGCTGGGTAGCGAGAATGAGAACCTGCCCGCGTATCTCGTACTGCGGGACCCCGAGGGATACAACACCAGCGGTACGCTTTTGTGGCAGAACGGCTGGCTTCCGGCGGTGCATCGCGGGACCGAGATTGCCACGGTGGGATCACCGGTGCTCAACCTTCAGCCGCCAACACCCGTGCCAGATACACTGAGGCGGAATCAGCTTGACTTGTTGTCTCAACTTAACCGCGAGCAACTCAGCAAGTATCCCGACGAGTCCGATCTTGAAGCGAGGATCAGCAATTATGAGCTGGCAGCCCGGATGCAGTTGGCAACCGGTGATTTGCTCGATCTGTCGAAGGAGACCGCCGAAACAAAACGGATGTACGGACTCGAAAATCCCGACTCCGCAGGTTACGGGACGCGTTGTTTGATGGCTCGCCGACTGGTTGAAAATGGAGTTCGATTTGTGCAAGTCTTCCCACCAGTGAAACCTCAGTTCCAACCCTGGGATGCACACAGTAATACAAAGACCGAGAATGAAGCGATCTGCAAACGATGCGATCAACCATCAGGAGCCTTGATCAAGGATTTGAAGCAACGAGGGCTGCTTGATATGACCATTGTGGTCTGGACTGGCGAGTTTGGTCGGCTGCCCGTATCGCAGAATGGCCTGGGCCGCGATCACAATCGAAATGCATTCAGCGCGATTCTGGCCGGTGGTGGTTTCAAAGCGGGTCTCGTGTACGGTGCCACGGATGAGGTCGGCTATCGATCGGTTGAGAATCGAATGAGTGTGCCGGATCTGCATGCGACACTGCTTCATCAACTTGGGATCGATCATAACCGTTTGGCATATTCTCATCAGGGAAGCGAGGAAACACTCACCGATTCACGAATTACGGAGGCGAAAGTAGTACACGAAATCCTTGCGTGATTCGTCGTGATGATGCGCTGCGACAACGAACGCCTGTTTGCCTGGACAAAATTGAAGATTGGTGTTCGCGAGATTTCCCTGATCCGTCACCCTCTTCACATGGCACTTGATATCGATTTGAGAAGTCTCCGTTAACCAATACTGAACAACGAGCGGTCCAAAGCTTCCTCAACGAGGCTGCTGAAAACGTAGGAAAAAAACAGCAGTACCCAAAGGGCCTGTGGCGCCAGATAAAGAACCCAAATCACAGGGGCCTTAATGAATCGCATCGCAGCCAGTATGCCTCGTGTCGTCTCGACTTGCGTATCGTCATCGTCCGGATTTAAAGAATCGACGACTTGGTCAGGATTGGTCTCCGGGATGGATTGAGTGCGAAGTAGCTCGTCGGTCAGTTTGGGTTGGGACTCTGAACGGAGGATCTCTCTTGCACGATCGCCATCGGCAGACTTCACTCGCAGCTTAACACCGTTAATGGCGTTGGCATCGATCCATGCCATGCGCACGAAATATTCGTCGTCCAGGTGCGCGTGGACCCCTTCCATTTCTAACTGAATTCTGGCCAACTGAGCTTCTTCCACTGACCAGAACGAATCGACCGTCGAGAATTCGTCGGACATGTGACGACCTCATTTGTCAAAGTCCATGATCGCCGGGCTAAGACAAGAGCCACCTGACAGCAGCCTCGGCTTCGCTGGCAGCTGGTCCTGCATACGAAACGACTTGTGGGCCTTTCGCGGCCTGATACGTTTTTGAAATCAACGTCGGAGTCTGATCACCTTCACCTGATAACCAGAGCGGGTGTGGTGCTGCCAACGCGAGCAATCCCTGGACATCGCCGTATTTGACGGCACCTGGTACGAGCATCGGATCGTAGGCCTGGGTGATCGATGCGAAGCGATAACCTCGTGTACTGATCGCGACCTTGTTGACTGCATTACCCGCCTGGAACGCGGCAGCAGCGGCAATCGGGCCAGCCGTACGACCGAGCCCGATGAGATGGACGCCAGCGGGCTCATATTTGCTGAAACGGCAGAATGCGATCACGGTCAGGACATCATGAACGCGTTGCGAGAACAAAGGATAATTATAGCCCAGTGTGTACCCTACGAACTCGCGGGGGTTCTTCACTTTCTTTGCTTGTGTCAGTGGCTGGCCATCGGCAAGGAATTCACCCTGGTAAAGCAGGTCTGGGACGGCGACGGAAACCCCTGCATTCAGTAGCTGCTGGACTTCTGCTTTCGGGGTACCGTCTCCATTAATCAGCGACGCTTTTCCGTCGTCGGTGATCCAGACGGCAACGTGCTTATTCCAATTTCGCGGAAGGAAAAACAAGGTCGGAATCTCTTCGCCATGCTTCGCAAGCCGGATAACGGTATGGAATCTTACCAAGTCATCTCCCTCGACTTTGCTCTTGTTCTCTTGGGTGACCTCATCCTTGCCAGGAAGTTTGCGACCGATCATGACGTCCCAGGCACCGCCGACGACTTCGCGGAATTTGTTGAGTGATTCGCCGTCCTTTGGAGTCAATGCAGCAAGTTGCTGGTCTTGATCGGCAGCAAACCCACGAACGATCTTCAGTTCGTTCTCAACGGTTGGCGCAGGAGCTGGGTGCTGAGCATCCCAGACCGTGGCTTCTTCCTTAGTCAAAGGAACAAAGTCACGTTCAACGATGGGACTCTGTTGGCCCAGTTTCAAATGTTTATTGAAGAACTCGTACATCGCAAGTCGGCTGGGCTGATTGTAGTTATGAGGAAACGGGCGATACTTCCCCTGGACATTATCCGGGACGCCCAGCATGGCGTAATGCTGCTTTAATTCAGGCAACCCCTTGGTTTCCAATTCTTTCGTCCAGTCATCAGCAGCAGTCATACCGAGGGGGCGAGGAGCCAGCAGCGCGGCCAGTTCAATGTTGCCGGTATTTACCCTCAGATAGCTGGCGTTTTCACAGGTACATCCACCCTGCATCGAGGTTGAGACCATGACGGCCGGGAAAAACGCAGCAGGACGCGGGTCGACGCCGCCTAACAGGAACGTTTGCGTTCCACCACCGCTTGCTCCTGTAACGCCGATTCGAGCGGTATCGACGTCATCCATCGAGCTGATCCAATCGAGCGCTCTCACGGAATTCCAGGTTTGCAATCCGACGATATTCAGACACCGCAATTCGGATTGGGCACTGAACAGTCCCCAATGGTCGGGTTGACTGAGGTCTGGCCTTTGGGTTTTGAAGCCGTGAGCCAGTTCGTGGGTTAAAGGTCCCCCATCTGCATAACCCAACATGTCATACAGGAACACGATGCATCCCATTCGGGCGAGTTGAACACAGCGAGCCTGTAGTGGATATCGTCCGCTCGGAAGTGATTCGGCTTTTGAATCAAGTTCCTGTTTAAACATTGCCTCGGTATGTTCGTAAAATCGACCGTTTGCCCAATGGCCGTGGGGGCAAAGCACGGCCGGGTACTTTCCGGTTGGCCTGGTCTTTGGTCGATAGAGGCTGCCAGTGCAGTAAAGCATGTCTCCAGTTTGGAGTATCACTCGCTCGACCGTGTAATCGTCTCGATCGACCTTTCCGTGAACAACTGCGTTCAATGGCTGTTTTGTTGGTATCGGCCAGAGTCCTGTTGCGACAAGCAGTTGTCGACGGACGAACTCGGATCGCTGCGTCCATTCACTTGGGCTTTTACTCGGCGTCCAGGGAAAGTAGGCATCCAGATCTTTTAACGCCCCAAGTCTCGCGTCACTGGGAAGCGATCCGGCAGGCAGGACCCGTGAAGATTTTGCGAACGATCGTCGTGGAGCTCCAACAATATTCAGGGCTGTGGCCGCCGCGACACCGACCTTAAGAGCAGTACGACGATTCATTGAAAGCGGTTCGTTCATTAGTGCGTCCCAGTTCAGGATTTAAAGGCAGAACTTGTCTCAGAATCATGATAGGAATCAACGATCGCCAATGCGAATGATCGGAATCAATTCACACTGGCAATTCCCGTTCTTGTGCTAATCTCAGTTGGCCGCACGCTGCATCGATGTCGGCCCCCTTGCGTTTTCGAACCGTCGCGGGGATACCGAAGGACTCAAGAATCTTTACAAACTCGTCCGTACGGGGTGCTGTTGGAGCAACGAATTCCAGTTCGGTGACTCCGTTCATTGGTATCAGATTGACATGTGCAACTCGCGATTGAAGTCGCTTTGCCAATTGTCGAGCGTGTTGCGGTTCGTCGTTGACGCCAGACAAAAGTACGTATTCGTAAGTGACTCGACGACCGGTCATTGTGAAAAAGTCATCTGCCGCTTCGAGTATCGCGTCAACGCCAATCTTGTCGTTCACCGGAACAAGTCGATTACGTAATTCATCGTTTGGAGCGTGAAGTGAAATAGCCAAGTTATATTGCTTATCAAGCTGCGCCAGTTCGCGAATCTTTTCCGGCAATCCAACCGTCGAGATTGTGATCCGGCGAGCCCCAAGTCCAAGACCACCCTTTTCGTTGAGCGTATCGAGTGCAGGGATAAGTGACTTAAGATTGGCAAGCGGCTCACCGATTCCCATTACGACGACGTTCGTAATTTGCTCGCCCTTCTGGAGCAAGCGATCGAGACGCAAAACTTGCTCCAGAATCTCTCCGGTTGTCAGATTTCTCTTTAGCCCTAACAGCCCACTGGCACAAAAGACACACCCCATGGCACAGCCAACTTGCGTCGAAATGCAAATGGTTCGCCGATCAGTCTCGCGCATCAACACGCACTCGATAAACTGCCCATCGTGAAGCTCAAGCAGCAGCTTTTCCGTCCGATCGCTCGCAACCTGGTGCTGCACGCGGCGAGCGGGGAATAATGAGAAGTTATTTGACAGAGCAGTCCGCAACGCAACTGGAACATCGTGCATTTCAGCAATGTCGTTAGCTCGGCGACCGAAGATCCACCGTCTAATCTGATCGGCTCGATACGCAGGAAATCCTGCGGCTTCACACCATGCCGCAAGACCTGCAGCGTCAAGTTCATAGACTCGAGGCTTTATTGCTGGCGTTACTTGGAGCGGAAGTGGGGTCATGAAAAACCTAGACCATTGAGGATCTCACGACCCGCATGGCTTTTATTCAAAATGTAAAAATGAATCCCGTTGACTCCCTGATCGATCAGTTCACGGCATTGAGCAATAGCGAATTCAACTCCAATTTTATACTGCGCGTCCTTATCGTCTTTGGCCGCTTCAAGTCTGGAAGTTAGCGACTGCGGCATTGCTGCCCCGCACATGGAAGTGATTCGCTGAATTCGAGCGAATTCTGTGATTGGCATGATCCCGGGGATAAGTGGCACGCCAAGTTCACTGCGATTCACTCGATCACGAAATCGAAAGAACGTAGTATTGTCGAAGAATAGTTGCGTGTAAATTGCATCTGCACCGCACCGTACTTTGCGTACCAGATTCTCAAAGTCGACGTCCAGGCTTGGTGATTCAGGATGTTTTTCCGGGTAGCCCGCGACACCGATTCCCATCTCGGGGAAGTGCTCTCGAATCAAACTGACAAGTTCGTTCGCATGATTGAGTCCACCGGAGATTGCTCGAAATTCCGTTTGACCCGCCGGGGCATCGCCGCGGAGTGCCATAATATTTCGAATTCCCGCCGACCACGCGAACCGTAACCACTCGATGAGCTGATCCTGGGTGCTCCCGACACAAGTGAAATGTGCTGTCGACGTTGTCTGGAACCGCTCCTGGATTTCCTTGCACCACTCCACAGTTCGCTTGCTTGTTGAGCCTCCTGCGCCGTAAGTGCAGGAAACAAAAGCTGGAGCAAATGGGATTATTTCGCTCAAAGTTTGGCGAAGTGCTTCGTCGCCTTCTTCGGTTTTGGGTGGAAATATTTCAATCGACAGTCCAAATCTACCACCGGAATAAACGTCTCGCATACGAACAATGCTGCTATTTGTCATGCTGCAGATTCCCTTTCGAATAACTGATTTCCACGAGATTAAGCGATCATCCTTCAATCTGCCAGCATTATTGATCGACCGAAACAACGACTATTCCTAAAAAGCTGATCAGAGCCATGTTGATTGCTTTTCAAATCGACTGAAACTTCCGACTCATCCAGGCAAATGCTTACGAGTAAGGCGTTTAAATGTCTACGGAAACTTGAATCCGTTGCTCTTTTCGTTCGAACGTATGTGTGAATTTTTCTTCATCGACATTCCTTGTTGCGTTCGGAAGACTTTGATTGCCGATGCGGCTATACTATTTTGACAGTTGATCGGGGAAACGATCCCATAACTTGACAAATGCAAATTTGTTCGTGTCGGGACGTTGACGGTGTTCATAGCGTCCCGATCTTGATTTTCGGGTTTTCACGTAGAAATACCCCGAGTTAACGTAAGCCTAGAAGGAATGTCGAAATGTCGACCGTTGAAGCGACCAAGCCCAAAAGTTCTGACTCCACAAAACCCGCAAACTCTGCCGTCAACTCGAAGCGTCTTCCTTATAAAGTGAAGGACATCGGACTTGCGGAATTTGGTCGCAAAGAGATTGAAATTGCTGAAAACGAAATGCCTGGCTTGATGGCATTGCGAGAAAAGTATGGTAAGTCGAAACCTTTAAAAGGTGCTCGAATTGCTGGTTGTCTTCATATGACAATCCAAACTGCCGTGCTGATCGAAACATTGACTGCTCTCGGTGCGGAAGTCACTTGGAGCAGCTGCAATATTTTCTCTACCCAAGACCACGCCGCTGCGGCCATTGCTGCGGCTGGCATTCCAGTCTATGCGTGGAAGGGAATGACCAACGAAGAATTCGATTGGTGTATCGAGCAGACACTCTTCTTCGCCGACGGTAAACCGCTGAATATGATCCTCGACGACGGGGGCGATTTGACGTCGATGGTGCATCAGAAATTTCCTGAGTTGCTCAAGGAGATCAAGGGACTAAGCGAAGAAACGACAACGGGTGTACATCGTCTGGTTCAAATGCATGAGCGAGGCGAACTCAAGGTCCCTGCGATCAACGTCAATGACTCCGTAACGAAGAGCAAATTCGACAATCTCTATGGATGTCGCGAGTCTTTGGCCGACGGTATTAAGCGAGCCACAGACGTTATGCTCGCAGGTAAGGTCTGTGTCGTTGCTGGTTACGGCGACGTCGGTAAAGGTTGCGCAATTTCCATGCAGCGTTACGGTGCTCGAGTCATCGTCACTGAAATCGATCCGATTTGTGCTCTTCAAGCCGCGATGGAAGGTTTTGAAGTCACGACGATGGAAGATGCCGCAGCCCAAGGCAATATCTTCGTAACAACGACCGGCTGCTGTGACATTGTTCTCGGAGAGCACATCGTCAAGATGCCGAACGACGCGATCATCTGTAACATCGGACACTTTGACCTCGAAATCGATGTCGCGTGGCTCGAAGCACAAGTGAAGAACGGCAAAGCTACCAAGGTGAACGTCAAGCCAAGTGAAGTCGGTGCTGTTGATCGATATACGTTCAAAGATACCGGTCGAAGCGTGATCCTGTTGGCTCAAGGACGTCTCGTCAACCTCGGTTGTGCAACTGGCCATCCCTCGTTTGTGATGTCCAACAGCTTCACGAACCAGGTTCTCGCTCAGCTAGCACTTTGGGATAATGCCAGCCAGTACGCAGTCGGTGTTCACCGTCTTCCGAAAGAGCTGGATGAAGAAGTTGCTCGACTCCACCTTGAAAAGATTGGTGTCAAGCTGTCAAAGCTCACGGAAAAGCAGGCCCAATATCTGGGGTTGCCGATCAGTGGTCCGTTCAAGCCAGACCACTACCGCTACTAAGCACGAGTGTATGAGGCTGACCTAAATTTATAAGGTTAGCCTCGTGACTCAGGGATCTCGAAATGAACAATTAATGGTTCCAGCAGGTTAGGGTCAATTGACTCAAACGCGAGATTCTTGATAACGAAGCCCGACTGATTCAGTCGGGCTTTGCTTCATTTTAAACGCTAAAAACAGCCACAATGTTACTCGACCGCTGCTGCTGTCATAACTGAAGGGTGGGGTACGATGCTCTGTCGTTGTTTTGAGGCCACTGTAAAACCTGAAGATTCAACCGAGCCGGTCAGGATGTCTGTGACAACTCGTTTGGCTTTCAGCACCTCCTGGTGAACGATTGGGAAGTCAGGGATGTTTGCGTCCCATTCGAGAAGTGTTGAAACCCCGCCTGTTGACAGATGAGCAAGCCGAAACAGTTCCCAGACCGGATCGATCACGGGTCCGTCGTGCGTATCGATCAAATGCGTGCCGCAATTGGTGTGTCCCGCAAGATGCATCTGTACGACCCGTTCATGCGGCACCGATCGCAAATATTCAACCGGATCGAAATCATGGTTTCTAGCGGAAACAAAAACGTTATTGACGTCAAGAAGTAATCCGCAGTCAGCTTCATCCGCCAAACGGGCGATAAATTCGGCTTCACTCATCGTCGACGCAACAAACGTCACATAACTGCTTGGATTTTCCAGGACAAGCGGCCGCTCGAGAACATCTTGGACGATTGAAACTCGGTCTATGACGTGACGCAGCGATTCCTCATTGTAGGGGAGTGGTAAAAGATCATGTGTATTAATCCCTGCAATCCCGGTCCAACAGAGATGGTCGGAAATCCACCGGGCATCAACGGCACTTGCCAGTCGTTTCAGCTTTCTCAAGTAATCAAAGTCTAACGGTTCAGTGCTGCCAATAGACAGCGACACTCCGTGCATGACAATCGGGTATCGCTCGGCAATCTGTTCAAGTACGTATCTTGGACGCCCTTGTGAGTCCATGTAATTTTCGGAAATCACTTCAAACCAATCGACGGATGGGTTCTGTTTTAGAACATGATCGAAGTGAACGGACCTTAGGCCAACGCCAAGACCGAGATTCTCATACCCAAGTCGACTGCGCATCATTCATCCTTCGCGCGACCGGCTCGCGTTGTTGTAATCCAGACAAATACTCGCCCTGCTTCGTCCTGCCAAAGCTCACGAGTCAATCGCTTGGGAACAACAAGCTGGCGAAGCGCAAGGCTCCATGTGGTCATTTTAAGAGGGAATGAAACTTTGATTTTTTCCAGATCGATTTTCTTCGCTTCCAATTCCGCATAGTCGATCAGGATCGGGGTTTCTGCCAGTTCCGATATGGCCGTCAGAACATCCGACAGTTCGACATCCGATAGTTCGATCGGAACCATGGCGTACAGCTTCGGTGCTGCTTTAAAAGTGGCTCTCTGTACAGGCCAACCAATTGGCCATTGGTCGAGCTTCGTATTTCGTGGCTCGATTAAAAGCTCGATGACTCCCGAAGGAGTTCTGTTTGGCCGAAAACCGAAACCGTTGTCGCTCAATGATAACGCAAGCGCTATCGCCGCACTGAATCCTTTCAGCTTCTGTCTGACACGAGCCTTATCCCCGAGCTTAGCGAGTTGCTCAACCGCGTCGGAATTCCAACGTACTGGAAACTCTGTCGGAAGAGGTAGCTTCGTCACGACCTGCTTCAACGGCAGATTTTCCGTTTCAAAGTCCACTTTTTTGAGTAAGCCATCGAACAGGGTGGCGAATTGATCTTCACTTAATCCCCATAACGATTTTCCGACTGGCGTTCCCTTGATCCCGAAAGTCCGTAATTCGTTGACCCACTCTTTGAGTTTCGTCGCATCACTGAGGGCGAAGGATCGATCAGGGAACACGAGATTTCCAGAGCGATCCAACGTACCAATTGCTGTCACGTATCGAGTTTTGCCTGCTTCTCGTTCCTTCATTTCTGGCTTGTCACCCAATATGGGCTTGCGAACTCGAAGTGAAACGTCCAGAGGCTCCAGGACTTTTAACCATTGCTGTCCGTACATTCCCCCACCGCCTTCGGCCTGCAACAATTCAAACTCGATCACCGTATTGATCGTCGTCGTTTTCTTAGTTGATGCAGTCTTCTCTTTCATCTGAGAAGAATCACCCGGTCGCACTGGCCTTGTCGGAACCTGTCCCACGGCGAGATTGCTGACCAGCAACGACCCAAGCACAATGCTGAACTTCAATGCAGAAGGGACGACAGAAACGACCTTTAACGTATTCAAATCGCCTTTGCATGAAGATTCACGATCCGGCTGCCGATCCCTGCTTTTGCAAAAGCGGTATGGCTTTACGATCAGACACTGCATGGCTGCTTCCTGCAATAAAAGGAACTCACAAGTATCAAACATCGTATGGGAGATGTATCAACGATCACAAGACGAAGTCGGATCACGGTGATCAATACCAATGGGTTGCGGGAATCGCTTGAACTGTGTTATTCGTAGTCAACCACATTGAATTACGACCAGTCCAACCTGATTCCAGTCGCATGATTCCACCATGCGGCGGTGGTTCGACGTTTTTCTTCGAACCCTGAAACTGAGGCGATCGAACAGATGACGATTCTCGGCCTTGATATCGGTGGAGCAAATATTAAAGCCGCAAACGAAGCTGGTCGCGCCGTCAGTCGCCCGTTTGCAATCTGGCGTCAGCCAGAACAGCTTGAGAACCAGATCACTTCAATTCTTAATAAGTTCCCCCAAACTGATCGACTTGCGTTGACGATGACTGCAGAGCTGGCCGATTGCTTTTCAACGAAGTCCGAAGGGGTCCGTTTCATCGTTAATGCAGTCGAGAACAGCTTTAATGCTTCTTTATCCAGCGGAGCAGTGGCTCTTAACTCATTGGAACAGCCCCAACGATCCAATTTGATGACTTGGACAACTGACGGTCGATTTTTAAGTCCCGACGAAGCGCTTGAGTCACCTATGCACGTCGCTGCGGCAAATTGGCATGCGCTTGCTACGTGGTCAATGAAGTTCGCTCCAAAAGGCTGTGGAGTACTCATTGATATCGGCACGACGACCACAGATATCATTCCGTTCGAGGATGGCAAACCAGTTCCCCTTGGGTTAACGGATGCGAGTCGTCTGCAAAGTGGAGAATTGTCCTATTCTGGTGTTAGACGAACTCCGCTTTGTGCCGTGGCCCATAGCGTTCCCGTGGAAAATGGATATTGTTCACTTGCCGCAGAGGTCTTTGCCACGACTCTGGATGTTAATCTGCTGCTAGATGACATTGCAGAGGATGCTCAAGACCGCGATACCGCGAATGGAAAGCCCGCTACGAAGCAGGCCGCCCACGATCGCATCGCGAGGATGCTGTGCTGCGATCGTGATGAGATCTCTTTCGAACAAGCCGTTCAAATCGCCATGTTCCTTGCCGACGTCCAGCGACAGCGACTTGCAGGTTCGCTTGAACGAGTGCTTAATCGACTTTCTTCTGACTGCTCAACGATCATCGTGTCTGGTTCTGGATCATTTCTCGCTCGTCAATTAATCCATGAGAATCGAAAAACGAAGGACGCAACCGTGATATCGTTGGCGGATCAATTCTCGCCTGAAATCGCCGAGGCGGCCTGTGCCTATGCAGTTGCTCAACTGGCTTCAAAGTCGCATTGAGCACGAACGAGAAAATGTGCATCCAGTTTTCTGCCATAGTGACGACTCCTTCGCCACTCGCGTCGCAGAAAACACAAAGCCGTCTCAGTGAAGAATGCGCTCGCCTGAAATCAAACGAGATCGAAACAAACCGCACTTCTGGTTGCAGGACTTGCAGAATATACTCTGATTTTTGCACAAGTCATTTTACACCCGTAGGAATCGCCAATATGTCAACTAATGCACCAACCGAATTCAAAGCCGTTTTAGACCAAACCGACCTTGCCGATATTCCTCGTGACTTGAGCTTCCATCCGGTAAAGAACACGTCACCGCGCGTACTCACCAGCGCACAGATTGAACAGTTTAATCGTGATGGTTACATCGCGGGAATTCGGATCTATTCCGATGACGAGATCAAAAGTATCCGAAGTTACTTTGATAATTTGCTCGCGAAAGTCGTGGCGGCAGGAGGCGACAGCTATTCGATCAGCTCGGCCCATTTGAAGTATGGTCGCGTCTGGGACATTGTCACAAACGCTAAAATCGTTGCCTGTCTGCGAGATTTGCTGGGCGAAAACATCATCGGATGGGGATCTCATTTCTTCTGCAAAATGCCTCACGACGGGAAAAAAGTCGCCTGGCATCAGGACTCAAGCTACTGGCCTCTGACGCCGTCAAAAGCGGTCACCGTGTGGCTCGCCGTAGACGATGCCGATGTTGAAAATGCCTGTATGCGATTCGTCGCTGGCTCACATCACCATGGTGCAATGACGTTCCGGCCCAGCGATCCTGCCGAACACAATGTCCTCAATCAAACCATCGATAACGTCGAACAGTACGGACACTTCGTGGATGATTGCCTGAAAGCTGGCGAAGTCTCATTTCACTCAGATCTCCTGCTACACGGTTCCGAAGCGAACGATTCCAACCGCCGTCGATGCGGCCTGACCTTGCGTTACGCGCCTGCGGATGTGCATGCACATCTCGGCTGGAACCAGAAGGGTGTCTGGGTCAGCGGAACTGATTCGTCAGGACATTGGATGAACAGAGCCCGTCCATCAGAGGACTAAACAAGTCATGCGCTACAGCGTGGCGAAGCAATTCGCGGACAGCAGTCGTATGCGTTCCTGTAATGGGAACGCATCCCTTCAACCGGGTGTCGTTTAAGCCCTTGCTGGTTGCTGGCAAAATCTCGACATCATCCAATTGTGCAGATCAAGCGACGGACCAGAAGTCGTCGTCGTCAACTTCGTGCGTGCGTGAGATCGGCGGCGGCATCTCGTCGATGTGCTTCACCTTGCGTCGAGTTTCCACCGGATCAATCCCTGTCAGCGGATATGCCTCCAGGATCTTGTTAATGCGGATTTCGATATTCGTCAGTTGCTGGCCTTCATCCGGGGCAACAAATGTAATCGCTGCCCCCTGCCCTTCAGTCGACGACAACCGTCCTGTGCGGCCGACTCGATGCACGTAGTCGTCGCAATCTTGAGGGATGTCGTAATTGATGATGTGCGAGATACCGCTCACGTCGATTCCTCGGCCCATCACATCTGTAGCGATCAATAGCCGGATCTGGCCATCCCGGAACTGCCGCATCACGCGATCCCTGGCGCTTTGCGCCAGATCACCATGAATGAATGCCATCTTTGGCAGGCGACCGACAAACCGTCGATGCACCTCTTCGGCACCACGCTTTGTTCGAGTAAACACGATCGCTTGTTGCGGTCGCTCTTGCACCAGCAATCGGACCAGCGTGCCAAACTTTCGATGATGATCCACAGTAATGTAGTACTGGTCGATTGACGCATGTGCGACGTTCGAGGCAGATACGTCAATCCGTTCAGGGTCGCGCATGTACCGCCGAGCCAGTCGTTCGACCGGTGGTGGCAGAGTCGCTGACAGCAGTAACGTCTGGCGATCTTCCGGACATTGCCGCAAGATCTTTTCGATATCCGGACGGAAGCCAATATCCAGCATTCGGTCAGCTTCGTCCATGACGACGATTTTCAAATCGGCCATCTTCAGCAATTGCCTGGCCATCAGATCAATCACTCGACCGGGAGTGCCGATCACGATCTGAGCACCTTGTTCCAGCTTGCGAATCTGCTGATGAATCGGTCGTCCACCGACGCAACATGCGGTCGTGACTTCGCATTTGAACGCGAGTCGATCCACCTCGTCAGCCACCTGCTGGCTGAGTTCTCGTGTTGGGGTCAGCACGAGTGCTTGAGTTCGTGGGTCGTCGAGATCGATCCGATCAAGGATCGGCAGCACAAAAGCGGCGGTCTTGCCGGTGCCGGTGCGAGCCTGGCCGATACAATCGCGACCGGAGAGAGCGACGGGAATAAACGCGGCCTGTATGGCACTCGGGTCAGTAAAGCCTGCTCTCTTTACCGAGAACAACGAATCCTGACTGAGCCCCAAATCATCAAACCGGGAGGGAGCCTGCTCCATAACTGCGATCAACCGATCAATTCCTTTCCCATACCAACCCGCCGTTCCATGCACTTCGGCAACGAACGGCATTCAATCGTAACAGACGCAACACCAGAGCCTCTGATATCACGGAACACTCGAAATGAATTTCGAAGTTCTCATCCCCACGTGAGATTTCCTCATTTTGTTACAAATAGGGTAAGACGCACCGTCACGCCGGTCAATCGATCGTTCACTTTACCCCCAATTCCCGTAAGAATACTTTTCAATGATTCCGAATATCGGATCGATTGATACCAAAAAAACAAATGACTGATCCCTCCCGACACGACACTGCCATCGCTCGCCGAGTCACGATCCAAGGTGTCGTTCAAGGTGTTGGTTTTCGTCCGTTCGTGTTTCGCATAGCCCAGATTCATCAAATTAAGGGCTGGGTACTTAACGGTGACGACGGAGTAGAAATTCATGCGGAAGGAAAAAAAACGGATTTCGAGGCCTTTTTGATGACCGTTGATGCACAAGCACCTGCCACAGCACACGTCAAAAAGATCATTGTTCAAGTCGTTGTTTCCGAGGGATTCTCTGATTTTCAAATTCTGGACAGCCGCCGCGATGCGGCTCCGTCGGTTCGCATCTCGCCAGACCTCTGCATCTGCGACGAGTGTTTACGGGAACTGCGAAACCCATTCGATCGACGAAACCAATATCCGTACATCAATTGTACCAATTGCGGACCCCGTTATTCGATCATCAATAGACTTCCGTACGATCGCTCCGGTACGACGATGGCTGACTGGAAGTTGTGTCCGTCTTGCCAGCAAGACTATGACAATCCACTCGACCGCCGCCATCATGCTCAGCCCACTGCCTGCGATTCCTGCGGGCCAGGCTACCGATTGCTCGAGGCTCATCTCACAACCGATGGAAGCGAACGGGCCATCCGTCGAGCGGCGGAATTACTCGTCGCTGGAAGCATCGTCGCGGTGAAGGGGTTGGGTGGACATCACCTGGCCTGTAATGCAAACAATCCCGTCGCCATCGCTGCTTTACGCGAACGGAAATTCCGCAAGGAACGCCCGTTCGCTCTACTGGTTCGCAACCTGCAAGAAGCCCGAAATTACGTCCTCCTTTCTCAATGTCACGAACAGTTGCTTCAAAGTGTCGTCAGACCAATCGTGCTGGCACCTGCGAAAGTCAAGTTGCCAGGTGTTTCACCCGATAATTCAACGCTCGGAGTGATGCTCCCTTATGCTCCGATTCACCATCTGCTGTTTGACTACGGGGCACCCAGTCCTTTAGTCCTGACGAGTGGCAATCGATCGAGCGAACCGATTGCCTACCGCGACGAAGATGCAATCCGTCGGCTGACTGGAATCGCCGATGCGATTTTAATCGGCGATCGCCCGATCGCCCGACGTGTGGATGACTCCGTTGTCGCCGTTCGATCTGAAAAACCATTCATGATCCGTCGTGCTCGGGGTTATTCTCCCGGAGCTGTTAGTGAACTACCGATTGTCGATCCGATTCTCGCCTTAGGAAGCGATCTCAAAAATGCCATCGCGCTCGTCGTCCGTGGCCAGGTGTTCGTCAGTCAGCATATTGGCGATCTTGGAGACTGCGACACCGACGAATCATTCCAGAATACCGTGCATGATCTGCTTGCCATGTACGAAATCAACTCCTCCGAACTCACCATCATTCATGATCTTCACCCGCAATTCACTTCAACCAGGTTTGCGCTCAGTTTGCCCGCCCGACGACACATCGCCGTTCAACATCATCACGCACACATCGCCAGCGTTCTGGCCGAACACAATCTCTTGAACGAACGAGTCGTCGGTGTTGCGTTTGATGGAACAGGACTGGGGACCGACGGAACCATCTGGGGCGGTGAATTCTTTGTCGGCAGCGTTTGCGACGGCTTCGAACGCTGTCATTCGTTGCGACCCGCCAGAATCCCAGGAGGCGATGCCGCTGCCCGGTACCCCGTCCAAGCAGCAGCAGGATTTTTGGCCGAACTGACAGATCTTCCCAATTTGACCAACCCTCCTTTTCATTTTCCAAAGCGTTTTACCGACGCCATGAAATTAGTCGAAAAGAACCTGCGCTGTTTCGTTTCGACATCCATGGGTCGGCTGTTCGACACCGTTGCTGCTCTTGTTGGTTTTCTGCATGAATCGACATACGAAGGTCAGGCGGCCATCTGGCTGGAACACCAGGCGGAACGATGTCCGCCACAAGCACCGTACCCATTCCCTGAACTCGACTATCGCCCGCTGTTGAAGCACATCATTTCGGATCGCCTCGCAGGCCGCCCGGTCTCTGAAATCGCCTCTGCATTCCATGCTGCAGTAGTCACAGCAACGATGCAACAAGTCCTACACTTACTTGGAAAAAGAACCGTGAACACGGTCGTATTTTCAGGAGGTGTCTTTCAGAACCGATTATTGCTCGATTCGCTACTGCATGAGTTGAAGCAATATCCCGAGATTCGCATCTTGATTAACGAGCAGGTTCCGACCAACGACGGCGGCATTTGCGTCGGGCAGGCCGCTCTCGGAGTTTTTTAAAAGTTCGACCCCACCTTTTTATTTAGTCGTGATGTAGCAGTAGCATGGGACACGTCTTCGAAGTCCGGCCGAAACGTCGACAAAAAAGTTGGCAAAGTTGGCCAAGTTCCCTATTTCATAGGCTTTTTCGCAGGATTGAAGTTGGCCGACTTGATCAACTAAGAAATCTAAAGAACTTTGAACAGAAGTTAACGAAGGGAACGAAGGGAACGAAGGGAACGAAGGGAACGAAGGAATACAGAGTGAAGCATTCACTCCGAGTTGATCGGACAGTTACTACAGCATCCTGCCTGCGGCTGATTTTCTTCACATCGTTAACTTCGTGTCCTTCTGTTCAAAAATCCTCATTGTCGCTTCGGGCCGCAATCCAGAACCGAAACAAAACACTCTTCGCAACGTGCGAAAAAAAGTTGGCAAAGTTGGCCAAGTTCCTATTTTCATAGGCTTTTTTGAAGGTTTGAAGTTGGCCAACTTGACCAAGTTTCTTTCACAGTTGTCAACATGCTTCCGACGATCGCGTTGAACGCAGGCAAAGTCGAAAGAGGATTCGGAACACTTATCTACGCTAATTTTCACTAATCAGAGAAAAGCCGTTGTGCGCGGTCTCCCGACCCAGCATAAGTGTTCGACCGACGGTCTCCTCTTCTCTTCTCTTCTCTTCAATTAGTGCAGATTAGCGTAGATGAGTGTTCCAAAACTCTTCACATTTCAGAAATTCCCGTCTCGCCAGAGTTCATAAAAAAAGTTGGCAAAGTTGGCCAAGTTCCCTATTTCATAGGCTTTTTGAAGGTTTGAAGTTGGCCAACTTCGATCTGTTCTCGCCTTGTCTCCTGAACGGCAAGGTTCTATCCAGAACCGTCTTTGCTTCCCTTCGTTTCCTTCGTTCCCTTCTGTTCAAAATCTTTTCTGATGTTCGGCCGAAATCAGACCCCACGAATTGGGTGTCAAAGTTCGATCAAGTTCGATCGACTTCGACCATTCCTTGTAATTCATAGTGTTTTCGCGATTGTTTTCCCGAATTTTCGAGGTGTTCGAGTTCGACGCAGTTCGACCGAGTTCGAATCCCATCATTCCCCCCCAGGCGAGCCGGGCCGAAACGGCCAGAAAGTAGATGAGACGAAAGGGGTAAGTAGACCAGTCTAAGAAACGAAATCGATTTCGTTTGCGTTTTCGATTTCCTGACTTTTCTACTCTTGAGGAACTTGACGTCGGAAGTGTCAAAAAAGTTCCTTGGGTTCATGGAGCGGTAGCTCCTGGCGAACCGCTTATAGCGGCTCTCAACTTTCTACTCTCTCGGCGCTTCGCCGCTCGACTTTCTAGCCACTTCGGCTGGGCTTCGGGTTATAACGACGACGAAACGCATGCTGCCATAAAAACACACCACGCGACATAAATATACAAGACCGTTTGTGCGCGTCAATAGAAAAAGCGACGTATGTTCTTAACCTTTGGAAGGTGTTCATGAAATCAAAAACGCGAGCCGTTTTTCAGCCACCTCGCCAGAGGTGGCCGGGGAGACATTTCGTTTCCCTCCCGCAGGCGAAACGCTGATGTCGCCAAGTGTATAACGCGTTTCCTGAATTGGCGCTATTTGTCCTGTTTTCTTTACACCTTACGATCGAGCCGCATCGGACCGTCGTTGTTTGATTTGCTGGACTAAATCGTTGACGGTAGGATCACCAACGTCCCGTTCTGCGGTATAGTCGCCTGAGCCCATTGAGAATTGGTGTAGGAATCTCGCGGTGTTGGCGGGACCAATTTCCTGACAGAGGAGTGAATTTGCCTTCGAAGTAATTTCGGCAACGATTGGGATTCTGGTCGTGACGAGGGCACGTCATTGGCAAGTTCGAGTGGTGATAAAACTATCACGGACTGGTCTCGCTGCTGACGCGCCTTCTTCAGGACATTGAAACCTCGATCACGCAGCGCAGTCGCCACTGCAAGTTGCATGTTGTGGTCAAAATAGAACGGAACGCTCATCTCGAGTCCCGGGCTGCCCTCAGCAGATCTTGAAGCGTTGGATTTACCAACTGATGTTTCAATTGCTCAATCCGCTCTTCATCGCGTTCCAGAGTCGCGTCGCATTCGTCGCGATGCTCGTAGTAGTAACCGAGTGCAGCGTGGATTTCGACGAGAGACAAATGCGGATGCTGTCGACGCAACTGTTCAGCATCCCAATCGAACGTCAAATGCTCGCGAACCAGGTGCAATAATTTTGAACCTTTGGCGTGAATGGTCAAGCATCCGGCGTCGTCGACGTCAATGAAAGGCCTGGCGGTCGCGGCCATGGAATTAACTCCTGCTGTAAGAACCTCAATCGATTCTATCGGGTATCCCTTCCGTCTCTTTCCCCTGAAGGGGGAACGGATATCAGCCCAGGGCAAGCTCGTCCGCGAGCGCCGCCCTGGGTCACAATCAAAAACAACGGATTTGCCCTGTAAGGGCAACGGAACCGGCGACACACAATTTCCGGCATCAATTGTTTGACCCGAATCGCGAACATTGCGTTCCTGTGCCCCTTCAGGCAACGCCGTGAAGGATGTTTTCTGGGTAAAACAAGGGTTCGAACGACATCTTGTGCCACTGAATGACCGTCTTCGGTCACTCAGTGCTCTTTGAAGCCAACGAAAATTGCGAAGAGCACTGCGTCGGAGAAGACTCCGATGCAGTGGCACGTCACGCATATCGTTTTGAAAAATCGTTCCCGTGCCCCTTCAGGGCACCTGCTATTCCCTCAACCACAACCCAGGGCGGCGCTCGAAGACTCGCTTGCCGCTGGGCTGGTATCCGTATCTCCTTCGGGGAAAAGACGATGGCAACCCGGGAAAAATCATGGGGCGACAACCCGTACACGGCGGACTCGCTGTCGAACTCGATTGCGTGTCACCGATTCAAGTCCGACCTCGGGGACTTCGTGCGCCAGGGCAAGCCGAGGGATTGTAGCGAATGCACGTTTCGTACAAGGTAAGAATTCGCCAATCGCCTTGGCTACGAATCATGCGTTGTGTGGGGCAATCCACTCATCGAAGCGTTCGCAGGGGGATAAGGAGACTGAACAAAGGAAACATCCAACGGTTGTTAATGGTCTGGACTCAGCGCCGGGTTGCCATCTCGCACGGACTGTTTGGCGTCTTCTCTTCGTTTTCACCGGGAATAAGATCCCTCGCTTGCGCGTCGGGCTAAAGTTTTCGTGTGAAATCATCAACTAACTGGCGGTGGGTTTCGTTCGGCGAATCCGCGTTGATGCCAATAGGGGTACGTTAACTGGGTCGCGCTGGCGGCGTCGAGTTTTGCCACTTGTTCTTTGGAAAGGTTCCAGCCAACCGCACCAAGGTTTTCTCGTAACTGTGTTTCGTTGCGGGCACCGATGATGATGTTGGAAACCGTTGGTCGCTGAAGCAGCCAATTGAGCGCGATCTGGGGGATCGTCTTTCCCGTCTCTTTCGCGACTTCTTCCAGAGCATCGATCACTTTGAATAACAGGTCGTCTGCGATCTGGGGACCAGCGTCGAATGCGACTTTGCTGGTCAGGCGGCTGGATGACGGCAGTGGCTGGTCTCGACGGATTTTGCCTGTCAGTCGGCCCCAACCTAATGGACTCCAGACGACGGCACCGACCTTCTGGTCCAGAGCTAGCGGCATTAGTTCCCATTCGTATTCGCGGCCAACCAGCGAATAGTACGCCTGATGTGCGACGTACTTTGTCAGGCCGTATCGCTCGGAAACCGAGAGCGATTTCATCAGATGCCAGCCCGAGAAGTTTGAACAGCCGATGTAGCGGATCTTGCCTGCGCGAACGAGTTCATTCAACGTGCTGAGAACCTCTTCGACGGGGGTGATCGCGTCGAAGCCATGCAGTTGATACAGGTCGATGTAATCCGTACCGAGCCGACTGAGACTGGCATCAACGGCTCGGATTAAATATTGCCGCGACGAGCCGACATCATTAGGACCTGGCCCTGTTCGGAATGTTCCCTTAGTGGAAATGATCACTTTATGGCGTCGGCCTTTGATCGCTTCTCCCAGGATTTCTTCGGCCATTCCCTGCGAATAGACATCGGCTGTGTCGAACATATTCAGCCCTGACTCCAGACAGATGTCGACCAGCCGCGTCGCCTCGGCCACGTCGGTCGAACCCCAGGCTTTGAAGAGTGGTCCGCCCCCGCCAAATGTCCCTGTGCCGAGACTGAGGACTGGGACTTTGAAACCTGAGCCACCGAGTTGACGGTATTCCATTTCGATTGCAACCTTTGTGTGAAACAGCGGGCGTCATGTTCTGGGGTCGGGTGTTCAAATTTCAAAATTGGCCATTGGGTTGCCTCGGAATAGGGAGATCGCCTTGTTGGCCAATTTTGAAATTTGAACGCCCGACCCCCTCTTTGATCAATGCACAAACAAGAACGACTTGGAATTAATAAGTGCCCAGAGCAAATCTTCATAGCACTCTTTCGGCGATGTGTACTCTGTCAGTAATCGCTCCGATGCAGTCAGTTCGGCGGACGAGGGTGCTCGTGAGAGAGTTGCGAAATAGAGGTCGGTGACGATCTCGGCGTGCGGCTTCTTTTCAGCCAGCAATTTTTCCACTCGGCCTGTGCTTAACGCGATTTTTGTGGAAAGGATGTCGCCGTTCAGTGTGTGCAGTGCTTGAGCCAGATTGGCGTCTGGCGATCGTTCGCATTCACAGACACTCATCCGACGTGGCTTGGCGAACGTGTTGAGGAAATAGTCGGGATATTCGGCGTCAGGGATTTCGATGGCTCGCGTTCCCAATGGCAGGTTATTGAACTTGGTCTGGGTTCCCGCAGCGAAGTCGATCGCGTCGAGCAGCGGTTCGGCTGCCAGTCTTTTGACTTCAAAATGACTGTAGAACCGCGAGTCAGCCACGTTTTGCGATGTGGGTTGAGAATCAAGCTGGTACAGACGGGACACCATGATCGTCCGAACCAGTTGCTTCAGATTAAACCCATTTTTGACGAAGTCATCAGCCAACGCCTGAAGCATCGCGGGGTTCGTCGGTGGGTTTGTAGGACGCAGGTCATCGACCGGTTCGACGAGACCTCGCCCCAGCAGAAAGCCCACATAGCGATTGGCGGTTGCTCGGGCGAAGGCCGGATTGGTCGGTGAAGTGATCCATTGGGCGAGTGCGATGCGGCGGTCGAGCGGATGGTCGACAGGATCGGCATCGAGCGGTTTCGGGGGCATGATTTTGCCAGTTCGTGGTTGAGAGACTTCGCCTCCCGTGCGAATGATGACGACACGCTCACCGCCGAACAGGCCGAATTCCTGACTCGACTTGAGTCCGGTTCGGGCGAAAAACGCAGCGAAACTGTAGTAGTCGTCCTGACTGTATTTCTCAAACGGATGATGGTGACACTGTGCACACGTCAGACGCGTTCCAAGGAAGAGCTGCGATGTCGATTCAGCGAGAATCTGAGGAGTGTTGTTGACGATGAAATAGTTGGCGGGGCCGTTGGAAAAACTTGAACCCTTCCCCTGCACCAGTTGAGAAACGAATTTGTCGAACGACAGGTTCTCGCGAAAGGCTCCTTTGATCCAGTTATGCAAGGCCCACATGCCAGTTTCCTGCAGATCGCGACTGTTGTTGCGAATCAGGTCCGACCACTTCAGCGTCCAGTAAGCAGCGTAACGTTCGTTGTAAAGTCCTTTGCTGGGCGAATCCGCCAGCCCGAGCACTCGGTCGATAGAGGCCGTTCGTCGGTCGGCAACGGAAGCACCGGTCTGAGCACTGGCCAGAAATTCATTGACTTCGTCACGAGTCGGCAAGGTTCCGGTGGAATCGAGGAAGACTCGTCGTAAGAACGTGGCGTCATCGCAAAGCGGTGAAGGTTCAATACCGAGTTCTCGAAATTTTGTCGCGGCGAGGGTATCGATAAAGTTGTTGTCGACCCAACCGTCGAGGCGAGCTGGCGGTCCGTAAGGAATGACAAACATGGCGATATCGGCCTGGCCTTCAAATCGAACCATGACTGCCGCCTGACCCCGACCCGAGACCGTGCAATGTCCTTCGCGTGAGACACTGACCAGTCCCTCGTCCATCGAATCGAATTTCGCCCAGGCGGTGACATCCCGTGAAGTTCCGTCGGCGTAGACGACGTCGACTCGCAACTGCTGTGTCAGGCCCGGTTCGCCAAGCCTGTGATTCGGGGTGACGACCAGTTTGGAAATCGGACGCTCCGTGGCCGGGCCGGGAGCACCACTACGAATCCAGGCGGAAAGCAATTCGTAATCGGGCGACCCGACTTCAAGCCGACGTCCACCGCTGTGTGGAACCTGCATCGTCGGTTTACGAAGCAAAAGGCTTTCGGTCGGATTGATTTGATTGATTCGTCGGCCTAGCCCTTCGCGCACCATCGCGGTTCGGTCGGCACCGGGATCGAAACCGAACACGCTGAGTTTGAAGCCACCTTGACCATGCTGCGCGGCATGACAGGCCCCCATATTACATCCGGCTTTGTAGAGAACCGGGCGAACCTGTTCGAGGTAACTAATCGTCGGTTCCGCGACAACTCCCGTCACCGCAACTTTCACCGTTTGTACAGCATCGCCGACTTTGACTGCGATTTCCGCAGTTCCGTCACCACGCGGGAAAACTCGACCTGTTGCCGAGACAACAGCAACCTGATCGTTCGAAGAAGTAAAACTGGCTTTGAGCGTGAAATCCTCGGCCGATGAGGGACCACGTTCACCCGCTGCTGCTGTCACGAGAAGTTGAGTCTGCTCGAACTTCCCTTTCAAAGCGATTTCCGCAGGGGCAATCGTGAACGGGTCCGCGCCGAATAGATTGTTCGTCAGGCTGAGAGCGGCGACGAGCAAAATCGAAGAAACTCGGAGCGACATTGGTAGGACTCCTGACAATCGGCGGGGTATCAGGCCAATCATGAAATCAGCCCGGTCGAGAAGTTTTATCATGACCGATCCGATAAGCGGTTGCAATTGCGTCGTGAAGCGCAGGGCGCTGAAACTCGTTGAAGAAAATGGGACAGATGCGACGGATCGGACTTATGGGACTGTAGTTGCGGTCTGAAGGCAGCGTTCCTCGTTCCCAAGCTCATGCTTGGGAACGCAAATCTTCGAAGTTTTGCTTCGTCCCCGGCGACGATTAAAAAGCCGCTACTTCGTCATATCTGGAAAGTCGTGAATCAACTCAGCGAACAACGGTGCCGCTGACCAGTCGCGAAACCATGATTGCAGGTCCGTCTGCAACGTTGCTACGTCGGCCGTCGGTTCAGTGAGCACTTGTATCAGTGCTGCGCCGACGGTTTCGCTATTCATCAGCGATGTCAGCAGCCGAAACTGTGGTTTGGTGACTTCGAACCGACGGACGATGTAGTCTCGGCGAGTGACCACCAGGTAAATCGGACGTGAGACGGGAGGGGTTGGCTCTAACCCGCGACGGATAGACGTCGCATATTCGTGGACCGGAAATCGAAGTTCCAGCAGTCTGACACACGAATGAAATCCCATGCGTGAGTTGGCAAACTGCTGGGGTGACAGTCCAGCTAATTCACTGACATTCAGTGTGGGTAAACGCTCTGGTCCTGGTCCGTCGAAGACTTCAGCATAGACCCGTTCCAACCGAGCCAGTTCGATCAGAAAGTCGGCAAAATCTGGCTGATCAGAATCAGCTTCGTCAGATCGCGGGGGTCTTGTCACAGTCAGATACTGGTCAAAAGAATTGCCAAGCGTGGAAAGGGAGTATGATTTTGACGGATGATCGACCAGATAACCGAACGCGAGTCCGTTGAATGCGTCTTCGCCAACGACGTGTTGCACGGCAGGAAATTGAGCCGCCAGGCATTCGAGCAATCTCCCGAAGTACGCTCGACCATAAATCTGCAATCGGTCGAGGCTGGTCATTTCGCGGGATGGGAGGATGATTCGCTCGACATCAGCTTGAGTGACCTGGACCAGATCTCTGGCGGTGGGTGAATCGACACCCGCACGGACCCCCTCCGGGTGCGTTATGACCGCCTGTAACCAGCGTTGAATCGTGTTGAGTGGCGACGAATCGGGCATGTTTTTTGAGTATTCTTTCCCGGGATCAGGTTCTGATACATCGTGTCGACATCTTATCCATCGTTTCGTCGAACCGCGTGTGAGTTTGGGAATTTCAGGAAAGAATCAAACCCCTCGTTGATTCAAAGTATTTGTGGTCGAGTCTACCACGCCTAATAAAATCTTGAGGGAATGGTGAGCCTCGCAGACTCGACCGCACCCTGCTTAGAACGGAAAGGGCCGAAACACGGGGTGGCACGGTTTTGGAGTCTTCGACAAGGCCGTGTCTTCACGCTTCGATACTGTGCCCGAAGAGCACGGCTTAACCGAAGACGGTAAAACCGTGGCACCCTTTTCGCGAATCACTTTTTCAACAGCACGTCATCCCAAGCAAAGCAAACATCCCATCTTCAGCTCGTTTCATCGGTCCAGCACCACCAATCTGGTCAACGGGGGAACAGTCATCCTCTTCTAACCCCATCAACTGACGCGCACTCTTTGGCTGCGCCAGTCAACGCGCGAACGATCATCCTATTCTATTCCCGTCGTCCGACGCGCATCATCCGGCTGCGCCGGTTGGCCTATGCGTTGAAAAGCATTCTTGCCTATAATGAGTTTCGGCGAAGACTGCCGATGGATCGGCGGGTTTCGGTGAATGAGAATCGACGGATTTGGGCCGCGCGATGGAACGCTCGACACGATTACTGCTTCTACTACTGCTTATTTTGGCGGGATGTCGTGGCACGCAAGAGACTCAGTTCCTGAAATGTGCGCCTCGTCCTGCTCAAACCGAGGCTCAATCGTATAACATACATGATCCGTTTCCGGATGAACGGGCCGGTCCGAACACATTTACACGTCCGCGGGCTTTCATCGTGCCACGGACGGACGCTCGAAAAGATTTTGACCTGCGATACCTCAAGGCGGCGTATGGTTTCCCTCAACAACGTTATGCGTTATGGAATAACCAGACCATTGGATCGGCTCAGTATCCGGTTCAACCGCTGTGGCGAACGCCCCAAGGTGCGGCTCCAATCGCGGCGGCACCAGCCTGGCAACCCTGAGTTCTCAGGCCGGCGAGTCGCGTTTGCAACCCTGATGTTTCTGTTGATCGCGTGTTCGAACACGGCCGTCGTGTTAGGTCAAACACAGAAACAACAGAATGCTCGTTCGTTTGAATCACGGAGTGGCGAGTTTGTCACTGCCGAAACACAAAAGGCGATCGATCGAGGCCTGGTATTCCTGCAAAGACGCCAACACGACGATGGATGGTACACCGCCAATAACTACAAACGGAACGTCGCCGTCACCGCCCTGTCCGGGATGGCATTCCTTTCGTCGGGAAATGTTCCTGGTCGAGGTCCGTATGGTAAGAACGTTGATAAGTCAGTCGATTACATATTGACGTGCGTGAGTCCGTCAGGGTTCATCAAACGTGACGACAGCCCCGAGCATGGACCGATGTACGGCCACGGATTCGCCACCTTATTCCTGGCCGAAGTCTATGGAATGAGTCCGAAACACGAAATACGCGAGGCACTGAAATCGGCAACCCAATTGATCATCAATTCTCAGAATAAAGAGGGTGGCTGGCGCTATAAGCCGGATGGTCGAGACGCTGACGTTTCGGTGACAGTTTGCCAGATGATGGCCTTGCGAGCGGCACGAAACTGCGGCATCGCCGTTCCGAAGACCACCGTCGATAATTGCGTCGAGTATGTTCGGAAGTGCCAGAACGGCGACGGAGGTTTTCGTTACCGGCTGGGCGATCGGCCCATCAGCGACTTTCCGCGATCGGCGGCAGGCGTTGTCGTTCTTTACAACGCAGGTGTCACCGACGGACGCGATCTGGAACGTGGACTCGCTTTTTTGCTGAGAACTCCGCCACGAGGCGATCTCCTTCATCACGACCCGCATTATTTCTACGGGCAATACTATGCAGTCCAGGCGATGTGGCACGCGGGTGATGACCATTGGCGACAATGGTATCCGGCGATCCGTGATGAATTGATTGTTCGCCAATCGCCCGATGGCGGGTGGAATGATTCAATCAACGACGTTTATGGTACTGCGATGTCGTGTTTAATCCTTCAAATGCCGAACAACCTTTTGCCGATTTTTCAGAGATAACTCAATGTCGATTTCGTGCCCGGCAGACCAGGAATCCGTGCGCTTACGCCGCTCGGCACGCCTTGGAGTACCATCACTGCGTTCGTTTCTGATCCTGTTATCGTTGTCAGCGGGATTGGCTTCGAACGTCAACGCATCTGAAACCGTGACCTTGACTGACATCTCAGGAACAAAAAACACGGGCAAACTTCGCGAGTGGGCGGAGGAACAGTTGGTCATCATGTCGACTGCCGAACTCAAATTTCGTCAAGCCGACTTGCGTTTGATCACATTTGAGCATGAAACTTCGAAGCCAATTAAGGGCGAACCGACCGTCTGGTTGTCCAATGGCGATCGAATTAACGCTCGTTCGGTTGGCGTTGGAAACGACCTTTTATCTGTTTCATGGCCTGTTCTGGGGGAGGCGGCGATTACCAAAATCCCGCTGGAAGAAGTTGTGGCGATGATTCTTGACTGGCCGGCAACGATGACCGATCGGCTACGGTTGATTAAGGATTTCGAGACGCTACCCGCAGGAAGCGATCTGGTCATGCTCAAAAATGGTGATCGGCTATTGGGGGAAGTTGACCGACTTGATGCAGCATTCGTCGAGCTCAAAGTTGGCGGCAAGCCTCTTAAGGTCGATCGTAGCCGGGTTCGCGCGATTCGGCTTAATCCCGAACTGATCACGGTCAAGCGTCCGACGGCCAACCGTGCAGTCTTATCATTGACCGATGGCAGTCGTGTGACGGCAAGTCAAATCGAATCGAATGCGGATACGGATGTTTTGAAGTTCAAGTCATCCGGTTTAGGGAACGTGGCCTTGCCAGTCACTGCCGTCGTGTCTTGCCACCTGTTCGGTGAGCGATTGATTCCGCTCACCGATTACGAACCAGCCAAAGTCGAATACACTCCCTATTTTTCGGCCAAATGGCCCCTCGTACGAAACGCCAACGTGCAACACGGCCCTTTGACGTTGCGAGCAACCGAATTCGTCACCGGTCTCGGCATGCATAGTCGAATGGCCGTGACATATGAATTGCGAGGAATCGAGCGCGAGTTCCAGGCAACGGTTGGTATTGATGACGTTGCTAAAGGAGCGGGAAGCGTCATCTTCGCGGTCGAACTTGACGGTCGGCGAATCTGGACCAGTCCAGAATTAACCGGTCAATCTCCGGCAACGACCATCGGGAAGATTGATCTAAGCGGTGGTAAGCGTCTGACGTTGCTGGTCGATTTTGGTGAACTGGCAGACGTGTCAGACTACGCCGACTGGTGCGATGCAGTGCTGATTCTCGATGCCGCCCATTGATAAATGCCAGGTTATTTGCTTCGGCATGCGAAGGCGTCGGTGTTTTGCGAACGCATTCGCTGCCGAGCAAACAATCCGGCATCGCCCAATGATGGCTTCAGACTTGAACAAGCCTTCAATTTTCCAAGGCCAGACCGGTTGCTTCCGTGATTCGATCGAAGGAAGCGCAGTTTGTGATATAGCTGATCAACTGGACGACGTCCCGAGGACCGGCGAGCTTGACCGCGTCGTCCACGTCGTCATCCGTCAGGATCACGGGAGTGGCCGCAAGTCGTTGCGCGACGGTGAACAATGAGCGTTCTGTCGCTGTGAACTCTTTCCAATCACCGTCCAATTGATAAATCTGATCGTCTGATTGACCAAGTTCTCGCAATCGCTGTTGTGCACGACCTGCGGCGTACCATGCGCGGTCCTGACGAGCGATGATCCAACTGACCTGGGCTTTCAGCAGCCGGGAAAGATCACCTCGTTCTTCGGCAGAACGAATGCTGGAGATGCGAGCCTTGGCACTACTCGGGAAATTGGCAAGCAATCGCACCCATTGAGGCAGCGATCCCTGAGGCCAGTTGTCCGGCAAGACTTCGCGAGCCTTTGTTTCATCGACTAGCGGCAGTCGGGGCGTTCGCTGATGTGCTGCAAGAAGTGTCCGTTTGACTTCTTCGCGGGATTCCAGCGCCGGACGCTGAAAGACCGTTCGCCGAGTCGGCTCGCCGGACTTTTGATCGATGGCCAATGGTGCAACGCGTGTCACTCGGGTTTGAAATCGGTCGGCAGTCGGTGTCAGGTAGGATTCGGGCACTTGTGGCGTTGAAGCAGGTTGAGACGTCGCGGTTTGTCCGACCTCAGGTCGTCGACCAAACCCGCCACCGTTTTGCGACTGGGGGATCCCCGCTCCCTCTTTCCAACGATTGATCGAGTTGTTCCCGGCCATTGACAGGATCATCTCAAGGATCTGCAGATCGGTGTAGTCTTTGCGAAGTTGATCAATGTCGGCATCACATAATTGATGCGGTTCAAACGTGAATTTTCTGGCGAAGGCAAACGCGGCTTGTTCTGCTTGAGGAAATGCGGACCAATCGCTGTCCAGCGCGGCAATTTCATCTTCGACCATTCCAGCAGCAAGCAGTTTGGATTCCTGATGTCCCAGGCAGTACTGACAGTTATTGGTTCGGGAGACGATCCAGAATAATTCGACTTTGAATTTGTAGCTCAATGTCATATCAGGATCGTTATCACGACCTCCGCCAAAGCCACCTCCACCACCCCCTGCCCGAGCGGTTCCCGGCGTCGCTCCACCCCCTGCCCGCGCTTCACCTGCGGGAAGATAATGATATCGCAGGCGGGCCTCGTAGCCCGATCCCCGTTCACCAAGTTTCTCTTTGTCTTCTGCTGTTAACTCGGGAAGAGGTATGCGAGGTTTACGAACCTTCATGTCCTCTAAATACTCTTTCATTTCCGGCCGAGTCAGAGGTACCGGCCTCGGCGTGGATTTGGAATCAATACCCAGCGCAATGCCTGCTGACGCTAAAAAGAGGCCGATCGAGAACAGTGGGAGTGGTTGTTTCATTTGAGAGTTCCTTGAGAATTGAACTAGAACCAGTATCCCTGATACCCGCAGTTCCGGATTCAGGGAACAGTATGAGATAAAGCCTCGTTATCTATTTCGACTTCGTTTCCGCTGCGGAAGCTTCCCCGTTTGCGGCGGGTGTCGGAGGACTTTGAAAGACGTTTTCTGTTTCCAGAGGCAACTGAAATCCGTCAGAGATGCGAGTCATATAGAGGCCTCGACAGAGCCACCAGAATGTGGCCATGGCTTTGTCAGGACCAAGATCCTTTTCAAGCGTATGGTAATCAGCAGAAGTCAGTTCCCACGGTGTCTTACTCAACTTTCGAGCATAAGCGTAAGCACGTTGCTCATCCGGTGGAAACGAGGACCAGTCGGAACTGGCCAGTCGTCGGGTCCGGTCTGCCACGGCATTCTTGTTGAGTCCTGCGACTTCCAGCAGCATCTCGCAATGCCCCATACAGTAATTACATTCGATGCTGCGCGTCTGAATCCAGAACAGACTTTCTTCGAAGATTCGATCGGGCTTTGTTTCAGCCCACATTGTCCTCGTAGAAATACCCCAGGGGACGGCAAGTTCCGGGACATATCCCGAACAAACCAGGTTCCAGACGATGCGAGTGGGCCGGGCGGCCATTGCTGCAGGAAGATTTTTCTTCACATCGTCCCAGACAGGTATCGGAAGCCGTGGTTTCCGGTGGCGCTGTTTTTCCAGGCGCGATTGGAGTTCGTCATAAGTGAGTCGGGACCATTCCTGATCGTCATCAACGACCTTCTTGCCCGATTCGACAAGGGCCGTGGTATTGGTCTGCGCTGGCATTATTGACGCGATTTGAAATGCCGATTCAACGAACGTCACGGGAAGCGGCGCAAGAGGACCATGCTCTTCGATAGGAAGATTCAATCCCAGGACAATCCGATCTTGAAAGTTGCCATACGCCGCCAGCAGGACCATCGCCGCAACTCGTTTGTCGCCGAATCGATTTTTCAATGACTCAAAGAGTTCATCGCGAATCGTTGGAGCAGCGACCGTCAGGAGTCTCGCAAATTCTAACGGATCTCGATCTTCAGTTGGCCACGAGGATGGATCGCCGACCAGCTTCTGACGGGAAGCCGCGTCGAGCCCTGCTCGTTCGAGATCCGCGAGGGCGTATGCTTCCGAATAGGCACAACGATTGGCATGAGCGACGACCCATCGCATCTTGCCTCGCAAAATTGGGTCGAGCGGGCTTTGAGTCCGTTGGGCAAAGTCGAGCTGCAGCATGGCAGCAGCCGTCCTTGGTAGCTGTGAAGCGACAGCGCGAACCCAATTGGGAAGTTCTACGCCGCCTCCTGAGATGGTCTCAGGCAACCGCTTCCAGGTTTCCGCGTTAGTCAACAACGCCACCGCGGTGTCGGTCGGTGTTAACGACGGCGCTGCGATCGGCGTTTTGACGTTGTAGTAGTCGTAAAACACGTTTTCTCGTTCGAGTGTCAACTGGAACCCATTCGAGATCCGCGTCATGTAGTGGTATCGACAGGCATTGAGCATGACGATGATTGCTTTGTCCGTACCGAAATCGTGGTTGAGTTCCGCGACGTCTGCGTTCGAAACCTGCCAAGGGGTGCGAGTCAACTTGCGAGCGAATGCGAACGCATGCTGCTCGGCGGGGGTGAAGCTGGACCAGTCATCACTCGCAAGCAGGCTGCTTCGTTCCGCAATTTCTGACTTGGTCAGGCCTGCCACTTCCCAGTTCATCTCGCAATGCCCCATACAATACGGACACTGCACTGCGCGCGTCGTGACCCAGAACAAGCTTTGTCCAAAGATTCGATCCCATTTCGGACTCGCCTCAGCACCAGCGGTTCTCATGAAGACTTCGAATGGAACCGCCAACTCTGGTGCATAACCGAAAACGATTCGATACCAGATGATGTCGCTTGGTTTTTTGATCAACCCTTCAGGAAGATTTCGACTCACCTCGTCCCAAGACGGAATCGGCAAGCGAGTCGGCTTTTGTCGTTGAGCTTCGAGCCGGTCCTGGAGTTTCTCGTATGAGAGTAATTTCCATTCTGGATCGTCCTCAATCAGGTCCGTGCCGGTTGGCTTGGGGAGGGGAGACTTTTTTAACGGAGGTGGCGGAGTTGTTTTCGTCACGTACGATTCGGGAGCAAACGCCACATCGATCGGTGGCAGCGGACCACCCGGTTCTAACGGTGCGTTTAAGCAAAGCAGAAATCGATCCTGAAAATTCGAATAGGCCAATAACAGAACCATTGAAGCCGCCTGTTTCTGGCCAAAATGCTTGACCAAACCAGCGAACTCGTCGTCGGTAACCGAATCCGAATCGACCGACATTTTGCGTGCAAACTCCAGCGCGGCCCGGTCATCATTCGACCATCCCGGGTAGCCGTCACGCCCCAGTGCAGTGATATGAACCTCGTCGACTCCTGCACGTCGTGCGTCGGCTGCGGCGTAGGCTTCGGCATAACCACAACGATTGGCGTGTGCCGAAACCCAACGCATGGCCGCCCGCAGACCTGGTGCAACCGGGCTTTTTGTCCTCTGTGCAAGGTCAAGTTCAAGAAACGCTGCGGCGCTCTTTGGTAATTCGAAAGCGAGCATTTTCGCCCAGGTTGGCAATGGCTGACCGCTTCCTTTGGTTGCCGTCCGCAGACGTTGCCATGCTTCGGCATCAGTCGGCACGGGAAACCTCGCTTCTGCTTCATCGAATACAGCCGTTGCCGCAGTGCCAATCTTGATTCCTGAGGTAGCAGCATTGTCTTTCATCGAGTTAAAAACTCCAAAACGATTAGTAATCGCGATCGTAACATCAGGGCGATATCTTGGTTGGCGCCGAGGTTTCACTCCGCTACTTCTCAGAACTCGCGGTCGTCTTCGAATTCAAGGGATCGCCATTCGGTTATTTGTCGATTAACGTCATGACTAAGGCTTGTTCCATTTCGCCCGTTTTAAAGCCAAATGGACCACGGCCACTCTTGTAAACCACGCGGCCCGCACGATCAATCACGTATAAGCGGGCGGGCATACCGCTGTAAGCGTTACCTGTAGGATCGTCGATCTCGTCCACCAGCAACGGGATCGACGGCTTTAAGAGCGCGTGACATTGACTTGCGACGGCAGTCCGCTGGTCATAAGTTTTGGGTTGGACAACACTCACGCCAACTTTTGCGTTCGAGTCCATTTTCCAGCCGTCGGTCGGATGGGCCTCGCGGACGTAAACGCCGAGGAAGACAGCATCGTCCTTGAATCTACGATACACGTCTTCGACACCCTGGTACATCGAACGAAATGGTCCACAAGTAAAGTTGCCGAACACGACCACGACAGGTTTCGTACCGATGACATCGGCCAGTCGAATTGTTTGCTTGCCATCCTGTGTCTTGAGCGTGAAGCCGGGTGCCGGATCATTGACCTTGGGGCCTTCTTGCAACGATCCAACCTCGCCTGCGAACAACCCCTGTAAAAGGATCTCTTTCGATGGTGCGTCGCCCGGAGTAAAGCCCGAAGGCCCTCCCAGCAAGGCGTTTCGCAGTTCTTCAGCAGTCAATTCATCCTTACCACCCGAAGCCCTGTCGAAAAATGCAAGCCACTCTTCACGAGCCAGTCTTCCATCCCCATTCGGGTCGATTCTGCGAAACAGCCTGTTTACCATCGATGACTGCTGAACCCACGGATTGCGTTCAGACCAATTCAGGTCGTCGGCCGTGATTTTTCCGTCTCGATTGCGATCGAGTTGCTCAAACAATGCAGCGGTTCCCTGGAACTTTTTTGATTCGATTTCACCGCCTGGATCAATCTCATGTCGCTTCGCCAGCCAATCCCAGTCGTATCTCGACTCAGCCGGACCGAACCATCCATCACCGGCCCCCATCATCGATCCCTTCACAATCGCCAAATACATTCGAATTGCTTCAGGCGGGGTCCTTCCTTCGTAGGCTTTTTCGATATCCTCGACGGGAACGTTTTCGAGTTCCGGCCCCACTGAATACTCAACGGCAGCCTTCTTTTCATCGTGACTTTTGGCCTGAACATTGTCGTCCGCAGAAAGGCTCGAAGTGGCGAACGTGGAAACCATAGCGAGACACCCAATTAAGAGAGATCGATTAATCTTCATCGATGAATCCTTAGAACGGACGGTAAAGTCCTTAAAGGTGCTAAATCTCAAGTGGTAACCGAAGGGCTTCCGTGAAACGATCAAAAGCGTTCGCATCACAGGTCAATTGGATGATCTCGGCCACTTCGAAATCGGTGAAGTGCTGCTTAAGACGAGTAATGTCTTCATCGATGATCGTATGCGGTGCCGAGGTCAGCTTACGAGCAAATCGTAATGCTTCGGCCTGCCCGGGAGTGGTAGCCGCATTTTCGAGATCAGCAAACGAATACAAGACGGCATCATCACCGCCAGAGGCTCTGTATCGCGTTCGTGCGTGTCCTGCTGCATACCAGGCTCGGTTTTCACGAGCACTGACCCACGCGATCAAGATTCGCAGGTCCGGCGTTGTCTTCCCCTCACGAGCCATGGCTTGCCTTTGTCCCCACGCATCCAGCGCAACAGACAGGTTGGACATCGCTTGAAACCACACGGGTGGCGTGACACCGGGACAATCCCTGGCGAGAATGCTTGTGGCAACTTCAACCGAGGGAAGTTCAACAACCGGGGATCGCATACGAGCGGCCTGGAGTGCGGCTTCGAACTGTTCCCGTTTCTCCCATTCGGATCTTGGCTTGCTGTCGATGGGAATCACTTTTGACGGAACACTTGCGAATTCGGCTGAGGTCGGAGTGTTCAGTACGCTGTGTTCCGTTCCACCGAACGACTGATCCTGAGGTATTCCGGTGGACGAGGTCCAGCGGTTGACGGCGTTATATCGACTGACGGTATAGATGATATCGATGATCTCGGCATCGCTGTAATACTGTTTCAGTTCGGCGATGTCCTGTTCAGAAAACTGCTGCGGTGTCACGGTCAGCTTGCGAGTGGCTTTCATCGCGGCCTGCTCATTAGGCGGGAACAAATTCCAGCGGGAATCTAACGACGCGATCTGGTCGTCGGTCATACCGACTCGCTTCAGCTTCAGCTCCTGATGACCCAGACAATACTGACAATCATTCGCGCGAGAAACGATCCAGAACAGCCGCGTTTTGAACCCATAGCTCGGATCGGCCTCGAGTCCCTTGAGCGTTGCCGCCGTCCCACCAGCCGGGCGTTTTGAAGAACCACCTCCCCAACCGGAAATGACAAACGACTGCCATGAGGACGGCAGGTAGATCGATCGCAATCGACCATTGTTGACGAGCGATCGGCCGGACGCAATTTCCTGTTCGGTCGGTGCGGGGAGCGGCAATCGCGATATTCGCTGTTTTAACGCTTCAATTCGCTGCTTCATTTCTGGTCGCGTCGAGGCTGGACCAGTCTGGGAATACAAATTCGACAGACAGACAAGCGAGAATAAAAGACAAAGATTCCAGTAATTTTTAAACATGAAAGACCTCTATTGTTGAGGGAAAATGGTAATGGCAGGTGATGTACTGACGATGTATTTCATTGTCGATTCGGATGCCCCTCGTTCGCCGCGAAACTTGCGTTTCACTCGGATGTGAAGATTTGAACCATCTGTTGTGGCGTCATCCTCAAGTATCTCAAACGAGGCTAATTTCTTGCCTTGACTCCATTCGGTATCGCCCACAATGATATTTGGCTTCAGGTCTTCTGGCTTCGCCCCATCAACCCAGGCCTGCATCGCTTCTTCCACAGACGCTTGAGCCAGGTCGGTATTCAGTGCATAGCTTCTCGCTTGACCACATCCCACAATTCCGCCCACTGATATGACAGACAACAGGGCAATACGCCGTAAATGAATTCGGTTCATGATTTGTAATCCAATCAAAAGAGAGTGAATCTACGAAGACCTGATGAAGAGAACTTCACCAGGTCCGCGAAGAAGAATTGCCTCAAACCTGGAAATCATTGAAACGTCGGAGGGTTAGAACTCCCCCACGACTTCACCACCATTACGGGTTCCCAGATTTCGCCAGGTCGTCAGATCAAGATTCTGCGAGATGAACCTGACCGATCCATCACATAAAAGCAGATGAACGCCACCAACGTGCTGGCTGTTCGCGGTTGTGGCGATACGTCCCGGTGGAAACATGCACGAAAGACCATTCGGTTGAAGGATATGATTGTACTGATTCGTCGAGTGGTATTGTTGTAGCCACGGTGCACCAACGTTTGAGTAACCTTGTTTAGTCAAATCACTCAGATTTGTTGCGTTGCACTGCTGGAGGGCTTCGTCCGCAGTTGTGGGATATGTTCCCGGCTGGAAGGTATCGACTCGCGGAGTTGAAACAGCGTTGCTGCCATCGCCAGTCATCTTTTCAGACATCGCTGCGGTATTGCTGAGACCATCCATCACGTCTGAGAACCTGACGATCGTGTTGTGGAAGATGATTCCGTTGGGTGTCGGTTGACCCGCTGCTCCCGACACATACATGACCACTCCGGAACCAGCGTTCCAGTAATAGTTGTTTCTTCCTCCGATTGTCGCAGGCAGTCTGGTGGGATCTGATGGACAACGGAAAAGAGGCAATTCGGTGTTGCGGGGAATAATGTTGCTGACGTCGTCATACCCGACGTTGAAGTTGATCAGATTGTAAAGGTTTGCCTGGTCACAATAGGGGAGAAGCCGTGCATGGGCCGAAACCGGGTTGACCGTCCCGTTCACATCGGCAAGCGGAATGCAGAGATAAGTATCGTGATAGTTATGAATCGCCAGGCCTAATTGTTTGAGATTATTCTTACATTGGGTCCGCCGGGCAGACTCCCGAGCCTGCTGCACGGCAGGCAACAACAGTGCGATCAAAACCGCAATGATGGCAATAACGACCAGCAATTCAATCAGTGTAAAACCAGAACGGCGCGAACGAGTACGAAACATGAAATCCTCCAAAAGCAGAAACGAAAGAGAAAACAAAATAGAAGACGCCAGCGGTCAGCAACTGCTGACACACAATGAAACGGGGTCGAAAGTCAAACGAAGACCAGCCCAACCATGAAGTCGGCACTGGGATCATCAACGACCGAGAGGCGCGACACGATGAGCGTCGCATTCCGGTGTATGTCGTTCTGCAAGCAGACATCGTTGAATGCACGAAATCTCTGCCGAGATCGCCAAAAACACCACTTTTTATTTGATGATTTGAATAGGTTAAGGCAAAACCGGGCAGCCCTGAACCTGATCAATTCTTTCAAATATTCCACACGGATAAGCGGGGAATCATCACAGAAAGAAACTTCACCAAAGAAAACCGAACCTCTCGTGAAGAGGTCACACTTTGGGCGGACGATCCAGCCGATAGGCGATCGTGGGGAGCACCACTGGCTCTGAAAAATGAGCCATCAATGAAACGAGTGTCGGTGCTGGAATCATGACATCGGCCATCCAACCCCACCGATCCTGTGGTTCAACACTGATCACGGGCGCGGGAAGCGGATTCTGTAGCGGACGTTGTTGACAGGAAGGACCATGGCAGGGCTTCCGATGAGGAACTTTGCTGAACGGAACAACGCCAATCGGGTCGGACTGGCCGCGACCGACCGTGCCCAAATCGTGCTCGATCATCTCGGAATGCGACATTCCGTGACCATGCAGAAGGTAGTCACCGCATGTCGCCTCGACTCGGGTGGGAATCAGCGAGAACAGCCCAAAAACAGCGACAAGTGACAACACGCAGAGCGGCAATCGTCGATTTCGACGATGAAAAAGCGGCTCAAAACTCGTGTGGGATCGCTGCAAGAGAAGCTCCGAGAATCGGGTAACGCTCGATCATACGACACCGGGATCGTGTTTTGCAAGAAATTTCTGGAGAAAATCGCCGTGCAATAAAAGTTAGTGAAACAAATACAGAAGACAACATTTCAGCGGTCGGGGAGCAAGATTCATTTTTTCTCCTGCGATTATTGAAAGCAGAATTCAAAAGTGAAATCTGACCGTCCGTATCGAGTTTTTTTCGGAACAGTTGAATCGGAAAAAAAACTTCAATTGGAAGTCGTCATGAGCCGCTCGATCCGTTGCATCAATTGACCGGCATCGCGGCCTGAAATTTCTATTGTCAGGACGGTTCCGGACACCGCCGCCAGTTGAAGCAGATCGATCATCGATCGCCCGTCGACAGAAATCGCACCGTTTGAAATTGTGATCCGTCCCGTGAAATCAGCAATTTGTTCGATCAGTCGAGTACACAGCAACATGGTCAACCCACTCTTGCCGATAACCTGAAAATCTCGTCTGACCGTTGACCCCATGAATCTGTTCGAGTTGCAAGATCTGGAAGCTTCAGATGGCGACGAATTGATCATCATTGCATGAAACCTTTAACGCGGATTGAGCTTCAGTTTGACGGTACGCGACGTGTACCCGTCGTCAATTTGCGAAGCGATTCACCATTCGCACACACATCTGAATTGCAGATGGTTTCCACGAATTTTGACAAGCGAAACGCTCCGTCGCGGCGGACAATACACACGTTCCAACACAATCTCATAGACGATATCAGTCAAATTCATCGCGATTTCATAATAACGCGTTTTTCACATTACGTTTCTGATATTTCACCGTAAAAACAAGCATCTTCTACGAATTTTCCCATTCTTCGATGGGGTGCAAAAAAGCAACGCCAATGACCGCTTGATCCCATCACTAACCAGAATCACAACGTCATTGCCTGTATCGTGAATTCTTCGTTAGGGGCTCGATTACGTTGACAGCCGTTGCCACGCCCGTCCGATGTAAATCAATAGAAACGAGCCTCGGCAGATGACAATGACGGATCAACCAACGGTCTTGGCCGTTTCCGACGTACGTCTCCTGACGAGACGTCCAAACACTGTCGACTGCCAACAATCTTCAGGAGTCCCTGACCATGTCGTCGATTTCCACATTCACGTCGGGTACGACTTCCTTCCCTAATTCCGATGATCAAGGATTTAAGCACGAATTTGAGGAATTTCTGGCGGCCTTGCAGTCAGGAAACCAATCCGCTGCAGAGTCTGCATTTGAAGTCATCAAACATGGCTTTCAGGAATCGACACAATTGACTTCAGGAAAAAAGAAGCCAATCCGACGAAATTCATCTCGCCGGACGCTTCCGCAGACAGACTGAAGACTGTGGGTAATTTGCGTCGGATCGAAAGCCGACGCAAACCTTCAGAAACCTTAAGAATCGATCCCTTTTGGCCTCTTTAAAGCAATTTCGCATTTCCGCAAGTCCTTGAAAACGCTAGAAATCTCGACGCTTCAAGCCTTCTGGATCTTCCTGTCTACGCTTTCAGTGTTGTTCATCGTCAAGCTGGGGTTAATTTGCCGATCATATAAGTAATGATCGCAACATGGCCGACGATTGGCAGACGACAACAGATTCCTTTTCAATCAATGCGGCACTCGATCGTCAACATGACACAGGGATGCTCACGTTCATTCGTGGTGACAAAAGGAGTGCACAACGTGCCGCGTCAATTTGGCTTTATCCGTGTCATGATTGTTTCAGCGATCCTTCTGGGCCTACCCATTTCGACTTTCGCTCGAGGCGGTGGAGGCGGCGGCGGGGGCGGGGGCGGCGGGGGCGGTTTTCGCGGAGCGGGAATGGGAGGAGGACGGGTTGGAGGCGTCGGACATTATGCTGGCGTCGGGGCGGGCCGCGGTTTTGGCTACGGGGGGCGAGGCTACGGAGGTGGATTTCGTGGTCCTATTGGTTATCGAGGTTATGGCTGGGGATACCCCTATTATGGATATGGACTCGGTCTTGGACTTGGATTAGGACTTGGGTACGGCCTTTCGTCGGGTTACGGATACGGCGGCTATGGGTATGGCTATCCTGTTTACGTCTATAGCCCTGGAGCGTATTCCAGTTCGGCCTATTACGTTGATGGTTCAAATACCGCCTCAAGCCCTGTTGTAACAACCTCGAATACAACCGTTTCGGATAATACAGCGGCAGGCAGAGCCCGCGAATTTTCAGATCGTGGTGAATCCGCGTTCAAGAAACGTGATTATGAGGGAGCGGTCTATGCGTGGCGGCATGCCATCGTAGATGATCCGCAAAACGCTGTTTTGGTCTTGCTGTTAAGCCAGGGGTTGTTTGCAACCGGTCATTATGAAGAGGCTGCTGGTGCAACGCAGGCCGCTATGCGAATTTTGCCGAAAGAACATTGGGGTGCGGTCATCAACCGCTACCACGATCTGTACGGAAACCAGCAGGACTATACCAAACAGCTTCGAGCGCTGGAGAAAGCTGTCAACGCGAAGCCCAACGATGCTGGCCTGCGGTTTCTCGCAGGTTACCACTACGGATACCTTGGCTTTTACAAGCAATCAATGGAACAACTCGAACGAGTCATCCAAATTGAATCACGAGACGAAGTCGCCAAACAATTGCTGGAGGAAATCAAAGCCAAGTTCCGAGGGAACGACTCACCGTCACCAGCACCGACTCCGGCGAAGGAGATAACATGGTCAAAAACACGAACAGACAATCGATAATCCAGGAAGAACCTCCTTTCGCAAAATCGACAAAAGTCAAAGAAGTTGTCGAGTTTAAAAGAGATACCATGCGGTACTTCACTATTGTCGCCTGCGTCGGAATTATCCTGACTGGCAGCATGAATGCCTTGGCACAAAATGTTGTCCCTCCGCCCGGTTTTGTACCAGGCGGCGTAGATGATTCGATATCCAGCCCCGAACCCATTGCCCCACCTGAGCCGCGAATCTTTTCAGGTTCTGGAGACGCGTCTGATGTTTTCAACGGTTCCAGTTCCGGGGGTTACCCCGATCGGGAACGGCTGTACCCACGAAGTCCTCGTCGTGGCAACCCTATTACATCGATCTCTCCGATCCTTGCTGCTGAAGCGGAACCACCACTTCCCAGGGTCTGGTTTCGACCCGAGGCACTGCTCTGGTGGTCCAAAAGCAGCCCTTTGCCGATACCGATCGTAACGGCTGGCAATCTCAATGATCCGATACCTGGTGCACTTGGTCAGCCAGGAACATCGGTGCTGCTCGGAAATCAAAATATCGGCTTGCCTTCACAGGGTGGTGGAAGGATCACGTTCGGTTTCACGTTTGATGCAGAACAGTCATGGGGAATTGAAGGGACATACTTCTATCTTTCGAACCCGACTGTGACGCAAGGAGTGTACTCGAATGGAGGACAGGGTTCCGCACTGTTGGCCTTTCCTTACTATAACCCACTTAACGGAACCGAAAGTGCGTCACCGATCGCATACCCTGGGTCTTTCGCGGGAAATGCGGTTGTGACGCTCCAGACACTCCTCCAGGGAACCGACGTCAACGTCCTGCATAACATCCACTATTCCAATAACATTCGTGTCGATCTGCTGGGTGGCTTTCGATACGTGAATTTTCAAGAAAACCTCAATTTTTCAACCGACAGTCCCAATGTTTCGCCCAACCCGCCGGCGTTCTTCCAAACCTACGACCAGTTTAATGTGACGAACAATTTTTACGGTGGACAACTTGGTCTCCGCGCCAGTTATGACGTAGCTCGCTTTTACTTCAATACGACAGGAAAGCTGGCAATCGGAAGTACGTTTGAAACCGTCTCTGTCGACGGGGGCACCGCAACAAATTCAGGAGGCTACGCGAGCGCACCCGGTGCGTACCTTTCACAACCGTCTAACATGGGAACAGCCACGCGAAATCAATTTGCGGTTGTCCCCGAAATGAACCTGAACATGGGATTTCGCCTGCGTCCCTGGGCGAGCATCATTGTCGGATATTCGTTCCTGTATATCAGTTCGGTGGCTCGTCCTGGAGACCAGATCAATCACGTGATTAACCCGTCGCAATCGTCAGCAATCAGCAATAATTTCCCAGCCAATCCGACAGGCCCCGCCCTCCCTGGACTGAATGTGCACAACACCGATTTCTGGGCTCAAGGTCTTAATTTTGCCCTCGAACTCCGCTTCTGATTCGCGTCATGTTTGAGTCGTGTTATGTTTTCGAGGGCGAAGAATCAGATATTGATACTTTGAGGGATACCACCAGGCGCAAGCGTCTCATAAGGACGACGTTTTGTATTGCGTTCAGCGATTTTCTTGCCTATGTCTGCGATCCGGTTCTGAAACTGTTTCAGCGGGGCAGCAACACGGCCATCAACGAACTGATTTGAGGCATACTCTCCAAGCTGAGTATAGTGAACGTTCCCGAGAAGACAGCCCAGTTCCATTTGCAGTTCGGCCATATCGAGCGTTGGAAGCATCGCAATGAAATCGGCTTCAGTCCCACCGGACTTTTTCGTGGGAGCTGGTCGATACCCTGCCAATGGCATGTTCGGAGCATAGCTCATCAAGTCGTACTGAGGGAAATTCACTGCCGCATGCTGGACACTGCAGGTATAGACGATAAACGTCGCGACTTCGATCAGTTCTTCGATTGTCTGGATTTGACCATCGTTGGGCAGGCCCTTGACTCGACCGCCGTTGTCAGATGCCAGTTCGCGGCACCATGCCTGCAATTCTTTGTCTTTCTGAATCTCGGTATTATTCGGGTAATACAATTTCAGGTAAGAACTGACCCACTCGTGGATCGCTTCCCAATACATCGAAGCGTCGTCACGGTATGGGTAAACAGGAAATGCATCGTGGTCATCGACGCCCCGTTGTGCGAACGTCAGCGGCAGCAAATCGTTCATAACACGGGTACTTTGAACGCCGTGAACGGCCACTTTTCGAGAAGTCTGAATCGATCCACCCATTAATTTGTCGACACCCCCTTTGTCGGCGATCAGGTGTTGCCATGACGCTTTGTTGATCGCCAGCGTTCCTTCGAAGTGAGGCCACAATAACAATGCCAGCGGATGTCGATCCGCCAGATGGCGATACGAGGAAACAACGAACGCTTCCATTGTCAAATGCGTTCGTCCCAGATGGGTTGACGCTTCGTGAATATTACCGTCGGCCGTTTCGACAATCGTTTTTGCGATCAACCAGTTGTATCCGTCTTTCGGTGTGAAGATCGGATTGAAGTGAGGATCAGGTTTCTGCTGACATTGAATTGCGACTGGCAGCAATTCTTTCGATGGTCCCGTGATGACGAACAGGGCCAGCGGCGCGTAAAGATACTTCTGTCCGTTTGGAAAGTTCCCCAGTTCCGCTCCGTCTAACAGTGCATAATCGGCCAGATACAATCGGCCCTCAGCCAGCGCCGCGTCGAGCGAATCGTTCGCAATCCCTTCACAGAAAATTTCGTTCGTAATCGGCAATCGCTCGTCGAGCGTCTTCAAGCGTTTGAGCATGACAGGGTTCGGACCGGCAGTCCGCATCGCGGCAAAGACCCGATCTTCTGCAAAATCTTTGGCAATAGGGGGTAACCCATACGAGCGGAAAAGGTCGGCGTAATCCGCCAACGATTGAGCTGGATTGGGATCAGCCCCGATTCGTGATTCAAATTTCAATATTTCAGTGATGTGGCTGCGAATATCCGCAATCGCATGGATATCGTTCTCAAATACATTACGAATCTTGTTGAGGACGGTCGTCGCTTCCACCGTACGGAGTTCACTCAAGTCTAATTTCGCGCGATTTTCAAGCACTTCGAGCACTTGCTTACCGCAAACCTTCAACCAACTGAGCGAGAAATCGTCTGTGATTGGCACATGTTTCATGATGGCCAGCGGCGAAACATGCGTGTAATCGTACTGATAAAGCCTACGGTCTACGTACAATTTGGAACTGCGGTACAGTCCGCCCCAAAAAGATTCTCCCTGAGGTAATCGCGGCGCAGGCTGTGGCAAGAACGCAGACATGATTGGCCCCTCGGTCGGCTGTAGTATCGAAATCGCGGATGGTCGCTGGCAAAACGTCGACCACAAACGTGTTTTAATTCATAACCCGAATCACAGTGCGTTTCAATCGACGCGTCCAATCGATCTGAAAACGTTGATGGTTAACGATGTTGAGACATTTCATGCAATCAAGCCAGAATACGCGTCCTTGTCGAAGTAGCCCAAGGAGGCTTCGCATCAGACAATGTCGCCATTTCGCTCCGCCAAGAGGATTGCCGAATTGAAACAGACCTCGGATGGAACTTGAAAGCCCCGTTGGATCACTCGGAAAATGGCAATTCGGCACAACTTCTCGGCGAAGCGAAAAGGAAACGTGACTTATTGAGTCAACTCCCACTCCGTAACTCTGGGTAACTTGCGTGGTATGAAGTGATTTTGCGTGATTTGTGAGAGTTGCTTGCTATTCCGTTCCGATCAAATGTTTCGGATCTGCGGCAGGTCCGAATTTCCAAATCCCCCTTTGGTTTGCAGGCGTATTGAAGCGTGGAGAGTTTGATGACAAAGTTACGATTATTTGGCTTTGTTTTCATCGTTTTTTCGACGGCCTTTGCAACGCCGGAATCGGTCCATGCGCAAGGCTTGCAATTCTTCGGAATTGGTCCGGTCAATCGTTCCATGGGGGGTGCGGCAACCGCAGCTCCGATCGAAGCCGTTGGAGCATTGGCTTACAACCCGGCGACGACGACGGATCTTAAAAATCAGTTAAGCGTTGGCGCTGAATTCGTCACGCCGCTCATTGAAGTGAACTCGTCATTTGCTGGCAATTCCGGTCAAACGAAAAGTGATTCAGGCTGGCTGACCGTTCCGACGGTCGGTTTGTCCTGGCGTCCAACTCCCGAATCGCCGATTACCTATGGTTTTGGGCTCTTTGGTATCGCGGGGTATTCTCTCAATTATCCTTCTAGTACGACAAATCCGATCCTGTTCCCTCAGACACCAACCCCGCAAACGCCCACGGCTGGCCTCGGAAATGTCTTTGCCGATGTGAGCATCCTTCAGATTATCCCGAGCGTTGCGTTGAAAGTCACAGACCAGCTTTCGGTCTCGGCCGGACCTACGATTTCTAGTGCTCGAATCATCGCAACGCCGTTCGCGTTCGCCTCGCCGAATCCGACAGGCAACGGTGGCGCTTCCTATCCCGTCGGATCGGGAACCGAGTACACATGGGGGATGGGTTTTCAATTAGGCGTTTACTGGAAGGGCGAAAACGACATCAATCTGGGTGCGTCCTACAAAAGTCCCCAATGGTTCTTGCCGATCGACTACCACGGCACCACAGCCACGGGATTACCGCGTGACTACAGTTTCCAATTCAATTATCCACAAATTGTGTCACTCGGTGCAGGATATACTGGAATCGAACGGTGGTTATTCGCCACAGACGTCCGTTATTTCGATTGGAAGAACAGCGGCGTCCCCGGTGACTCGGCTCAATTCTCACCTGACGGAACGCTAACGGGACTGGGGTGGCGAAGCACATGGTCGGTCTCACTCGGAACGCAATATCAGATGACCGACACAATGTCACTACGAGCGGGCTATGCTTATTCCGAAAGCCCGATTACGAATTCAACTGCGGGATACAATGTCCAAGCCCCCTTGATCCTGCAACAATCACTCAACCTTGGTACGACAATGCAACTGAGCAAGAGTCTCGCGGCTCATCTGGCTTATTACTATGCTCCGGAAAGCCGGGTCAGTGGTCCGTTTGAGTCACCTTCTGGTCCGGTCCCAGGATCGAATGTTTCCTACCGAGTGACTGCACATGCCATTTCGTTAGGACTGACCGCCTCATTTTGAACGGAGAAATGCAGAAAGTCTCTTCAGAAGACGCCGCACACTCTACTGGCGGCTCAAGGTGCGATTTACGGAGCCGCAACACGCGGCAGATTCAGTTTTAATTTTTGCGGACAAATTGCTGGCTGTTTGAAGGTCTTCGGATCAATTCCCGCTTTTTCTGCGGAAGTGACTAGCTTCCAAGGGTTGCCATTGAAACTGAGTTTGGTCTTAGTCTCGATCATCCTCAATAGTGTCTGTTGGGCCGAGCCAATACAGAACGGTGACTTCAGCAGTTCTACCGACTCGGCCACATCAAAACCGCCGGGCAACTTTCCAAGCGCTTTAATCAATCGATTCAAAATCTGTTCATTGGTTCGGACCTGATCGCCCGTCGTGGCCAGGATCGCTGATTTGGCCCGTTTGACATCGCTTGCTGGAACGCGGTTAGCAAGTTCTTCGACGCCATCCAGCATGATTTTCAACACTTCCGGATCATGATCTCTATCCAGCGCCGAGAGAAGATACTCAAGTGCCTGATTCGCCTGAGATTTATCGGAAGCCATGGCCAGGGCAACGGCGGCCTGACATAGGGCGGGCCGGGCGACAACGTTTGCCAAAGCCCTGTTTGATGTCAGGATTTGCTCGAACGCTTCTTGTGTTTCTTGTCCGGTCATCTGCGGCGCCATCACTTGCCAGATTCGCGCCAATTGTCCAATAACCCGAGGTGACTGGGTCCCCTGAATCGATCTCAGATTTTGTTCAATGACCTGTCTGACAATGGCTTGATCACCGTTTTTTGACAGTTTCGGAGCGACCTTTTCCATCGCTTGTCCAAGGGGGATCAGGACATCGGGACTGTCTGAAACATCCATCGTCATGGCAAGATAATGGGCCACTTCTGCGGCATCATTTTCTGTGAACTTATTTTTACGATCTAACTCGATCACGACCGACGCCAGTCCGAGACTGAGGACTCGCAACAAGGACGATTCTTTGGTGCTTTTAATTTTGTTAAGAATTCGCTGTACCGCTTTTTGCCCAACCTCTTTCGAGATATCTCCACCGACAAATCCGATTTTTTCGACGATCAGTTGAACGATCTCGGAATTTTCGGTCGAGACGAGAACCGCGAGCATTCGTTCGAGGACGTCCTCGGCAATACTTTCAGGAATGTTTTCGGGAATGATGGAGAGAGTTTCCGCGAGGAGACTCAGCTCAATGGGCGCTTCAAACGCCTCGTGATGGATTTTGTCCCTGACAATCTCATACGCTTTTTTGATCTTAGCCGAGTCAACAACTCTTTCCATCCCCCGAAGTCCGTAAGCTAAGGCCCGTACTTTTTCTGCGTCTGTGCAAGACTCCATCCTTTTACAGATTTCTTCGGCGACCACATCGGCGGCTGGTGCATCCAACTTGCCTCCGACTGCCTGCATACTTTCTTGAATTTTATGAATCATGTAGGCTCGTTCAAATCGATCGAGCGAACTAAATAGTGAATCGAATACTTGCTGGCCGTCAGTCGTCGAAAACGGTTTCGGTAAAGTCGAAAGCCCGTTCGATAACTGGTAAAGATCGAGAGGAAGCGTTGCACTATTTCCGATACAGGACAGTAGAATCCTGGTGGCTTCGGCATTTTCCATATCAGTCATCTGGACTGGTATAGCACAAAGACTTTCAGCGAAGAGACGTAAACCCCTGCTGGAATCCTCGTTCGCCATCACCTTTAAGATCCTGGCGATCGCCGAGTGACCGGCGTTTTCAGAGATCTTGCCATTCAATTGACCCAGGCCCTTACTCAATTCGTAAAGCGGATCTGACTCTTCTACCAACTGCATGGCTTCGAGGAGCACGTTGGTCGCCTGTTGACTGTCTGACTGAGAATGATGGACGGCTACGACCGTCAGACATCGAGCAAAAACACTCATGGTTTCCGAATCCTGGGCTCCCTTAACGGCTTGCAGAATTTCGACTTCAGTCACTTTAAAGTCATCTGGCACTAATCGCGCGCACCAGGATCTAATCGTCTCAACAAGGCTATTACGGACCTCGGTCCGTTTCGTGTTTTCGATCGCCTGAACGATGTATTTGATTCCGCGCGCGGGGTTAATGACATTCAGATTTTTAGGAAGCGAGACAAGACTTTCACTTAATTCGCGAATCAAATCCGGTCGCTTCTCGTGTTCCATCACGTGAAGCAATTGATCGGAAACGCGCAGCACGTCGGCTGGAGTCATTTGACCTGGCAATTCGCCGACAGCGTCGCAAAGCTTCTGTAAAATTCGTGGATCACGGGTTTGCTGGATGGCATTGATGATTGGATCGACGGCCCGCTGCGATTCCGAGAATGGGATTGAGCGAATCGCTGTGTTCAAATCAGCGGACAACTTATCCAGCAATTCATTGTCGCGATACCGAATTATTTCACTTGATAGTGTACGAACAGCGAACTCAGCAAACTCGATTCCTTCAACGTTGAGCGCCAACCCCATCCGGACCGCAGCCAGTCGCTCGTTCGATGTAGCAGAAGGGTTTTTCAGTATCGGCATGATTGAGTCGTCCAGTGCAAACTGGCGTCGTTTTTCATCAAAGCCAATGAGCGCCCGAGCCACTAAGCCTCCCCGATTAATCAGCCGCACCGCATGACCGTCATTCGAAAATGCTAAGGACAGGATTTCTCGACGTAGCGGCTCGTGTTCCGAAGTTAACCCGGCGATCTGCCAGAGAGCCTCAGATTCGTTGTGGCCAAAGTCCCCTGGAAAATCGTGAATTCGTTCGATCAGGTTGTCAGCAAGAGTCTCTTCGATTTTTTGTCGAGCCTCTTCCGTCTGACGGGCGTTTGCTTCTGCCTTACTGGCATTTGCAACGGCTTCACGCTGGGCTTTGGCGGCCCAGACGAAGGCGGCCAGTGCCATAGCGGCCAGCGCCATCGCCGCCAGCGATTGCCATTTCGAACGCTGCGCGGCGCGCGCCTGTTCGCTCGCCCGCTCTGTTTCACTTTCGGCAAGCTTCTTCAAGGTTTGGACTTCGCGAGCCTGACGCTCCGCTTCTTCACGTTTGACTCGGTCGCGTTGCTCCAGGCTCGCGTCAAGGAACTGGCGCTCATCATACGTTAAGTCGGCTTCCGGTGTGTTGGACCATTCATCGGCCTCTGCCAGTCTTGCCCCTTGATAAAGATATCCTTGATTATGACCAGACCCGATCCATTCAGCAGCCGCTTCCGTCAGACGATGTTGAGTTCTGAGCGCTTCTCGATCACCTTCGATCCAGCTTCGTAGTTTGGTCCAGGATCGAATTAGCGCTTCATGCGAAACTTCGACAAACGAATCCTTCTCGGTCGTGATCAACCTGACGTTCGTTAGCCGGTTAATCACGGACGAGATTAACACGGGATCACCCAACTGGTTCATCGGCACTCGTCGTTTGGTGTCTTCGCTGCCTTCTCCCGGTTGCGTCAATCGAAGAAAGACTCGACGGCAGGTCTCTTTCTCGGCGCTATTCATTTGTTCGTAGATCGAATTTGCCTGTTGTTCGAGCGCCCCTTCCAGTCCCCCAATCGCCTTGTAGGCCCCGATCGTCAATCGTCGTCCTTCACGCCGTTGCCACAGTTCCCATAACGCATGTTGCAAAAGGGGCAACGCCCCAGCTTGATCTTCCATTTCGTTCAACAGCATTTCTGTCAGACCGGGCTCGAGTTCCAGCCCGACCAATTGAGCCGGACGCTCGATCACCTCGCGCAGTTCGTCCGATGACATGGGGCCAACCAGTTCCTGGTGGTCGGTGATGGCTGCGGCCAGATGGCGATGCAGCGCGCATTTCCCGTAAAAATCTGCTCGCATCGTCAGTACAACGATGACTTTTCCCCCCGGTATGCCCGCAGCGTAAATCAGGTTATCGATAAACGCCTTCCGATGATCGTCTGCTGCGTTCATCTGGGAAAAGTTAACGAAAGAACGGCTGGATCGAGACTTGGACGCGTCGTCGGAATGCAGAGTGAACACCTCTTCGAACTGATCGACGAGCACGACGACTCGTTGAGATTCCTCAACACCTGCAAGTGCAACGCGAACAGCCAGATGCAATCGTGTCTCGTCTGTGGCCATTTGCGAAATCAGATGACCGACATCGCCAACCCGCGATCCGATCAGAGAATCACCCGCAAGCGCGACGGCCAGACTTTCCAATGGATCATGTCCTGGCCGGCAGATGAGGATTGGCCAATTGGCACTGCCGTCAAGCTTTCCATTTCGCAGGGCGGGAACTAACCCAGCCCGCGCGAGCGACGACTTTCCGCTGCCTGAGGCACCGACAATCGCCAGGAAGCGATTTTCTCGTGGGGTCCCCGATCTGTCGAAAGACTGTGCGGGACGCAATGCGTTCAGCAGCCATTCGATTCGTGCTTCGCGGCCGAAAAAGAAAGCTGAGTGTTCCGGCTGAAACGCCTGGAGTCCTCGGTACGGACATTCCCCTTCAAAGATCGCCGCACCCGGCGGCAACCCGGGAGCCACGCCGAGAACACCGCTTTTCAAGCGATGATACGCCTCTTCTTCGTCGAGTGATTTGCGGAATTCCACCCAGGTCGAAGCGAGTAGAAACTCAGGTAATCGGCTTCGTTCTTCCCGCGTCCCTCCCGGAAGTAAAATGGGAATGACTCGAAATTCATTATCCCTCTGACGAACGCGTTTCGAGATGGCTGCCCGCATTTCTTCGTCTTGCCACGGACTGATTCCACTCGGACCGACGAAGACGGCGACCGACAAGGAATCTGCCAGTGCCTGTTCCAGCGCAGCTTGCCACGGCTTGCCTGGAACAAGATGCCACTTGTCGAGCCAGGGTTCAATCCCGTCTGCTTTCAACCGCCGCGCAAGTTCTTCAACCGCCGGTTTATCGGCGCTATTGTGGGACAGGAATACATGAAAACTTGCGAATGACATTGAATAGATTCCTCGGCTCGCCAATGCGGATGACGTCGACAAACGCGATCATTGGATGATACACGTTTGTGCCTTAAAAACTAACAGAAGTCGATTCGTTCGATGGATCGCGCATCTCCTTTTGGATACCAAACACACTGGCACCAAGGACTGGCGATAAGTATATCGTTTAACCCGCAGCCAGCGGCGCAGGCCGATCGGCGTTCAGCCGATCTCTTCAACCGTTGCCGAGCACCTTCGCGACCGTTGAGCACTTTCGCGACGAATGGACTCCTCAACAATTGGTCCCATAAGTCCCATTCTGCCTTCGTGGTCGTTGAGCACCTTCGTGGATTTTAGGAGATTTCCCCAAGGCGCAAAGCATCCAAGTTGGACGAAGAAAAGCTGCCATGCGGGGACAGGTCCAATACTGTTCGGCACTCGGTTGCACTGTTGGTGTCGTTATGTGCTTTTGTCGTTGGAGAGAATGCGGGATTTCCTGTCGCAATTGATGATAAATGTGTGATAAGGTCCGACGTCATCGGACGCGTGTCCGCGATGTCAATCACACGGCGTTAAGGGGCTCGGGTTGCGAGAGACGCAACCGAGCTCGACAGTCGCTCAGATGTTTTTGGCGGCCACGTCGCCGAGTTTGAGTTTCGCCAGATGAACTTCCACTTCTTCGCGAAGAAAAGGGGTCCCCTTTGTTTTCATTCAGGAAGTCCGAGATGCTATGCCACCGACATCGATAAAAACTGTGTATCGGAAACGCGGACTGTTTTGCAGTTCGTGCCCGACGCTAGCAGCGTCGGGAGACCGTCGCACGATATCTTGCGCAAACTTAATATCCGGGTGGGGCTGGCAGTTCTTCGTAGCCGCGTCGGCGGGGATTGCGCGAGATTGGTTCGACAGACGTCGAAGGGATAGGCGTCTTGTCGGGATCTTGCGGAAGGTTCAGCCGGGGCTGTTCCGTGTCGATGGGCCGACCGATCACGGCCGCCATCATATTTGGTTGAAGTCTGGTCCATGTTTGCTGCCAATCACGACCCGCATTCACTTTCACGGACAATACGGCCGCTTCGAGAGTTCCGTCGGCGAAGTCTTCGATTGAGCCAGGATTTTGTTCGGGATCGAAGGGAAACAGATTCAACTGTGCCGATCTCTCAAGGTCCGTCGCAGCAGGCTTTGATAAACGATTGTAAAGGACTTGTGTACGTCCGGAGGTCGACGACAAATGAATCACTCGACGTGGACGAAACGAGTAAAGGGTGTCGAGGATCACTCGCGTCTCGACTTCGCTTGCGGGAGCGGCAAACTGAGGCATGCCGACTGGCTGACGAAACCTTCGGCTGGGAAAATTGCGATTCAACGGAACTCCGCGAGCATTACCCTTGTACTGGTGAACGAGTCCATCCGGGTTACCGGCCCGGAGGAAGACGACTTCGTTGTTCTCGATCAGATTTGGCCGACTGGCCAATCCCTGGGCCAATTGCTCAAGCCACCTGACAGCAACTCGATCCTCGCCGTCCAGTCCAGCGATCACCAGAGTCCTGACGCCACTAGTACCAAGATGCATCGAATGCATCTTTCGTCCTTCTGTCGTTTTCCCAATCACCTTCCATTCAGCCCCCGAATTCGTTGATTCTGTGGCCGTCGCTGAAGAGGTTCGTTTGACTGTTGATGTCGGCTGAAGTTTTAAGACCTTTTTTCGATCGGGATTGGCCGAATCACGCTCGCTCGCGTTCGAATTCGGTTCGACTTTACTGGCAGGATCTTGTCCATCGTGATTGCGAAGTTCCGCCCCTTTAGCGGCAATGGGATCAGACTGAGGCGTGACCTCATCGGCAGGATCAAAGGCAATCGGCCGCAATTCGCTGAGTTTTGCCAGTGGCAGACGAGCGTTATTTGAACCCTGGATGTCACGCGGTGACTCACCGGCCCGATTGGAAAACGGATTGGATGTTGATTGAGTCGCCTGCTTCAATCGCTGGAAAGCATTTTCCGTTGGTGCGTCAGAATGTCCGCCGTGTAAGCTCGCAAAATCATCGAGAATTGTCTTGGTACTCTGGTGAACCCGGCTGACAAGACTTTTGGCAGTCGCTCCTACGCCATCGTTCTGTGACTTTTCGACAGTTCCATCATTCAGGCGCTGTGAACTCAATGCACCCCGAAGCGGTTCGCTTACTGCGGGAGACCGCTGGAGATACATGTATCCGGCGCCAGCAGAAGAAAGCGTCATTAAGATCATTACCGTGCGCACGAAAGTCATCTCCAGACCGAGCGATCTTCGGTTTTTGTCGTGTGGGCTTCAGCCCGCACAAGATATCTTGTCGCACGGGCTGAAGCCCATGCTACGGTTTCTGAAAGTCATCTCCAGACCGAGCGATTTTCAGTTCTTACTCATCATCAATACCAAGGCGAAATCTCATTTCTTCAAATTGACGGGCAAACGCGTCGGTGGAGGAATGAATGTGTTCTGCTTCGGTAATGAATCTCATCTTTTCCAGACGCGGCAGACCATAGTCGTCGAGGATGTCCTCGAAATCCGCCAGTTCCTGACCGTAAACAATCAGAAGCTTATGTTCGTCGAGCTGAATTTCCTGAGGGATATCGGGGTTCAGAACGGCAATTCCCGTGCAGCCATCACCGAGCAACATCTCTTCGAATTCAAAAATACTGCTTTTCAGAATTGGTAAATCAATATCTTCGCGGTACAAGTCCTGATGACTTCCCCGACGATCATGGCTCGTCTCAAGAACGACATCGACCTCGTGTCCAAGCGGTTCCAGAAGGTCCAGAAAAACATCGAGCAGAATTTCGCGACTCGCCGACGCCATGATGACAGGAATCTTAATTCCCGATTCTTTATCCTGGTAAAAATCGTGCCGATACCCTGCCTTTGGAACGACTTGTAAGTCGTAAGACGGACGAACCGCATCGGTCAGCATGAAGTCGCCGTAGCGAGCGATTTTCAGGTGGGATTCGAGCTGATCTTCGCTAAGATTCTCGAAACTGCTTCGCCCCTGTTTCGTCTCGCCGTCGCGATACGTGTTCTTGAAAAAGGGTTTCAAGAACCCCATGGCAGTCCCCTCTCGGCTTAGGGTTTGGATCAACGACAACGAAGTGCAGTGAATCCAGACGGTGTTTTCACGCTGGCCAAGATCGACAACCGATCCTGTGAATGAGTGAAATCTAGCACTTGTTTTTCAATGTGAGCCGAACGACTTTGTTCGGTTAGCCGGAATTTATCGCTCAACGTAACGCTCTGAACCGGGGATACCGGTCAGGAAGCTTCTAACACCCAATAAACCTCGATTCGAAATTCGATGCCAATGAAAAAACCCGCCGAGATCGCGTCTCGACGGGTTTTTCGTATTTTCGACTGGATCACACAGCCAAGGTTGACTGTTAGAGACCGGCGGCCTTTTTCAGGTCGGCAGCCTTGTTGGTGGCTTCCCAGGTGAATTCGGCTTCGTTTCGACCGAAGTGACCACCGCTGGCGGTTTTACGATAAATTGGCCGTCGCAGCTTCAGGTACTCGATGATCGCCAATGGGGTCATCTTGAAATGTTCACGCACCAAAGCGACGATCTTCTCGTCTGGAATCGCGTTGGTACCGTTCGTATTGACCCGAATACTGACAGGTTCTGCGACACCGATTGCATAGGCTAATTGGACTTCACATTCGCGAGCCAACCCGGCGGCAACAATATTCTTAGCCACGTGGCGAGCCATATAGGCAGCCGATCGGTCAACTTTCGTCGGATCCTTGCCACTGAACGCACCACCACCGTGGCGACCCCAGCCTCCGTAGGTATCGACGATGATTTTTCGGCCCGTCAGGCCTGTATCACCGTGAGGACCGCCGACAACGAACCGGCCTGTCGGATTGATGTGGTATTTCGTCTCTTTCGAGAGAAGTTCTGGCGAAACCGATTTTTTTACAACTTCTGAAATCACGAAGTTCGTGATGTCATCCTGACTGACTTTTTGATGGTGTTGTGTGGAAACAACAACGGCCGAGATTCCGATTGGCTTATTGTGGGAATCATATTCAACTGTCACCTGGCTTTTGGCGTCGGGTCGCAGCCAGTCGACTTCGTTCTTCTGCCGGGCTTCGGTCAACCGGTTAATGATTCGATGAGACAAGGCAATTGGCAATGGCATGAGCTCGGGCGTCTGGTCGCAGGCGTAACCGAACATCAGTCCCTGATCGCCGGCTCCTTCACGGTCGACACCCATTGCAATATCGGGGCTCTGGCTGTGCAGTGCGACGAATACTTTGCAAGATTCGTAAGAAAATCCGATGTCATCGCTAATATAACCAATGTCTTTGATGACATCTCGTGCAACCTGGACGTAGTCGAGTTTCGCTTGAGTGGTGATTTCACCAGACAATACGACAAGATCTGTTGTACAAAGCGTTTCGCACGCAACACGGGAACGAGGATCTTGAGCCAGGATCGCGTCGAGCACACCATCAGAAACTTGATCCGCCACTTTGTCAGGATGGCCCATGCTGACAGATTCACTGGTAAACAAATAATTCGTCATCTCGCTTCGTAACTCCGATCAAAGACGCTTTTGGGTTTGTAATCCACGTTCAAAACAACCACGCCAGTTTCCAATGAACTGTCGGACAATTCACAAATACGGACGAATTCTACGGAGGTCTCGGTAAACTCTCAACCCGATCACCCGCCAAACGAATTGAATCGCCCGTAGAAGGTCATTTATTTTGAATCGACTTGAGGCTTAAAAAGCGTCTCCTTTTTGCGTTCGATAAAGTCAACGTGATGCGGAATATGCCCTGCAATTCGTTCGAGCAGACGCATCAGCGACAATGGTCCGTCCGCAGAATGCTGTCCAGTCCGCTCAAAGTCATTGGGAGATAACGTCTTAAGGAACCGCGACACTTCGCGACGAACGGACATGATCACATCCAGTTCTTCTTCCAGATTTCGCTGCGAGTAGGCAAGTTTCGCGGCGAAGACATCGGGATCGCCACCAAACAGGGTTGGACGATCCTCGGCCACAACTCGCTTCATCCGATCGGCATACACCAATTCAAAGTCGGCGATATGACAGACAATCTGGAAAACACTCCAAGCCCCAGGTGGCGCTGGGATTCGGAGCTGAATCGAAGAAAGTCCCGAAATCGCGTCGCGAAGCTGGGTGGGTCCGTGATCGTATTTCGCAATCAATTCCCGCAAATTCATCGGCCAGGCGGCGACGTTTGACGCTGAACCTAATAGTGCGAGAGCTTTGACTCGCGAGTCGGTCATTGGCCACAAGCGGTCAAACCTTGAAACAGCTAATACTTCGAGACCGACGGGTGAAGTATTGCATAAAACCAGCCGCCCTCCATCTGACGAAACGTCGTTCCATAAAACGCGGATTAACTCTAACAGGCTGGAACCAAAAAACGGTGCCTCTTTCAGATCGATAATCAGCTTGTGGCAACCGATCTTTCGCCGCAAATTCCGAATGGCTTCCAACTCATTCAAGACGTTTTGATCAGCCAGGCTGCTGACCCCCGGGCGCAACTCCAGCAGCATGATGTCCTCGACGGCTTCTGTATGAATCGTTTGACAGAAACTCATCTCAATTTTCCTCAATTCGTGTGAATTCCGGCTCGGAAATCGTAACAGTTGAACCAGACATCACAGGCTCTTCTCGAGTCGCAGCTTTACGTCGTTTTATCAGTTTTACCTCGTTTCCCACAGCGTTGTAGTGCACTTCATCCATGAACGTATGCATTAACAACAAGCCTCGTCCGCACGGACGTTCGAGGTTCGCCGGATCAGTCGGGTCAAACAGGCAGTCACGATCAAACCCGAAACCGTCATCCCTGATGGTAAATTCCGCTTCGTCTGCGGTGAACCGCCCAATGATTCGAATCCGGCGACCGGACCAGGGAAGCGAGTTAATCCGTTGAATTGCCAGGTCGTAATAGGCGCGATGGTCATTTTCGCGCATTGACGAACAAAGCTCTAAATTCCCGTGGAAACAGGCGTTTGTCAGCGCTTCCTGTAAAGCCACGCCAATTCGAACTCGTTCAGATTCGTTACAGGTCCCCATTTCCGTCGCCATCTCTTGCAGAACATGGACCATTGACGAAATTAATTCCTGATCGTTTTCGATGCTGAATTCAACTTCATGGCGCGTCATTCGACGTTTCAGTCGTAAATGAGTCCGATCGCGATGTGCTGCCTGCAAAACCTGGTTAACGGTTTCTGCCAATTGAAATGTCAGTTGTCGTTTCGGAACGTAACTCGCAGCACCTGCTTTTAAAGCTTTGACCGCAAATTCTTCGCTTCCTCGCGCAGTCATCAGAATGACGGGAACGATGGGATACGCCTGGCGAATGACTTCGACCAATTCCAATCCATTGATCGAAGGCATATCAAGATCAGTCACCACAATATCGGGAACGTGCAGTTCCATTTTCGTCAGTGCATCGCCGCCATCCACAGCGTACTCGATGTTCAATCCCTCGGTTTTACTCAGCAACCCACCTGCGAATCGACGGTCCGTCGACGAATCGTCCACGATCAGTACTGTTGGCATGATGGAAAATCCGTAATGAATCGAAGTCGTCGTTTTACTATGATGCTGCCATCCTGCGACGCTGATCGCAAGTGTATTGTCATTTTGAGCTCGATTTGAATTCGCCTGAAACAGCCTTCCTGATTCATTTGAAAGGCTGAAGAGAATCTTCCGATTCAAAATCAATGCCCTGCCCGGGAAAATGGCCTTATTTCTGTTTCGACTCAAGAAACGACGTCATCGCAGTAAAAATTCCCCGAGAACGATTGATCAAAGGCCGCATAATGTCCGCTGCGTCGCCCGTGATTGGTCCTGCTTTGGCCGCCAGTTCCATCCGTTCGACATCCTCGGCAAGCGCCGCGATCCCAAACATTCGCAAGCCACTCTTCAAAGTATGTGCCGCCCTTTGAAACTGTTTCCATTCCGCAGCGGGAATTGACTTGCCCATTGTTTCAATCAATTGCGGACCTTCCTCCAGAAATGCTTCGACGACCTGATGAAGAAGTTCTTCGTCATGATTGACCGCTCGATGAGCCAGATCCCAATCCACGTGATCACTTGCTGTCGGCTCGCTGGCATCCATTTGGTTTTCATTCGTTGAGAAATTGATCTTCTCCAGGGCTTGAAACAGTTGTTCGGCACGGATCGGCTTCATTAAGTAGTCATCCATTCCGGCTTCGAGACAAAGTTCGCGGTCTCCCTTCATCGCATGCGCGGTCATCGCCACGATCGGCAGATGTTTCCCGGTCGTTTCTTCTCGACGACGAATCAATCGGGTCGCATCAAGGCCATCCAGTTCTGGCATCTGCACGTCCATGAGAATCAAGTCGAAAGTCCCCTGTGCCGAAAGATCCACGGCCTCGCGTCCGTCGTTGGCAACAGTGACACGGTGTCCCCATTTTTCAAGCAATCCGATCGCCAGCTTTTGATTGATCAGGCTGTCTTCGGCCAGCAAGATCGACTTGGGCGCATTGGTTTTCCGTGTCGAGATCGACGAAACCTCTTGCGCACCGGTTAACGCCGATTGACCGCCGATGGCGACCAGTATGGCATCGAGTAGTTCGGATTGCTTGATTGGCTTGACCAGATAGGCGGCGATACCCAGTTCCTTGCATCTTCGAATGTCACCTGGGCGATCGCCAGAAGTGAGCATCATGATCATCGAGCGACAAAGAACCCGGTTTTCTTGTACTTTTCTGGCTAATGTGAACCCATCAACATCAGGCATGCTCGCATCGGTCAGTATCATGGCATAAGGTTGTCCCGCATTGGCCATTTGCTCCAATTGCTTGACCGCTTCAGCAACGCTGGCAACCGCTGTCGGTTCCATCATCCAGTTCGTGAGAATTTCGACCAGGATTCGACGGTTGGTCGCGTTGTCATCGACAACAAGAACACGTAGCCCCTGAAGCATCGGGGGGTAAATCTTCGAGACGTTCGACTCAGAGTCGGGGGACGCGGCCCAGAACCTTGCGACAAAGTGAAACGTACTACCATGGTCGACTTCACTTTCGACCCAGACGCTTCCGTCCATCAAGTCAATGAGTCGCGACGAGATCGCCAGCCCTAATCCCGTACCGCCGTAACGACGAGTGGTGGAAGTATCTGCCTGTTCGAACGCTTCAAAAATTGTGTGCAGTTGATCGGGAGAAATCCCAATTCCCGTATCGGTGACTCGAAAATGAAGTGTTAGTTCATCTTCATCGACATGTTCGACATCCACATCGAGCACCACTTCGCCCCGTTCGGTAAACTTGATGGCATTTCCCACGAGATTGACGACCACCTGTCGCAATCGATGTGGATCACCCTCAATCGACACAGGGACAACAGGCGCCACATGGCAGGCCAGCTCAAGTCGCTTGCGATGAGCTCTTAAAGCAAGCGATTTCATGGTATCACCCAATAATTCGCGAAGATCAAAACTGACCCGTTCGAGACTGAGTTTGCCCGCTTCAATCTTCGAAAAATCGAGAATGTCGTTAATGACCGACAGTAATGATTCACCCGACTCTTGAACCATCGAGAGATATTCGCGCTGCGTCACATCGAGTTCCGTGTCGCGAACCAGTTCGGTCATGCCGATAATGGCATTCAGCGGAGTGCGGATCTCGTGGCTCATGTTTGCCAGAAAATCGCTTTTTGCGCGATTGGCCGCCTCGGCAACCTCTTTTGCTTTCAGCAACTCGATTTCCGCCTGATGACGCGTCGTGATATCTACGGCAATGCCGAGAAAACCGTTCACATATCCTTCATGGTCTCGCTTCGCCGTCACCGACAATGCAACGCGAAGATGTTGACCATCCTTGCGGACGTATGTCCATTCCCGTTCTTCGTGATCGCCCCGTCGAGCATTTGTGACAAAGACTTCAAATCCTTGAATCGGACGGCCGAATTCTCGCGACAACTCAACGCCACGGGCCTCGACTTCGGATGGTAGGTGAAACATCGCGGGCGACTTCCCAAGCATCTCATCCCTCGTGTAGCCGAGCATCCGCTCGGCACCCGTGTTCACGAGATTGATCTCGCCGTCAACGTCCGTTGAAATGATCGAGACCTGCGTCGCGGCATCGAGTACCGCCTGCAGCCGCGCTTTCGTCTGGACCACTTCGCGTTCGGCTCGCTCTTTTTCCGTCACATCCGAAAAGATCCCCTGGATACCGACCAGATTCCCGGCGGAATCATAGACCGGACTTTTGACGACGTGCGTGTACCGCAGGTCACCAATAGGAGTCTGAAATTCTTCGGTCGTTTCAAACGTACTTCGGTGTTCGAGCACGTATCGATCATCCGCCCGATATTTCTCGGCCAGTTCGCGCGGGAAAAAGTCATGATCGCTATGTCCGATGATTGATTCGAGCGGACGATTGAAAGCTTCACACAACAAACGATTAGCGAAGGTAAATCGGCCGGTCAAATCCTTTCGAAGCATCGCCAGCGGCAATGTTTCGACCAGAGATTGATAAAAGGCCTCAGACTCCATCAACGCCTGTTCAACTTTTCGCCGATGCGCCAGTTCCAGTTCATAACGGTCCTGAAGTCGACCAATATCTTCGCAAGCCGCCTGGAGTGCTTCGATCAAATCCGATTGACGATAGGCATGCCCTGGCGATGTTTCATTCGTCGTGTTCGTTGAATGCGAAACAGCATTCTCTGTCACAGGACCCGCCGAATCGAGCAGTGACCGGATTTTCGCAAGAATTTCGTCGCTGGTCCGTTGTCGAGAGAAAACCCCTGCAACACCGGCTCGCAGACAACGCAAAATTCCGGCACAATTTCCAGGATTGATTAGTGCCATAACGGGTACGGCCAGACCCGACTCTGATCGCGGCAATTCGTCGATCACACTCAGGTCGGCATCGCCGATAATCAACAGGTCTGAAGTTGCCGATTGCAATACCGCATCGTGATATCCACAAATCAAGACCTCGTAACCCGCTTGAGTCAGAATAAACTGCAGCGAATCACGACGTGCGGCATCTCGTTCCACCACCAGCAGTCGAGGCATTACGTCATCCTTAATTACACAATCGATTAAGGATAAACTGCACATGACGAGCAAGCCAGCGAGTCGCACCGCCTGGCGAGCTTTCGTTGTTGAGTTACTAAAAAAATCTTGCGAATCAGTGCCTATTGATGAGTAGACCGATTTGCGCACCAGATCCAGAGCGCTGTCATCCCCATCAATGCACCTAAGGCAAATTGAAGACCTGCGATAATCCGCATCGCTTTGCAAAAGTTTGGGTCAAGGATTACGGAATGGATGCCGCAACGGTATTCTTCCCGACGAACAAAGACTTTGGTGAAAAGTCGTGGATGTATTGAGAAAAACCATGACATGATTGCAATTGCGGTGAAACCAACGAAGCTGAACGCAAGTGATTGTACCTTTCCTCGTCCGTGCCGGATCACGACCCGATCGGCTCGCTTGGCGTAATTGGCTTGCTCCGCTTTTGCGATCACGCGGGCTGATGGCGGCGCCGTGTCGATGGCGATCCCCCCGGAGTCTCCGCTTGGCTCGCGAATGTTCAAGGTAACAACGTCGGGTATCGGTCGGCCCGTGATCTGTTCGGCCATCGCCATATAGTCGGGCGGAAGCAAGCCAGCGTTGAGCGAATTGCGAATTGCAATCACCCAACATTGATGGAAACCGTGAAAGTCCCCTGCTTCAAGTCGTGTCCAATCGTGAATCGGCATCATGAATACCCACAGTGAAAACCGTACGGTCGTCAGGTATCTCATGATACGACAAACAAAACTTTGCCGGGAACGAAATGTCTTAACCCTTCACCAGGTCTCTGAGGACTTTGTGGAGGATTCCGCCGTTGCGGTAGTACTCAACTTCGACTGGCGTGTCGATACGGCAGGTCGCGACAAAATGAATTGCAGTCCCGTCAGGCTTGGTGGCCATCACTTCGACTGCTTGCAGCGGCTTGAGATTGTCATTGAGCTGAATGTCAAAGGTCTCGGTCCCGTCAAGGCCCAGGAATTCGCGGCTTTCTCCAGCACGGAATTGAAGCGGCAGCACGCCCATGCCGACGAGGTTCGAACGGTGGATACGTTCGAAACTGGTGGCGATAACGACTTTAATGCCCAGCAGGAAAGTTCCCTTGGCGGCCCAGTCACGGGATGAACCTGTTCCGTATTCCGCACCCGCCAGAACAACCAGTGGCGTCCCGTCAGCTTTATACTTAACAGCGGCATCGTAGACCGACATTTGTTCGCCGGTAGGGAAGTATTTCGAAACCCCTCCTTCTGTACCCGGACAAATCAAATTTCGCAGCCGGATATTTGCGAAGGTTCCGCGCGTCATCACGCGATCGTTACCGCGACGGGCACCATAACTGTTGAAGTCGAGCGGTGCGACACCGTTGGCCTGCAGGAAGACACCGGCAGGAGAACTCGCCTTGATCGACCCGGCGGGGCTGATATGGTCGGTCGTGACCGAGTCACCTACGGACAACAGGCAGACGGCTCCGCTGATCCCTTGAATGGGTTTCGGAGTAACTGGCATATCGATAAAGAATGGAGGCTCTTGCACATAGGTGCTCTTCTCGTCCCATTTGTACAGAGGGCCGGTTGCACCGGTAATCTTCTGCCATTCGACAGGACCGAGCGCTGCGTGTCCATATTCGGTCGTGAACATCTCGGGTGTGATCGAAGACGAAACCGTGTCTTCAATCTCCTTCGAACTCGGCCAGATATCCTTGAGGTAGACATCCTTGCCAGCTTTGTCCTTGCCGAGCGGTTCGGTCGTCAGATCAATGTCGGTTGTTCCTGCGAGAGCGTAAGCAACAACGAGCGGTGGGCTGGCAAGATAATTTGCCTTCACCTGGGGATTAATCCGTCCTTCAAAATTACGATTCCCCGAAAGGACAGCGGAAACGACGAGATCACCTTCGGAAACGGCCTGCGAAACGTTGTCGGGCAATGGACCACTGTTTCCGATGCAGGTCGTACAACCATATCCGACGGTATTGAAACCCAACTGATTCAACGATTTGTCGAGGCCTGATTTGGCGAGATACTCGGTCACGACCCGACTGCCTGGTGCCAGACTGGTCTTGACCCACGGCTTACTGGTCAGCCCTTTCGCAACCGCATTACGAGCGAGCAAACCAGCGCCGAGCATCACCGAAGGATTGCTGGTGTTGGTGCAGCTTGTGATGGCCGCGATCACAACGGCTCCGTCGCCAATCTTCGCATCGGTCCCCTTGACGCTCACCGGCGTAGCGGGGGTTGGATGAGCGAAGCTGGTGCTGCGTTCTTTTTCCCATGCGGATTTCATGTCTTTGAGTAGAACTCGGTCCTGTGGTCGTTTTGGTCCTGCCATCGATGGAACAACGCTGGAAAGATCGAGTTCCAGCTTCGAAGTGAATCGTGGTTCCGGCGAGCTGGACGTGCGGAACATTCCCTGCGCCTTGTAGTACGTCTCGACAAGTTCGACTTCGGCATCAGTTCGACCTGTTCTGCGAAGGAACCGCAGTGTCTCGTCGTCGACCGGGAAGAAGCCCATCGTGGCACCATATTCAGGAGCCATATTCGCCAAGGTCGCTCGGTCTGGTAGAGTCATCGCATCGAGACCGGGTCCGTAGAATTCGACGAACTTGTTCACCACGCCATGCTTTCGCAGCATCTGGGTCACGATCAACACGAGATCTGTCGCCGTGGTCCCTTCGGGGAGCGAACCGCTCAGTTTGAATCCGACGACTTCAGGCATCAGCATATAGATTGGCTGTCCCAGCATGACAGCCTCGGCTTCGATCCCGCCGACACCCCAGCCGACCACTCCCAGGCCGTTGATCATCGTGGTATGGCTGTCGGTTCCAACCAGGCTGTCGGGATAAGCGACCCCATTTTTCGTCAGTACCACTTTGGCCAGGTATTCGAGATTCACCTGATGCACGATCCCGGTGGCAGGTGGAACAACGCGGAAGTTGCTGAGACCCTGCTGAGCCCATCGCAGCAATTGATATCGTTCCAGATTGCGTTCGAATTCGAGATCGACGTTCTTCTGCAACGATTCGCCGGTTCCGAAAAAGTCGACCTGGACCGAGTGATCGATGACAAGGTCGCATTGAACAAGCGGATTAATCTTTTTGGGATCGCCACCCATGCGAATCATCGCATCGCGTAAAGCGGCCATGTCGACGACAGCGGGAACGCCTGTAAAGTCCTGCAGGACGACGCGGCCCACCATGAATGGGACTTCGACCTGCTGCGGCTTGCTCGCATCCCAGTTAGCCACCTGAGCGACATGTTCTTCATTAACAATAAAGCCGTCGACATTTCGCAGGCAAGATTCAAGGAGCACTCGCATCGAAAACGGCAGAGTATCGATGTGGCCAAAACCCTTGGCAGCCAGCTTCGGAAGTGAAAAGTATTTGAATTCTCCGCCGCTGGTTTTCAGAACTGATTCAGTGCCAAAGGGATTCGTCGCCGCCATGTCGATATTTCCTTGCCCGTGAAATTGGACCTATTGTACGTCCGCGATACTCGCGTCCGGTGAGTTTCTGTTGTCTATCGCCCTGCTGCAAAGTTGTCGGAAATCCTTGAGAATTCACGGATTGACCGACAAGGAAATCGTATCAATCCGTGAAATCATTGAGAAGCAACGGATTGATTACGGGATACCGAAGCTGAGGAATTCTTCAAAAACAATCAGGAATTTTAGTATGAATTCCTCCTCAATGAATCCGCGTCCATAATTCCCTTGTTTAAGAACGGACAGTTGCTGATACTGATGGATGATGTTTTTCCGCGAATCTATAGGAAGCTTGAGCGCGAGGCTGCCATGTACGATCGTTGTTTTCCTTCGAGAATCTGGTCCATTTCCCTCTTTGCCTCAATCTTATTGATGGGGACGAGTTTCGCCGCTGAAGCTCCTCCACTTCCAAGTGATCCCGGAGTCTGGATTAATTCTCCCCCTCTCTCGGTGCAGCAACTGAGAGGGAAAGCCGTTTTCTTATATTTTTTCGAAGAGACATGCCCGCGTTGTCGTGAGAAGTGGCCCGCGTTAATGGAGAAATCCGCAGAGTTCAAAAATCAGCCGATTATTTTCATTGCGGTGAATTCGGGAAATGCTCCGTCGGACCTTCGAGAATATGCTCGCGACGTCTCGTGTACCTGGCCGATGATCGCTGATGTTGATCGAAGCTTGGAAAAGGCCTACGACGTCAATGAAATCAGCCTGAACAACATCGTGCAGACTCGATTCATTTCCAGTGACGGATCGATGCATCTGGGAGACTGGAGCAAGATTGACGAAACAATCCAGGACGCACTGAAAGGGGCCTCGTGGAAACTTGATCCTGCAAACGTCCCAGATTCCCTCAGAGAGGCTTGGGCGGCGATCGAGTTTGGCAACTACAAGGCGAGTGGTGCGCTGCTGCGAAAATCTCTGAACTCGCCCAAAAAGGAACTGCAGGAGGCTGCCAAAAGGTTGCAAGAGGTTGTCAAAACCGCCGCTACAGATGACTTTGAAGCGGCCAAGAAGGCCAGCGAAGACGACCAACATTGGCGAGCTTACGAGATTTGCCAACGGCTGTCTGATCACTTTACCCCCGCAGATCTCCCTTCCGATTTTGCAGAGTTCAAGAAAACTCTGATCAAGGAAGCCAAAGTGAAAACGGGAACTGCCGCCCGTCGGACACTCGACGGAATTGTGAAATCTCTCAACGCCGGCAAGCCGTTGAACAAAAAATTCAAGGCTCAATTGGAAAAGATGGTTTCGGACTTCGAAGAGAGTGACCTGGCACGCGACGCCCAAGCGGCTCTGGATCGTCCTGATGAGGGAACTTCAACGAAATCGGGTCGTGGATTTAAAACAGAAGTCGAGTCCGAATAGCATCGATCAAATCGTGTAACCAGACATAGCCTATTGGCTGACGTCCGCAATGAATGCGTGTAATGGCGGTGGTTCCTGCATGCGGATTCGATAACTGACTTGAATCGACCTCGACAGTGACCATGACGCTGATGCCGATCTGATCGTCCACGTTTGTGGTTTCGGCAACGTTGCGAATCGTACCTCGATACGAACGGGAAGGATCTGAGGCGAGTAGAAAATCGACATCGAGATTCGGCTTCAATCGCTTTTGAGCATCGCGGACGTGTCCAAAATCCTTGTCGGCAATCCGCATTTCAATCACCCACGGACCGTGCGTATCACCGACTGTCAACAGAGCTTGACCCCGTTCTACAGGTCGAGCAGAAAGTAACGTCGAGACATCCCAGGTCAGCACTTTACCAGGAATCGGGCTTCGTAAGGTTAATGCCGCCTGTTGTCGTTCGATCAAAGTTCGCTGCCGATTCAGCGATTGTTGGCGTTCTTTTAATTCTTCTTCTTCCGATGCCAGCAACCGGGCCCGATTCGCTGCATCAGGGGTCGATCCGCCGGTCAATCTGGCTGACAGGACCCCTTTTAATCGCTCGCGAACAACGTCAAGCTCACCGACGATTCGGGGGAGTTCCAACGCCAGTTGTGGATCATGCAAGACCACCAACGGCTGACCCTCGGTGACGTCGTCACCGTGCTGAACCAGTAATTCTTCGACGATCCCGGAACTACTTGCGAAAACCTCGCGGCGATGGTCAGGAACAAGTTCTGCAGGGCCGGACACGGTAAATTCCGCAGGGACGAATGTCAGAATTCCCGCAGCCGCAGATGCCGCTAAAAGCACCAGCCGAAAACTCGGACGACGCAGCCAGGCCGGCAAATTGCGCAATCGTCGCATCGTGTTCACGAACGGGATTCCGTCTCGTTCGAGCGCCGATAGCAATAGTGGCTCACTACGCCGTGCCAAAACTTCGGCTCGATGTTTCCATGCGGGAAAATCGAGAACGTCCTGGAATTGCTCCACTGCAATGACAGCTCGATTTGCCTGCCGTGTGGCGGTCGTAGTCGCCGACGGAAGCGGAATAAGTCCGATGGCTTTGGCGCCAGTCAACCCCGCATGTTCAGAGAATTCGAACCTGTGCGGAGCCTCTTCTGCGTCTGCTGGCGCCAGCGCGTTGAACCACAATGACTGGTTTCCGCTAGCGACGAGTTTTGCAAGGCGTTCCATCGAGCGAACCGTGTTCGATCGAGATTCAATCTGATCGACACCGGTCACGGCAAGCGTTTCATAGGACGTGTTGTTTTGACGTAACAGAGTGATTCGGTCGCATTCGGCCAGCAATCGTCCGTCATTGACAATCGTCGCCGTCAAACCGGGCAAATCGGGCGATTGCACAAGACTCTGAAAAAACTGATCCCAACGCTGCCATTGAGATTGTGCTTGACGCAACTGACGTAATTCCGACTGTGACAGGTAATCGGCCGTGATTTCGCAAATCGCTCGAAGAAACGGAACAACGTCGGAGGTTAACCCTCCATTCGGGCCGGCCGGATGAACGGCGTCCAGGAACCCGACCGTTTGACCTGCATGAACGATCGGACCAAGCGTTCGGGCTGCAAGACGAGTATTTCCATTACCGCCGTGAGTAATCGCGTGCGTGGAAATCTGTTGGGACTTCGCAACTTCAGTCAGCCACGAAACCTGCTCAGCGTCAATTGTCTTCGGCAAGTCGACTGGCAATTGACGAACGACTTCCCACGACCCCTCGGTGGTTGGTCGCCAAAGTCGAGCCTGCTCGACACTACCGTTCTGTCGCATTCCACTCAAGATTTCTGCGAAGAATTGTCCGGCCTCAACGTCGGTCCTTGCCAATTCCGCCAATCGATCGACGCAGTGCTCCATCTGCTGCCGCGTGGCAACCATGGCTGAACTTGACGACGTTATAGGAGCGTTTTGTGACATGCCGTTTATATACCTGTTTTGCGACGTTTTCACATCGGAAATCAGTGTATGGCAAGTTTTCAGAGATGCGAATTGCTCATGAAGGCGTCATTCTTTACCCTAAACAAGCAGGTTGAAGGCCAAAGGGGCAGCAATAACGTGCAGTTTGTATTCCTGTCTTGGGAACTAAAAAATGCACGAAGCATCCCGCTTCAGGGATTTTTCTTGCGGCAGCGTTGAGCACCGTCGGCCCTTGTGCCGACCGGGTAGCACGTCAGCATCAATACTAAGGTTCTCAGATCCCCCAAAAAGGCACTATCGAAGGGAATCGACGCGCTCATTCTCAAGCCGAGCGCCGATCACGAACGAGGAGGCCGCGCAACTCATCCGTCACCCGCTTTCGAAATCGCCCCCAACGTTGCCAGTCCTCTGAAATCTCTCCGGTATCGCCCGCACACAGATCCGCGCACGCTCTGATCGCGGGAATACCGAGCCGTATGTTTGGCGATTTCTAACACTCAATTTGACGATACGTCTGTTTGACAAAACCTTTTGGTTCAAGTCGAATTCCGTGAGGACCGTGGTTATCTCCGCAGTCTGTAGAATTGATCGCACGGTCACCAATTCGTCGGAACCGTATTCGATGCAGACGTATTCTCTTTTCCCCGAGGGGGATATGGATACTAGCCCTGGGCAAGCGAGTCTTCGAGCGCCGCCCAGGGTTGCGGATGAGGGGATTGTGGGTGCCCTGAAGGGGCACGGGAAGGCAACGATCGCGATTCGGGTCAAAAACTTATGCGGAAATTGAGTGTATTGCCAGTTCCGTTGCCCTTACAGGGCAAATCCGTGTTTCTATGCGTGACCTAGGGCGGCGCTCGCGGACGAGCTTGCCCTAGGCTGGTTTCCGCTCCCCCTTCAGGGGAAAAGACGGTGTTGTTGGCCAAGCGTCTGGTACGAACTAGTCGGCGGATTTTATCGCCTGTTCTGGAACGCCGCCGAACCCCCTCAAACGATTGACGCGACCCGAAACCGGGTCAGTCAACACCGCGATCACATCCCCAAACAAACTCGGTATCTCGTGCCGACCGGGTAGGGCGTCGGCATCAATGCTGAGCTTCTCAGATCCCCCAAGAAGTCGAAATCGACGGGAATCGACGCACTCATTCTCAAGCCGAGCACCGATCACGAATGAGGACGCCGCACAACTCATGCGTCACCCACTTTCGAAATCGCCCCATACGTCGCAAATCCTCTGAAATCTCTCCGGTTTCGCCCGCACTCGGATCCGCGCACGTTCTCATCGCGCTCGGGTATAACCGAGCCGAATTTTTTTGGCGATTTCCAGCACCTAATTTGGCGATGCTTCTGTTCGAGCCCGCAAAAAAGTGGTGTCCCCGTGGTCCCAACTTTCTGCCATCAACGTTCAACGTTGCAATGGCTGATCTAATTGCGTTGATTTTCTGATTTCTGAATGCGATCATATAAGTCCGCAAGGGGAGCTCACGACGTTATTTTTGTGTTCGTCACTTTGACGCCGCATCCAATTTGTTCTAGCAAAATATTTGAGGTAACTAGACTCGGAGTGAGGGCAAAGATTATGGGTCGCCATAAAGAAGGCGTCGATTCGTTTGGGTCTGAGCGGGCTTCCGTGTTTAGTCTTGCGAGTTACGCGACAATTCACGGTTTTCATCCGTTGGGATTTTGTCTCGTAATCGCTCTCCATCTAGCGGTTATTGCGGCACCTTGGTACGTGGATTGGCGAGCGATTTTCGCCGCGATTGTGCTATTTATTCTCACTGGCGAGCTTGGAATTAATGTCGGGTATCACCGATTGCTGGCCCATTCAAGTTTTCGACCACCTCGTTGGCTTAAACGCACATTTGCCGCATTAGGAAGTCTTTCACTTCAAGGGGGCCCAATCACGTGGGTTTCAATGCACCGCTTTCACCATCGCGAGTCTGACGGTGCACTTGACCCACACACGCCGTCGGTAAGTTTCTTGTGGGCTGAGTTCCTTTGGGTGTTTTTTGATCATCCAAACTTTCTTGATTTAAAATCGAAAATCAGCTTCGCACGTGACCTCAATAGAGACCCTGTTATTCGTTTCATTGAGCGTTGGCACGCCGCGTCGAATTTGCTCCTGTTTGCCATACTCGCGATTGTCGGAGCATCACTCGACGGAACTCGAGGTGCAATAGCGTGGGTAATATGGGCGGGGGCGGTTCGGATTGTCGCGATCTGGCATTTGACGTTTATTGTTAACGCAGTAAATCATTTGTGGGGATACCGTAATTACAAAACAAACGACAACAGCCGCAATAATCTCTGGATTTCGATACTAGTGTGTTTTGGTGAAGGTTGGCACAATAACCATCATGCAGTTCCTCGGTCAGCAGCCCATGGCCATCGTTGGTTCGAATTTGATTTGGCATTCCTGACGATCTTGATTTTAGAGAAGATCGGTCTCGCGAAGAATGTGCAACGTCCCCCTCGCTTTCCGTACCCTGAAAATTTTTCTCCCAAGGGGGGCGTTTACCCGTGAGTGAAAATGACTCCTCGTTCTGGAATGATAAAGACTCAACGACTCACGGATGGGTTCACAAAGCCAATCGAACGGGAACGAATTTTGTACCGGGAGTCGCAGTCATTTTTGTGCATGGAATTCTCAGCAGTCCAGCACTATGGGACAGTATCGGCAATTCGTACCTCACTAAAGCAATGATCGACGTTGACTGCTTCGCATTCGGTTATGAATGCTTTCCAGGAATTGATATCTCGAATGCGGTAGCGGCAGACAATCTTGAATCCGCCGTCACCCAAGTATTTATAGGTGACGGCGCCTCGAGTCCAAAGTGTGGTGATGGCACGGGGCGATTCCTCTTTATTGTTCATAGTAACGGTGGGGTTTTAGTCAAGAATTTATTGCTGAAATCCACCGATATACGGGCGCGTACTATTGGTGTATTCAATATTGCGGTTCCGCACGCAGGTGGCCGCTTTGGCCTTTCGGTCGTTTCTTATTTCGTCACCGTAGTAAATTTATTGATATACCCCATTCTACTCCCCATGGGTGCTTGCCTTCGAAACTTACTCGGCATCTTCGGTATACCATTCGTTAAATTGGGTATGAACTGGATCTTCTGGGAAATAAGCTGGCCCGGTCGGCAGCTCATGAAATTGGAGCAAAGTTATAAGACAATATCGAAAATTGATTGTGCGCACATAAGGGTCGTGGATGTGATTGCAGATGCCGACGTTGCCGCAAACTCAGCACGTGCGGCGGACGACCAACATGAGCACCAACACTTACTCGCCTTGAAAGGTAGTGGTTTTAATTGTGATACCACTAAAACTCACGAGAAACGTGACTTCCTGTTAATACAATCTGACCTACGTTCGAGTATCCGGTTGCGGGGTCTACATTTCCTGGATATGATTGATAGACCTCGCCTAACAGAATATGTACGCGTCTTTCTAAAGAACGGCGCGAGCGATGCCGCTCTCGTGTTCCTGATGCAGAGTGTCGTAAAACTGATTGACCGCTCCGAGAAACAACGGCGCGTAAAGACCCTCGTCAAAGGGACTCCTGAACGACCGCAACAGGCTGATCTTTACGAACGCATTCTGGCCGACGTGTCAAGCATTACACCAGACACGAGGATCCTTTTATATGGCGTCTCCGGTGTTGGAAAAACCCGCTTGCTTGCACGTCTTTGCAGAGATCTACTCAATGCGTACGTTGAAGGCTTATTAACGCGCGGCGCACATGATCGAATTCCGTTGCTCGTCCAACTTCAGTTTCTCCATATTGCTAACTGGAAATTGGATCTTTTGATGGAAATTCG
>CAIVEI010000168.1 GCA_903904835.1 uncultured Schlesneria sp. | reverse complement strand
CGAAACTGAAGAATATGGGAACAACAATCACGTTCCTTGTTCAAGTCGCGGGGACGATGTTCGTAGGTGGTGTTGGTGATAGTCGAGTTTACATGTTGAGAGGTAACAAACTTCAACAATTAACGACCGATCATTCGCTGACTCAGGCGCTCATCGAAGCTGGAACTCTGACGCCCGAAGAAGCCGTGCATCATCGATATAAGAACGTGTTGTATCGGTATCTTGGATGTAAAGAAGGGGGAGCAGGTACCAATCCGAAGCAGATTCGCCCCCAGGTGGGAGACCGGTTTCTTATTTGCTCTGATGGCGTAAACGGCGGTGCTGACGACGCGACTCTTTTAAAGATCCTTGCTGCTGGAAATGATCCACAGGTGACTGCGGAAGCGATCGTTCAGGCCGCAACCGATGGTGGCTCCAAAGATAATATTACAGGTGTTGTGATCTTCGTCGACGAGGTCTGATTTCGTTTCTCGGGTGCCCGACGTTCAATTGACGTCACCGTAAGCGCTGATTCATTGCAACCCGCTTTCTGTGGTCACCTGGTTTTCGATTTCATGTCGATTTCAAACGGAGTTTTTTGTCTGCCGGGCGTCACCTCTCTAATCTGTAATGCCGCTTCCATCCATTCAGGTGGAACGTCGCTACGTCCTTTTGGGCCGATGTGATCAACCCAAACGCGGCATCTTCCGACGGCAACCCCCTCGATCCGATCTGCGGGAATATACATCATACGGAAATTGCCGTTTGCGTCGGCGACACCCGTCGAAGTGCGAATTCGGTCCCGTTTCTGACCTTCCATGGTCACCTCTTCTGGAGAGAAGTAAACGGTCGCACCTGGAAGAGGCTGGCCATCTAATTTGACCACTCCGCTTACATACCCCATTTTCGGAAGATGATGTTTCGAGCCAAACATTCGATCGGACATGAAGTACAAAAAGAATGTGAATAACGTTCCGCCGACGAGAATTCCCAAACCTTTCAGGCCAAATTCACGAAAGAATCCAGCAAAATCAAAACCGGCGTTTGCGTCGATCTCACGTTGATGCGATTCTGCCGCCTGATTATCTCTGATCGCTTTTTTCATCATTTTCGCCGCTGTCGCCAAGTCCACCTTCTCAGGCGGAGTTCGCATTGCGGGGACCGCTGGTGCAGGTCTTGAAATCGGAACGGGTTCAGGACGATCTTCTAAATCGAAGTCCGAATCATCAGAAAGAGATAGTTCCGGAATTTCCTCGCGGACGTTCGATGATTCAATTTCCCGTTCCGCCTTAACGACAGGTGGGTCAGTCACCATGAATTTGGATGGATCAAAAGCCTCGATAACAGGCGGTAGTTTTAACGCTGGCTGAGTATTGAAGAATTCCTTTTCAGCGGCGAACGATGATTTCTCACTTCGAAACGATTGTTGCGGCGATGCTACGGATCGCGCTTTTGTAAGCTGAGGCAAAACCAACATGGGAGGACAATCAAGGTCATCCTCGTCAGAGTTCTCTGCATGACCTTCGGTTGTTGGATGTAAAACGCCGTTCGAGGCCAATGAATCAGAATTCGCGTTCGATTCTTCATCGCCATCGTCGAGTCGTAACGTCTCCGCCGATGATGGCGACCCTGGGGGGATGACGGTACTTCGCGAGTCTTTGTTTTCAAGATGTTCGTTTGCCGGCGCTCGCTCGTCAGGACCGTGATCCGACAAGTGATCATCGCCTGGAATTGTGCCGCCTGTCGAACCAGCAATCGTGTGGTTCGAAGTGGCATCTCCCCTTTCGGGTAAAATCTCGCTCTCCGAATCTGATTTCGGGACGACAAACTTTGTTTTACATTTCGGACAGCGCCCCGATGTTCCCGCGAGTTCGTCCTTGATTTTCAAGACCGAAGCACATTCCGCGCAAGTAAATCGAATCGTCATGCCACTGCTTCCACATTTCCTCAGGCAACCGGCAACCATTGACCGGTTTGTTGGCGAGGTGTTGAATTGGTTTGGAGAAACGATCCCGATGAGATATCACGCCACTTAACAAGCATGCGGCTTGAAACGCCTTTTCGAAGCCGTTGCTTTTCAATCGTGACGTTAATGGATTTGGAGTGGGTGACCAAATGCGGTTACCCACTCCGATGCACGAATTAGCGATGACGCTGGGCTAGTTCGGAACGTTGACCGGTACACCGCTTGCCATATTGCCCAAGTTCTGCCAGGTTCGCAGATCGATGTTGATACTGATCGTTTTCACGCTTCCGTCAGCCATTAAGACCAGAACCATCTGGTCATGTGGGCTATCGGCTTCGTCGTAAGACTGTCCGGTATGTGGTGCATATCTGTTGCTGAAAAGAGTGGCTGGTCCGCCCCAGACCCAACCGTCGCAACTTCTCAAATTGGCAGGCGCCAGGTTCGTAAACACCCGTCGTTCGGAAACCATGATGACGTTTGACGAGCCATCGCTGATGCTGCTGAAATTCGTCGAAGAATTCACACCAAAGATTCCAATGTTTTGCGAAAACTGTGTGAACGGCGAAGAGTTATAAGCAACCCCCGTGCCGGGTGTGATCCCCGAGGTCACGGTTAAAGCTAACTGAGCGGGCAGCAAGGCATACGTCTGTCGATCTGTCGCGTCGTTATTGTTGTCGTGGAAAGTAATACCGCTTCCGCTGCATCCAGCGTAATCGTTTCCTCCACGAGTCCAGACAATTCCGGCCGTCGGGTTTGCCGAGTCAATTCGATCGCAGTTAGCAAAAGTACCACCCGCCTGCATTTGTGTGCGACGACTGGGGCAGTAGAAAAATGGCAGATCGGTTTTTGGGGGATAGATGATACTCTGATCTGCCGCCTGCACTCCGATGTCACCATTTGATCGAACGTTATCGCCGAACAGATAGGTGTTGTAGAGCGGTGCTTGATCAAGACCTGGAAGGATCTGCAGCATCCAACTGGTCCCTTGAAGACCCAAGGTGTTTTGGCCACGCAACTGAAATGTTCGCGCCTCGGCAGGTAATGCATACCGTCCGACACTGTCCGTCAAAAAGTTGAAATTGATGTTGTTGATCTGACCGGGCGGCAACACTTTATGGACGTCATGGTAATTGTGTAACGCGAGGCCAATTTGCTTGAGATTGTTCTGGCACTGTGAACGGCGGGCCGCTTCACGGGCTTTCTGAACGGCCGGTAGCAAGAGGGCGATCAACATTGCGATAATCGCAATCACGACCAGAAGCTCAATCAGGGTAAAGCCCTTTTGACGTCGTCGGGATGGCATGGCATGCTCCTCAAAATCATGAAATAAATTGAACAAGTCGAACGTATTCTGCTCCGATCCGTCTGCTCAAAAAAACTAACAGCGTGTTTCGATTCGCTGTGACCCCTTGTCGCCGACGGAAATCGATCATGACTACATGCAAGCATCGTCCAGCGTTCTTGCTCTTTAGTCAAGTAGAATCCTCAGGTTGCGCTGAAGACATCAAGGGATTTTGACGAGACTTTCACTTTTCCTGTTTCGAACGTTATCCTTTTCGGCTTGCTGTGCATTCGTTTGTCTGCGCGCCGGAATGGATTGAATCGCAGTTTGTGTTTTTTGTATTTGAGGAGTCGGTTTGAATGCGAGTGGTCACCTTTGGCGAAGTAATGCTTCGAATGATGCCGCCCGGCTGGTTGCGGATCTCGCAATCGTTGCCCGGGACACTCGATGCCACGTTCGGGGGTGCTGAGGTCAATGTCGCGGTTTCCATCGCGCGGCAGGGTGGCCGCGCCGCATATTGTACCACGCTTCCAGACAATCCATTGACCGATGCGTTTGTTGCCCAACTCAGGTCGTTTGGAGTTGATTCCGACCTGATCCAGAGGACCGCAGACGGAAGATTCGGAATTTATTTTGTCGAGAACGGCGCGAATCAACGAGGTGGGACAGTCACTTACGATCGCGGTGGATCGTCGATTGCCGTGACTCCGGCATCCGCCTATCCGTGGGAGACAATCCTCGACGGGGCAAGCTGGTTTCATATTACGGGGATCACTCCATCACTAAGTCGCGTTGCGTCCGATGTGGCACTGATTTCTGTTAAAGAGGCGACGAGCCGCAAGATTCCGGTATCGTGTGATCTGAATTTCCGCAAAAAGCTTTGGACGTGGGAACCGGGCACCAAGCCCGCCGTACTCGCTCGAAAAACGATGGAACAACTGCTTCCTCACGTACAGGTCTTGATCGCCAACGAAGAAGACGCAGAGCAAGTCCTGGGCATCCATGCTGCTGAAACGAATGTTGAGGCGGGTGAGCTGAATCTTGCCGGCTATCAGCACGTCGCACAGCAAATTGTCGAGCGATTCCCAAACATCCGCCATGTTGCCATCACTCTCAGAGAAAGCATCTCTGCCAGCCATAACAATTGGGGTGCTATCCTTTTCGATGCGGAAAATGGACACGCGATATTCGCTCCAACAGACAACAAGGGAAATTACTCGCCTTACGAGATTCACAATATCGTGGACCGGGTTGGAGCAGGTGATTCGTTCGCCGGAGCATTGATTTTTGCCTTGCAAACACCCGAACTTTCTAATTCCCGGTCGGCATTAAACTATGCTGTCGCAGCTAGCTGTCTGAAGCACAGCATTCTCGGCGATTTCAACGACGCTACGCGATCTGAAATTGAAGCCTTGATGAACGGAGGAGGTCGCGGCAGGGTGAACCGATAGCAAATCGGTTCGATTGCACACGCTACCCCGTATTGACTTTTAATTCTTATGCCCACGTTGCTGCCATGACCAGCGGAAAAGGTTGCGTGTGTCGACGTAACGTGATTCGTTTGATGAACTCCCCAATACGACGACGATCAGTTCATCCTCCTGATGATTTCCGACCGAGATCAGGCAAGAACCCGCAGCGTCCGTGGTTCCGGTTTTCACTCCGGAATATCCTGCAATCTTCAGCAGTTCATTTCCATTCTTCCAGACGACAGTACGAGTTGTCCCGCCCGGTCCCTGGACCCGTACGGCATGCTGACGAGTCTGAACATAGTCGCGAAACCTTGCGTCCTGCATGACCTTGGCGGTCAGCAATACTTGATCGACGGCGGTCGAGAGATGTGATTTGTCCGGCAGCCCATGAGGGTTCGAATAGTGGGTCTGTTTCATCCCCAATTGATCGGCGGTGCGATTCATTTCCGCAACGAATCTTGCAACTGGTTTTTGAGCCTCTGGCGATCCCTTTTCTGCAGCAAAACGAGGCCCTGCGAATTCCGCCAGCGCGACGGCGGCGTCATTCCCTGACGGCAGCATCAGGCCGTAAATCAAGTCCCGAACAGAAATCCGTTCGCCTGTTTTCAAACCGCTGGTACTTCCACCGGTCCGGTCGGCTGCGGATGAGATGGAAATGGTTTCGTCTAACAACTGCGGTTCCTTCTCCGCTTCCCGCAGGATCAGCCATGCCGTCATCGTTTTTGTCGTACTCGCAAAGTCACGCCGTTCATCCCCCTTTTCTTGCCAGAGAATTCGGCCCGTCTTTGCTTCCCCAATCGCCCACGCATTTGCCGTCACGAATGGAGGCCCCGTGATCGAGTCGGCCGGCGTTTGCGGCAGGGATTCTTTATTCACGATTTCAGGGTCGACCGACTTCTCTTCGTCGGTCTGAATCAGTGGTCCCAATGCCTTCCAGGTCTCAGCAGTGACGATTCCTGTTGGAGGAAGATTCTGGTTGCGCTGAAAGGCGATCACCGCTTGTCGGGTTGCCGGGCCAAAATCTCCGTCGACTGACAATCGAGTCGCCGGCAGTTGTTTCCTGATTGTCCGCTGCAATGCTTCGACCAGTTCCCCGTTCGCACCTTGAGCCAGTTCCCTGGGTAATTGGTTGGTTTCAGGAAGCCCGGCAGGGTTGAAATATTCGTATGTCAGGCGAGCGATCTCGGCGCACAGCAGTTCCGCCGCGTTGTCATCTTCCCAACGCTGGTCCTTGTTTTTCGACGTCAGCACGCAAATGGCGATATGTCCCGATGGAGATTCAATAATCCCCGCACCGTTCCTGGTTGCCGAGACTGAACCAGTCTTAAGTGCGACCTTTGTCCCCTTGGGCAAAAACCTGGCCAGTCTCGGTTTGTCCTGGCAGGCCAACAGATGTTCATACATCTGCCGGGACGCGTCTGGCGAGACAAGTGCCTGCTTGTCGAGTTGCTCGAGCAATCCAACCATTTCGTTAGCCGTCGTACTCCCCAATCCGAACTTCTCGCTCCGATCAGGTGCAATCGATGTTGACTGAAGGTAAACCTTGGAATGGAGTCGGGTTTGTGGAAATCCGCGTGCCGACATCAGTTCTGTGGTTGCGGGTAAACCGATCCGGTCCAGCACAAGGTTGGTTGCCGTATTATCCGAATAGGCGATCATCAGGCGAATCGCGTCTCGCAAGGGAAACTTCAGTCCAGAACTGAAGTGCGAGGTCAGTATTCCCGAGCCTGGTACTTTGTCTGTTTCTTTTAGTTCCACATCCGATGAAAGATCCAGTTTGCCATCAGCCGCTTGCTGGTAGGCGGCGATCATGATCGGAAATTTGATCAAGCTCGCCGTCGGCATCGGCTCATCGGCGTTATGAAGAAACGAGACACCCGTTGTCAAATGTTTCACCGCGACGGTGACCGTTCCCTCATGTGCGGAAATCGCGGGCTTAAGTGCCTCGGCCAGACGCGGGTCCTCCTGGGACCGCGCTGTCGAAGCGGTAATCGCCAGCAGTAAAAATCCGGCAAAAATGTGAGCCAGTGCTTCTGAGCAATTTTCCCTGTTCGATTGAATCTGTTTTCCCAGACACGCATCACAAGGTAGCCCGCCACTCGCCCGCGATTTCTTCTTCATCCGGTTGTTCCCTGTGCAGTTCTCGTTTGATTGATTCTTTACACGCGGCGAAAATTGTGCACACATTCGAATCGGGGTTTAAGCATTTCTTGTGCCTTGGCCTGTTGTTTAAGCATTCATCTGTGAACAGGTCAAGCACGGCGATAATGTTTGATCGCCCCCTATTTTAAGGTCAATGCTCTCGCGAACTCGAATGTAAACGATTGCAATGATCATTTGGATCACACAGGAAAAGCGTAGTTTTTTGACACCAATCAACCCAATTACCGAAGTTGGAAATATCTGCTGTATGGTGAACACTACCTCGCTTCACGATACTCAACAGGAACTGTCATTTGTATAGTAAGACAGTTCTTAAAGGTCAGTCACGCGATTGCCGATCGTCAAATCAAAGCCCTCGGCTTGAGCTGAGTACCGTCAAATATCGTAAGTTGCCATAGACGGGAGACTTGCGCTGGCTCCCTGTTCGATGGAAAGGCGGTTACGCGATGAATATTAACGCTGAAAATTCTTCGTCCATTCCGAGCGACGAACCGTTTCACAGTGGATCGCGTTTTGTTGCAGGTCAAGTCGGGGTCGCCAGTGGACTATCCGAGGGAGATAAACACGTGCGGGCTTCGAAAAACTCCGGTTCGAATCCGGGTTCCGAGATCTCGTGGGGCGCAAAAGACGAGCTTTTTCGACTGATGGTTGAGACGGTCGAAGACGACGCAATCTTCATGCTCGACCTGCAGGGGAACGTTGTTAGTTGGAATGCCGGTGCCGCAAGAATTAAAGGCTATAAAGCCGACGAAATTGTTGGTCAAAACTTATCGATCTTTTACCCTCCAGAGGAAATCAATTCTCATAAGCCACAATATCTACTCTCGGTAGCGGTCCGCGATGGGCGAGTTCAGGACGAAGGCTGGCGAATTCGGAAGGATGGCACCCGTTTTTGGGCTCACGTTGTCCTCACCGCCATGTACGACGCTGAGGGGAATCTTCTCGGATTCTCGAAAATCACCCGCGACCTCACGGCGCAAAAGCAAGCTGAGGAAGAGCTGCGGAAAAGCGAACAGCGGGTACGCGAACTGGTCGAGGAATTGGAAGCGGCACTGGACACGATGCCGATACCAATTTTGCGTGCTCACGACCCGGATTGCCTGCACATGACGGGGAATCGTACCGCAGAAGAATTTCTGCGAATCCCTCGTGGGGCAGAAGCCTCGCTGAGTGCCCCCATCGGAGCCAGACCAACCCATTACAAGGCATTCAGGGGTGGCCGCGAATTGACCAGTCGTGAGATGCCGACCCAAAGTGCCGCACGCGGAATCACCGTCAAGGATTTTGACTTCGAGTTCGTCTTCGACGATGGCACGATCCGCAAAATGCTGGGCTATTCCGTGCCCCTCTGGAATGAAACGGGCCAGCCGCGCGGGGCAATTACCGTCCTGGTCGATGTCACCGAGCGAATGCAGATCGAGGTGGCGTTGAAATTGACTGAGGAACGACTGCGACTGGCACTGGAAACCATAAAAATCGGAACTTTTGAGGACAATTTCGCGACCGGAGAAATGTTTTGGAATTCCGTCGAATATGAACTTCTGGGGCTCCGACCCGATGACGCTCCACCAACGGCGGAAACCTTTTTTCGCTTCGTCCATCCCGAGGACGCCGAGGCACTCTCTACAAAATGGGAACAAGCGAAGCACACGGGAGAATACGATTCTGAGTTTCGAATCATCAGGGCCGATGGCCAGGAACGCTGGCTCGTTGGTAAGGGGCGTTTTGTTGTCGACGAGAGTGGCAACGGAAAAGCTCACGGGGTCGGAAGCGTCGGAACGCGATTTCTGGGTGTCAACTTCGACATTACAGAACGCAAACACGCGGAACTGGCTCTTATCAAAAGCGAAAAACAGTTCCGTGCCTTCTTTGAAAACGCGGGCGCTGGCTTGGCCCAGATTAATTCCGTCGGCCAGTTCGTCCGAGTCAATGATTGTTTCTGTGAGATCACAGGCTACAGCCGCGAGCAGCTTTTGAACGGGATGCGGCCGACGGATCTTGATCACCCGGACGATCGTCCGGGTGATCAAGTGCTGACCTCCAAGTTTATGAGCGGCGAGATTTCGGTCTATGACTTTGAAAAACGATATTTGCGCCAAAATGGGGAGTCGGTTTGGGTTCATGTGACCGCGACAGCCTGTCGAAACGCGACTGGTGCCCTGGAATTTTCTGCTGGCGTGATTACCGACATCACCGAGCGCCGACTGGCCGAACAAGCTCTGCAAGAAAAAAAGCAACGCCTGCGCTCGATTCTCAATACCGCTGCGGACGCCATCGTCGTCTTTGACCTGAACGGCATCATCGACACGGTCAATCCCACCGCCGAGCAAATGTTCGGCTACACCGAGCAAGAGTTGCTTGGTCAAAATGTCAAAATGCTGATGCCGGCACCGTTTCAGGAAAAGTACGATAATCTTTTCCGCCGTTATCAGGAAACCGAAGCCGTCAATAACTTCCGAGTTGGTCGCGAAGTGATCGGGATTCGTAAAGATGGCTCGTTGTTGCCGATTGATCTCAGCGTAAGCAGGGTTGATCATTTGGGGATATTCACGGCCGTTTTGCGCGACATTACCGAACGCAAACGATTGGAAAAACATGTCCTTGAGATCGCGGCTGAGGAGCAGCGCCGTATTGCCAACGAACTTCATGACGGCACGCAGCAAGAGCTGGCAGGGATGTCGATGCTTGCCGAAGTCTTGATCAACCTGCTGAATCAGGTGCCGCAAAAAGACCTCGAAGGCAAGAGCAACGGGATGATTGATACTCGAGTTCACAAGCAACTTTCCGAGATCGCCAATAAGTTATGCCAAAGACTTTCTGATGCGGGTAAGCATGTCCGGGATCTGTCGCATGGAATCATGCCGGTCCACGTCGATGCCGAAGGCTTGCGATCGGCCTTGGCGTTACTGGCTTCCGCCACAAACGAAGCGAAAGGAATCAACTGTCGCTTCGATTGCTACGAATCTGTCGCGGTCGAAAACGCGACGACAGCGACGAATTTGTATCGCATCGCTCAGGAATCGTTGAAAAACGCCATTCAGCACGGCCGCGCCACTCAAATTCATATTTCACTGGGAACACAAGACGGTCGCTTCTTCTTGGAAATTCGCGACAACGGAGTCGGTTTCGATCCTGAGGATCTGCCCATGAATACTGTGACGGCCGAAACACAGGGGATGGGATTACAGATTATGCAATACCGCGCAAGAATGATCGGCGGCACGCTTCTTGTCCGACGCCAGTCCGCAGGCGGAATGAGCATCAAATGCGAGGTTCTGTTGACAGAGGATTTGCGATGAATGTGATCTCGTTCCCCGCCGGCTAACCCGGATAATTCGTTAGCCCGACGCGCAAGCGAGGGATCTTGTCTTCAACACAATCAAGCGAGGGATCTTGTCTTCAACACAATCAAGCGAGGGATCTTGTCTTCAACATAATGAAGCGAAGGCTCTTGAGGAAGATTTTGAAACACGGAGGCACAGAGATCACAGAGAAGGAGGAGCAAGAAAAATCCCGGGAAGGGATTTCTTTGCTCCCAACAATCGTGATTTTTTAACAGGGACGACCATCAAAATCCGAGTTCTCCTCTTCCTCCGTGTTCTCTGTGCCTCCGTGTTTCAATCTCTTCTCTTGAAACCGTCGTCCGTCTGCGATCCCTCTTCAATTTGTGGTCTTATCCATGTTGAAAAAAAGTTGGCAAAGTTGGCCAAGTTCCTTTTTTTATAGGGTTTGCGAGGGTTTGAATTTGGTTGAGTTCACCAAGATTCTGCCCATTTTCGTCCTTGGCTTTCGTATGAAATCCCAAAGAGTTCAGCCACGGATGCACACGGAACCACACAAAAAAGAGGAGCAAATACCACGAAATAAAGTTTGAAAACTCCTTTATCTGTATTTTCCGTGTTTCGCATTTTTCCGTGTGCTTCTGTGTTCATCCGTGGCAAAAGCTCTTCGTTCTTTCTTCCCCCTCGGAACTGAACCTCTCGATGCGGGAAAACGAGTGGAAAGACAAGGGTGGTTCACCCCGAGATTCCTCCGTTCGCTCCCCTCCGTTCAAGTTCCTGATCTGACTTCAATCCGTGGTCAGTCAGTCGATTTTTCAACAGGGACGACCTTCAAAATCCGAGTTCTCCTCTTCCTCTGTGATCTCTGTGCCTCCGTGTTTCAATCTCTTCTCTTGAAACCGTCGTCCGTCCGCGATCCCTCTTCAATTTGTGGTCTTATCCATGTTGAATAAAAGTTGGCAAAGTTGGCCAAGTTCCTTTTTTTATAGGGTCTGCGAGGGTTTGAATACTTGACCCGCTCCGTCGACGACCTCATCAATGGAAAGCCAAAAAGCGTGATTTAGACGAGCGGACTAAATGATATCTGAGGTTCTCAGCCTGAAAGGCTGCAACATGTCAGCCCAGGGCAGAGCGCCTGTTCGTACCAGCTAAGTATGGACCGTCGGTTTCTCCGGCAGAATCTGCGCGTATTTTTGGGGATGGACTCTTTCGTACTGATCGCGAATGATTCATGCCTGTAGCAAAAGGACTTTGCTTTTGATG
>CAIVEI010000167.1 GCA_903904835.1 uncultured Schlesneria sp. | reverse complement strand
TCGGCCTACGGCCTCCTTCCGTTCCGGCTGCTGCGGCGTCTTCCGTACCCTGTGTCACATTGTTGATCATCGTCAGTTTCCTTACCGCCCTGCACAAATCGACAACTGTTGAACTGTCTCACTTATTATTGGCACACAGGGGAATTAGAAAAGGTGGACAGCAACTAATGCGTGAATTCCATTGGTAAACAATTCGCCAGACAAACTCCCGAGTTGAGTGCGAAACAGGCCACCAGCAGGATGATCGCCAGGCGGCGAATCATGCTGGGTTCAAGACCTTGATAACGAGCTGCGACACGATACATCAGCCAGCCGAACATTGATGCCTGAATTGCCGCCAGTGATTGCGAGACACCGCGAACGGCTGCGGGATTCCAGACAATCCAACATGACATCGCAACAACGATCGTGACACCGACGGCTAACGCCGCTTGAGTCCCCTTCGAACCTTGCATGCCTTTTTGTTCGATGGGTTGATTAACAGGTGAGATCATTCGTCGCTTCACCAACCTGCTGCAAAGCCATATTCCCGAACAGATCATTCCCGCTCCTGTTGTGGTCGACAACAGAATTGACGGCCAGGGGATTTCGAATCCCGAATCGATCGCAAAGGACGCGGAAATCCCTAATCCTCCGAAACCGATAGCCAACAATTGAACGACGTCGAACCAGTTTAGAGACGGATCGTTTTGTGAGACACCGACGACGGAATCCCAAAATCCAACTTGATAAATGGATTCGATCGAAGCGTGCTGTGTCCGCTGAATCTCACGTGAATTTAGTTTTGATATCGAACGAACTCGGATGATCAACCTTGAAGCATGGCACAACAGGCCAACGGCGAAAAGCAGCCCGATGATGGCTGTCCCCCACATTGGTCGGGGTGAGCCGAAGAAAAACAATAGAGAAAGTCCGAAGAAGTAGATCGACCAGGCAAGTGAGATCCAAACTTCCATTCGCCATCCTTTTGGAGGCGTGATCCAGTCCCAGCGTCCCAGGAAGTATGTCGGTTGATCGTAGAAATCGTTTGAACCCAAACTCGACATGACTTCCGAGACCCAGATCGGCCGATATCTTGCCACGTAAAGCACGACGCACACGGCAAAGACCAGCGAGACCCATCCGTCCAGCACAAGCATTGCCGCGATTGGAAACGCAGCCGCAGCCAATCCTTTCAATAGACTGCCCAGCGTGGCTCCTCCCACGGCCTTACCAGCGGTTTCCGAAGCGACGATCTCGGGCAATTCGCTTGCGGTCCCTGCGGCGGCTGCGTGTTCCTGCATCAGCACCATCATTGCAGGAGCCGTCGCGGCGTAACCCGCCTGAGTCAGCCTTTCCCGCAACTGTTGAAGGGCATCCTGCATTCTGCGACTGATTGTCGACTGGTTGACGCCCAACTCCGCTGCGACATCCCGTTGTGATTGCCCATCGACATAATGCATCATCATCGGCAGTCGCAGGTCGTCAGGCAATTCTCTTAACGCGACCTGAATCAGCCGGTGAAGATCTGTTCCCGCCAGATCGTACGGAGGAACGGTCGCATCAGCTTCGTGACTGAATTCTCGCTCCCGGATTTTGCGACGCGACCGGCTTCGAATCGCGTTCAGCGATCTCGATGTCGCCGCCGCGCGTAGCCAGCCCCCAAGCGAGGTATGGACGTCAGCCGCATTTCGGGCCAGTTCCAGAAAGCATTCTTGCGCAACTTCTTCCGCATCATGCGAATTGCCCAACAAACGAATACAGACCCCCTTCACCAACCCGGCGTACCGCCGTGTCAGTTCTTCAAACGCGTCTGAGTCTTGTGTCGCAACATATTGAGACAAAAGAGTTTGGTCGTCCATCGCGCACACCTCGAACCCAAACCGGGAAAACCCGTACCAATCTAAAGACACCGCCAAATGAAATGCTATGCAAAGTTTATTTGCGGGGTCGTAGTAGCTGAACCAGTTTCAGAATGTTCAATAAACGACGATTGAAAATCGCATTTATCTGCGGTTGCCACATCTCATCGACAACTCCGAATTTATGTTCGTGCCAACAATTCTTTCGACCATTTTTCATCAAGTTCGGCCAATGGAGGTGTCGGCAGGGTCTCCGCGTAGCGGACGCGTCGACCGTACAAACCCGCTTCGTAGCAGTGGTCAAAAATGAGTTGTAAATCAATCACGATGTCAGGATCGCCTTGCAAAAGCGGAATGGCAATCTTTGGCAATCGGGATCGCAGAGTGATCGGGTATACAACATAATTTTCGAGTTGGTCAAACCGATGAACGCAAACGTGATAGTTGAATTTTCCCGTCTTCCGCTCGGCACGAACCAACGGCACCGCCGTCGTATGCTCACCCCCGCGCAACAAATCAATCTCAACCAGATGAACATAGCTCGAAAGGATTTCCCGTTGCTTCTTCTTGTAAAGCTCCCTGCCGTGTTCACCAGGTGACTTGTTGCTAAAACTGAGGACTTCTATTGATGTGACCAGCCGTTCGTCGCCCACAGTACGAATCTCAACAAATTGTTCACGAATTTCATCATGCGGAACGTGAACGATGATCGGTTGAACCTCAACCGAAGTCAGGACGGCAGTTGCACTGCCTTGATCAGCCAGAGACGGCTTATCGCCATCCAGAATAACGCTTATGTCTGGCGTGATGAACCGATCAGAATGTTCAATAAATACCCTTGATGCAATCGCGGAGTAGTACGGTGGACGCAATTGAAGGTTGATCGCATCGCTGATTCCATTGATCAGTCGATCATGCAGGTCAGGAAAAATATCGGAAGCTTCCAGGAATGGATCCATTCCGGGGAAAGGCGACGGCATAAGTAACTCCAATCAGATCGCATAGCGCCGAATTTCTGCCATCTTAAGCAGGCTCGGCCACGACCGTATCATATCAGAATCAACGATCGATCGGATGCGAATACGTCACTTCGACGGTTTCTCGTCCCGGACGCGAAACATTCGCTTCCGCTTCCCTGACACGTTCAGGATGACCTGCGGATTTGGTTCTTTTGAATCCGGCAGATTTCGCACACAACGCCACGTGGAAGCGGCATTCATGCCCGCAAAAATCACTGCCGAATACCGTCGGTTAAACGGATTCTCCCCAGCAGCGACCACCCATGTCTCGGGATGGGCGTAAAGCTCACCCTCAAGGGTGAACGACTGGCGTCCAAAATGAACGGGAAAGTTGCTCGATTTTTCCAGAACTCGCTCGCTGATTCGATTCGTCAATGAGTGACCAATCAGCAACAGATAATGTGTTTCCAAGTCTTCATCAGTGACCTCCAGGTCCGATTTCATGGGTGGAAGTACGTTGGCAAAGCGGCGCAAGATTTCGGTTTGCAAATGCGTGGCAGCCTCTTTTTGTGCCGCTCGGTCGTGAGTTGTTCCATAGACGATCAAGACACGATCAGGTTCGACTTCGTGCGAGAAGATCGTCCAGGGGTTCGTGGAAGCAAATTCGTCGCTGATTTTTTCCGTCTGCCAGCGATCGAAAATGGTTGTCGCCTCAGCACCCGCAAAACTCATGAGGTGCGTCCGAAACTGTTCCGTCGTCACTTCTCGACCGCCGTGTGCCTGACCGAATTCGTCGAGACACTGTATAAATTTTTCTGCCCCAATCTGACGTCTCAACTCCGCCAGTAGCATGACCCCCTTCCCTGCAGCGATGCGATACCAATCACCATCCGCAGGATCTGTTTGAGTTTTTTTCAATGGAATGTCGCTGCCGACACGTCGGACCGCCGTTAGCCATTTTGATTCATGTTGAAAAAGCGCCAAATCAATCAGATCCCGACCTTCGTGACTCGGATCATCATGCTTTGGCGAATGAGATTGACCGGAGGTCTGATCGTCTTCCTCGTCTTCGTCCTCTTCTTCCTCTTTGCCTTTCGTTGGGGACGCCGGGGTTGCCGGGCTTTCACCGTGAAACGCGATGGCATGTTCTAAAGCAACAACCTTTTCAAAGTCAGCGAATGCAGCAGCCAACCAGATATCGGCGTCGTTCTTGGGTAACAGAGTTCCTCGCCAGGCAAACGGATGGGTCGCATCTAATTCGACATCCAGTGAGTCGCCCTTCTTGGGAAACATCTCTAAATCGACCGCACGCCGAATGGACTTGGCTTCCGGACTGACGGAGGGCAATTTGACACCTTGAACATCAATCAATGTCCAGTCGTGAGCCACCAAAGGCTGTGACGATGGCTGATCCTCGCGATCACTTTCTGATGGGATCCATGTACGACCCATCGGGGGTCCGAAGAGTGCCCAGGTCTTGAGATCTTTGGCCATGTCGGCGGTTGTGAACTTGGCGTCACACGAAGGAAATGCGACCAGTGGCGGCGTTGAAAAGGCCTCGAAGCCAAATGCTTCGTTAATCGTTCCCCGGCGTCGGTTGAAAAGCCTGATCCAGGCCTGGTCTCGAAGGTGAGGGTGAAGAACAAGATTGGCCGGCTTCGCTCCAAAGTCAGCGACCGTCTCTTTAAAGACTCCGACATCCTTCACGTTATTGCAGCCCCAATAGAATCCCGTCGTCCCTGCAACCCATTCGTTGCGACTGCTGCGCCATGTCTTCGATGTGTTCGTTCCCAATTCCAACATCGCGATCTCGTTGGTCTTGATGTCACCAAACAGCCATTCGTTCGTGTACAGACCATTGTTAGAGGAGGTCAGTATTTCGGCACATTTGTCGATGGAATCGGCATACTGAACCGCTCGACGGATTCGCGACGCCAGCATCTCGCCCTGTGGATTGAATTTCGTCTGCTCGATCGTCGTTTCCGAGATAATCAACCCGGCGTCGTTAATGTAGTAGTCGAGTCCACTTTGAATTCCGCCTGGAAACGTCTGAAACACCATGCGGTGTCCGACGGAGGGCTTCAGATCGAGCCAGACGTTATAGAATCGGACATTATCGATGGTCGACATGGTGATATGTCCGGCAACGATTTTGCCATCGGCCGTCGCAGGACCGGTGGCCACGAAGGCACTGCAGCGGTCGTGCCTGGCAGCACGAGGTGGAGAACCATGTCTCCCACGAAAACTCTCCCGATCGATCCCATTGGCGGTTCCCTCGAGTGCCGATTCCAGAAAGCTCACTTCGACATCGGCGTTGATGACCACGATATCGATCAGATCGAGTAATCGGCCGTCGAATTTGGCTCCTGCAGCAGCGGCCCCGTCGGCAATTCCCTGCATTTCCCGCAAGTACTCGTTGTCAAACCGTCTGAGGAATAACGCATTGACGAACAAACGAAGATCGTGCCACGCTTTATCAGGCGCATGCACGCTACGCAGTTTGGCAATCGTATGACAGAAGTCAACAATTTCGTGGGCCAGTAATCGACCATGCTGATAACCCCGTTCGTAGGGTGTCCCTTCGACGTGAACAACGATCCATCCGTCTTGCGGAAATCGCCAACCAGGCCCCTGCCGAGTGACTGCAACCGGGTCTGGCTCGAATTGAACCTCCGTTCCGACGGGGGACTGCCCCCGTAAGTTTGAAACGCAGAAACTACTCACGACGCACAGCGCAAACATGAACCAGATATGATTTCGTGCAGACGATTGAGTCATTTGAAGCCCCCAAGAATGTTACGCAGAGACCTCCAGTTTATCGAAAGCCTCGGTGCATCATACTTTACTGACGAATGTCGTAGACGTCATCGAACCTTCCGAAATCAAGATGCTTGATTTCGGAAGTAAGAACAACCAATCAGCGCGAAATTCAAACATCCCAGCCCCTCTACGAAGGGGTTTAACCGGCGTGTGACCTTGTGGCTGACGTCGGAGACGCTCACGACAGATGATCCACATTCGTAGCCAACGAAACGATGTTCCGGTCATTGTGATGGGACAAACTTTTCATCGTCGTTCTTGAATTCCGGTTTAACCGACTTCACGCTGAAACTTCATTCAAACTTCATTTTGCGATGGATAATCGGCCTTCTGATAATGAGGTGATTCGACAGCGTCATCTGATGCTTTGCCGAAATTGTCACATGGATCGAATCTCCGGTCAGAAATTACGACCGTTGTTGAGAAACGACTAATTTTCATTTCAACGTGGATAAGGATTAATCCATGACGTCGTTGAATCGTCGAAATTTTATTGGCTCATCGCTCGGTGGATTCGCTGCCGGATTCGCGTTCGGTCCGTCGCTGCTCGCTCGCGATCTTCCGGCAACTTCCGTTGTGGCCGACCAGCAAACCACCGGATTCGCGCCAGACACGCTCTTTTTGTCCTGGCAGCAAGATCCCACAACGACGATGACAATTCAGTGGGTGAGCCAGGAATCGGCTGCAGACTATTCGATCCACTATTCCACTTTAGAAAATCCCGTCTGGCAAATCGCCCGGACGATTTCCAAGCCTTATACGAATACGGACCTTAAGGTTTATCGGTGCGAGCTGACGGAGCTGAAACCTGGTACTGAATATCAATTTCAGATCGGTCAGGCGACGAAAATGTATCGCTTCCGTACCATGCCGAGCAAAGCCACGAACACGATCCAGTTCGTCTCGGGGGGTGATTGCGGGGTTGACGAACATGCGATCAATACGAACATTCTTGCAGCCAAACAAGAGCCCTACTTTGCCTTGATCGCTGGGGATTTGGCGTATGACAACGGAAAATCACCCGAGACATTCACACAATATCTTCAGAATTATCATCGACACATGATTGACCCGCAGGGGCGGCTGATCCCGATGATCACGCTGATTGGCAATCACGAAGTCGCCGGCGGTTATAAGACGCAAAGAAAAGACGCACCGCAATACTTGAGTCTGTTTGATGGGTTTTACTCGGAAAAGACATTCGGCGTGCTGGATATCGGTGATTACTTCAGCCTGGTTCTGCTCGACACGGATCACATTGAACCGATCGCTGGCGAACAGACGGAATGGCTTAGCAAAACATTATCTGATCGACAGGAACGGCCGCATCTGATCGTGGCCAATCACGTTCCTGCCTATCCATCTTACCGTCCACCTGTCGGTGTGAATGGCAAATTCGGTACTGGTGAAGAACAACGCGTTCACTGGTCTCCACTGTTCGAACGATACAACGTTGATGTTGTTCTGGAACACCACGACCACACCTTTAAGCGGACCCATCCCCTGACGAACGGCCTGAAAGATAAAAACGGCGTGCTGTATCTCGGCGACGGCTCGTGGGGCAAACTCCGTATTCCCAAGACACCCGAAGAACGTCCCTATCTGGCAGTGGTCAGTGCGGCATATCACATGACGGTGCATCGCCTGGAAGGCGAACAACGTTTCCACATGGCGATCGAAGAGTCGGGCAAGGTGGCAGATGTCTGCATGACCAATAACAAGCGTCCAGCGAAGCGTGGTTAGGCGTCACTTTAGGCGATTTCGATTTCGTGAATTACACGTCGATAATTCGCATTTCGTTAATACGATATTCACGATCGCGGTGTTCAATGTTTGAATCGAGTTCGCATCTATCAAGCGCGTTCGATAGATCCCTTTTTTAGCACTTATCCAAAGGAAGTAATGATGCCGAGACCGTTGAAAAAACGAGGGTTCACGTTAATTGAATTGTTAGTTGTGATTGCGATTATCGCGGTCCTGATTGCCCTGCTTCTACCTGCTGTTCAACAAGCCCGCGAAGCAGCTCGCCGGACTCAGTGCAAGAACAACATCAAGCAGTTAGGCTTGGCGATGTTCAATTACGAAAGCACTTACGGCTCGTTCCCGATGGCTTCGAACGTCCCTTGGACGAAATACGGCAGCGGTGACAATTCGTTAGAGTTGATCGCGCCATTCGGACCAAACTGGGCCGTCAGTTTGTTGCCATTCATCGATCAGGCTCCGCTGTTTCAGTCGATGAGTCCGTTCATCGTCGGGAGTCCAAATCTTCAGACGAACGTGGCTCCTGCAGGAACCGACGGGTTGTCTTGGCGTAAAGGGATCGTCGGTAGAAAGCTCCCAGGATACTTGTGCCCGTCTGACTCGTTCAACAACCAGCCTTACATTAACCCTCTCGTTCCTGGCGATTCGACGATTGGCGGCGGATGGGCACGAGGCAACTATGGGATCTCGGCGGGATACGAAGATTACGACCACGTGAATTTCGGAAACCGTTATAAGTCTTCAGCTTCGAACCTGGCTGGGATGAACGGCATGTATTCATCACCTCTCGCTTCGACCTGTTTCGGTGCGAAAATGCGTGACTTGTTAGACGGGCCATCTAACCAGCTCATGTTTGCCGAGTTACGGGCTGGGCTGAGCAGCAGTGATCCTCGCGGCATCTGGGCAATGGGTCTTTCTGGTGCCAGTATCCAGAACGGTGGACGTGGTGTTTACAATCCTGGTCCTAACAGCACGTTCTGGTCGAGTGGCAATGACGGTGGCGATGAGCTTGAAGATGTCGGTGGGGGCGGCAAGGCGGGGGGTGCGGAGTTCTGCACACAAATCACCGCGAATATGGGAATGCCTTGTACTAACGCAGGAAGCCTGATGACCTCCTCCATGTCTCGCAGCCAACACGTCGGTGGCGTTAACGTCGGAATGGCTGACGGTAGCGGTCGATTCATTTCGAATAACATTAACCAACTGACTTATATTCGACTTGCAGCGACTCAAGACGGCTTTACTGTTGGTGATTACTAATTCGCCCGTAAAACATCCTGGAACGGCTAAATAAAGTCCCCGGCTGTGATGATTCGCAGCCGGGGTTTTCTGCCAATGCCTGTTCGAATGACCGCTGTTTTACCTCCAGTAATTCTAGAACTCACTTTACGATAAAGGAGCGATCAGATGCGTGGGTGCCTCGTTTCAATGCTGATTCTTGTCCTGGCTTACGGTCCATCAGGATGTGGCGGTAGCAAAGGACCAAAGTTATTGCAGGCGAAGGGACAAGTCGTCAAAGACGGCGAAGACTTTATTCCAGATGTCGACGATGGTGAAGGCCTTCAGGTTTGCTTCATTCCCATTGCTGATGATTTATCACCACCAAAGAATTGGTACGCAGCAAAGGTCGATCAGTCGACCGGACACTTCGTTGCTTCTGGAGGAGAAGGTAAGGGAATGCCGAAAGGGAAATATCGCGTCATGGTGGAACTGAAGAAAAATCGCAAGGACATGCTTGGCGGGAAATTCGACGCACTCAACTCCCCTTACGTGTTTGATGTGGATGACAATTCAGAACTGATGGTCGTCGACATTGCGAAACCAGCTGTGAAGATGGAATCGAAGGATTAACGCGACATCGTTTCAGTCCGTTAAAGACTATTAATCGAAGAATCGCCATCGCGCGCATCTGAAATGACTTACTTGAGGGCACAAATGTCTCGATCGCTTAAGTCCGGATTTATCGCAGCGATGGCGATCTGTCTGATTCCGGTTGTCGCCCGAACAGAGCCGCCAGCTAATCGGATATTGACCTTCCAACAAGGAGTCAACGGTTACGCTGGGACCATCGACACCGAGATTTGGGCACTCGCCACGACGACGATACTTTCGGCGAATCCGAACGCCTCTTCCGACGCCAACAACGACGGTGGCGAAAGCCAGGTTTTGCTCCGATTTGAGAACATCATCGGCGATCAACCTCGTCAGATTCCTCCGAAGTCACGTGTTCGTTCCGCGAAACTGCTGGTGAGCGCTTTCGATCAGGGTGATACCGTGAATCTTCATCGCATGCTGGTTCCTTTCGAGGCGTCAGCGACTTGGAACAGTATGGTGTCCGGCGTCTCCTGTGACGGATTAGAAGCGTCGCGTCACAAGGACAGCTTCACCTTTGGCAAAATCGCTGCGAATTCTTCGGAAATCGTGTTTGACGTCACCGACACCGTGCAAACATGGGTCAGCGGCGAAGCAAATCATGGCTGGGTGTTTATTAATACGGGCGGCAACGGCTGGGACTTTTACACATCTGAGTTTGAGAACCAATCGCAACGGCCCAAGTTGGTTGTCGAGTTGAGCGACGCTGTCCCGATCCGATAGAGATAGGGCGGAAGGATTTTGGTTAAGAAATAAAACGAAACCCCACCTCCCCTGCGGGGGTGGTTAACGGGCCTTTGCCCGAGGAACTTATACGTTACGTCTTATCCGTGAATGGTCGATGGTGCTGGTGCAAAGGCCCGTCTATCACCGCCACCGGGGCGGTGGGGTTTGGTCGGATGACTCCCCTGAATTCACTTCCCTTGCAGGAAACTCAAAATCATGTCCGCTCATCAATCAGGCACCTGGTACGGCGATCCTTCTCATTTCCAGCGTCCGAGTCGTCGAGACGTACTGCGGGTCGGCTGGCTGGGTGGACTGGGACTTTCGCTGGGTGATCTTCTTCGGTATGAAGCGACCGCTGAATCACGGCCAGGTCAAATTGCGCCCAAAGCCAAATCGGTGATCCATATCTATTTGCAGGGCGGGTTCGCTCACATGGACAGCTTCGATCCAAAGCCGGACGCGCCGATCGAGTACCGTGGCATACTGGATGCAATTGACACGAAGCTACCCGGCGTTCAATTCAGTTCGCATATGCAGGAAACGGCAAAGGTTGCTGACCGGTTGACCGTCGTTCGAAGTATGTCGCACACGGAAGTCGATCACTCGCGTGGTGAACACAGCATGTTTACCGGCTATCGACCAAGTCCCGCTCTGGTCTATCCAAGTGTTGGAAGCGTCGTCTCTCACGAATTCGGTCCGCGAGGAGCGACCCCGCCCTATGTCTGTCTTCCGACTCAAGGAAGCCAGTTTCTGGGGAGTGGCTATCTCAGTAATGCGTGCGGACCATTCGCGTTGGGAACCGATCCCGCACGACCGGGATTTACGGTCCGTGACCTCAGCCTGCCACAAGGAATTAATGAATCTCGATTTACCGATCGCAAGTCTTGGAAGGAACTGGTCGACGATCATTTTCACCAGACCGAACGCGACGATGCCTTGACCACGATGGACTCGTTTTACCAGCGTGCGTATGACCTGCTGGGTTCACCTGAAGCTCGCGATGCATTCAGTTTGAAAGGCGAAACGGACGAGACAAAGACTCTATACGGCATGAAGGCGTGGGGGCCGGTACTGCGACCATCAGCAGGGGCAAGATTCCTCGTAGCAAGGCGTCTGGTCGAAGCGGGTGCGCGAGCTGTCACGGTCACCTATGGGGCCTGGGACACTCATGCGTACCACTATCGGTCCATTGAGACACAAATGCCGGATCTCGATAAGGCATTCGCCGGTTTAATTCGCGATCTCGATCAACGCGGCATGCTTGATTCGACGCTCGTTCTGGTCACCAGTGAGTTCGGTCGCACGCCAAAGGTTAACGCTGGGGGGGGCCGCGATCACTGGCCTCGAGTCTTCAGCATCGTCATGGCTGGCGGAGGTATCAAGCGAGGACAGGTTTATGGGGCTTCGGACGGACTTGCTGCGGAACCGCTTGAATCGCCGTTATCTGTCGAGGACTACACCACAACCGTCTATCACTTGCTTGGGATCGATGCTCGCAAAGATTTAATGACGCCCGGTGACCGACCGCAACAAATTGTGATGAATGGGAAAGTCGTATCAACGCTGATCGGATAATGGATCGGAAGTAATTGTATGAAACCCGACCGCCCCTGCGGCGGTGGTTACTGCGCCTTTGCACCAGCAAGAGCCATCATTCACTGGTAAAACGTCAACGAAATTCCACCTGCAATAGCCGTCATCTTCCGTCGTAATGAAATATACATTCCCAGGGCAAACGCCCGATGACCACCTCCACTGCGGAGGCGGGGCGAGAAGTCAATCATGAAATGCTTCGTGACGTTTATCGTGATGTTTGGATTGGCGTGCCGAACCGTCGAAGCAGGCCCGTCAGTCGAATCCGTTTCGCCCGGTATTGGCCAGCGCGGTTCTGAATTCACATTGAAGCTGGTTGGTGCGGGGTTGAATGATGCTCAAGAGCTTTTGCTGTATTCATCGGGCGTCACGTGCCTTGATTTAAAAGCAGTCAGCGACAACGAATTATCCGTGCGGCTGAAATCGTCATCTGATTGCAGACTCGGTAGTCATCCGTTTCGAGTTCGCACACCGGGGGGAATCTCCGAACTGCGGATTTTTCGGGTCACTCCCCTTCCCCTTGTCACTGCTGTCGAGCCGAACGAGACGCCGAAACAAGCCATGTCAATTTCGAATAACGTCACCGTAACTGGTGTTTTAGAAAAAGGGGACGTGGATTGTTTTCAGGTACAGCTCCGTCGAGGAGAACGATTGTCTGCGGAAATCGAAGCTGTCCGTCTGGGTGCCAATATGGTTGACACGGTTTTGACGGTGATCGGACCGGATGGGACACGTCTTGCCAACGTTGACGATACATCGCTGTTCGCCCAGGACCCCTCCCTGACGCTGATTGCACCCGTTGATGGAATGTACGTCGTTCGTGTCCAGGAAGCGAATCTTGAAGGTGATGAGAACAGCCGATATGCGCTTCACGTGGGTTCGTTTCCTCGGCCCACGTCCGTCTTTCCTGCGGGTGGTCCTGTTGGAAAGCAAATCGAGGTTCGTTTCGATGGAGATGCCACTGGGCCGTTGGTGCAACGCGTCACGTTGCCCGATTCACCGCAGAACGATTTTGGACTCTTCGCTGATCATTCGGGAATGACGTCACCGACGCCGAACCCATTTCGGGTTTCACCGTTTGAAAACGTGTTGGAAATCGAGCCAAATGATGAGCGGGATCAAGTTACAATCAAAACGGTCGATTTGCCGATCGCATTCAATGGGATTTTGACCAAGCCCGGCGATATCGATCTCATTCGTTTCCGATTGAATGCCGGGCAAACCTTTCAATTTGAAGCGTTTGCTGACCGCATCGGCTCGCCCGCAGACACTGTGATCTCCATTCTTCAAACGGATGGAACGGTGCTCGTTTGCAATGACGACTACGATTCGCACGACAGCCGCCTTGTTTTTCAAGCGCCTCTGACGGGTGAATACCTGCTGCAAGTGACTGATCAGCGGGGAAACGGTGGTACGAATTTTGTTTACCGGATCGAAGCAACCCAGCCGCAACCGGGAATAACTGTATTCTTGCCACGTCCCGATCGTCTTTCGCAGGAACGTCAGGCGATCTCTGTGCCGCGCGGGAACCGCGTGCTGACGTTTCTGGCAGTCCAGCGGCAGGTTGTTGACAGCGATGTTCGGCTGGCAGCGCAAGGACTACCAACGGGAATTGTGGCATTTTCGGCGGCCGTTCCCTCAGATCGATTTCTGGTCCCCGTGGTGATTGAAGCAGCGACCGATGCCCCGTTGAATGGAGGTCTCGTTCGAATCCTCGCCACCGGTGAAGCGGCTGGCTCGACCGTGACAGGTGAATTTCGGCAGGTTGTCGATCTCGTCAATGCTTCAGCAGATCGTCTTTATCAAGCTGTGACCGTAGACCGGCTCGCCATTGCTGTCGTCGAAGCGGCACCTTTTACCATCCAGCTAGATCCGCCGAAATCATCGCTCGTCAAGGATGGTACAATCGAGCTGACGGTGCGAGTCAGTCGTTTGAATGGCTTTACTGATGCCATCGACGTGACCTTCCCCTTCCTTCCCCCCTGGGTTGACGGTCCCGCAAAAATCACGATTCCCAGCGACAAAACATCTGGCGTCTACGTTCTTCACGCGTTTCCCCAGTCCAGTCCGCGAACCTGGCAAGTTTGCGCGGAGGGCCGTGCAGTTGCCGGTTCAGCACGTGGAGCCGCAGCGATCGATATCGATAACAACCCCTCACCTCGTCGTGGGCGTCGCGGCAAGGCAAGAAATGATATCGCTGTCGCCACTCAACTGGTCGACCTGAAAATCGCAGAATCGCCGGTGACAGGTACGATTGGACGCGTTTCCGCCGAACAAGATTCAACATTGGAAGTCATCTGTTCCGTCCAGCGTCATGGACCTGTTCCCGATCGGCTCCAAGCCGTTTTAGAAGGATTACCAAATCGGGTTAAAGCAGAGCCTGTGACATTAGACGCAAACGATTCGTCGGTGAAATTTGCAATCAAGTTGGATTCCAACGCCCCGATCGGGCAGTTTGACAGTCTCGTCTGTCGATTGACGGGAATGATCAACGGCCAGGAGATCTCGTACAGCATTGGGCGTGGTGGCGTTCTCAAGATTGCATCTCCCGGTGGACTGGCGACCGATGCCGATGGCCGGCCGCTCAGTCCGTTAGAGGCGCTGCGGAAGACTCAAAATCCACGTGTGAAACCGTAAAACAATTTTCATTAACGAGTTTAAGTTCGAGCGTTTGCCGATCACCCCAGTTCAGTCCGCTCTATGTGAGCTGTTTACCATGCGAATCACGAGTTGCTTCTTCCTCATTGTCATTTCGACGGTTGTGTCTTTAAAACTCGACGCGGCCGATGAGGTCGTGGTCAAACCTGTTGCGCCGGTTTCGCGATTAGTCGCGTATCCGAAGCAGATTTCACTCGATCGTCATCGGGACTCTCAAGATGTGGTCGTTCAATGGCATTTGCCGGACGGCAGCACGCAGGATGTCTCGGTTCTCGCTCGCAAAGAGATCGTACAGCCACGAATCGCTCGCTTGAGTCAGGGTTTCGTCGAACCACTCGCTGACGGACAGACCGAACTGAAAATCGAATATCAGGGAATGGTCTGTCAGATTCCGATCAATGTGACTCGCTTCAATGAACCTGTCGGGCTTCGATTCCGCAACGACGTGTTGCCGATTCTGACACGATCGGGCTGTAACACGGGAAAATGTCACGGCTCTGCATCAGGTAAGGATGGATTTCGGCTGAGCCTGTTCGGGTACGACCCGGCGGGGGATCACTACCGAATCACCCGCGAGATCAGTGGTCGCCGCATCAATCTGGCCTCTCCTGACGAATCTCTTTTGATCACCAAGGCGATCGGTCAGGTCGAGCACACTGGTGGGCAGTGTGTCGATCCGGAAGGGACTCATTATCCAACTCTGGTGAGTTGGTTAGCAGCCGGAGCACTCGCCGACCCCGAGGAAACTCCTGTCCCCGTTCGAATCGAAGTGTTCCCGCAGCGCGCGGTTTTCGCCCAGAAGGGTTCTGAGCAAAAACTGCTCGTCATGGCTTACTACACCGACGGTAGTGATCGTGATGTCACAGATCTTGCCGTATTCATTAGCAACAATGATTCGGCAGCCAAAGTTTCTTCAGACGGTGTCGTGACGGGAACCGGGAATGGCAGCGCGTTCATCATGGCCCGCTTCGATCAGTTCACGCAGGGGACTTCGATCGTTGTCCGACCGGGGACGACTTTCACGTTTCCCGAAATCTCGCCGTACAATGACATTGATGAATTTATTCATGCCAACTGGCGTGACCTGCACTTGCTCCCCTCGGAAGTATGCAGCGACGAAGTCTTCCTGCGGCGAGTGTATCTTGATCTGATTGGCCTGTTACCGACCACTGACGCGCGGCGCAGTTTCGTCGAGGATCAAAGATCGAATAAGCGAGAACGGCTGGTCGACTCATTGATTCAGCGTGACGAGTTTCTCGACCTGTGGGTGATGAAGTGGGCCGAGACACTTCAGATTCGGACAATTAACGGTGTCAGCCCCAAGGGACTGCTGCTGTATGATCGCTGGTTGCGGGAACGGGTTCGATCGGGAGCGACGATCGATCAGATTGTACGCGAACTGATCCCGGCGACGGGCGGTACATTTGAAAACCCCGCCACGAACTATTTTCAGACCGAAACGACTCCGCAATTATTGGCCGAAAATGTTGCACAAGTCTTTCTCGGAACGCGAATTCAATGTGCACAATGTCACAATCATCCTTTCGACCAATGGACAATGGACGACTATTACGGCTTTGCCGCCTTCTTCAGTCAAATTGGATACAAGCAAGCCCACGATCCGCGCGAACTGACCGTCTTTAATTCCGGTGCAGGAGAACTGCGGCATCCGGTCAATGGACGAACTGTCTCGCCGAAGTTTCTGGGCGCGAATGAACCGCCCCTGGATAAAGGTGACAACGCGCGGCAGTCACTTGCAGTATGGTTAACCTCAACAAACAACGCGCAGTTTGCTCGCAACGCGGCGAATATCGTCTGGGCACATTTCTTCGGGATCGGGATTGTCGAACCGGTTGATGACATTCGTGTGAGTAATCCCCCTTCAAACCCTCGGCTATTCGAAGCCTTAGGCGACCGACTGGTGTCGTACAACTTCGACATTCGCCCGCTGGCGCGAGATATTTGCAACTCTCGGACTTATCAGCTTTCAACACATCGGAATGAATCAAACCATTTGGATGAACGACACTTCTCACATGGTCGAATCCGTCGTATGCGTGCTGAAGTCCTTCTGGATTGTCTCACTCAAGTCACGGAATCCCCTGAACGTTATGCCGGACTTCCGTCGGGAAGCCGGGCCGTCCAAATCGCCGACGGTCGCGTTCAGAATTATTTTCTGACGACTTTCGGTCGCTCGAACCGTCAAACCGCGTGCACCTGCGAGGTGAAAGTCACGCCGACGCTTTCGCAGGCGTTACATCTTCTGAATGGAGAGACGACATCGGGCAAGATCGCCGAAGGAAAAGTGATCGAGAAACTCATGCAGGATAGCCCCGAACCAATGATGGTGGCATCGCAACTTTATGAACGATGCCTGTCACGAAGGCCAACAGAAAAGGAAGCCACGGCCATACGTGCAAAGCTCGATGCGACGACCGATGTGACTGGCGGATTGACCGACCTCTTTTGGGCGCTGCTCAATTCCAATGAATTTGTGTTCAACCACTGATCCTATTGTGCGAGTCCTTGTTGTGAAGCCTTTCGTACTTAGCTTTTTAAGTTTTTTCGTATTGACGATCACGTTACAACCGAGGATTTCGTATGCCCAATCGGTCGAGACGAACGAAACCGCGGTAACTTATGATCAAGTTCAGCCCGTTTTCAAAAAGCATTGTGTCGGATGTCATGGGGTTGAACGCGAGCGAGGTGACCTGAATCTGTCTTCACTTGAAGGGGTCAAAGCGGGATCAGCGTCTGGACCCGTTGTTGTTGCCGGTAAACCGGACGAGAGTTTGCTTTATGCGTTACCCGCTCATCTCGAAACACCGCGCATGCCGCCAGGGAAGGCGAAAATCCCTCAGCGAGAATTGGACCTGATTCGGGGCTGGATCGAAGGGGGAATGCTCGAAAAGGGTACCAAATCGGTTGCGGTCGATTCGTCTTCCAAGCCCAAACAATCACCATCACCGACGGCACCAGCAGCCAGCGCTCAATCCAGGCAAGCTCAAGAGCAGAGTCGAATCGCGGCTGTAACTCCTCTTTCTCGAAAGACTGCGATTACGGCTCTCGCAATCAATCCCGCAAATGGTCAGATTGCCGTTTCGGGTCAGCGACAAGTTTTGCTGTTCAAGGAACCGGGAGAGCAACCGTCAGTTGCATTCGCATTTCCCGAAGGTGATATCTTCGCATTGCGTTTTACTCGTGATGGCGAGTGGCTGCTGGCGGGGGGTGGCGTTGGTGGAGAGTCCGGAAAGGTGGTTGCGTTCGAAGTCGCATCGGGTCGGCGTCTTTTTGAGGTCGGAAACGAATCGGACGTGGTGTTGACGTTAGACATTTCGCCGGACCGTAGCCTTGTTGCTCTGGGTGGCCCCGGTCGCCTGGTGAAAATCTATCGAACGACTAATGGAGAGCTCGTCACGACTCTTCGCAAGCATACCGACTGGATTCTGTCGGTCGCCTTCAGTCCCGATGGCCTGATGCTTGCCAGCAGTGATCGGTTTGGGGGACTTGACGTCTGGGAGGCCCGAACGGGCAAACCATTCCACTCGCTGCGCGGTCATACTGGAGCGGTCAATGCCATCGCGTGGTCAAGCGATTCCGAGCGGTTAGTCTCCGGCGGGCAGGACGGCTTTTTGCGGACTTGGGACATGCACTATGGCACGCCGCTAAAGCACTGGAATGCTCAAATTGGTGGTGTACTATCCACCGAATGGGCTGAATCAGGGTTAATCGTTGCGGGAGGACGAAGCAAACAGGTCGCGGTGTACGACGCGGTTGGCCAGTTTCAACGCGAATGGCGTTTAGCCGAGGAGGTGGTAAAGCTCGCGATCAACAAGGATGGTCAACGCCTAGTCGTCGGAGATGCCGCAGGCAACCTTTCGGCATGGGAAGTCGAGAGTGGCAAGTCGGCTGGCGAATACGTTCTTCCAATCGCCAATGTCGTGGCGCGAATCGACATGCCAATCCCATTGCGTAAACCCCGCACGACTTCTTCGATCACACCGGCCATCGTATCGGATTCCGAACGCGAACTGATCGAAGCGCGCGAAGTACTCGCGGCGACCGAAGCGGCTGTGAAAGCGACCGAAGAGTCATTGAACAAGCTCAAGTCCTCCGCGGATGCACTGCGACGAATGATCTCGGCTCGTGAAAGTTCCGGAAACAAAAGCAGCGTCAAGCCACCCGCAGACGATCGGTGATTCCAAGGCAAGTTTGAAAGAACCCTTCGATACTTTTTTCATCGCGTTCAGGACATCTTTAGAAGGCAAGCAAACGTGAAGACCGCAATAATGATCCTCTGCATAGTTTTGGTCGTGGTTTGCCGCGATACCTTGAACGCAGAAGACTGGCCGGGTTGGCGAGGCCCACGCGGCGATGGGATTAGTTTGGACGCCACTGCGCCGCTTCATTGGTCAACAACGGAGAATATTGTCTGGCGCACTCCGCTACCTGGTGCCGGCCGCTCCTCGCCGATCGTCGTTGGCAATCGCGTCTTCGTGACGGCAGGTGACCCAATCGATGAAACTCGAAGAGTGATCTGCATCGATGAATCGACCGGGAAACTCCTTTGGAATGTCGTGGCTCATCAAGGTCCCGCCGGAACTATGCATCGATTTAACTCGACCGCTTCAAGCACACCGGTTAGCGATGGCAAGTCTGTTTTCGCCGTGTTTGTCGATGACAAAGGCCTTTATGTCGTGGCTGTTGACTTCGAGGGGAAGATCGTCTGGTCAAAGAGTCCCGGCACGTATTTCTCGAACCATGGTTTCGCTGCAAGTCCGGTCGTGTACGGCGAGGGTGTGATCGTCAATGGACATCAAGATGGCGAGGCCTTTGTCTGCATGCTTCGCAAACATGATGGACAAGAACTCTGGCGATTCAAGCCGAAAATGAATTTGCGATCTTTCTCGACACCTGTGCTGACTACGTTCGACGGAAATGACCAACTGATCCTGACAGGGGCTTCGCAAACACTGGCGCTTGATCCAAAGACCGGCGAACAAATCTGGTTCGCTGATGGACCAAGCCAGAAGTTTGTGTGTACGCCTGCGATTGGTCACGGAATGGTTTTCAGTTTTGGCGGTTCCCCGGACAAGCACGCAATGGCTGTGCGTCTTGGTGGTCACGGCGATATCCTGACGACACACTTGAAATGGCGCAACGAACGATCGATGCCTTATGTCCCTTCACCAATTCTTGTCGGTGACAGGCTTCACATTATCAACGATAGTGGCGTCTACACCTGCCTTGATGCGCCGACGGGCGAAACTCTCTTTAGCGGTCGTAAACTGGGTTCGGTCTCTAGTTCGCCAGTTTCCGTCGCTGATCGAATCTATTTCTTCGAGGATTCTGGCGCCTGCACCATTATTCAAAACAGCCCGGACTTTCAGGTTCTTGCAAGGAATGAACTTTTAGAAACCGTTCAGACAACACCGGCTGTCTGCCACGGTAGTCTTTACGTCCGTACGGAGATGCATCTTATTCGCATCAGCGAGAAAGCGGAGAACGCCACACTTACGCAGATCTCAACCATCGTCCCGACCGTCCAGTTAACAGAAGAAGACACCAAGGATCAGGATGACATGTGTGTTTGGGTCCATCAGGGCGACCCGGCACAAAGCACAATGATTGCCAGTGACAAATCCGCCAGTCAAGTCGTTGTCTACGCCCTCAACGGCCAAGTGCTACAAAGCGTCAAGATCCCAAAGCCGGGGAATATCGACATCCGGCAAAACGTGATGATTGATGGCCAGCCGATGGATCTTGTGGTTGTGAATCAGCGGACAGACGGATTCAAGCTGGTCGTATTTCGAGTTGACTCCAAGTCTCGCAAACTCGAAAGAATTGATGACGGTTGCAAGACCGATCCGAATTACGGTGGTTGCCTCTATCACAGCATGAAAACAGGAAAGTTATTCTTCGTCTGTACTTCCGATACGGGTACCGTCGGGCAATACGAGTTGAAGGGAAACGGACGCAATCAGATCACGGCAACAAAGGTTCGAGAGCTGTCTGTTGGCAAGTGCGAAGGAGCGGTCGCGGACGATGAAATGGGAATGCTTTATATCGCAGAAGAAAAAAATGGAGTCTGGAAGTTCCATGCGGAACCGGACACCTCGATGACCGGCACGCTGATCGCAGCGGTTGGCGAACAGGGACTTAAGGGAGACGTCGAAGGACTAGCAGTCTATAAAAGAAACGGTCGCGGCTATTTACTTGTTTCTGACCAAGGACGCAGTCGGTTTATGGTCTATCAACGAGAGGCTCCGCATCAGTTCGTCGGTGAGTTTTCAGTTGAAGGAGCGACCCATACCGACGGCATTGATGTCAGTTCGGCAAACCTCGGTCCAAAGTTCCCTGACGGTCTTTTTGCCTGTCATACCGACCAGCACCCACGGGCGGTCCTGTTAGCTCCATGGGGATCAATCATGAAAGCGTTGTCAAACGGTTCGGAAGACTAACGATTCGCGGCTTTAGGTTTACTCGTTTGAATTTCTGCCTGAACACGTTTCAGTTCACGAGGGGCCTTAGGGTGTTGCGGGTTTAGTTTCAAAGCTTCGAATAACTCACTTAACGCTTCCTCGAACTTTCCAAGTTGGGCGTATACCACTCCCAAATTGTAATGCCCATCCGCATCGTTTGGGTTTACCATGACTGCTTTACGCGCATATCCAAGAGCTTCGGTGAATCGTCTCTGGCGGCCTAGAAGAGCAACCACCTCTGAATACAACGGAATCCAGTTGGGATCGTGTTCCAAAGTTGTTTTGTAACAACTGAGTGCGCCCTCCTGATCGCCTGATACCGCAAAAAAACGCCCCATTTCAAAATTCGCCATGATGGGATCAATGCGAATGGCGCTTTGGAAGAGTTCCACCGCTTTGTCCTGTTGATTCAATTCCAAGGCAACGATCCCAAGGGCGACTCGCTGCTCCGCAGAATTCCCCGCAAGATCCACCGCGCGCTGAAGTTCAACCAATGCCTCGTCGCGTTTTCCCAGCAGCCCCAAAACCGACGCGAGACGTGCGTGAACTTCGCTTCTCCCTGAATCGCTTTCAGCCAGCTTTTGATAGATCTCGCGAGCTTCGTCAAGCTTCCCCGACTTGGCGAGCGCTTCACCCAGAAATATCCGGGCCGGGAAATAATCGGGGACATCCGCCAGAACCTCGTGCAGGATCTTGGCCGCCTCGTCAGGGCGATTGATGTCCAGCAACTGACTGGCATCCTCGACGGCCTCGTGATATTTCAATCGATATTTGATATCTGGCAACGACCCATCATTTCGCTTTTTCTCCAGTTCATCTTGAGCATCAACGTTTCCAACATATCCCAAACTCGCCAGCGATCGCCGTTCTGATGAAGAAAGCGCAGCCTTTTGTGCTCGATGATCGTGTTGTCCCTCTTCAAGTTCGGACATCAGCGCGTCCATCTGACTGGTTGTTTCCGGTACGTCTTCAGCCAGATTGCGCAATTCCTCGGGGTCTTGACGAAGATCGTAAAGCTCGGGTTTCGGACTCCGAATATATTTCCAGTCCTCGGTAATCAGGCAGCGTTGCGGAGCCCATCCATGTTCGAGAAAAGGGATATCCGTCTCGGCGAAACAAGGACGAGCGGGTAACGGATCGCCTTTTAGCAGTGGCCCTAGACTTCGACCTGAAAACTTCCCGACCCATTTACCGCCGAGCCATTGATGCAGGGTTGGGGCCAGGTCGACCAGCGAGACTGTCTGCGTCACGGAGATTCCAGGTTTGCACTCCGTTGGATGTGCAACAATCAGCGGGACTCGCAACGTGGAATTGTAAAGCATATGTCCGTGTTCGCGTTCCTGGTGCTCACCTAATCCTTCGCCGTGATCGCCGACAATCACAATGATCGTTGGTTTGTTCTTGGGAAGTGTGTCCAGGTAATTGACGATGCGACCAATCTGTTGATCGCACACAGAAATTCCTGCGTCGTACGGTCGATCCGTAAATTGACTTCCAAAGAGTTCTTCACGAGGTCGGTAAGGTGCGTGGGGATCGAACAGATGAACCCAACAAAAAAAGGGACGGGAGGTCCGTTTTTTTAACCATTCCAGCGCCGCATCCACGACGAACTGGCCACTACGCCGTCGGTGAAATTGACCATTCGCGATCTCGCCTCCTGTCGCATCGTCGTATTCCTGAAACCCCCGATTCAAACCGAACTTTCGGTTCAGGACGAAAGCTCCGATAAATCCGCCGGTATCGTAACCTTGTGACTGTAGCGACTCGGCAAGAGTTGGAATCTGAGCATCGAGTTTTCCAATTCCATTGTGATGGATTCCGTGTTCGCGCGGATACAAACCTGTGAACATCGTCGCGTGTGACGGCAACGTCACCGGACAGATTGCGTAGGCGTTCTTGAAGAGCACTCCTCGCCTGGCAATTTGATCGATCACTGGTGTGACGGCGGTCGGATTGCCAAAACAACCAATGTGATCGGCACGCGTCGTATCAAGTGTGATCAGCAGCAAGTTGCACTGAGGAGTCGAGCGGAAAAACCAACTCGCGCCAGTGGCCAGCAGGACAACGGCAACGAAAACCAGAATCGTATGATTCCCGAAAATCTTCTTCATCCGACGATTCTCCGATCACGATGGACGATACACAATGCCATTTCGGTTCGCAGAATCATTTTGAAATGACTCGCTGCATTTCTTTCAGAAATCGGGATGGCTTCGTTTTGTAGCGTTTGCCCCACTTCATTCGAGTCTCAGCATAACTGATCGTCAGAACGTCTTTGGCTCGTGTGATACCGACGTAAGCGAGGCGGCGTTCTTCTTCGATCGCCGTTGGATTGCTTTCTAACTCATCGGCAATGGATCGCTTATGTGGTAACAGCCCTTCTTCAAGGCCAACCAGATAGACATGGGGGAACTCCAAGCCTTTCGCGCTATGCAGAGTCATTAATTTGACCGACGATTGCTCAAACGAATCCTCTTCTCCGAATTCGCGATCATTGCCATTCAGTGAGGTTTGATCCAGAAAATCGCCAAGATCGGGTTTTGATGCTCGTTGTTCGTACTCCTTGAGCGCCGTAATGCATTCTTCCAGCACGGCGCTGCGAGCCAGTTGCTGGTCGGTGGCTTTGTACTGCTTTTCGATCTCCCCCTCATAATTAATATCATGCAGCAGTGTTTTCAGGGTCTCTGAAAGACTTGTTCCGGGTGCTTCGAATCGATTTTGAAAATCGGTCAGCAAATTTCGAAAGGCTTCGATGGCTTTGGCTGTTTTTGGTGAAAGCTCCTTTTCGGCAACGGCGTCGGGGATCACATCCCAGATCTTTCGTCCCGATTTGACCGCTCGCCCCAACAACTTTTCGATCGATGCCTCGCCAATCCCGCGTACCGGCGTATTGATAATCCGTAACAGAGAAACTTCGTCTGCCGGGTTTGCGAGAACTTTCAGGTATGCCATCACATCGCGAACCTCTTTCCGATCGAAGAAGGATTGACCGCCGACTAACTGGTACGGAACGCGGACGCGACGCAGTTCTGTTTCGAATATCCGGGGCTGTTCATTCGTGCGGAACAAGATGGCAATATCTTGAGGCGGAACCTTCAGTTCTTTGATCAGGTAATTGATATCGCGAACGACCCCTTCCGATTCGGTCTGTTCATCGGGATAAGGCTTGATCGCGGGTGTGGGGCCGTCTTTGTGTGCAATCAATGTCTTGTCGTGACGACCGATATTGTGCTTCACCAGTTGGTTTGCCAGCCGAATAATCTCGGTCGTACAACGGTAATTGTCTTGCAGCCGAACGATCTTCGCGCCGGGAAAGTGCTGCTGAAAATTGAGGATGTGCTTCACCTCGGCCCCGCGCCAGCCATAGATTGATTGATCGTCGTCACCCACGACGCAGATATTGTGATGTGGCTTCACCAGTGCCGCGACGATCTGGAACTGCATCTCATTCGTGTCCTGATACTCGTCGATCTGGACTTGTTCGAACCTTGCCTGCTGGCGGGCCAGTACGTCGGGAAACTGGTCGAACAATTGAGCGGTCAACAGCAACAAATCGTCAAAATCGACGGCCCCTGACGCGCGAAGACTGAGTTGATAGCGACGGTAGCCAGACGCTGCGAGGAACGCTCGATCGTCATCGGCATATTCCGTCGCCAGTTCCGGTAACACACCGACCATCTTCCAACGGCTGATTTGCGATAAAAGATCGGCGGGACTGAGTGCTGATTCGTTGACCTTGATGTCGCGCAGCGCACGACGCGCGGCTGACTCCTGATCACCCCGGTCGTAAATCACGAATTTCTTCGGGTAGCCCAAAGCTTCGATTTCGTCGCGCAAGATCTTCACACATAACGAGTGAAACGTTGAGATCATCGGTCGACTGCTCGGACGTCGCCCGAGAAAATGGGACATTCGCTCGGCCATTTCCTTAGCGGCCTTGTTGGTAAACGTCACCGAAAGGATACGACTGGCTTCGACCCCGCTGCGGATCAATTCCGCCATGCGATACGTGATGACCCTGGTCTTACCCGTCCCTGCACCCGCCAGGACGAGCAGAGGTCCTTCGAGCGTAATTGCGGCATCAAGCTGCGACGCGTTTAAGTCTTTCAACGACGCTGGTGCCTGTCGCGATGAACTGGATGATGAACCACTTCCCTTCGCTGTGCTTGAAGGAGCACCGGGCTTCGGTGCGGGGGTGCTCAGAAACGGAGAATAAGGGACGGGCGAAGACACGGTTCATCCTTGAATAGCGCGAGGTCACCAAACGTGAATCGCTTTAATTTGACTTATCTCGATTTCTCGAGATCGTTCACTTTACGCATGGGAATCGCGTTTTTTCAGAGGTGACAACTTACCTTGTTTTCGAAGACGCAACAGGTGCCACATGACCTGCTCACCTTCCATTCGACGACCACTCACTTTATTAAACTCTTTGACAAGTTTCGCTAGCTGGGTTGGCTGGGTCGTCAATTGATCTACAGATATGCCAATATGTTCATAAGCGTCAGAAAGTTGCTTCTGTTCGTCAGGATCGACGGCCCTCATGCTTTGGACAATTGAGTCACCAATTTCATTGATCCGAGACAGGGGAAGGACTTGGACTTCACGTAGAGACTGAGGCACAATCTGAACGGAGTCAGGATTCGACACGGCAAATACAGGCTTATTCCACGCCTTTGCCGCACCGAGTTCGAAAGCCATCCACGCAGACGAAACGGACTTGGGCAACACGACGACCAAAGCATAACTGTCTGCCATCGCCTCCCACACAACGTCTTCGAGCCTTGCGCCGGGCGCAATCGCATCGGAGCTCAAGAAAACGGTAAGCCCCAAGGCACGAAAGGAATTAGCGATATATTTAGCCGTTTCCAGTTCCTCAAATTCATACGCAATGTAGACATCGTAAATGGAATTACTTTTTGCCATGTTGTTGCTCCACCCGCCCCTTAATTTCAGAAAAGAAACGCGGACAATCATTGATATTGATAGTTTTCTTGGACCGAATCATTCCAGGAAGTGGATCAACGTCAACATGGCACATGATCGGTGTTATTCGAGAATGCTTGGTCCACCCCCACGCTGCGCCCACTTCAAAAAGCACCCATGGACGTTGTATGGAGTGCGGTGTTAGCGGAACGACAACCTCTCGTGAACGCTTGATCTCGACGCGAATGCGTTCGGGAATGTCGTCACCCCCATCAATGTCTCGATCATCTCGGAAAGTCACTGCACCGACAGCGTCAATTTTCTCGCAGATCACTGTCGCTAGCCATTTGTCTGCCGTTGCGTGACTGACAAATACTTTGTACGGCTTCGGGTTGTTGGTCTTCTTCGCCATGACCGTGCCAAGAACTCCAAATCTAACGTGCCAAGAACTCCAAATCTAATCAGTCTGATTTCTTTTAACGACGCCAGTCCGTTTCACGAAACAACTGGACGATTCCCAGGCCCCTTCCCCGCAGCTTAAAGATCTCCGCGATTGGATGTAGGTTTGGGCATAAATTATGGATCAGGAACGGGCGAGCACACAGTTCATCCTTGAGTATCGGTAATCCAGTGTGTCACCAGGTCCGACCAATTGCGTCACGCTGATGAAAAAACACGAAACCCACTGTACGCTGAGAGGGTACATCTATTGCGTGTCGGCTGTCCAGCACGCGACGACAAGACTTTTTCCTCGCATATTTCAGGGATTCTTGCCATGCGAATGACTCGATCGGTCGGCTTGTTCTTTTTGTTCATGCTCATCGCTATTGACGCGAAAACGGGCCGGACCGACGAAACTGGCGCAGGCAATGGTTCGTTGGCAGCATACCTCCCCAGTGGAGCGATTGGGACACTGGAAACGACCAAGCTGGCGCCGCTCATCGAGCGAATCGAAACGTCGGGTGCTTTGCAGATGGTCTTGGACAGCCCGCAGTGGCGTGAAGCACTTAAACAGGATCAAGTCCAGAAAGCACTTGCCGGAAAAGCTCTCGCTGAAGGACAGCTTGGGATGTCATTATGGCAATTCGCCAAAACTTATCTCGGCGACAGGATGATCCTGGGGGTATATCCCCCGTCCCAGCCAGGTGCTCAGCCGGAGGGTGTCATCATCATTCGAGTCAATGAAGCCGCATCACTGACCAAATTGTGGGATCGATTAACCCTTTTGCTTCCGCTGGCTGGCGATAAGTTGAAGATTGGCGACTACGCTGGCGGGGGAAGGCTGATCACCATGGATGATGGTGGCCTGATCGTCGTTCGTGATCGCTGGATTGTGGCGAGCAAGGTGAAGTCGCTGTTTGACCAGACCTTGCAGAATCTGGCCAATCCCTCTCCCACAAAACCAGGCTTGCTTGAATCCGCCGCGTGGAAGGAAATGGGAACTCAATTAGGAACAGATCATCATCTTCAGCTTTGCGTCAACGTGGCGGGTATCACACAGCTTGCCGGACATCGCTTCATCCCGTCCAAACTGGACAATCCCGTTTTTTCGTTACTGTTCGGTGGATACCTGGAACTGGCAGCAGGAAGTCCTTATCTGGGATCAACGCTTGATATTCACGAAAATCACTTTGAACTGCGGAGTACCGTCGCCGGCGATCCGAAACAGTTTGACACGGCACACCGCCCGTATGTTCTCGAAGGCGAACCTACCCCTCGTGCCGATGTCCCTTCGCTGAAAAGCCCTCTGAACGGGTTTTCACTGACTCGCGATTTTTCCAAGTGGTATCGCAATCGTGAGGCTTTACTGGATGCGTCGTTGCTTCCCAATTTCGACAAGTTTGAGACAGGATTGGCAACGTTCCTGCCTGGTCGAGACTTTGGAGAAGAGGTACTACCGTTACTCGGACAACGTTTGACCATCGTCACGACACCTCAGAGTTACACTCATTTGAAAGGAAAGCCGGGGGTGCAACTGCCTGGTTTTGCACTTTTGTTGGACCTCGCCAAACCGGCAGAAGCGAACGACGTGTTAAACCTGTTTTTTCAATCGGTGATCTTGATCAGCAATTTTCAAGCGGCGCAAGAGGGACGACAGCCGTTCGTATTGTCTTCCGAAGCCTATCACGAAACCCAGATTGCCTTCGCGAAATATGTCAAACAACCGGAGGGTGCGACTTTGCCGATTTCGTACAATTTTCAGCCTGCGTCAGCCCGAGTGGGAAATCGCTATGTTTTCGCCACCAGCCTGGAACTTTGCCGCGAGTTAGTCGACACGCTCAAGGCTGAAGCCGCTTCTCCCCCTGCAAGACTGGCCGTTGCTCAAGGTGACGCCGTTCGCGATCTTTACGTGGAATTGTCGCCAGAAATCGGGGCGGACATGCTCGAATCGAACCACCAGATCCTGACTGCCCAGAATCTGCAACAGGGAAAATCGGCTGAACAATCCGCTCAGGAACTCGCCGCACTATTCAAGATCTTGCGACAATTGACCCCCATCACATTTTCGTCAACCCGATATGCGGATCGCTGGGTGCTTGAGCTTCGCGGTGGTTGGAAATGACGGGTCGCAAGAACGCGAAGAATTCGGTGGGGGGGTGACACCCGGCTCACCTCAAATCACAGCGACGATAGGATTCCTGCAACGAAAGTATTTTCAATGGATACTTCCAAACCTCTTGCTCCGTACGACGCGACCACCTCATGGACGCATCGCGAGGCAGCGCATCTGTTAAGTCGGACTCAGTTTGGCTTTACTCCCGCCGAACTTGAACGCGCGACAAATGAAGGATTGGAAGCCACTTTAAAACGCCTGACAGAAACCCAGCACGAGTCACCCGATTTCTCGCGAGCTGAGACCAGCTTACGACAGGCCGCGATCAGCACCGGAAGCATTGATAATCTGAAGATCTGGTGGCTGTATCGGATGAGATATTCCGCTAATGCTCTGACCGAAAAGCTGACTCTATTCTTTCACAATCACTTTGCGACTTCCCATGCCAAAGTGAATTCCGTTCCCTATATGCTCAGGCAGAACGAACTGATTCGTATTCATGCCGCCGGCGATTTCAAACAGTTGCTGCACGGCATGTCACGCGACACAGCGATGCTGATCTGGCTGGACGGAAACGCAAATCGGAAACGGCATCCGAACGAAAACTTCGCTCGTGAGATCATGGAATTATTTGCGCTTGGTGTCGGAAATTACACGGAAAAAGACATCCAGGAAGCCGCTCGTGCATTTACCGGTTGGCACGTCCGAGACGGCCAGTTTTGGATGCACGAGCTACAACATGACGACTCACCGAAGACCGTCTTTGGAAAAACCGGCTCCTATGACGGTAATGACATTGTTAATCTGTGCCTGGAACAACCATCCTGTCCGCGATTTCTGGCGACAAAGCTGGCGAAGACCTTCGTCTGCCCTGATCCGTCAAAGGACATAATTGATCAACTTGCCCACCGAATCCGCCATCATGACTTGAATCTAAGGCCTGTTTTGCGTGAGTTATTCTCGTCGCAATGGTTTTACGAGGCGGAAAATCGCCGAACCCTGATCAAGTCTCCGCTGGAATTTGTTCTAGGAACGCTGCGAACTTTGGTCGAGCCGATTCGATGGCCTGGTGTGATCAAAGTTCTGGCCGATCTCGGACAAAACATTTTCGAACCACCGTCGGTTAAGGGCTGGGAGGGTGGTCGGCTTTGGATTACGTCGTCTTCATTACTGCAGCGTGCGAATTTCGCCACGGAAGTCACGACAACCAGTCAATTCGGACCTCTTTCCGAAACCGTTCGCCATGTCTCATCCGAAGGGAGCGAGGCGATCGTGAGCCAACTTGGACGATGGCTGCTGTCCGACCACCTCGACGACACAATCCGGCAAGAATTGCTGAAGTTCTACGTCAGCGCGGAAGGAACCGCCGACCAGAAATTACGAGGTCTTTTGCAACTGATTCTCACCCTGCCCGAATATCAACTCCACTGATTCGAGGCGAGCCCGGCTTGTTTTACATTGCGATCTGATTTGGGGTCGGGTGTTCAAATTTCAAAATTGGCCTCGCGAGGGACTTCCACGATAAAGTTATCTCGATGGCTAATTTTGAAATTTGAACGCCCGACCCCCTCTTCAATATCCCTGCCATCGCCAGGCGGTTCGCCTCTCTTGTCACATCACATTCCTGACTTCTTCGGCATCGTGAACAATTTTTATTGTCCCGGAAAAGTTTACGCGGCAGGGGTCTTCGCCGCTGAACAGTCAAGCTTATGAAAACGTCAGCGTGAAACCATCAAAGCGCAAGGCAAAACCGTCGAGAAATTGTAAGGTGAGTTTTGCAATGTCGACCGAACGGAGCTTCGTCATCGACTTGGGGAACTCTGCATTCGTCTATTACCGCGGTAAGGCTGGCGACTCGTTCGCTGTCTTCCGCGTGTGTCCCGGAAAAAGTCATGGATTCGACGACTGAGCTTTCAAGGGAAGATCACTGCGTTCCGGCCCGAACATGAACCGACACTCGTTGATTCGCCAGAAAGACGCCGTATTAGATGATTTCCCAATTCTATCGACGATACAGCGTGACCATTCTCTGGTTCGTGACACTCAGCTTCCCGTGCTTGTGGTATCAAGCTGAGCAGATGCGGTCGAACAACGACATCGAAACGTGGCTTCCCCGTGAGACCCCCGTTCGCCTCCTTTACGAAGAATTCAAACAAGATTTTGGTGCAGAAGAAGTCCTGGTCATCGGATTGCCCCGTGCAGAGGCCACTCCAAAGCTGGTCGAGGCATTTGCGGGACGAATGGAACGTTTAACGGGAATTCGCCACGTCTGGACTCCCGACCGCATGACCGCGCGGATGCGGGAATTTGGTGTCCAGGAAGAAATTGCACGAGGGCGACTCGATGGTCTTTTGACATCCAAGTCCGGCGATTTGATTGGCGTTGTCGCCATGCTGTCGGAAGCGGGAATCAAAAACCGGGCACAAGTTGTTGACGATGTAAAACAGACGCTTGCCTATTGCCAGTTGCCTCTCGAATCGGTTGCTTTAACGGGTGCCCCCGTGATTGTCACTGAACTTGATCGACTTGGCAGCCAGAAGTCCAGTCGCAAATTCTTCCTGCTTACGTGTGCCGTCAGCCTTGGTCTACTTTATTATTCGTTCGGACACTGGGGTTTGTCACTGGCCGTACTGGGAACAGCGCTGTGGGGGATCTTCCTTAACCAAACGGTCATGGTGATGCTCGGCGGCGAAATGAATTTCATCATGGGGTCGCTCTCTGTGATGGTCATGATCTTCACATTGTCGATCGCCGTCCATGTTGTCAGCTACTACGACACGGCGCAAAAAGAAGGGCACGCCGAACCGTTGGCCGCCGCTGTTATCGAGTCGTGGAATCCCTGCATGCTTTCCACGCTCACCACACTGTTGGGACTGGTCTCGCTGAACGTCAGCACAATCCTCCCGGTCAGCCAGTTCGGTTACGCTGCGGCGTGTGGCGCGATTGTCGCCTTGATCGTCGGTTTGGGAGTGACCCCTGCCCTGCTGACTGTGATGCCGCAATGCACGGTACGCTCAGTCAAATACCACGTGAACTTCCGTAAGTGGGGTGAGGGAGTTGCTGCCCATCGTGCCGGTATTCTCACCGCTGCGGTCCTGCTGCTGGGTGTCACTGCGATCGGTATCATGCAACTACAACCGAGTATTAATCCTGCGGAATTCCTACCGCGAAAAAGCAAGATCCTGGCCGACCTGCACCGTATCGAACATGACCTGACCAACATCGATTCGATCGAAGCCGTTGTCGATCTGGGTGGTGAGAAGCTGGCGTTCATGGATCAGCTACAGAAAATACGTGGCATCGAAGCTCGAATCGCAGCACATCCTGGTGTTCGGCACACGTTGTCTCTGGCCTCGTTCTTCCCTGAAGAGTTGCCTGAAAACACGATGGAAGCGGCCCGAATTCTCGGCCATGCCAAATCTTATTCAGGAGAAGAGGGCCTGATCGCCGGACGCCAGAGATTGTGGCGTATTTCCGCTCGAATTCGGCACGATGCGAACCTCAGCCCTGTCGATGTCCTGAATCAGCTAACGCAAGAACTTTCCAATGAACCGGTACATTTCACCGGGCTGACCCCGCTTTTGAAGAACGCTCAACAGGAGATCTTCGACGGCTTCTGGCAGAGCTTTACCGCCGCGTGCCTCACGATTTCGATCGTCATGATCCTGTCGCTAAGGTCCATCGTGGCGGGTGTGATCGCAATGATTCCCAACATCATCCCTATCTGGCTGGTCTTTGGTGGGGTTGGATTTCTTGGAATGCCTGTCGACATCGGCATGATGATGACTGGTAGTATCGCCTTGGGGATCTCGGTCGATTGTACCTTCCACTTCCTTGTGAAGTATCAGGCGGCGTACAAGAGCGGTGCCAGTTCGACCGAAGCGGTATTACAATCACTTGAGCATTCGGGTGAACCGATGCTCGATTCAACCTTGATTTCGGCACTGGGAATGTTGGCTTTGTGCTTCAGCAGTTTTGCCCCCACCGCCCGGTTCGGATGCCTGATGGCGGCTCAGATGTCAGCATCGCTGCTGGGCGAATTAGTCCTGCTTCCTGCGATGCTCAGTTGTCGACCAGGTCGACGAGTGATCGCGAATCAACAGGTGTCAATTGAAGAAACTCCTGCCACTTTGCCAGTCGATTTGGAAACTGTAGAAACACCTGAAGTGGGACCCGAGATTCACCCGTTCCCTGCAGAACTTCCCGCCGTCCCTCGAAGAATCCGAGCCGCTCGTTAAGGTTACTCTACCAGCCGGAATTTACCGTAGTTCTGGTCTGCTAGTGGCTGCATGAACGACGTGAGCCCGGCACCTCCGTTACGAATGGTCACCACACCGATCGTGTGAATCGAGACACGACGGGTCCGATTGAACTGGCTGACAAAGTTCACGATCTGGGCGGGCTGTCCGTCAGTCGGTTCACCGTCGGAAACAAAGTAAATTGCTTCAGGTTCAAGCTCGAATGCTGCATTTAATGCCGCACTCGAAACGGTTCCTAACTTCAGCCCCCGGTCGGCAATAATTCGAGATGCCTCCATTTTGGCCTCGGTGTTGGCAGGGACAAGACGTGGCTGCCAGGTTGCGGTTGCCCCGTCGAAAAAGATGATGTCGAACTTCACCGCTTCTGGCAAAGATTCGATCGTTTTCAAAAGCGCCTGCTTGGCAACGACAATCGGCTGACCTCGCATGCTCATAGACGTGTCAAGCACAAACACAATTCGTTTTGCGCAGATGGGGATGCCGTAATAGGTCGGCTGCTGGTCGTCGAGACTCGACTCGGAAAGGGCCGTTCCTGCGGGTGGAAACTTGAAATCCTTTTGGTTTTCTCGCCACCAGTTGGCCCAGTCCCGATCATTATCCCGAAACTTTTGCGATGTTACCCGGGTCAAGTACTGGATCACGTCATGCTGAATCAATCCCTGGGTTTTGGGAAGCAGGTCGATTAAGTATCCAATCGCTTCAGGATCGCGGATTTGAGACATCGCCTGCACGACGCACCGTCGGTAACCGAAATTGGACTCGAATACTTTCACTTTGGCTAGCCGAGATACCGACTGAAAGGCAGGACCATCGCCCTCTGCGGCACATTCGTCGATCACCGTCATCGGGATCAGCGGATGTGCTTTGGGTGAGCCTAAAAAGTCATCGAGCATCGAAACGATGTCTTCCTGTCTGGATTCGTCTTCCGTGGTAATCAGGGCACGCAGCAGTTCGATGGCAACGGTATCGTTCGCGGGAGGTTTTCGAAACGACTTTTTCAATTCGTTGAACAGGTATTCGCCGACTGTCGGATCTTCGACAAATTGGCGAAGCCCCTTTTGTGCAGCCACGCGGACACTGCGATCGTCGTCACTCATTCCTCGCTTAAGCAACAGGTCGGCAGTTTCCGGCTTTACGAGTTCAGCAAGCTTCTCGATCGCAGAGATGCGGGCGCCCGCTGACTTCTTTTTCATCTCTTTCACAAATGCTTGTTTGGCGGCCAGAAGCTCGGCATCAGGCGGAGCTGAAGCGGCGGAGGAAACGGCGACGAAAATCATCACTCCAGTAACGGCAAGACGGCATCGTAACTGCGCCCGCGTTTGCATAATCCACTCCGATGAACAATTTTGAATGCGATTTGAAAGTATCACTTTCGAGTTGTGTGCCTCTGGCTTGCGTCTTCATTCGCCAGTGCAAATTGTCCCTTTGCGATCTGACTCAACGACACTGGCGACTCAACGCCCGCTCCAGTGACACGGGAACTGATCGAGTTGAAGATACACGACGCATGATAACGAGATTTTAAAATGCAAGAAGCCGCTCGACAACGAGCGGCTTTTGTGAAGTTGGTGGTCAAAAACGTTTCTCTTGTTCCATCCAGATCTCCGAAAACGTGGAAGGGGTTTCAATTCGGTGCAATAAATCTCGCTTCGAATCAAGGCGAATTCCTGAGCCGATTCTCCTTTCACCGTCTCACATCGGCTAGACAACGAACGAACGACGCTGGCGGTAACAGCCAATCACTACGCCGATCAAATCCAAGGTCGTAAGCGCCAAACTGGTAAGTCCAGGTACGTGAGTCCATTTTCCGCCGAACAAACCACCGCGTTTCGTGCGATCTGATTCGCCTGAAACTGAGGACTGTTTCGTTTTTGGCGACGTTTGATCAACGGAATCATCAGCGAAGGAACAGATTCTTGATGGAACATCAAATTCACTGCGACCAGGTTTCATGCGGTTACGATGATCATGATTAATACCCTGATCCATTTGAGGGGCAAACGTGATCTGGATCCCGTGACGGGAGCGTTTGATTAGCAGGTCAACGCGGTCCGAAGAGACCTTCCGACGAATGTTATTCTCGACATTTTGATTGCAATCATTCTCTGCATGGCCGTTTCCGTCATTTCGTTTGGAGACCGTATTGACGGCATTGGTTTCGATTGGTGATCGGCTTGCAGCAGGGGTTGGCCTTGAACGCAGAAGCTGAGCGTTATCCGTCAAGAAACCCTCTGCCCGAACTTTCGATGTCCCGCACATGAATACCAGTCCAACTGTCATGATCGTGATCATCAGTTTCATTTGATCAACCCTGTCGAAAGTCACGTCCACCTCGAAACCTTTTTCGAAGCGTTGATGTTGGTATGCTTCGCAATTAAGACTTAAGCTCAGGGAGCAAACCCGGTTCCAATCGAGTGGACAGAAGATTTCGCACGTGCATTCCTGTTCCCGAACTTGCGGAGCGTTCGATTGGCAAACGAGTTACACGCCCTCGAAAAATGTATTTCTTCGGATTTGTGAAGCATGCTTCCCACAGATGAAGGTCCATTTGGGATTTTCGGCCATCCACACAATTCATCAGATTTGCATAAAGTTTACGCACAGTATTCGACGCAATCGACGAACAGTTGGGTCCGTAACTACGAGTTCGAGAGTTTACGCGTCAAGAGAAGCCGTTCGCGTGACGGCAAACCCGATCCTCCGATATATTTCTTCCATGAACAGCGTTTTGGCGGAAATCACCTGGCGACCGGCGATTGGCGATCCTGAACCAATCGGATGGATCATTACCTTCAGTTATTTCATAGCCGGTACATTTTGTGTTTCAGCCGGACGACATCAACGTAACGATTTGATTCGAAAAGACGGAATCGGATACCCCTGGTTCTGGTTCGGACTGGCCGTATTCATGTTCGCATTGGGGCTCAATAAGCAACTCGATCTGCAAACATTACTCATCCAGATTGGTCGCACTATTGCTAAGCGAGGCGGATGGTATCGCGATCGCAACACGATCAAGACTGTTATTGTTTTCGGTTGTGCGGCAATTGCTTTACCGATTCTCTTTGCCTGGATGTGTGCCGTCTGCAATCGCGGACGATCATATCTTATGGCTTGCGTCGGTATCATCGCCCTTCTGGCTTTTGTCGCAATTCGCGCATTGTCATTTAATCCCCGGATTGCGCGACTGACTCATCTGCCAGTGATCGGCCCTTATTTGAATACAACCATGGAATTGGTTGGCGCGACCCTTGTATCCATTGGAGCACGATTGCTTACTCGTCAGACACCACTCGTACAGCGGTCACAAATTATTTCGAATGACAAAACTTCGCATCCACCAACCCGTCGACATTAACGTCACCGATAAATTCAACACTTCGAATCTTCGGCGCCAGGGTTTAAAAAAACGCCAATAATTCACTTTCTCTCGTTTCCAATGGGATCGCTTATTTTCTTTGCGATCAAATTTTCTTTGCGATCAAATGTTTGGGCTTGGTGAGGATCAGGAATGCTGACACAGCGGTCAAAGGGAGGACGCACATCCAATAGGGAATGCGAGTGCCATGTCCACTCCATGCAAGTTTTTTTCCGTTGAAGATCATGTCACTTTGGATTGTTCTCAACCAGAGGACACGTGGAATTCTGGGATCGGTGGGCGTCGTGGTCCATTCGATCGCCTGAATTGGAAGAAAGTCATTGTGCCACTGTTTGATTTGCCAATCGATTGTTCCTGCCTGGGACGCGATCGATTGCACTCGGCTTTCAAATGCGATTTCAATCTGGTCACGAATCGTCAGGCTCCGCACCCACCCAAGCATCGCCAACACCGCAAACCCCAAGGTCAGCACACCGATTTTTCGTCGCCATCCAAGAAAGAACTCGCGCATGATTTATGCCCCCTCGCTTCCTGTGGGTTCGATGAGTTTCTTTTGAGAGGCTCTTTGTGGTTTGGAGATGAGCAAATAAGCTGAGACGAAGGTCAATGAGATGTTGATCAACCAGTAAGGGAAGGAGACAAACCATTTCTTCAAGGGATTCGAAACCGAAGTGTCAAAGGCGGACCCAATCATCATTCCGCCGAAAGTCTGGGCTTTTGTTACGATGTTAGCAAAGCCCGCATTCGCTAACGTCCAATAATCCTCATTCGTTTCCTCTGGACAGGACCCGTCGAACCAGCGGAACTTCAGCTGAGTGAAAACGACGGGTCGAGTGAAATGTCTTGCGATTATGATTGTCAGGAAGTTGTTGCGTGAGCAGATCATCAAGGGGGTTTGGCCTTTCGAATCAAGATAGCCCCCTTCTTCTCGTCCGATGCTTCTGACCCAGGCCACTGCAAAGACGCACGCCAGCATCAACGTGATACAGCCAACCTTTCTTCGCCATCCTCGAAAAAACTCGCCCATAATTCACGCCCCTTCGCTCACAGTGGCATCAGGGATTTTCTTGTCAGTCGTTTTGCCAGGCTTGGACAGCAAAAGGCAAAGTGAAACGAGGGTCAGCGGAACGACGACGATCCAGTAAGGAGATTCAATGTACCATGAAGAAATTCCCGTGTTGAATACGGTTCCATTATTGCCATACAGAAAAGAATTAAATTCGACCCTGCAAGTCATCAATTCAATTTTAAGTTGCCAACGTTTCTTTTCGGCAGGAATGAAAGTCCACAATGGCCGTTTTCTCAGCGGCTCACCCGTAATCGTGACATGCTTTCCGAGAATTATGCGGTGATACGCTGATACAAATTGGACCGAGAGTTTGTTTCCAATGGGAATAACAAGAGTGTCTTGTATGGCAAGTGACCGCACCCACCCGCCCATAAAGACACACGCCAGAATCAACGTCACAACGCCAGCCTTCTGTCGCCATCCCCGAAAAAACTCACCCATGATTCACGCGACCTCGTTCGTGATGGGTTCAGGTTTTTTCATTAATGGCGAGGGGTGGGGCTCGCTCAGCAATAGATAAGCCGACAGCAGTGAGAGCGGGATGGTCAAGTAATGATACGTGACGACGAAGAACGACGTGTCGACAACAAATGTGGGCGTAATCCACTTTCTTGTAGCGTGGGCTAACCCACAGAATTCCGTACTTGTATCCGCCGTCGCCAGGTTAGCTCTGCTCGTCCCATAGCTGGATATCTGCCCGTCGGGATTCACGAGACTTTCCGAAGTCCAGCTATTAAGACCGCCTTTTTTGAAACTCAATTGCGGTCGATCACCATTGATATATTGGTATCGAGAGAGTTCTACCACCCCGTGCTCGATCGTTAATCTCCAAAAGCTGTTCCAAGTTTCCAGCGTCAGCCAATCAATCGTTGATAAGCTCCTGACCCATCCGGCCATGAATAAACACGCCATCAGCAGCGTCACGACGCCAGCCTTACGTCGCCAACTTCTGAAAAACTCCTTCATGATTTACGTTTCATGTGATGGATTGGGTTCAGGGATTGTCGTTTCAGTCGATTTGCGCGGCTTGGTGAGCAGCAAGAATGCCGAAACCAAAGTCAGCGGGACGACGATCGACCAGAACGGAATATCAACAATTGATGTCAGGTTTAAATTAACCAACTGTACTGGCACCGTTATCTGCGAAACACCGACAGTGGATTGATCTTCATTTAGGGATGCGACTTGGTCGCTTTCCGGGAACGTGGTTGGATGGCTCGAATTATCAACAGTCTCAACCTCGTCAATAGTCGTGATTACCTCGCCTTTGACGAGAGAGATCCTGTTTCCATCGGTAAACAGGGTAACGCCACCACCACTGTAGGGAATCATGCGGTCGAACTGATTGTTGATCAGGTTTGGATTGGTTAGGCAAGTCAACCAGGCCATCGCCAGCACACACGCCATCACCAGCGTCGGCACACCGACTTTTCTTTTCCATCCGCTGAAGAACTCGCCCATGATCCCTCCAATCATACTCCACACACCTCACCGGCCTTGTGTGCATGATTCGCCGACGAACATAATGACAAACCGTCTTGAGTGCGTCAATTGGAAGTGATTGAGGCTTGGTCCTGCAAATTCATTCGTAAGTGGAAAAGAATTCAACGAAACGACGCCTGGGACGCAATAGGAAGAAATCGGTTCAATAATGCCATCGGGTAATCTTGGAGCCTTTGCGCGTATGAGTTGACATCTTATCTGCAATGATTCGAAGTGATTATCAACGCGAGAACGACAAACCCATTCTGAACCCATCGTCCGACGCGCATGAAAATCGTTCGACGCGTATGGAAATTAAGGAGAGGGGTCGGACCGCGTCAGTCGATAGCTGAAAACCCCAAGTAGCGTGCCGTCGGCGACTTGATGGCATTTCGTGCAACGTTCGACTGCTCGCAACGGACTTACCACTTGAATCTCGCCATCGGACGAAGTCAGGACAACCTTTTCTGCGGGATTCGATTCCAACTGTGCCACAGCACGCTGTTCGAAAGCGTTCAGCTTCTCTGTTGATGATTCGTATGTTTCCCAAACCTTCGGCTTGCGATGGTGGCTGACAGAGCCCGAAGCGGTCTGTTTCACCAGGCTGAACAATTGCAGTCGAGCGATTTTCCACTCACTTCTGATGGCTCGCTCGTTTGACGCTTCGAGCAGTCGGACGAGTGGATCGTACGTCACGATTGACCGCTCAAGATCTTCTTCAGGGTTGCCGAAAGTTTCTGTGTTCCTTAATGAGTGATGCATCATCGTTCGCAGGATGGGCGATCTTTTCGAGATCAGATCAACTTTGACAGAATGAAATTCGTCAACGGACAGGAACAGTTTCGGCTCGATCCAGAGATTTCCAGACCATTCGACGATGTACCAGCTCCGGATGTTTCCAAAAGACAATCGATCGACGTCCGAATAGCTCCGGCGCCGATGCCCGGCGAACCAGTGCCCTCTAACGTACTCTTCGTTTGTGAATTCGGATTGGAACCAGTTGTGAAAGCGGGAAAACGCCTCGTTCCGGGAATACGCCTTAATATGGTCACGAACGATGGACTGCGTCCCGTCGAATGGCACGGCTTGGTCGCGGGATGGCACAATCTGGTTGTTGACATTTACGAAGTTGCCAGCAATTCCGACGTGCCCTGCGCGCGTTGGAAATAACTGATATCCTGGCGTATCGCAATCGGCCCATGAATCGTCCGCATCACGATATTCCTCGCAATCATCCGCCTCCAGTTGCGAAATCTTCGCCTCATCGGGTTCGCTCGCTTCGATCCAGAAAAGGCTGTTTCCGATGGAAATTGCGAACGCAACTGCAAAGGCGCTAAGCACAAACCTGACAAAGAGCCTCATGCGACACGTCTCCTGCGGCGCTTGGGTGCCTCCGCAGCGATGATGCGGACTCGAAAGCCCCAAACAGTTTTGGAGTTATCGCTGCTTATTGATTTTCAAACAAGCCGTATCAAAGGATTGACATGCCACCTTCAGGAATGTCCGTCGAGCCCTGAGGTACCCCGCATTGAGGAACTTTGGCTCCGACATCTTCGTTGGGAATTGTGCAACCAAACTATGAAAAATCAGTGGATGATTCTGATTGCGAGAACAACCATATTTCAGGGAGCTTACGGCGTGGTCCGCCCCGCCCTTGAGAAACGAGAGATTCACCGCGGCTGTGTGAGTCACCATCAACGCGGAAGCAATAAACCCATTCTAAACCCATCATCCGACGCGCGTAAAAAATGCCCCCGGCTGGAGTCGAACCAGCAACCTTCGGCTTCGGAGGCCGACGCTCTATCCAATTGAGCTACGAGAGCTTACGGAAAATATTAACCAACAAATTGAGTCGCATCCTACGAGGGCGAACTTCAACTGATGCGGCATCATTTCGTCAATTTGAAGTCATCCGATCCGGCAATTATGAAGGTTTCGGGTGTGAAAACAAGCTCCCGGAGAAATCGATCGAAAATCGTTGTCTTGACGCCAACGAAGTTTCCCATCGACGGGTTGATTTCTTGGAGACCTTCCTTGGGTCGGAACGAGGATGAATCCGGGGCGTTACACTGCCCAGTTCGCATGGAATGGACTTGTTGTGCGCCAATTGTTCAGGCGTGAGCCGCTTGAAACTCTTGCCATAGTTGCAATACTGCTGGCGCGGTTGTTTTTGACAATTTAGTCACCAATAAATGGGGAAACGAAAATGAAGCGTACCGGTGCAACGAAGCTGAAGGGGAATCCCGTCGATCTGAAGGGGCGAGCACTGAAAGTGGGCGATGATGCTCCTGACTTCAATCTGCAAGACAACAGTCTGGCCGATGTAACCCTCGCTTCCAGTGCGGGTAAGACTCGAATCATCGCGACGATTCCATCGCTCGATACACCCGTCTGCCACTTGGAAACCAAGCGGTTCAACGAAGAAGCCAAGAAGCTGCCGAATGCGGAAGTTCTGGTTGTCAGCATGGATTTGCCGTTCGGAGCCAAGCGATGGTGCGGTGCCGAAGGTGTCGATACCGTGAAAACGCTGAGCGCTCATCGCTGCAATGACTTTGGTAATGATTACGGCGTGTTGATCAGTGGCGGACCGCTCGATCGCTGCTTCGCGCGAGCGATTTTCGTCGTGAATCCTGCTGGAAAGATCACCTTCGTCGAATATGTTGGTGAAATTGCAGAACATCCGAATTACGAGGCAGCCCTGGCAGCCGCCAAAGGTTGAGATCAAGTTACAGACGATCAGAATAGGCTCTGGCAGCGTCCGCTACGCAAGAAGACGCTAGCAGCGTCTTCCACGTTAACCTGGCCGCCGCCAAGGGTTGATCGGAAGGATACCGAACCCGTATTTCCAGACTGATGAACTTCGGGTAGATTTTTGGAATGAGAGGGATTGCACGCGCGGTCGGCTGCCGAACAGCCGACCGCGTCCCCCACAAATTACGGTCGTCACGAAAGGATTTGCGATGAAGCTCCGTTATCTGGGAATGTCGGTGTTACTGGCCGGATTGTCTGTTTCCACAGTCGTTGCATTGCGAGCTGCCGATGACAAGCCAAAAGCAAAGGCCAAAGAGACCAAACAGGTTCAGCCAGCAGAAGAAAAGTTAGAACCCGGCATCGTCAAATTCACCTCGGCTCCTGCCGCCGTTCAGAAGACGTTCAAGGAAGAAGTCAAAGGTGGCAAGATCGAGCTCCTTGGCAAAGGGGAAAGCGATAAGGGAGTGTTCTACAAAGCCCTGATCGGATCTGCAGCCGGTCACAATTATGAAGTTGCCGTCGCCGAGAATGGTCTGCTGCTGGAAAAAATCCTGCAGATGGTCACCACCGACGTTACGGCGGAAGACTGCCCTGCCCCTGTGATCAAGACGCTGGGTGAAGAGGCGAAAGGAGCCAAAATTGAATCGGTCGAAAAAGTGGTCGAAGGAAAACGAGCTCATTTTGTTTTGAATGTTGTTCATCAGAAGTCAAAGTACCAGGTCATTATTATGGAAGACGGCACTTTGATTTCGAAAGTGGTCGACGACGAAAAGGATAGCGACGTAGTTCCCGCTCCCGTCGAAGCAAAGGCAACCGGGAAGGATACGGGCACACGAAAGAAGTGATTGCGAGTTAACGCAATCCGCTGAGAAGAGTCGGACGAACGCTCATCGGGCTGGTGAGCTTTCGTTCCGGCGTTTTTATTGCCTTTACGACCAATTAATTAATTAAAACAGGCGTCGTAAAAGATGGGATCGAAGACTCGACGCCACCCGAAATGGGCGGTTTGCCGGTGACTCCCCCTTCCGGTAAGGGAAAAACTCGATCGGAGCCGCAGTCGCGGTCGATTAAGGTTTGCCCAAACTCTGCAATGCTTCGGTTGCCACGCGGGCGACTTCGATGTCTTCGTCCTGGCTGGCGGCCCGAAGTCCTTCACGGACTTTTTCGCTATTGATCCCCGATTTGCCGAATGCCAACGCGATTTGCTCGCGAACAACCGGTTCGCTGTCGTCCAGCAATAGCAGTAACTGGTCAGTGCATGCCTGGCACAATGTTGGCCATTTGGCAAATACCGCAGAATTGGCCTCACGGACTTCGGCCCGATCATGATCCATGAACCGCAGCAACCGAGGGAGCAGCTCGGACTCAATGCGAAATGGAATCACTTCCGCTTCAACGAACGAATTGAGGATCGATGCCACCATCAGCGGTTGCGTCTCTTCTTCGTCGAGAAATGAGAAAAGGATCGGAGCAACAAGATCCGATCGGCTGGATTTCGTCCGAAGCAAAGCTCGCGCAGACTCAAATCGTGTGTCAGGATCACTATCTTGCAGCAGCGATGCGATTAATGTTTCAGTTTCGTCGGAACAACGTAAACGAAGTCCTCCGATCAGTTTGGCCGCAAGAGCTTTGATTGTTGAATCATTGTCATGCAGAGCATGAGCGGCCCAGAGAGCGATTTCGTCGGGGCTCCCCAACAGACCGATCGCCTGAAGTGCACGCAATCGTTGCTCAGGGGAATCGTCCTTCTGCAACTGGGTAATCCAATCGGAGATCGACTGGCTGGCAAACGGTTTTGGAATCGGAGGCATTCATCAACTTTCAGAGATGGGTTAGAGTTTCTTGTTCGCGATTTGAACGCACTCTACCCAACTGAGTCGGCCCTCGCATAGAATCCCGGATCAACGAATTGTTGTTTCAATCGTATGTGTCTTCGAGCCGCGAGCGAACCCGCAATTCAACTCCAGTATTCCCCTGCCCTGCACGGATGCGACCTTGGCCAAGAAGTCCGCTCGAAAATCGATCGACACCGAGATACCGAAACCTTCGGCGGCAAAACCATTGCCTCAAAAGAATTCGGTTGCCGCTGCTTCTGCTGCGCCGATCGTCTGGGATGACGAACAGCTCGAGGCAGATACGCACCGTCTGGGTACAGATATCTGGCAACACCTTTCCCGCCGCCGACCGTCCATGTTTGAGCGGCGATGGTGGGATGACCGCATTCTCGGCGCCGCGATGGCCGACGAATCGTTAAAGGTTCAGATGTTTCGGTTCGTCGATGTTCTTCCCCGACTAAAGACACATCGCGACGTGACCCGGCATTTGCAGGAATATTTTCTGGAGGTGAAGGAACATCTTCCCTTCGCGATCGAGATGGTTCGCTTTGGAGTCGAACATCTTTCACCCGATTCCGTACTTTCCAGAGCATTGGCCCATAACGCTCGTAGCAACGCCGCTCGAATGGCCCGTCGGTTTATCGCGGGTTCAAACGTGAGTGAAGTTCTGGCATCTGTCACGGCTCTTCGCAAACAGGGTTTTGCGTTTACGCTGGACCTGCTGGGCGAAGCGGTGATCAGTGAATCGGAAGCGGAAAACTATCAGCACGCTTATCTCGATTTGCTGGAAGGTCTTTGCCCGGTGGTCAATGCATGGCCGGAAAATGCACAGACAGACTACGATCACGAAGGGGCGATTCCTCGCGTCAACGTCTCAGTCAAGCTTTCGGCACTCGTCAGTCACTTTAGTCCGATGGATGCTGCAGGCACGGCGCTGGCCGTCAAACAACGTCTGCGTCCGCTGCTGAGAAAGGCTCGCGAAAGGCATGCTTACGTGCATGTCGATATGGAACAATACGCATTCAAAGACCTGACGATCGAAATCTTCAAACAAACGCTAGCGGAAGAGGAATTCCGCGACTGGTCCGATGTCGGCATTGTCGTTCAGGCCTATCTGCCGGACGCCGAACGAGATCTTGTCGGGTTGTTGGAATGGTCTCGCGAGCGAGGGACACCGGTTTGGATTCGACTTGTCAAAGGGGCCTACTGGGATTATGAGACGGTGATCTCACAAAGCCGCAACTGGCCATCACCCGTGTTCCAGGAGAAGTGGCAGTCGGACGACAGCTACGAACGGCTGACTCGAATTCTTCTGGAGAATTACACGGTCTTACGACCAGCCTTCGGCAGCCATAACCTTCGAAGTCTGTCGCACGCAGTCACCTGTGCAAAACAACTGAATGTTCCGGAAGGGGCATTCGAACTGCAAATGCTGTATGGAATGGCCGAGGAACAGGCTCGGGCTTTCAGTGAGTTGGGTCACCGGGTTCGGATCTATACACCCTTCGGGCAACTCATGCCGGGGATGGCGTATCTCGTCCGACGGCTTTTGGAAAATACGTCGAACGATTCGTTCCTGCGGCACAGCTATGACGAAAATGTGATGATCGAGGACTTGCTAATGAAACCCGCCAACGTCGCCAAAAAGTCTCCACCGAAAAAACAGCCACCAAAGCCGGAATTCGTGAACGAAGCGATTGCCGACTTTTCTCGAAAAGAGGTTCGCGAGGCGATGGCTGCCGCACTCGAAGCCGCCTCGGACGACCTGGGAGAAGAATATCCAATCGTCATTGGTGGAAAGGCGATGCATGCGCGTCCGATGATGATTTCGCGAAATCCTTCGCATAAGCAGCAGATCATTGGCCGCATCGCATCGGCATCAGCCGACGATGCTGTCCTGGCAATCGACACAGCCCGCCGCTCCTTCACATCTTGGTCGCGTCTGGAAGTGCAGTATCGAGCTGAGTACCTGGAACTGATGGCGAACGAGATGCGACAGCGTCGCTACGAATTGGCTGCCTGGCAGGTTCTCGAATGCGGTAAGCCCTGGGCTGAAGCGGATGGCGATGTTTGCGAGGCCATCGATTTTTGCATGTACTATGCTCAGCAGATGCGAGAACTCGAACATCCACGGCATGTCGACTTGCCGGGTGAAGAAAACCGCTATTTCTATCGAGCACGTGGCGTCGTGGTGGTGATCGCGCCGTGGAATTTCCCGCTGGCAATTCTGACAGGCATGACCGCAGCCGCCCTGGTGACTGGAAACACTGTCGTCCTGAAGCCGGCAGAGCAATCGTCGGTCGTGGCAACCAAGTTTCTGGAAGTGATTCAAGCATCGGGAATCCCGGATGGCGTTGTCAGCTTTTTGCCAGGGATCGGAGAAGAAGTCGGACCGGAACTTGTCGGCAGCCCTAACGTCGACTGCATTGCTTTTACTGGTTCGCGGCAAGTTGGGCTGTCGATTAACGAGCAGGCCTCGGCATCGCATATTTCGCAATTGGGGGTCAAGCATGTCATTGCCGAAATGGGTGGTAAGAATGCCATCATTATCGACAACGACGCAGATCTCGACGAAGCGGTCGTCGGCGTCATCCACAGTGCCTTCGGATATTCAGGCCAGAAATGCTCAGCCTGCTCACGTGCGATCGTCCTGGAAGACGCATACGACGAGTTTCTCGCTCGATTGATCGAAGCGGCAAAGTCACTGAAAGTTGGTCCTGCCGAAGATCCTTCGACCGATATCGGTCCAGTGATCGACGAAGACGCTGCCACTCGGATTCTGAAATTCATCGAAATCGGCGAAACGGAAGGTCGACTCGTCTTAGGAAGTGTCGATCCAGACTTGGCGGCAGAAGGCTATTTTATTGGACCACACATTTTTGTGGATGTTCCGCCTGATGCGAAGATTGCTCAACAGGAAATCTTCGGCCCTGTCCTGGTTGTCTTCAAAGCCAAGGACTTGACCGAGGCACTTGCGATCGCCAATGGTACGGATTACGCATTGACCGGCGGTTGCTACAGTCGTAGCCCGGCGAACTTGAAACGAGTTCGCCAGGAATTCTCGGTGGGCAATCTGTACTTGAACCGCCCAATTACCGGGGCATTAGTCGGACGCCAGCCATTCGGTGGGTTCAAGCTCAGCGGCATCGGCAGTAAGGCTGGCGGCCCAGACTACCTGAAGCACTTTTTGATTCCGATCAATGTCACCGAAAACACGCTTAGACGCGGCTTCGCTCCGCAAGCCGACGGAGATGAGGAATAAATTTGACGGCGTGATGCTCTACTGGGCTGAGTTTCCAAAGTCGGAAACGGATTCGACGACTTTGATCGCTTTCAGGAAATCGCCCAAACGACCGACGGGGTTCAACCCACCAAGAGCTCGACGACAGAATTGATCAATCAGGATCTCCGTTTCAGATCGTTCGTCGACCAGCGATTCGTCTGCCGATTCCGTCGAGGTTTTCCAGAGGATCCGCGTTCGATCCGTCAGAGTTGCGTGACCCTTTTCACATTCGATTGAGAACGTGGCAACAGTATGTCCCTGAGGGTGCTGCTGCAATTTCGCGGTTCGAGGTTTGGACGGGGTCAAAGCTGATGGGAATTCGAACTCAATTCCATGACTTACAAGCGATTGCCCGTTTGATTTTGATGAGATCAGAGTCGGCGACTGGCCCATCAGATGGTGGCACCAATCGACGAGGTGGGCCGTTTCGGCCTTCTCGGCGGAAAGATCGCATTCGATCAATATGCGTTTTACGCTGCCGAGCTTTGTGGCGATTAATTCACGTAAGCGACAGGTTGAAGGGGTAAAACGAAGTCCAAGCTCAGGCATCCAAAGATCATCTGCATTGTTCGGTTGCTTCGCCTCAATTTCGGTCGCCGGGCAAGGCTGAAGCAGTGATTGCAGCGCGGATGCTTGTCGCAAAACGGGGCTGGCAAGGAATACCGGTTTGCCGCTTCCAGCGATCAGGCTCAAAGCGCCAGCCCCTAGCCAGCCGGGATCAAGGACGAGCAATCCCTGCAATTTTGGTCGGTCGAGCATTTGCCGCAGACTACCAGCAACGTCGGCGCTGAACTCACTGGCGACCGATTTGGCTCGTGCCTCGACAGGATCATAGACAAGTCGAATCGTCAAACGACTTTGAAGTCGACGTAGCGTACCGAGATAACGCTCTTCCCAACTCGGCCCGAGGCCAATCAGTCCAAGCCCAACTCGATCACGTCGTGACAGATCGACCATCCGCTTTGTTCGCCGTGAAAAAGGAAATTCGAAACGGAAATGGTGACTGATCTTAAGGCGACAAGGCCTAGATCGACCGTTCATCATGGAAACGTGCGACCAATCGTTCAAGGATGCGATTAGCTGTGAGGTTCATATTCAGATTTTTATCGATCGCCCGTGTCCTGACCTGGAACAGAGAAGAATTGCAAAATCAAGCTGGTTCCGCCAGTCAACGGAAGGTGATTCTCTACCCCATCTTGAAGCTTAATGTACTCGTTCGCTTTTCGAACTCACGTAAAGAGTCTGTCTCGACGAGTTTGATGACAACTCGTAGAATTGCGATCCGCTTTAGATTTCGCTCTCTGGATATCAGACGGATGACACTCGACATCGATTTTTCGAAAGATCCTGAATTCTGCAAGCTTTTAGCAAGGCGGCAGGATGTTGATCTGACTCGCGTCGCGCTGGAACTCGCTCGCGACGCACAGCCAAAACTCGATTTCGAGCATACTTTGACGTGGATTGGCAAACGCTCCTCAGAACTGCGTAGTCATATACTGCGGGTTCGCAGCGATCGAGAAATACTTCGCGAACTTGTCCGCTGCCTGGCTGGAACGCATGGTCTTCACGGTGACAAACAAGCGTATCAGCGGGCCGAATGCAGCTATATTAATCGAGTGATCGAAACCGGTATCGGTATTCCGATCAGCCTTTCGGTTGTCTATGTCGCTGTCGCCCAGGCAGCAGGCCTGGAATTGACGGGTGTCGCTGCACCAATGCATTTTCTCACCCGGTTTGACACCGTGCAGGGGCCACTCTTTGTCGACGCGTTTAACGCAGGTGAGGTTCTCAATTACGATGAGTGCATTGAGTGGATCGAGTCACTCAGTGGATTATCGAGCGATGAAATTGAACGATCGCTTGAGCCGGCGATGCCGAGAGAAGTCGTGATTCGCATGCTTAACAACTTGAAGGCACTCCACGTCAACCAAGAGGACTGGGAACACGCATGGCATGTCCAGCGGCGACTGCTGGCCTTACATACCGGGGCCTTTGATCATCGCCGGGACCTCGCGTTAATTGCCATTAAATCTAACCGGCCAGGTGTGGCGATCGACTTGCTCGAAAAATGTCTCAAGGACTGTTCGCCAAAGGATCGCCCCGTGATTCTCAGTCAACTTCATGTCGCCGAACATAATTTGTCGAAGTGGAATTGAAGGACCATCGGCTTGTCTCTTTTTCTCGCCATTGAAGGTATCGACGGGTCTGGTAAGGGAACACAGGCGGCGAGGTTGCACGCGTACTTGATGTCCAAGGGGCACAGAAGCGCGTTACTCAGTTTCCCTCGATATCAACAGACGATGTTCGGTCAGAAGGTTGGCGATTTTTTGAATGGCCGGTTTGGAACGCTGGAATCTGTCCATCCGTTGCTCGTTTCTCTCTTATTTGCGGGAGATCGATTCGAATCACGCGAACTCATCCAGGCGGCGATGGCAAATTATGATGTGGTGATCTGCGATCGATACGTCGCTTCGAACGTGGCTCATCAGGGGGCCAAGTCCTCGGGAACTGAACGCAAGGAATTGATCGATTGGATTCAACACCTGGAATATTCGATCTATAAACTTCCCCGCGCCGATTTGACACTATTCCTTGATGTCGACGTCGAGCACGCTCAACAGTTAATCGCAGCGAAATCCCGGCGAGACTACACCGAAAAAGCTGCTGATCTCCAAGAGGCGGATGCGAACTACCTTCGACGCGTGCGTGAGGTCTATCTCGAATTGTCCAGCGGAGCGCAATGGAAAAGTATCCACTGCGTCCACGGAAGCCACGTCCGAACCATCGATGAAATCGCTGCGGAAATCGCCGCAGTCGTTGATGCGTCCTTGCAAAGATCACCCTGAATTTTTGCTTTCGCTACCATGACGGATTAGCGTTTTAAACTGCGCGCCACGGTTTTGGAGTTCCTCGACAAAGCCGTGCGATCAAATTCGGCGTTTTCAATTTTGCACGACCATGTCGAAGACTCCATGATCGTAGCACCCTGTTTTTGCTATCTTAAAGAACCGAATTGCCTTGGGTCTTTTGTGCCGAGGCAATCTGAATTATGCTACTTTAGAGGTTGAGCACTGCCGTAAAGATTCAGGAGACTGATTGTGACTCGAACAGATTTTCGTTTTCGAAGCCTTGCGATCTTCGCTGCGGTGTTAGTGATTGCGAATTTCGGTCAGACGGTCTCGGCTCAAGTGGTGCCGTCAACCTCAGCATCTTCTGCAAAGACAATCGCCCGCTGTGGACAAGGATGGCTGGAAACCGTCGATGGATATCCAGTGCTACATCTCAAAGGGACGCCCTACGAAATGGGGTTCCAGCACGGTGCGTTGCTCCGTGATCACTGCCAGCAAAACATGAAAACAATCCTGGTTGATCGGGCGGAAGAGTTGACTCTGGTCGATATCGGACCATTGAAAGTGACTCCACGAACCGCAATTGACATGATTATTGCTTTTCAGAAACCACACGTTGCTCCCCGATATTTTGAGGAGATGGACGGGTTGGCGGCAGGGTCGGGCCAGAAGGTAGCCGATATCCGTGCAGGAAATTTCATCCCCGAGCTGTTTCATTGCAGTGGTTTCGCCCTCGCGAAGTCGGCCACCCGGAACGGTAACATGTTGCATGGCCGAGTGCTTGACTATGCGATTGACTGGGGTCTGCAAGACCATGCCGTTGTCATCGTTTACGAACCTGAAGGGCGCCTTCCCTGGATCAATGTCAGCTACGCGGGATTCATTGGTTCCGTCACCGGAATGAATGCCGAACACATCTCAGTTGGTGAAATGGGCGGCGGTGGGCTTGGTCACTGGAACGGCCGTCCGATGGCCCTGTTAGTTCGGGAAGCGTTAGAAACGGCGAAGTCACTCGACGAGGCGATCGCCACCTTCCGGGACGGGCCCCGAACCTGCCAATATTTCTACGTAATCGCTGATGGCGAAACGAATGAGGCTGTCGGCATGGAGGCATCCTGGGACGTATTTACGGTCATCAAGCCTGGCGAAACAAATCCGTTGCTGCCCAAACCGGTGAAAGATTGCGTGCTGCTCTCAGCCGGATCGCGATATGAAGAACTCTCTAAACAGACCGCAGCAGGATACGGAACTTTTACGGCAGAAACGGCGCTTCATTTGATGGATCGTCCCATCGCCATGAACTCAAACCTGCACAACGTGTTGTTTGAACCAGCAACAACCAAGTTTTGGGTTGCCAACGCATCATCCGACAAAAAGCCTGCGGCGGAACAGAAGTATTATTCGTTTCAACTTTCAGAACTTCTTAAGCGACGTCCCGCTTCCGACAGTCCAGAACTTCCGATGCCGCAACGAACTGCCCGTAGTGAATCAGCTTCGAGCGGCAAATAACAGTTGTTGCGAACAACCGCTCACCACGAAGGAAGTCGCTCCTTATGCGGAAATCGCTGACGGAAAAAACGCAGCGGCACGTTATTGCTGAGCGACGTCAGTCGGCAGTTGCGTTTGCGGCACTGCGACGTGAAATCGCCATTCCTTGTTCACGATCAGGCGCGCGCCGCGACGAAACGAGAGATAAGACCAGGCCCATTGCAACACCACAAGCAGCCGGTTCTTGAAACCGGTCAGGAAATAGATGTGGACGACTATCCATATTATCCACGCAAAAAAACCAGACAACTTGAATCGGCCGACTTCGACCACTGCGCGACTTCTTCCAATCGTGGCCATCTGGCCCTTGTCGACAAAATGAAATGGTTTTCGTGAATGTCCGGCCAGCTCTTGTCGGATTAACTGTGCCAGATACTGGCCTTGCTGCATCGCGGCGGGTGCCGTTCCCGGCAGCGGTTTTCCGGTTTGGTGCGTGAAACAAGCCTGATCTCCCGCTACGAAGACATGCGGATAGCCCTTCACGCTCAGGTCCGTTTCGACAATCACCCGCCCCTGACGATCGACCTCAAAACCTGACGCTTGTCCCAATGTCGAGGCTTTAACGCCGGCCGCCCAGAGGACCGTGGCCGACGTGATCCGCTCGTTGCCAATCTCTACCCCATCGCCGTCGATTTTCGTCACCACACTTCCCGTCCAGATCTGCACACCCAGTTGCTCGAGGTCACGGGCGGCCCGGGCAGACTGCTGCTCACTGAACATAGGCAGAATTCGCGAACCGGCCTCAAGCAGCAACACGCGTGCCGAGGCGGCGTCGATATTGCGAAAGTCCTTGGCAAGCGTAAAACGGCTCATTTCCCCGATCGCGCCAGCCAATTCGACGCCGGTCGGGCCACCTCCGACGACGACAAACGTTAAAAGTCGTTTACGGGCGTCGGCAGAATTGATCCTCTCCGCCTCCTCATACGCTGAAAGAACGCGTCGGCGAATTTCGGTGGCTTGTTCGAGAGTTTTCAATCCGGGAGCATGCTCTTCCCATTCGTCATGGCCAAAGTAACTGTGTCGCGCTCCGCAAGCCAGGATCAGGTAATCGAAGCAGACCTCACCAAAATCAGTTATTGCGAAGTTGCGATCGAGGTTCAGCGACAGGACTTCGCCTTGAAGAACTCGAATATTACAGTACTGCGATAGCAGGCTGCGAATTGGAACCGCGATGTCTGCCGGACTGAGTCCCGCCATTGCAACCTGGTACAAAAGCGGCTGGAACAAATGATGATTCGTCCGATCCAGTAATGTCACTTCAACATCAGCAACGTTTCCCAGACCTTTGGCCAGGTTTAGTCCAGCAAATCCCCCTCCGACGATCACAATACGCGGCATGGAATGGACCTACCTTTTAAACTGTTTGCATCGTTGGTACACACTCGACTATGCAAACAGTTTAACAAGTGGCTTTCCATCGTGAGCGACTTTGAAAGGACGACCTGACTTCGAAAAGAACTCCTTTTGAATCGGCAGCCCCAATGCATGAGCGATCGTCGCATTAAAGTCGGCAACCGTTACGTCGTCTTCTTCCGGACTGTAGCCATTCTTGTCGGAAGTCCCATAGAAACGGCCACCCTTGATACCACCACCCGCAAAAAAACCTGAAAAGACGCCTGGGTGATGATCGCGACCACTGTTCGCATTGATATGCGGACTGCGACCGAACTCCGTCCCTAGTACGACGAGAGTGTTCTTGAGTAGCCCTTTGGACTTCAGGTCATGGATCAGTACCGATGCCGCTCTATCGAGAATCGCAGCTCGACTTGCAAGTTTGTCTCGCGAAAAAATTTCGGTATGCATATCCCAGCCGCCGAGGCTGATTTCAATATAGCGTACGTTATGCTCGACCAGACGTCGCGCCAGCAGGCATCCCTGGCCAAACTGGTCTCGACCGTATTTGTCGCGTATTTCGGGTTTCTCCTGATTCAGGTCGAAGGCTTTCAACTCGTCGCTGTGAACAAGTTGATTGGCCTGACGATAAAAGTCCGAATAGGCATCGACCTGTTTCTGAGGATACTTCTTCCGGAAGTCAGAATCGAACTTGTTGATCAATTCCATTCGCTTGTCGAACGAAGCTTCCGTCAGGTATTTCGGTGTCACCGTGTTTTGCAAACCGGCGTTCGGATCACCGACGGGAACAGGAGTGAAAGCGGGTTCGAGAAACCCTGCACCTGGATGGCGTGCCTCCCCTCCGATCAGAACATTATCGGGCAGTGTTCTGTTTTGGCGGCCAAGAATCTTCAGCGCCCATGCTCCCATACCGGGATGTCGAATCGAAGCAATTTCCTTGTAACTGGTCCGCATAAAATAGCGGCCCCCTTCGTGATCGCCGGTCTCGGTATGCAGTGATCGAATGACCGCCATTTCGCTGGCGACCTTCGCTAATTCGGGCAGGGTTTCGCCGAACTGCATTCCTGGAACATTCGTGGAAATTCCCTTCGTCTCTCCTTGAGTTTCACGACCGGGCTTCAAGTCAAACGTATCCAGGTGAGTCATCGCACCGTTCATGTATAAGAAAATAACGTGCTTGGCTGAACCCTCCTTCGGTTCAGTGCTGGCACCGGTCGATCCCTTTTCTTCCTTCTTGTTGGAAGCTTTGTCGTCCGCAGCATTCGCTAAGCCAACAGGAAGGATGGTCACGCCCAGCATTGTTTTTGCAACGTACTCCAGGAACATGCGGCGAGAGACGAAATCATTAAGCTCACTGGTCATTTGTTTTGCCTTTGCTTCCGTCCACGATGCTATAGAAATTGTTGTCAAATACACAAATACACAAAAAGTGAAGGGAACACTAATTGGCACTAATTTACGCTAATAAGAAAAGTCATGAACTAACCGTTTCTTGATTTATTAGTGAAGATTAGCGGAGATTAGCGTTTAAACTCTTCCCGACTGATTTTTCGGCGTTGCAATCGCACGTTTCATATTCCGAACTTTGACATCGCTTGGAACAATATTGTTTGCGGGCTATTGAATAAACAGGAATTCACGAGTATTCACCAAGGCCCAGATCACATTTCCATAACCTGGATCACCGTGTGCTTTCACTTCTGCAAACGCCGCAAGACGCTCTTCTTTCGAAGGTCTACGGCTGAGTATCGATTGGAAGATGACATCGATGCGCGATTCATTCGATTTTTCTGCAATCACGTTGTTGTAAATAACGGATTTGGGTTCAAGCAGCATATGCGTGATCGGACCATTAAACATTTGCAGAACTTGTGGAACTGACCCATCTACGGACGAGACTTCAATCGCTTCGCGATCCGATTGCCCGAACTGCCGCAGAAAGTGGCCCGGCGGCCGAGGTGATGGCAATTCCGATGCGCGAACCAGTAATAAACCTTTGTAGCTGTGATCCTTGTCACGGGCGTCGCGAGCCTTTTTCAATTCAGCCGATTTGAGTTGCTGATCGCGGTCGTAAATCTGCTTCGCCGTTGCGTTTGCCAGATCAATATTCAGTAACTTCGCTTCAACACTTGCCGGCTCTGCCTGATATTCGCCGGGTTTGTAAGCAGCCAGAGTGATGAAACTATCCCAGATCTGTTCGGCAGTCATGCGCCGGAGCACGGGACCGGGAAAGTGATATTCGTCGCCCGGAGTGATCTCGGCGTGAGTTGCTTCGCGCTGATAGATCTTGGTGTTGTAAATGATCCTGAGATATTCTTTCACATCGAATTTCAGGCGGATCATTTCTTGAGTCAAAAACTCCATCAATTCAGGATTTTCTGGCTGGCTGTTATCCTTGATGTCGTCGATCGGTTCGATCAATCCGACTCCGAAAGATTTCTTCCAGAGGCGATTTGCAATCACTTTTGCGAATCGAGGATTTTCCGGCGACGTGATCCACTTAGCGAACGCAATTCGAGGTGATTCCCCTTTCTCAATTTTCGCGGGCGGTCCAAAGATCGCCTTCGGATCAACATTTTGCTTGGGCTTTGCATCGTCGTATTGATAATCATGTGGAAGCTGCAGCTTTGCCGGACGGTCGTAGACCTCCATCAGATTTCCATTGAAAAACTTATTATACTTTCCCCCTCCATCATATTTCGGATCAGTCTTTTTCAGTTCATCCTTCAGTTTGTTGATGACGTTTCCACCGCCGAATTTTTTATCCTGCCCGTTTCGACGAGTTGCGGTGCCGACCATGAACGCCGCCATTTCATAGAACTCTTTCTGAGTCCAATGATCGAACGGGTGGTTGTGGCATTGGGCGCAACCGATTTGTGTTCCAAGAAATACTCGAACGGTGTTGTTCATGGCATCCAGCGGCATACCCGAATCCCGCAAAATGTAACCGGAAGCGGGGTTATCCCAAACCTTCCCTTCTGCGGTGAGCATCTCGTAAACAAATTTGTCATAGGGCTTGTTGGCCTCAAGGCTTTCTTTCACCCATTCACAGTACGGCTTACCGGGAACGTTGTTCGTCAATTGCCCATCTTTGAGACGCAAAATATCAGACCAGTAATTATAGAAATTGCTAGCATACCCTTCTTGATTAAGAAGCGTGTCGATTAACTTCGATCGCTTTTGCGAATCGCTGTTGGAAGCAAATAGCCGAACTTGCTTGAGGCTGGGGATTGTGCCCGTGATATCAAGATAAATTCGACGTAGAAACTGCTCGTCAGTGGTCATCGAATTCGGTTTTATCGCGTACCGGGCATAGTTGCCGTCAACCATTGCGTCGATTTTGGCGGCAGAAGCCAACACCGCAGTACGAATACCGGGATCAACCTTTGCGACATTTTGATGCCTTTCGGCAACATGCGGCGGAGGTTCTGGTTTTTTTGCCGCCTTGGGAGGAGCCCCATTGGCAGCAAGCGACAGCTCGCCACACTGTCCAAAAAGGAAAAAGATCGCGGCAACAAACGTACCCCAACCGGAAATTCCCCTGATGAAAATGGTTAAACGCGAGCTACGAAACATATTCGAACCCTTCGATGTGATCCAGGCAAAAGCGAAGGCTGTTGCCGCACCGCCACTAAGTTTTTGGATTAAGTCGCCAAATTCTACACGAAGGTCTGACCACTTTCCCGATCCGAAAAATTTTCCTTATGGAGTTTTCAGCAATCGCCAATCTGTTGTTTTTTTAGCGAGTTTGAATCTGGACACGCGCATTCCGTGCAAACAGGCATGTTGCTTGCATATGAAAGAAGAATCACCTGCATGGAAGCTGTTGCGTGATGTTATGCACTATTGGTAGGCTTTCATGACCACAAAGCGAGCACTTTTTGTTTTTCGCATCGTACGCAATTGTCGGATCATCACGATCCTTCGCGAATTTGCCTTGAATTCCTGGGTCTCGGCTCATAATACCAGCAGCATGTTCGACGGACGAGCATAGGAATACGAGGGGTAGAGGAAGATGAGTACTGTTGGAAACGGGAAAAACGGCTCCATCGTCTTGGACGGAATGATCGGCAACGGTCCCGCGATGACCGATGTCTATCGCCTGACAAGGCAGGTCGCCAGCACTTCAGCAACCGTTTTACTGATGGGAGAAACGGGAACAGGAAAAGAATTGATCGCGCGTGCATTGCACGAGTTGAGCCCTCGCGCATCAGGCCCGTTCATCCGAGTGAATTGCGGCGCGCTTAGCGAAAGCTTGTTGGAAAGCGAGCTTTTTGGGCATGTTAAAGGGGCGTTCACAAGTGCTCACGAGAATCGAACCGGCCGATTCGAAGCGGCTCACGGCGGAACGATTTTTCTGGACGAAATCAATTCGATGAGTTACACGCTGCAGGTGAAGCTGCTTCGAGTGCTCCAGGAACAGGAATTTGAGCGGGTTGGTGACACTAAGACGATTCGCGTTGACTGTCGAATTGTCGCCGCAACGAACCGTGACCTGCTTGATGAAATCGATGCAGAACGATTTCGAGAAGACCTTTATTATCGTTTGAACGTCGTTCCAGTCTACTTGCCTCCACTTCGCGACCGTCCGGAAGACATTGAAGCACTGGTCACGTTTTTCGCCAGGAAGTACGCGGCCGCGAACGGACGACCAATTCCCAAAATTCCCAGTGATGTGATTTCGATGCTGCAGGCTTATTCCTGGCCCGGCAACGTACGAGAACTTCAAAACTACATCGAGCGGGCAACTGTGCTGTGCACTGCGGAAACATTAGTGATGGACCTGTTTCCTCCGCACGTTCGTGGTTTGGCTCCCGTCAGAATCAGCCGTGCCAAAACTGGCGGGATTCAAAAGATGTGTAGCGAACTCGTCACGCTTGGCCTGATGGAAGCGGGCGATGAAGCACAGGATATCCACGAACGGATCGTCTCGTTAGTGGAAAAAGAAGTGCTTCTTCAGGTTCTTCGCACCTGCCAGGGAACACAGACTAAGGCTGCGGTAAAGCTGGGCATCAATCGCAATACATTGCACAAGAAGATCGAAGATTACAGCCTTCAGGGCGAGGCAAGATAAACGGAGGCATTGACGTGGCGAGACGCACACTTTTCCACAAACTACGTAAATTCAAGGCTGCTTGCCCAGAGGGTCATGTCAGCAGAATCAACTCAGCCATTTCTTGGAACACTGAAAAGAGACGATCGACCCGAAACAATTCTCATACTCGAATCACTTTACGCACCACCGATGTCATAAATAGAAACGTTGTAGAATTGTTTTAAGTGTACATCCCTTCGATGCGTAAACCCCGCTGCCACAACAGCATCATGACACGTTGGATATGCGTAAATCAGCGTAATTTGACGAGGCGTACGTCGGATCGACTCTTTAAGGTTGCTCAACGCGTCGTTCATCACGGACGCAGGAAACGGGTTGTACAGATAAACGTGGGTGACTCGTTCCAGCCGGTCATTGAAGTAGCGCGCGTCAGCGCAGTGGAATTCGATATTCGAGACTCCAGCCTTTGTGGCGTTTTGTTCGGCGATATCTATCAGCTCTTGCGACAGATCAACGCCAATCACCAACGAGAAGTGATGCGCGAGGGTGATCGCTGCAATCCCTTTTCCTACCCCGAGATCAAGGACAACATCGTCCTTTGAAATGTTCAACGTATTGATTACTTTAGTGAGCCTTGGCCCACCCGAATGCGTGTGAAAGTATCCGAGCTTTGGATCGATGTTATTTGCGACCCCATAGTCAATTCGGTTGTACCTGAGCCACGCGGTATGTAGTAGTGGAGAAAAGTTTAATGTGGCAACATTCGTTGCAATGCGGCGAACGCTTTGAAGGAGATTACTTGGTTTCATTAGGGCTCCAGAAGCGTTTTGACGAGTATGCAAACAAATACAGTGCGATGCTTTAATTCGAAACACTTTCGATTGACGATAAAATGATACTGCCCAGAAAGGGAAGAACCAGTCAGTCAAGCAAGAAAAAATTCTAAAAAATGCTCCTTCGCGCAACAATAAGTTCTTGGTGAATATCTTTTGGATTTCAGATCGCTGGTGGATCTTGCAAATTGGCTGTCAAGCGCCGTAAGTGAAGACGGTCAGGGTGCTGGCCCTTCTAATTGCTTCCAGCGGCTTTTGCTCGCCAGCCCATTTTGGTGGGACTTCGAAGACTTGTGCCACCCTACAAAACAGACGACAGCTTGGGGCAAAACCTCGCTCTCCCGAGAACGATAACGGGCCCGCCCAAAAGCAAGAGTCCGTTGCATCTGAGGGGGACGGCATTTGTGGGGTTCCGAAACTGCACTTGTGGCAGTTGAAATGTCCACGTATCTTCCCGGTCGTTCTTAATGGCAGTTACGGTCATTTGATGAGTGAATCGCACGGATGCGACAGATACTGCAATCATTGGCGAATGGTAAAACAGAGCTAGCAGAGGTCCCCTGCCCTGCCGTTGGGCCGGGTCAGATCCTCATTCAAACTCGGGTTAGCCTCGTTTCGGCTGGAACCGAGCGAATGCTGGTCGAATTTGGCAAGGCGAGCCTGCTGGAAAAGGCTCGGCAACAGCCCGACAAAGTCTGGCAGGTGCTCGATAAAGTCAAAACTGACGGACTCGTTCCCACATTAATGGCAGTTCGAAGCAAGCTCGATCAACCCATTCCGCTGGGTTATTGTAACGTAGGGACGGTCATTGAAGTCGGTTCAGGAGTCGAAGGGTTTGAGCCGGGAGACCGCGTCGCCAGCAATGGTCCTCATGCGGAAATTGTCAGTGTTCCGAAGAATTTGTGCGCGAAAATCCCTGACGGCGTCAGTGACGATGCAGCGGCATTTACAGTCTTGGGTTCAATTGGATTGCAAGGTGTCCGTCTCGCACAGCCAACACTCGGCGAAGCATTCGTTGTATCCGGGTTGGGATTAATCGGTCTCTTGACCGTTCAACTGTTGAAAGCTCATGGTTGCCGGGTACTGGGCCTGGATTTCTCGCCTTCGCGGCTTGATTTAGCCAAGAAGCTGGGTGCCGAAACATTTAATCTCGGCAGTGGCGACCCTGTGACCGCAGCAACGCAGTTTTCGCGTGGTCGAGGTGTCGACGGAGTCATTATCACTGCTGCCACGGACAGCGATGAACCAATGCATCAGGCCGCACAAATGTGCCGACGTCGTGGTCGAATTGTGCTGGTTGGGGTTGTCGGGCTGAAACTCTCTCGAGCCGACTTCTATGAAAAGGAACTTTCCTTCCAGGTTTCGTGTTCTTATGGTCCCGGCCGTTACGACGCGGATTACGAACAAGGCGGAAACGATTATCCGATCGGTTTTGTACGCTGGACAGAACAACGCAATTTTGAAGCAATGCTTGATATGATGGCCGATGGCGGCGTCAATCCAGATCCGCTCATCACACATCGGTTTTCAATCGACGGCGCTGTCGATGCTTATGATTTGATATCCAGTAAACAGCCGTCATTAGGCGTGTTGCTCGACTATCCTCAACCGGAACCGCTGGCAATCTCGACACTCCGTCAAAGGACAATCCGGTTACAAGTCCCCCAGGCCCTTCAATCTCCGGTCGATGCGCGTGTGGCGATTATCGGAGCTGGAAATTATGCTTCACAGGTCTTAATTCCGGCGTTTCGGAAGAATAAAGCAAAGCTGGCATGTGTTGCGTCACGAAATGGACTGACCGCCGCGTACGCCGCACGAAAGTTTGGCTTCGAAGAGGCGACCAGCGACCTGGATGCTGTCATGGCCGACCCGACGATCAATACCATTGTCGTTGCGACTCGGCACGACAGTCACGCAAGTCTGACGTGCCGTGCTCTTGAAGCCGGAAAACATGTCTTCGTCGAAAAACCGTTGGCACTCAATGCAGCCGATCTGGCCCGCGTCGTCGAAACCTACGAACGCGTCGCGCAGGACCGAGTTGGTCAAATGCCGATTTTCACCGTCGGATTTAATCGCCGGTTCGCACCTCAAATTCAACGAATGAAGTCGCTGCTGAACGAGGTCAACGAACCGAAGTCGTTCATCATGACCGTCAACGCTGGAAGCATTCCGCCCAGTCACTGGGTCCACGATCCCGTTGCTGGAGGCGGCCGAGTGATTGGTGAAGGCTGCCACTTTATCGATCTTTTACGCTTTCTCTGCGGAAGTCCGATTGTTTCCGTTGGGGCCACAATGTTCGGACGTGATTCCGCAGTCGAGATTCGCGACGACAAAATGTCGATGACACTGTCTTTCGCAGACGGCTCGTTCGGAACTGTGCACTACCTGGCGAATGGTCATCGGTCGATTTCGAAGGAACGGCTGGAAGTCTTCTGTGCGGGCCGAGTCATTCAACTCGATAATTTTCGTCGAATGACCGCCGTAGGCTGGAAAAACTTTCGAGGAATGAACCTTTGGCAGCAAGATAAAGGGCATATCGCGGAAGTGAAGGCGTTTCTGGACGCCATTGCATCAAGCGGGATTTCGCCAATTTCAATTGAAGAACTGGCCGAGGTCACACAAGTCAGTTTTGACGTGATGCGCGCAGCCGAAACACAGGAAGTTGTTCGCTGCTCGCCTCGCAACTTAGGTTTAGTCGCTGAAGAGATCGAGCCGTTCGCTCGAACGGCGTAACAGGAATGGATTCCCATGCACGTCTTACACGTTGTCGGCGCGCGGCCGAACTTTATGAAGGTGGCTCCCGTTCATGCGGCGTTTCGCAAGCGAGCGGGTGTTCGACAGTCGCTCGTTCATACGGGCCAGCATTACGATGCCAATTTATCCGATATTTTCTTTGAACAACTTCAAATACCGCGACCTGATGTCTCGCTTGAAGTCGGCTCGGGCTCGCACGCGGTCCAAACAGCCGAAGTCATGATTCGGTTCGAGAAAACAATTCTCGAAAGAAAACCAGACCTTGTTCTCGTCTATGGTGACGTCAATTCCACCGTTGCGGCGACATTGGTTTGCGCCAAATTAGGAACAAAGATCGCTCACGTCGAAGCGGGATTACGGTCCTTTGATCGGACGATGCCCGAAGAAATCAACCGTCTTGTTACGGACCAACTGGCCGACATGTTGCTGATTCCGTCAGCAGAGGCGGAAGGCAACCTTCTTCGCGAAGGGGTGGCCAGTGAAAAGATCTATTTCGTCGGAAATGTCATGATCGACACGCTACGGACGTTGTTGCCGCAGGCGCGAATGCCAGAAATTCCAAACTTGAGCAATGAGTTTGCACTGGTCACGCTGCATCGCCCGTCCAACGTCGATGACCCGGCAACGCTGAAGCGAATCCTGGCGACGTTAACAACGATCAGCGATCGACTTCAAATCGTATTCCCGGTCCACCCTCGAACCAAAGCTCGAATCGAAAGCCTCGGCTACCACTTTGAGGATTCGACGAGATTCTTTGCAATTCCGCCGACGGGTTATCTGGAATGTCTTGCCCTGCAACAGCGAGCGACTGTCGTCATCACCGACTCGGGTGGACTTCAGGAAGAAACGACCGCATTAGGCATTCCTTGCTTAACAGTACGAGAAAACACCGAACGTCCAGTCACCGTGACACACGGCACCAACACACTCGTTGGTACAGATATGGATCTGTTAAGCCGCGAGGTTTCTCAGATTCTGGCGGGACATGGAAAGGGAGGACGTATTCCACCGCTTTGGGACGGATCTGCTTCGGAACGAATTGCAGATATCGTCCTGAAGGTGAAAGCGATTTCACAACGGCGTGCCGCTTAGGTCGAATTCGATTATCTTAAACAGCCCCGCGAGTCCAATTTCGGGCTCGAAGGATTCCGACGAAGTGAATGTCTCCCACCTTCATCGTTGTTCGCAGTTGCTGCGTTACTTCGGCCCTCAGTGGCTGATGTATCGGACATGGCATGCGATGCGTATGAAGAGTGGGTTGGTTCGACTTCAGCTTCCCGCCACGACATGGGAAGAACAGCCTTGCACAAGTTTCCTGACAGATCGATCTCTTGGCGATCCAGAGCGATATGCTGAGTATCGGCGAACCTCCGCACCCCGATTCTTCTTCGATCCACAAGATCGCGAAGCTTATCGGACGGTTTTTGAAAAATGGGATACCTCCAAAGAATCGCCCCTGTCGGCGGCCGATGACATTGGCCGAGGTTTCATTTCGTTCTTTTCACACGAGCGAATGAACGTCGGGTTCCCGCCTCGTTGGCACTCTGATCCGATCCATGACAAAGAATTTCGAAAAAACCAGCACTGGAGTCAGATCAGCGACTTCGCGGCTGGTGATATCAAGCTTGCATGGGAAACCAATCGGTTTGCTTTTGTTTTTCCACTCGTTCGAGCGTTCTGGCGAACCGGTGACACCCAGTATGCCGAGCTCTTCTGGCAACTGATCGAAAGTTGGCGAGAAGCAAATCCACCTGAAACGGGTGTGAATTGGAAATGCGGACAAGAGATCAGCCTGCGCGTGATGGCATGGTGTTTTGGACTATACGGTTTCGCAGCCTGCGGAACATCGACACCAGCTCGAATGACGATGCTGGCTCAAATGATCGCTGTGTCCGGACTGCGAATCGAATCCAATATCAGCTACGCACTCAGTCAACGGAATAATCACGGACTGAGCGAGGCCATGGGACTCTGGACGATCGGCTCTTTGTTCCCCGAGTTTATTGATTCAAAACGGTGGGCCGCACGTGGTAAACAACTGCTAGAGAGCCAGGCGGTAGAATTAATCTACGATGACGGTGCATTCTCGCAGCATTCGATGAATTACCATCGTGTCATGTTACACGATTACATCTGGTCAATTCGTCTGAGTGATGTGTTGCAGCAGCCGTTCTCAGACTCAATTCGCGATCGCATTGCAAAAGCTGGCGAGTTTGTCTTTCAGCTTCAGGACGAATTGACCGGTCGTGTCCCCTGTTACGGGCAGGACGACGGAGCGTTAATTCTGCCGCTGAACAATCTGGACTATCGCGACTACCGTCCGGTCGTTCAGGCGGCCAGTTTTCTCACAAAGGGCCGCTGCCGATTTGACGCAGGTCCCTGGGATGAAGATTTGTTTTGGCTGTTCGGCGTCAAGGATACGTCAACGTACAAGGTTCGAGACGACCTATCCGGTGTCGGTGAAGTACCGGGTTCACAATCAGTTTCGGTTTGTAATTCGGAAAGCTCTTCACGCTCGGACTTTGACGCACCGGTCGGAGGCTACGCGACGATGCGGGCAGCTGATGGGTATGCGGTGACTCGTGCCGCGACGTTCCATCATCGTCCTGCACAAGCGGATATGCTACACGTCGATATCTGGTGGCGGGGCGAGAACATCGCCATCGATCCCGGAACCTATAGCTACAACTCACCACCTCCGTGGAATAACCCTTTTGCACATACCTCATTCCATAATACGGTCACCGTTGATGGCAAAGACCAGATGGACCGCGCCAGTCGCTTTCTCTGGTTGCCGTGGTTGAAAGGAAAGTCCTACGAGCGGAACGTTCCGTGTCACGGAGATGTTTCGTGTTGGAATGGTGAACATGATGGCTATCGGCGTTTGTCCGACCCCGTGACGCATCGTCGTGGCCTTGTCCGGCTGGGTGCCGAACACTGGCTGGTCGTCGATTCGCTCAGCGGCCGCCAATCCCATGATTATCGCCTGCACTGGTTACTCATTGATGGACTGTTCCAAACGGATCACGCTGAAACCTCAATTGAGATACAGACCTCTAAAGGGCCGTATCGCGTCGCTATCGCGTCGTCTTCCCCGTCATTGAAATTGACCGTGACGCGAGCGGCAACGGATTCCGCTCTCGGATGGCGGTCAACTTACTACCATTCAGTCGAGCCAGCGTTGTCAGCCTGTATCGAGTCGACATCGTCTGAGATTGTCTTTGCGACGTTGCTGGGGCCAGATACTCAAAGTGTATCGATCGATCGTGATCTCGTCGTTGTACGCGGTTCGGAATGGAATGCCGCCGTGTCACTCAATCTCATCAACACCAACGGAATGCCCTTAGTGGCATCCGTCCATGCTCACGGGACGCTCGAAAAGAACCTCCCTCACCTCAACCATTCACTGCCACATTTGATTCCGGAGTTTCGCAGATGCACGTCCTGTTAATCCATCAAGCGTTTGTCTCACCCGACGATGCCGGTGGAACGCGACATTATGAGTTGGCGCGGAGGTTCGTCGACGGAGGGCATGAGTTCTCGATCGTGGCGAGTGACCTGAGCTATCTCAGTGGAAAGAAGTGTACTGCGGACGAACGAGTTCAAGATTTTGACGGGGTCAAAGTTCAACGGGCGTGGACGTATTCAGCCCTGCACCGCAGTTTCATGTGGCGTATCGTTTCGTTTCTATCTTTCATGGTCAGTTCGGTCTGGGCCGCACTGAAAGTCAAGAACGTGGACCTGGTGATTGGCACATCACCTCCAATTTTCCAGGCGGTCTCTGCCTGGGTGATCTCGGTCGTCAAGTGGCGACCCTTCCTGTTGGAAATTCGAGATTTGTGGCCTGAATTTGCCGTCGATATGGGTGTCTTGAAGAACCCGGTTTTGATCTGGCTGGCAAGAAGGCTCGAACGTTTTCTTTATGCTAGGGCGAATCATCTGCTCGTGAACTCACCAGCTTATCGCGATTATTTGATTGGCCTCGGGATCCCCGCGGCAAAAATCAGCTTTATCGCAAACGGGGTTGATCCTGACATGTTCCATGTCAAGCCGTCAGCAGGTGGCCTGCGTGAAGAATTCCAGCTTCACGGTAAATATCTCGTGACATATGCCGGTGCAATGGGAATGGCCAACAATCTCGAAGTCGTACTCGAAGCGGCAACGATACTCAGCGATGTTCCTGACGTTCACTTCCTGATGGTCGGCGACGGAAAAGACCGACCGAAACTCGAAGAACTCGCTCGTCAAATGAACGTGAAAAATGTGACATTCACCGGGTCACGACCGAAATCACAAATGCCCGAGATTCTCGCCGAATCAGATGTTTGTCTGGCCGTGCTTCGCGACATCCCGATGTTTCGTACGACCTACCCGAACAAGGTGTTTGATTATATGGCGGCATCGCGACCAGTCGTCCTGGCAATCGATGGAGTCATCCGCCAGGTGATTGAAGCTGCAGACGGTGGCATTCCTGTTCCGCCTGGAAATCCTCAAGCGATGGCGAATGCCGTCCGTACACTCTTTTTGAATCGACCACGAAGTGAACAGATGGGTCGATCTGCTCGCGATTACGTAATCAAATTCTTCGATCGCAACAAGCAAGCTCTGCAATTTGGTGAACTTGTCCAACAGATCGGCAATAAAAAGGTCGCCTGATATGTCGAAACGCTTTTATCGCAGGTTCGGCAAACGGCTGTTTGATCTCTCAGTCGCCGTTCCCGCACTGATTGTGTTTGCGCCTCTTCTGGCTGTCACGGCAGTCCTTGTGCGTATTTTTCTTGGCTCGCCCGTGCTGTTCCGTCAGGAACGACCTGGACGTGGAGGAAAGCTGTTTAAAATCTGCAAATTCAGATCGATGACCGATGCACGCGACGCAAACGGTGCATTGCTTTACGATGATTTACGGCTCACGTCGTTCGGCAAATTTCTGCGTGCCAGCAGCTTGGACGAACTTCCAGAACTTTGGAATGTCTTGATCGGTCAGATGAGCCTCGTCGGACCTCGTCCGCTCAAGGTTAGATATCTGCCGATGTACTCTTCGGAACAAGCTCGACGACACAATGTCACACCTGGCATCACGGGCTGGGCGCAAGTGAACGGTCGTAATGCGGTCGGATGGGACGAGCGGTTCCAGCTTGATGTCTGGTACGTCGACAATCAGAGTTTCTGGCTGGATGTGCAAATACTTTGGAAGACGTTTGCTGCGGTTTTCGGTCGCAAGGGAATCACGGCGGAAGGTCACGTTTCCATGCCGGACTTCGAAGGGTCTAAGCAGGTCGTCGTCATCGGGGCCGGCGGTCATGGGAAAGTCGTCGTCAGCACGTTGCAGGCAGCCGGTATTGCTGTCGATGCGGTTTATGATGACAACGCACAACTTTGGGGGTCTCAAATCCTGGGAATTCCTGTTCGTGGCCCGATTGCAGACGTGAGGGCAACACCTCAGAAATTTTCAGGGATCGTCGGGATCGGTGATGCTCGAATTCGACAAAAACTCGTTGAATCGCTTCCGATCGAATGGATCACGGCAATTCATCCTCGTGCATTCGTTCATGAGTCAGCCAAATTGGGAGCTGGAACCGTCGTATTTGCTGGTGCTGTGGTCCAGCCACACGTTTCGGTCGGTTGCCACGTCATTGTGAACACATCGGCATCCATCGACCATGACTGTCAGATTGGGGATTATGTTGGTGTTGGACCGGGAGCGCATTTGTCCGGAACTGTTTGCGTCGAAGATCGCAGTCTGCTGGGCACAGGAAGCAGTGTGATTCCAAATATTCGGATCGAAGCGGATGTCACAGTCGGGGCTGGGACGGTCGTCATCCACGATGTGCCTCGCGGCTGTACGGTCGTTGGACCGTCACCCCGAATCGTTCGTCATGCAGAATCGGACGAACTGAAGAAGTCGGCTTAGGCGACAAAAACGATTCCAACACATTTAAAACCATACACCTGAGTGGTGTCAGAGACTTCAAGAAGACAAGAAAACACGGGAACGGATTTACGTTACTCATCTTGAAATCGCATCAATCAGAAACCCTTTAAACCAACCAATCTCGCGCCGGAAGGATTCTCGATGTCGAATACGGTCAATTTTGAAGATCACGTTTTGGCCCTGGAAGGTGGAAAACCCGTTCGACAGGGAGCTCTCTCGCCCTGGCCTTATTTTGACGATGAAATCATTGAGGCTTCAACGAACGTTCTGCGTTCCAACAAGGTCAATTATTGGACGGGAGAAGAAGGAAAACTCTTCGAGCGAGAATACGCTGAAGCCATCGGCTCAAAACACGCAATCGCCTTGACGAACGGAACGGTCGCACTGGAACTGGCATTGTATGGCCTGGGAATCGGACCGGGCGACGAAGTCATCGTCCCGACGCGTACGTTCATCGCTTCTGCAAGTTGTGCTGTCATGCGCGGCGCAAAACCGGTCGTTGCTGATGTCGATCGAGACAGCCAGACTCTGAATGTTGACACGATTCGAGCTGCATTGACTCACCGGACCCGCGCCATCGTCGCTGTCCATCTGGCAGGCTGGCCATGCGATATGGACCCGATCATGGATCTGGCACGGACTTATGGAATCAAGGTCATCGAAGATTGTGCTCAATCCCATCATGCGACGTACAAAGGTCGCCACGTTGGTACGATTGGACATGTCGGTGCGTTTTCGTTCTGCCAGGACAAAATCATGACGACGGGCGGCGAAGGTGGGTTAATGACCACCAATGACCGCGAACTATGGAATAAGTGCTGGAGTCTCAAAGATCACGGCAAAAGCCTGTCTGCAATTCAGAAACCACATCAGCCGCATCTGTTCCGCTGGCTGCATGAAAGCTTCGGAACGAATTGGCGATTGACCGAAATGCAATCAGCGATGGGCCGAGTGATGCTGAAGCGATTGCCTGAATGGATTGAAGCAAGACGCAAAAACGCAGCCATGCTCACGAGTTCATTGGAGGCAATTCCTGCGTTACGGATTCCGCAGGCACCGGCGCATATGTCGCATAGCTATTACAAGTATTACGCTTTTGTGCGGCCAGAGTATTTGAACGCGGGATGGACGCGGGATCGGATTATCCAGAATCTTCAGGCGGAAGGAATCCCCTGCGGTCCAGGCTCGTGCAGTGAGATCTATCTTGAAAAGGCCTTCGATCAACCAGGACTGCGACCAAAAGATCGACTTCCGGTCGCTCGTGAACTGGGCGAGACGAGCCTGATGTTCATGGTCCACCCAACCCTGAAAGTCACAGAGATTGAAGAGACGGCACGGGCGATTCAGAAAGTCATGAATGTCGCCTGTAAGAATGAACTCACGCCGACAACAATGACTGAAAAAAGCCGGGCGGCATAAGCAGTCGGATCACACGGATAAGTTCCTCAAGAACTGCCACATGCGGTTCGACTGGTGCTACCTCTCCATGAACCCGACGAACTTTGCCAACACTTACAACGTCAAGTTCCTCGAGAGCCGCTACAAGCGGTTCGCCAGGAGCTACCGCTCCATGAACCCGAGGAACTTTAGTACCACTTCCGACGTCAAGTTGCTCAAGAGAAAGAAGTAAAAATGCGTCCGAACAACTTCGATCTCATTCGACTTCTTGCCGCATTACAGGTGGTCTATTGCCATACCTGTTGGCACTTGGGGATTACAAATGGAATCGGTAATCCGGCGCTCGCCAATTTCATTCACTGGTTTCCAGGAGTTCCGATTTTTTTCACAATCAGCGGATTTCTGATTTCGCGTTCGTGGGAACGATCGGACAACTGGCGAGACTATGCCACGAAACGGGTTTTGAGGATTTATCCGGCATTGTGGGTCCAATTGGCTGTCGGAATTCTGATGGCAACCGCGTTCGGCGTGGTCACCCCTGCCATCGCAACCAGTCCGTCATTCGGGCTGTGGATTGTCGCTCAGTCAACTTTCGTCCAGGTCTACAATCCCTCGTTCATGCGAGGGTTCGGGCTTGGTGTTTTAAATGGCAGCCTTTGGACGATTCCCGTCGAACTGGGTTTCTATGTATCACTGCCAGTTCTTTACGTGGGATTTGTGAGTCGAGTCAGTCGCCGCTGGGCCGACGTTGGACTGGCGGTGCTGGCCTTGGCTTCGTTCGCGTACTGGTTCCAATTGTCGGTACACGCCGACCCCGGCAGTAACTGGACCAAGCTACAGATGCTGACGCCGCTACCGCATCTCTACATGTTTCTACTAGGAATCATGCTACAGCGGAATTTCGAACGTCTTCGGCCATTTCTGGAAAATCGTGTCGCATTTTGGTTTGCTGGATTTTCCGCATGCATGGTACTGCTCAACCCCTGGGGGCCGGCAACACTGTCATCGTCGGCGACGTCGGTGTTGTTGGCGCGGCTATTACTCGCAATGACAGTACTGTCATTTGCTTTTTCATGGCGATCACTCAGCGAGTTCATGCTGCGAGGCAATGATATTTCGTATGGCGTTTACCTCTACCACGGCCTGGCAATCAATGCACTGGTACAACTTGGCTGGAAGCACGAGTCATGGTATTTAGGTCTGGTCACCTTGGTCACGGTCGTTTGCGCTGCGCTGTCATGGTGGTTGATCGAAAGCCCCGCAGTCTCGATGAAGTCGCACAAAACCGGATTTGATCAGCAACCTCCCCCGGCTTCGATCGCTCTCGATGATAATTCGATTTCAATTGAAGTAGAACAAAATGCCGCTTAACCTCGCAGTTGCGGGTTATTATTTCGAAATCGAACCCGAATCTAACCAACTTTCAAATGTCCACCACCCGCGGGAACTCTGGTGGGAATCCACTTGAAGCCATCCTAATCGATAAAATCGTCACAACTGGCGAACCTTGACAGCGAGAAATCGCGGAAAGGGAATTCGAGTGGGGTTGCGGATTTCCTTAAGCCGATCTTGTGACCGATTGGTAGACGTCATTACGATACCATGAGATCTTCCTCAGAAGTCCGTCGCCATCTTTTGGAATCCCTGCCGTGACAAAATTACAACGCATGTTGACGTCATTGGTCGCTGCGATTCCCGCCGCGTATCTTATCTATGTGTTGGTCATGGCGATGCTTTCGTACTCCGAAAGCCTTTCGACGATCGCTTACGTCGTGATGGGATTGACTCTGCTCGCTGCCGCGACGGCGTTGTTAATTCCCTTCGGAGTCATGTTTGGTGGCAGTCGCAAACCCGCTGCACCAAAGGCTGACGCGAACAAATCAACCGGTGACGATATCGAATCTGTCGATGACGACGTTGAAGTTTCTGATGAGCCAAGCGAGACGATCGAGGCTCTCGACGACGATGATGCCGTCGAAGCGGGCTCGGACTTTGACCTTGCTGACTCAAGCGAAGAAATCGTGGCTCAAGACAGCGACGATGCGTTTGAAGACTTTGACATCGATGAGGAAGAGGAAGAAGTTAAGCCTAAATCGAAAAAGAAGAAAAAATAAGACTCTATCTCAACTGCTCGCACTTCGGTAATGCTTTAGTGACCAGTGGAACACGGCTCTTGCAACCACGAACGAGATGGCTGCTGCGGCAAGTGTGTAAAGTCCTAACCAGCTTGGCGCAAGCACTTTCCCCAATACCACGCGAGCGGGAACCGTGATCACCAGGAGGATTGGTAAGACGTAAGAAAACAGAAATCGAAAGACTTCTGCGGAGGGGGACCCGCTGTAAATGTCGCTCGGATAACGCGCGAAGATCGTGACGTAGAACCAAAAGTCGAGCAGACCCTGATTCCGTCCGAAGAAGATGCTTGTCGCCGCCAGTCCGATCATGAGGCTGTAGAAAAACGTCACTGCGGCGACGATCAAAAGCAGGTACATGGCCATCGCCGCAATCGTGACTTGATGATTTGCGCCCCTCAGGGAATAGAAAAGCAATCCGAGCGAGAATGCCATTTGCGAAACCATTGCCAATTCCATCTTTTCCAGCGACACAAGAAATTGAGTGTCGATTGGTTTCAACAAGACAAAGTCCAGATCTCCCGTTCGGATTAACTCGCTGAATCGAGCGCAGTTGGGCATGAAAAACGCCTCAACGATCGCATTGACCAGCATCCCGGTGGCCATGAAGCCAAAATACTGTTCCCGGCTCCAGTCATTGATTTGACTTACGTTTCTAAAGATCAAATCAAACATCACGACTTGTATGGCAAACCAGAAGCCGCGAGTGATCAGCGTGATCACAAAATTGCTGCGAAACGTGAGCTCGCGCATCAGCGAATTGCGAAAGAACGTCGCAAATACACGGCGATACTGACGAGCGGCTGCCATCAACGAATGCTCTCACTTGGGTCAGCGGTTAAGTTGCCACTGCATGACCGCCTTCGGAGACGCAGTGGCTTCACGATTCTTGTTGCGATCGAAGAGCACTGCGTGACCGAGGACGGTCATGCAGTGGCACCCAAAGTTATTTCTAAGCACTACGAAATGTAATCCACGCCGCGTGGCCCCGACTTCACGGTTCCAACAATCCAATTCTCGGTTCCGGCTCGCGTCAATTGACGACGAATGCTGTCAACAAACGAAGGTCGTACGATCAATGTGAAGCCGATTCCCATATTGAAAACGTGATACATCTCGTCCCGTTCGATACTCCCCAGTCCCTGCAACCATGTAAACAGAGGAGGAACCGGTACCGCCTTCCGGTCGAGTTGCAGTCGACAGCCTTCCGGCAGCAATCGTTCAATGTTGTCCTTCAAGCCGCCGCCTGTAATGTGAGCCAACCCGGAAATGGCAACTTTTACCCGGTAAGACTTCAGGATGTTCAAAATCAGGCGGGGGTAAAGTCGTGTCGGTTCCAGCAGAACCTCGCCAACGGTTCTTCCTAGTTCAGGTATTTTTTGATCGACCGACAACCCTGCCATCCCGAAAACAACTTTGCGGATCAGACTATATCCGTTGGAATGAAATCCACTTGAAGGAAGCCCGATCACAACGTCACCGGGGCGAATCGCTTTCCCATCGATCAGTCGAGTTCGCTCGGCCACCCCGACACAAAACCCCGCCATGTCAAAGTCGCCATCATGATAGATGTCCGGCATAATGGCCGTTTCACCACCTAAAAGAGCTGCCCCACATTCGACACAGCCATCGCTGACCCCTTTGACCAATGCACCGATCAAGTCCGGATTGTCCTTCCCGAGTGCCAGGTAATCGAGAAACAGCAGCGGTTCGGCTCCAAGGCACAGGACATCATTCACCGACATGGCGACCAGATCGATTCCGACGGTATCGAACTTACCAACCAGCTGAGCCACTTTCAGTTTGGTTCCAACACCGTCAGTCCCAGAAACCAGAACAGGATCCTGATACGACGCTGCGCCAGGCCGACTGGAATGGTTCAACCGCATTAAACCGGCGAAAGCATCCGCGACCGGGATCACCCGAGGCGTGAAGGTCCGCTGCATCATGCTGGGCAATCGCCGCATGGCTTCATCGTAAAGCTCAAGATCAACACCCGCGGACTTGTAGGTGACGTTCGCCATGCTCGTAAAAAACTTTCGCAACGAAGGGGCAAAAAGACAAAAATCAGCCGGGCTGGATGATAGCGTTCGACGACTCCGTTGTCAGTTCGACGCGAATTCCGGTGGACTGATCTTGTGGAACAAGGAAAACCTTTTCTCGTTTCGACCTGTTTCGCAGGCCTTACAATGTTGCGAGCAAAATCACGTCATCGGGATCGCACGACTTAAGAGCAATGCCGGGATGACCAACGCCGCAGTTGCCAGGGCGTGTGCCCTGCCATATCCAACACTGTCTGGTGTATTCAGGAACCAGTAGATCAACGTTGCATCAATAATCACGATCGACAACAGCATGACTTTGATACTTCCCTGAACGGTTTTCGGTGAGGGATGCTTCAGGGCCTCAATGGCTCGACGATTCACGGTGAACGCAACGACCCCCAGCATCGCCAATGTGACGTCAACCGGCGAACGATTCGGCCAGGTGACCATCAACCACACCAATACCGCAAAACCGACATTCATGATCAACTGCGCCAATCCCAACTGCCAGCGATTACTGACTCGCGCCTCAGTGCGAGCAAACACAGTCACTCCCGTGATATAAAGCCCGAGACCGATTGCAGCAGCAAGCAGAGGCTGGCTGAATAAACTTGGCAGCCATTCACATTGTGCACTCCCTCCAAGCAGGACATTCAGAAACCGACAGCTTCCCATGGCGACCGGACCAATTGGCGTTCGTTTCAGGATACTGTCGTATCCCAGAATTGCAGCGACGAGCAGCAACGAGACTTGCAGGGATACCTGGCTCACCGCCGCGGCAGCCGCAACACCGCCGGCCATTAACGTCGCGCCAAGGATCGTCGCTGCTTTCGCCGAAATGCGTCCCGAAGGTATCGGGCGACCCGGACGTTCTGCCGCATCTTGCTTTACGTCGAATACATCGTTGAACACCATTCCCGAAAGATAAAGGCAACACGATGCGGCCAGCAGCCCAAAGAATTGTCCAGGTTCGTTCCAGCCGATTTCTTGCTCAATAAGCTCTTTCCCAAAAGGATTCAATGGCCCGTAGATGAATCGATGTGTCAGCACAAACCCTAGCACGATGTCGGCCATCGCTGTAAAGACTGTCGGAATTCGAAGCAATTGAAGATAGGCCAACATGTCGAACCTCAAAGTGAAAGACGGACAAAGATTCCTCGATTATGGCGAACGGCGATATGAATGGCCAATCGCTCGATGTTGCTCCATTTGTTTAAGTTTGAGGAATATCTTTCCCGCAAGATTTTCCCGTGCGGCAGTGAAACCCGGTTGAACTGGCGGCATAATACGCACCGCCAAGTCTTTCCACTTCTGGTCGACACCATTCAGAACTTCAGCAAGACCGCAAGAAAGCCCGCTCATTATGAAAATCGTGATCACAGACTATTCGTTTCCCAACCTTGACGTCGAAGAGGGGATTCTTAAGCCGTTGGGTTACGATCTGGTGGCATGGAAAGAAAAACGGTCTGCGACGGAATTGACTCAATTGGTCGCGGACGCTGACGCCGTGATCACCCAGTTCACACCGGTCAACGCGGAAGTGATTGCCAGCATGCAACACGCCAAGGTCATCGTTCGGTACGGAATTGGCGTGGACAATGTCGATCTCGAAGCTGCGAAAACTCGCGGAATTCCTGTCTGCAACGTTCCGGACTACTGTGTCGATGAAGTAGCCGACCATACTCTCGCCTTCATATTGGCCACCACGCGACAGGTCGTCTCCAACTGTGTGCTGCTTCGCGAGGGAAAATGGGGCCTGGCAACATCACTCGATCAAATGAAGGCCATGCGAGATCTGACAGTCGGAGTTGTCGGCTTCGGCCGGATCGGCCGCGAAGTTGCCGCTCGATTGCGCGCCTTCAAATGTAAAGTCCTTGTGCATGACCCCGTTGTTGCCGCTGCAGAAATCGAGCAATCCGGGTCTGTTCCTGTGACTTTAATGGAGCTTCTTTCGACTTCTGACGTGATCACTCTGCACTGTCCATCCATGCCACAGACCAGGGGAATGATCAATCGCGAATCGCTCGCATCCACGAAGAAAGGAGTGATCATGGTGAATCTGTCTCGCGGAGACCTGATTGACTCGGCCGCATTGACGGAAGCGCTTCAAAGTGGTCATGTCGCGGCTGCGGCGCTTGACGTTTTTGCTCCGGAACCGATCCCTGCCGATCATCCGATCTTGAAAATGAGCCAGGTCATCGCTTCAGCACACATCGCTTCGTGCAGCGTTCCTGCAGTGCGAAAACTGCGAGAAACTGCGGCCAATCTTGCAGTGATGGCTCTTCGTGGCGAGCCATTGCCAAGCGTCGTCAATGGGGTTGGAAAGTAACAGACAACCTTATCCTTGAGAGAACGAGGTGATCGACAAGATGAGTAATAGCGTGCTGGTAACGGGCGGCGGTGGATTTATCGGGACTTGGGTCCTTCGAGAACTGTTATCTCGCGGACTATTGCCAATTGCATTTGACAAGCAGTTGAACCCCGCACGCTGGAAAAGCATCCTCGGAGACGATGCGTCCAAAGTTCACTTCGTTGCGGGAAGTCTGCTTGACCGAGCTTTACTTTCTCGCGTCGTCATCGAACACCAGGTCTCGCATATCATTCACCTTGCTGCGTTGTTGACTCCTGATTGCCAACAAGACCCGTATCTGGGCTGTGAGGTCAACATCATGGGAAGTGTTGGTGTTTTCGAATTGGCGCGGACTAACGTGGGACAAATCAAGGGGATTTCGTATGCCAGTTCGTACGCGGTTTATGGTCCGGAAGCTGATGACAATTCGCTGGGATTGAAGGGGGCTGACAACCGGCCACCTTCGTTCTACGGTGCATTCAAGATGGCTTTCGACTTGATCGCGGAACAATATTGGCGACATTTTCAGATTGCTTCAGTCGGAATTCGCCCCCATGTTGCCTATGGACCAGAACGAACGGTCGGGTTGACCGCCGGCCCGTCGCAAGCAGCACGAGCGGCTGCCGTCGGCGAACCGTATTCGATCAATTACCGAGGTCGTGTCGGGTACGATTACGTCGAAGATGTCGCGTTGGCATTCGTCCGATCGGCTCTTGAGACGCCACCAGGATCGACGGTCGTCGATCTTCCGAGTCAACTCGCCACGACGGAAGAATTTGTTCAGATCATCGACCGAGTCGTCCCCGGCTCTGGCACACGAATCGCCGTGAACGGACCCGAAATCCCTTCGAATATCCCTCCGAAACCGCATTTTATCTCGTCGCTCTTCCCTGATTGGCAACCCGTGACTCTGGAAGACGGAGTCCGTAGGACTGTCGAGTTTTACCGAAAGAAGTCACCTGTATGACCAATGAAAATATGACGAAATCGATTTCCATAGAATCTCTGACAAACTTCTGCGTTGAGGCGTTCACTCGCGTTGGACTGTCGCGCACCGACGCCGAAACGGCCGCAACAATCCTGGTGACGACTGACGCGATGGGTGTCTTCACGCACGGCACGAAGGCGCTCGCAGGATACCTGAATAAGCTCAAGGGGGGCGGGTATCGGGCGACTGCCACGCCACGAATTGAGCGGGAAGGAGCCGGCTGGGCGATCATTGATGGCGAATCGGCTCTCGGCCTGGTTGGGAGCGATTTTGCCATGCGAACGGCGATGGCCAAAGCTCGCAATGTCGGAATTGCGTATGTCGGCCTGAGAAACACCGGGCATATCGGCGCAGCGGGTTACTACGCCGCCACAGCCGCCCGAGCAGGGTTCATCGGAATGGTCACCGGCAACGATATTCCCAGCGTTGCAGCCCCCGGCTCGCGAGGCGCAGTTCTCGGCAGCAATCCAATTGCATACGGAGTCCCGGTCGGTAATGGCGACCCAATCTTGCTCGATATGGCGACTGCCGCCGTTGCCGGTGGCAAAATCTACGCAGCACTTCAGCGTGGTGAACCGATCCAACCCTCCTGGCTCATCGATCATGAAGGCAAACCGACAACGGATGGATCGCTCTATCCAGCTAAAGCCGCGCTGGCACCAATGGCGGGACACAAAGGTTACGGGTTCGGACTGTGGTGTGAAATCCTTTCGGCCATTCTGCCAGGTGGTCATATGACATGGCAGGTCGGAAGCTGGATCTTCGACGATCCCGCTCGTCCGTCGTACCACAATGCGTCTTTCATCGCGATCGATGTCGGCGCGATGGTTCCACTTGATCAGTTTGAACAACGTCTACAGCGTCTGATTGACGAAATTCACGCCACGCCAACAGCAGGCGGCGTCGAACGAGTGCTGCTTCCGGGCGAGCGAGAATGGGCTCAACGCAGAAAGTCTCAGACTGAGGGGATCAGTCTTCCACAAGACGTGATCGACAAACTTCGTCAAGCAGCCGCTCACGTTGGAATGGAATCGCCTTTGTAGCCGGCTCCCTTCGCGAACGAACTCAGACTTTATCGTCTGCCGATCTTGCAGTTGGGAGGAAAACACTGATTTAGTACTTTCAAGAATCACATTGTGAGTTTGGCGAAAGCTGTTAAACTACGCGACGCCGATTAAATCACGGTAAGGATGCCGTGATTTCCGGCCTCATTTCACCTTGAATTTCGATAGGGTGGGTATGCGCTTCGAAACTTCGCAAACCACGCCAGCTTTTCTCGATCGCCGCTTACAACTTCGAATGCTGTCGTTCGTAGGATTGATCGCGATCATCATGTTCACGCTCAGCGCGTTGAACTACCGTCCGGCGACGAAAGATGCCGGTCTACAGCCGCCGCCGAGCGTGTCGCCTGATTCGCTGGTCTTCGAAGTGCGACGCGAAGAGCGAGACCTCAAACCAGGCGAGTTCGTAATCCCAGTTTCCGATGACGATGGGATACGCGGACAATCTCCCCGAGTACGCTCAGATTCCGCAAATCAAGAACGCGAACTATTTGTGCCGCGCAGCAAAGAGCGAAGTCGTGAACAACTAACAGACGATCAGTTTTTCCGACGGCGGAAGTCGACCTCGAAACCGATCGAACAATCGACCTTTTCGGACGAAGGCCGGGGATCAAGTGATCAAGTACCGTTCGATGAAGAACCTAGTTTTCGACCGCAACCGGTTAACGAATTCGGCCGCATTCCTGCCGACGTCGCCTCAAGGGTTGACGACGACTGGAATTCAGAACCAGTTCCAACGACCGTCGTTGAGGAACGTGAACCGATTCGCAGAAAGCTTTCTCCCGAGCGGCCTCCAACGCGTCGACACGATAACCCTGCAAACTCACTATTCGATGAGACCCCTGAACCATTTCGGCCAAATCGAGTGGAAACCAAGGAAATACCCACTCCACTCGACGAGTTTAATTTCACGGAAGAGGACATCCCCCGCGAAAAAACAATTCCAAAACGTCATTCGAAAAAAGCACCTTACGGCAACGACGTTGATCAGGACCAGGAATTGTTCGACGACCAGAATCGTCAACCACCGATTGACCTGCGGCGACGCGATGAGTTCACTCGAAACCATTCAACTTATGGGGCACAACCCACAACAGACGAAATTGCGCCCGTTCGAATCGACAAGCGGTATCTCGATGTCGTTAAGGACAACACGATCGGTGTTCGTCGTGACGAAGCCGAGGTGTTTTATTGGTTGCTGGATCATGCCCGGCGAGTTCCCGCTGCATCGTTGCAACGAGCTGCGGATCGCGAGGTTCAATATATTAACCTGATGACCGAACCCGATCGATATCGAGGTGAGCCGGTCACGATTGAAGGTGATTTGTTTCGACTTTACGAATTTGAAGCGGGTCGAAACAAGTACGGAGTCACCAAGGTTTATGAAGGCTGGGTCTTTACCGGCGATTCAAGCCACCATCCCTATCGGATCGTCTGCACGAGTCTGCCAAACGGAATCGAACCTGGTGAAAACCTGCGAAAGCCGGTTCGGATCACGGGTTATTTCTTCAAACGAGAAGGCTATCATTCAAACGGCGGAGTTCACATCGCCCCGACGTTGCTGGCCAGAAGAATCAACATCAATCCGATGCCCAACGGAATTCCACTGACGTCCGGAATTCTTCCGTATATGACCGGAGCGATCATGGCCATCGGACTGGCAATGCTTGTCACGGTTGTTGGATTCGCCATCGGCGACGGTCGTGCGTCACGGGCCGAGATGCAACGGCTACAGCGACATCCGCAACCCTCGTTCGTTGGGATACACCTTCCTGAAACAATTTCTGTTGAAGAATCCCTCAGGCAACTCGCTGAACAGGAACGGGAATTGGCCGTCGGCGGTGCTTATGGCCCACTCTTTTCGCGACAGGCAGCTCTCGATCACGCCGTGCATGATTATTCCAAATCGCGTCAGGTCCTCCACGAAGAGACTCAACGTCAGCATCGAAAGCAGACGGGCGCTCTTCAAAGCTGGGCCGCGAGAAAACAAGCAGCACAGGCGGAAATCGATGCTCTTCGTCAAAACCAAACGGAACGAGAAGGTGGACGTAAGGATCTCGGCGATGAACTGAGCTCGGATACCCTCGATCCCGCTGACAACGTACTTGTCCAACCGACGCATATCGAAGAACCCCACAGCCGACGAGCAACGTCCTACGACCACTCAACTTTACCGACAAAGCATGTTCGCAGTGAACCATCCGCTCATTCGACGATTCGTCCAGTCCCTGTTGTCTCTCACGATCCGGAACAGATCGCATACGGAGCGACCAGACTGTCTGAGTACGAAGAGGAAATCGCCCGAATGACCGCTCATCAAACGGAGGTGAAGGCAATCAACCCTTTCGGCGATCAAGAGTCAGAAAGAGCGATTGCGTCACAGATTGCGGAAGATCAATTGCTTTTCGAGCGAGAACAGAGACCTCAAGAAAGTCTCGCTGAACTCATGCATGAAAGCCCTGCCGATCATCACCCGACATTCGATCGGGCTGACCGCGAGACCGTCTCTTTTTCGCTCCCGTCGGCGACGGGTTTCGACCGGCCGAACCATGACAAACAGACAGACGATTCCCAGACGTACGATGAGTCCGACGTAGAATTAGCCGATCAGTCAATCGACGATTCGGACTCGGACGCTGTTTCTGGCGAAAACTCATCAGATTCAAAGCGAAGCCGCAGAAATCGTCGAGACTGGCGAAAGGGCAAAACCGCCTGATTTTCAAGATGGGACTCGACCATGACGGTGTGAGAATCGGCTGGTTCTTAATAGAATTTCGAACCTATGATCTGGAAGCCCCTTGTCTCATTTGAAGCAGGTTCATGAGTCCAATTGATCCGAATTCGTTACTTCAGCGTTGCCGAATGGTAACAGGCATTTCCGCGATCTTACTGCCGTTCACGGAAACTGGCGAAATCGATTGGAAATCTTTTGATCTCCATGTAAAAAGAACCGTCGATGCGGGCCTGACCCCGGCAGTCAACATGGACACCGGGTATGTCAATCTGATCGACCAGACCACCAGAGATCAAGTTCTTGAACGGACAACGCACATTCTGAGCGGGCAACAGTTCATCGCGGGAGCCTTCGTTTCTGATCGCGATGGCGACCACTTTCAACGCGATGCCTACCTCAAACAGTTGGCTGCCATTCAGGAACGGGGTGGAACACCGATCGTATTCCAGTCATATGGTCTCACCCGGCAACCAGGCCCGGAAATCATTTCCAGCTATCAACAACTGGCAGATGCCTGCGATCGATTCCTCGGCTTTGAACTGACAACGGATCTGGCACCTTTCGGTGCCATTTACGATCTTGAGACTTTCGCCGGGCTGATGTCGATTCAACAATGCGTCGGCGTAAAGCACTCGTCTTTTCATCGCGAACCGGAATGGCAACGCCTTGCGCTCAGGAATCGTCTGAGGCCTGATTTCGTGGTGTATACCGGAAATGATTTTGCCATCGACATGATCATGTATGGAAGCGATTACCTGCTTGGACTGAGTACGTTCGCACCGGATCTGTTTGCGCTTCGAGACAAGTACTGGGCCAGCGGCGATTCAAGATTCTACGAGCTGAACGATCAGTTGCAGTATCTCGGCAACTTCGCCTTTCGCAGTCCGTCACCCGGTTATAAACACTCCGCCGCGCAGTTTCTCAAACTGCGCAGCTGGATTGGTACAGATCGAACACACCCCGCAAGCGTTCATCGACCGGAATCAGATCTCGAAATCCTGCGAGAGATCGGAGTACGATTGAACGTCATGACACGATGAACCTGGCGAGACCGTAGGTCGAGTTAACAACGGGTTGTTCCGCTGATCGATCGGGAAAGAAAGAAATAAGCATGACTCGATTTGCGATTCTTACAGCAGGGGGAGATACGCCAGCACTGAACGCCACAATCTATGGCGCGGTCGAGCGAGCGAATACCCTCAAGATCGAGATGGTCGGACTGATTCGTGGATTTGCAGGAATCCTCGACCCTCGAGTGCCTCATGTCCGCCTGAATCCACTCTTTTCGACGATTCCGGAACTCAACCCGAACATGGGTGGAACGTTGCTGGGAGCGTCGCGCACATACATTGATCGCGGTCAGGCCGACATTATGTCCGAGATCAAACAGCGACTTCAAACCCTCAAAGTTGACGGAATGATCTGTATTGGTGGAGACGGCACAATCAATGGAATGCAGCCCCTGTGTGAATTCTTCCCCTGCGTGCTGGCGCCGAAAACGATCGATAATGACCTGGGTCTCAACTATCTCGATGAAGTCAACGAATTGATGATGGACGAAAGCGAGAACAGAGGACATCGGAGGCACGGTACGTCACTTGCCAGACCGACCATTGGCCTCGACGAAATTGTCAATTATGTTACGCCAGGCTTTGCCACGGCGGTCTTTGTTGTTGTGCAGGGGATCGAACGAATTCGTACGACCGCAGAAAGTCACCGGCGAATCGCGATTATTGAAGTGATGGGCCGTGACTCGGGGTTCATCCCACTCGGCTCTGCCTACGGTCAGCCGGACATTATTCTGATCCCCGAAGCAAGACTTGATATGGACCGTCTCGAGCATCGCATTGCCGAACTGTACGAACTTCAAAAGCACGTCGTTATCGTGATCGGCGAAGGGGTCGTCGATCAGGATGGACGACAACTTGGGGCCGCCACGAAAAGTTACGATCCGGCGGGAAATATCATCTTTAATGGCGCGGCTGAAGAGCTGAAGCAGTTGCTCTGCAAACGGTTTGGTGACGACTATTTTGGAACGCGACGAAAGCACGAATCCGCTGATTCCGCTATTTTCACGCGTAAAGTCGGACACACCCAACGAGGCGGGTTCCCCATCAAGTTCGACCGGTATCATGGGGTACAACTTGGCGGCAAAGCGGTTGATCTGCTGGTCGAAGGTCAAAACAATATGATTGCGACACTGCAATGGTCCCAGGAAAAAGGGTTCTTTCTCGATTCTCTGGGGGCGAACAAGCTGCGTGACCAATGGGGCAAAATCCACCCACGGCACGTTCACCCGTCATTTTATGACTATCAGCGTTTCCAACCGTCGCTGCTAGGTAAGAACTATCTCCGCTCGGTCCTGACGGGCGCAATCGGAACCGAAGATGTCGAGCAAATCCGTGCTGACATGTTCAGCCCTGGCAAGCTTTCGACTCGGTATCAAAGCGTGAATATCGATATTCAACGCCGAATTGAATCGATCATTTAAGAAATCGCCGCGTCGGCGAAATTCGTCGGTGCTATTCGACGTCGCTAACTCGATTGTGCCACTGCTTGACCGTCGTCGGTCAAGCAGTGCTCTTCGATTTCATAGGAAAAAATGGAGCCTCTACTTTTCCGAAGTCTCCGATGCCGTGTCACGCGTCTATGACCACAAAATCATTGGCGAATTCTGAAGTATTACGCCCGATCCTGATGTCGCTTTAACGCGGCATTAATGAAACTCTTAAAGATTGGATGCGGAAGATTTGGCTTCGATTTGAATTCAGGATGGAATTGCACGGCGGCAAACCAGGGATGGTCTGGCAGTTCAATCGCCTCAACCAGCTTGCCGCTTGGACTGTTACCGGAAAGTAACATCCCCCCCTTCTCAAAACGCTCGCGATACTCCGGATTGAACTCGTAGCGATGGCGATGGCGCTCTGAGATTTCCGAACTTTCGTAAATGCTCGCCATCAACGATCCCTCGGTGAGAACGCACGGCTGAGCTCCGAGCCGCATCGACGCCCCCTTCTTTTCCACGGTTCGCTGCTCTTCAAGCAAACAGATAACGGGGTGTGGTGTCGCAGCGTCGAATTCAGTGCTGTTTGCCTCATCCAGGCCGATCACATGGCGACCATATTCAATGACGGCGACTTGCATCCCAAGACAAATTCCAAAATAGGGGATCTTATGTTCCCGGGCGTATCGAACAGCCTGAATCTTGCCTTCAATTCCGCGGTGCCCAAACCCGCCGGGGACGAGCAGGCCATCGATTCCAGCAAGTATCGACGCCGCTTCCTGGCTTTCCAGCGACTCGGCTTCGATCCGCTTTATGATGACGCGCGTCGAATGTGAGAAGCCTGCGTGGTCGAGTGCTTCGTAAATCGATTTGTAGGCGTCTCGATGCTCGATGTACTTACCAACCACTGCGATGTTGACGTCATGAAGGGGATTTTTGATCCGATGAACAAGATCATCCCAATCGTCCATGTCCGATGGACCTTCAGGTAAGTGCAGTTTTTCCAGAATCAGCTTGTCCAGACCGTATTCAACCAGTCCCGAGGGAACCTCGTAGATCGAAAACTCTTTATCTTTTTCGACGATGACGGCACGCTTCTCCAGATTACAAAACAGAGCAATCTTATCAGCGTTTTCCTGACCTAGATCCCGTTCTGTCCGCACGATCAAAATGTCCGGCTGAATACCGATCTGCCGTAATTGCTGAACGCTGTGCTGCGTCGGCTTGGTCTTCAGTTCTTTCGCGGCCTTCAAGTAGGGAACAAGCGTCAAATGAATGAACAGGCAGTTCTCACGACCGATATCCAGCGGCAATTGACGAATGGCCTCAAAAAACGGCAATCCCTCAATATCGCCGACGGTGCCACCTAATTCAGTAATCACAACATCGACATCAGGACCTCCAAGTCCTCGTACGGCAGCTTTGATTTCGTCTGTGATGTGAGGAACGACCTGGACCGTTTTTCCAAGATATTTACCGTCACGTTCTTTCTGGATCACCTTCGAATAAATACGGCCTGACGTGTAATTCGAATCGCGTGTCAGCGGGCTGTTCGTAAACCGTTCGTAGTGCCCCAGGTCGAGGTCGGTCTCGGCTCCGTCATCCAGAACATAAACCTCGCCGTGCTGAAAGGGACTCATCGTTCCCGGATCAACATTGATGTAGGGGTCGAGCTTCTGCATGCGGACTTTCAGTCCGCGACGTTCCAGAATCGTCCCGATCGAAGCAGACGTCAGCCCTTTGCCAAGAGAACTGACAACACCGCCTGTGACAAAAATGTGCTTGGTCTGCTTGGTCATTATTGAACTTTGGAAGGAGACAAAAGAGGAATGAGGATTTCAGAAATCAGATCTCGAAATGAACAAATACGGTGTCACACATTATTCATCCGTCATCCTTCTGCCTTCAACCTTGCAACAAACCGAGCATAGTCCTCAGGCGTGTCGATGCCAACCGAGTGATGTTCGACAATCGCAACTTGAATGCGAGCACCTGCTTCGAGAGCGCGCAATTGTTCCAGCTTCTCAAGTTGTTCAAGTCGAGATGGAGGAAGTTGCGTCAATTCCAGCAAAAACTCCCGCCTGTACGCGTAAATACCGATATGCAGCATCCACGGATGTTCGGTTGCTAAGACTTCGGCGGAATCGCGGTCTCGGCAGAACGGGATTGGAGCGCGGCTGAAGTAAAGAGCCCTGCCGTCCTTGCCAGCCACAACCTTAACGCAGGAAGAGGCTTGCACCTGTTCCAACGACCTCATCGGCGTCCCTAACGTCGCCATTTGAGCTGTCGGGCAGTCGATCAAGGCCTGCACGACAGCATCAATATTCGCAGGATCAATTTCCGGCTCGTCACCTTGAATATTGACGAAAATTTCTCCGTCCGGGCAACATCGGCGAGCAATCTCGGCGATGCGATCGGTTCCGCTTGGATGCTCACCCGTCAATTCGCATCGACCACCGAAGCCTTTCACCGTTTCGGCGATTTCATCACTATCTGCGGCGACGATCAAATGATGCAGTCGTTTTGATCGCGACGCCGATCGCCATGTGTATTCGATGAGGGGTCGGCCGGTCTCAGCCAGCAGTAATTTTCGAGGCAGGCGTGTCGATTGCAATCGGGCGGGGATGATGCCGTAAACGTTCATGATACCTTTTACTTTTGACTGCTTGTCAGCTGAAGCAGATGTTGAAAATCGACATCGTTCCGTAGCGGATCGAAATCGGTCTCATTCTCTATTAGCTTCAGCAACTGGCGATCCATCCGGAATGCTCTTCCCAACCATGAAAGCGCATCTTCTTTCTCGCCCGCCAGCGAATAGTAACACGCCAGATTGTACAGCACGACCGGCACATCCTTATGGAACTGGTACGCCAATTTCATCGTATTAATCGCCTGTTGAAGCTGGTCAATCCGCTTGAAACACCAAGCCATTCGCATCAGGGCATCCAATTCTGTTGGCCTTTCGACATGAGCTTCGTGGAACGCAATGAGTGCCTGTTCATGGTCTTTTTTTAACAACAGAGCTTCACCACGCAACATGCGCGCCACGTAAAGTTTGTCACCAAGATCCTGAACATGACTCAACTCACGCAACGCATGATCCGGCATGTTCAGCGCCAAATAGCCTTCAGCGGCTAAAAGCTGACGTGTCAGAATCTTCTCAGGATTGAGCGCCATAACGAAACCAAACTCATGAGGACTGCGAGATCGGCCTTAGTGAATCTTTGCGCGGATCAGTTCTTCCAGTTTCACGATATCCGCCGAGAATTTGCGAATTCCTTCTGCCGTCTTCTCGGTTGCCATCGCGTCTTCATTCAACTGAAATCGGAACGATTTTTCGTCAAGCGTGATCTTGTCCCACTTGGACGACGCGGCGGTTCCGACATCCAGCTTCTTTGGCAGATGTTCGGTAGAACTGGCAAGTTCCCCGAGCAATGCAGGACTGATCGTCAGAAGATCACAACCAGCGAGTTCTGTGATCTCACCCTTGTTTCGAAAACTGGCTCCCATGATTTCGGTTTTGTAGCCGAATTTCTTGTAGTACTCAAAAATCTGCGTGACAGACTTCACACCGGGGTCTTCGGTTGGAGAATAGTCGCGTTTCATTGCGGCTTTGTACCAATCGAGAATCCGTCCCACGAACGGGGAAATCAACTTGACCCCCGCCTCGGCACAAGCGACAGCTTGCGCGAACGAGAACAACAGCGTCAAGTTGCAGTGAATCCCTTCGCGTTCGAGAACCTCTGCCGCCTTAATCCCTTCCCATGTCGATGCGATCTTAATCAAGACACGGTCGCGTGAGATCCCGTTTTTTTCGTATAGGCCGATCAATTGCCGGGCTTTCGCGAGTGTCCCCGCCGTATCAAATGAAAGGCGTGCGTCAGTCTCGGTCGAAACTCGACCAGGGACAATCTTCAGGATCTCCATCCCGAAATTCACCAGAACGTGATCGATGATGTCTTCGATCTGTTTGGCACCAGACAGCCCCGAAGTTTTTCTGTCGGTGACAGCCTTGTCCACGAGATACGCGTACTCGGGCTTGGATGCTGCCGCCAGAATCAGCGACGGATTGGTTGTCGCATCTTGCGGCTTGTATTGCTTCATCGACTCGAAGTCACCCGTGTCAGCCACGACGACCGTGAATTTCTTGAGTTGTTCGAGTTGTGACGCTGATTCCGACATGGGAAGGCTCCTGCGAGGACCGATCAAGGATCAAAAGAATTCACCGCCAGTTTTACTCGCTGCGGTCCACAGAATCCATCACCAGAAATGCAGGAAAACACTTCTCTGAAAATGTCAATTCGCACTGCCGAAAAGTAGCACGACTTTTTGGCGTTTTCATCCTGTCGGTAATTCAATCCAAAGCGAATCGTCTTCAACCGTTACGGGAAAACAGGGCTGCTTCAATTGAACATTCAAACAATGATGCCCTGAAGCCACGTCGAATTGCCATCCGTGCCAAGGACACGTCACAATCTGGCCGTTAACAGTCCCTTTTGCGATCGGACCGCCTGCATGGGGGCAGATTCCATCCAAAGCATGGAACGCGCCATCCACATTAAAAACGGCCACGATCTTCCCGCCAGCGACGAATTCACGACCCTCACCCGGCGGAATGTCAGTAACCGCAGCAATTCGATGTCGACTCAAAAATCACCTCCAGAATATAGCCGTTTTTTAAGTCCTATAGGTCAAACAAGTCTTATTTCATCAAGGAAAAATTCACGCAAACGCTTTATCCAACGCCGCTTTCGTCTTTTCGAAACCGGTCTTCGCAACTTCAAATGCGTCCTGCTTCCAGTAGTCGCGATTGAAAAGTTCCAGAGAAACAACTCCTCGATAGCCGTTGTCGCGCATCGTCCTGAAAATCTTGTCCAAAGGAGCAATCCCGTCGCCTGGGTAAACCCGGTGAGAATCGTTGATCGTTTCACGAGGTGGGTTGGCCGGATAGTCATTCACATGAAAGTTGTGCATCCGTGACCCGGCAAACATCGCCAGGCCTTCAAAATCAGACCCACCTTTAAAAATGTGGTAAACATCAAGCAGGAAGCAGGCTGCCGGATGAGCCGCTTCAATGCCGACGTACGCAACTTCGCCCATCCGACACAAGGTTTTTGCGAACCCCCACAGCTCTAATTGTGGCAAAACCCCTTCTTTCTGTCCCAGTTCGCATAAGGCCCGATATCTGGCGGCCAGCTTCAGGGGATCGAGTCCCGTCTTATCCGTAACGCCAACGGGCGGAGCTGCAATCCGAGTCCCCCCGATATCTCGCACGAGGCCCATGCAGCGTTTGGCTTCTTCGAGACCCTTCAGTCGTTCCTGTTCGTCTTCAGCAAGGAATGCGGCAAAGCCGATCGCACTTTCGACTGTCAGGCCAGCATCGGCGATTCGCTTGCGCAGATCGGACAGCTTCCCTCCCCCTTTAACATAAGTATCGATTTCTCCAATCCAAGGCTCGATGCCGGTATAGCCTGCTTTCGAAGCGACCTCCACTGCCCCCAGAATATCGATCTTATTTCCCTTGTACTGGCACTCACGAACGGTACTCGTGTTCAAGCAGAGCCGAAACGGTGCGGCAGAGCTCGGGGCCGCTTCACTCCGCTCTGGTGCTGCAAGTGAGGTCGCCGCAGCGGCTGCAACAGCCGAGGTCGCAAAAAAGTTTCGGCGGGAAAAGGACATCGACATGTGAATCACTTTCGTTAGAAATCGATTGTATTACGAAAAAATTGAAACGTAAAAAAGGAAAACAATTCGTCAGACTTCAGGCGTTCCCGAGAAAAAACTCGTTCGCACAGTTTACTTCGCATGAACATCAGTGGAAACTGCCGTGACAACGACAAGCTCAGCCACTGGACTGAACTTTAACGAAAGTGGACCCGCGCGTCCGCGCTACGAACGATTCTTGCCGCGATAAATCTTCAATGCTCTTCATTCTCGATAACTACGATTCGTTTACTTACAACCTCGTTCAACGGTTCGGCGAGATCGATGCGCGACTGGACGTCAAAATCGCGCGCAACGATCAAGTCACGATTACCGAAATCGAAGCGATGCAGCCGAGGGGAATTGTGGTCTCGCCAGGTCCGTGTACTCCCCACGAAGCGGGAATCTCGATGGAATTAATTCGGCAACTCGGGCCGAAGATTCCGATTCTTGGCGTTTGCCTTGGTCATCAATCGATGGCAGAAGTCTTTCAATCGCCAGTCGTTCGTGCCGAACGATTGATGCACGGAAAAGTCTCGTCAATTCATCATACAGGGACGGGAGTCTTCACTGGCTTGCCAAATCCTTTCACGGCGACGCGATATCACAGCCTGTGCGTCCCGGAAGCAACGCTCAGCCCGGACCTGGAAGTCACCGCATGGGCAGAGTTTCCAGGACACGCACGCGAAATTATGGGCCTGCAACACCGCAAATATCCGGTCCACGGAGTCCAATTCCATCCGGAAAGTTTCTTGACCGAATCAGGGATCGAACTCTTAAAGAACTTTTTGAAAATCGCTGGTGAGATCTGATGCTAGCCCGACACGTTAGCAAGGGATCTTCATCTCGGCAATGTTTGTCCCTCGCTCGCGCGTCGGGCTAAAGGTTTAACGTGTCGGAAACACCACCAAAATCACTCGCCACGACGACTCGTCATCTCGTCCAGTTGGCCTTGCGGGTTTACCTGCTCTGCCTCGCGCCGATCACGTATTTTCAAAGATCCCTGATTTATCACCCGAGTCGATGTGAACGTTTATTGGCTGGTGACGCTGATATCACGGTCCGCTCTCACGACGGACTGGAACTGCATGGCTGGCTGATCCTCGTTGAAACGTCGCGCGGCGCAGATTCCGTTGATATCAAGCCGGCTTTGGCTGCCGGACAACCCGTCGTGTTGTTTTTCCCAGGTAACGCTGGCAATCGCTCGGATCGAGGCATCCAATTCCAGGTGCTCGGATCGCTGAACACACATGTTCTGCTGGTTGATTATCGGGGCTACGCCGACAACCCAGGCAAGCCGTCCGAAGCAGACTTCGCTAAAGACGCCAGATCGATCTGGAACCATCTCACCCAGGAATTAGGTGTCCCACCACAACGAATTGTCATCTACGGCGAATCCTTAGGTGGCGGGGTCGCCACTCGGTTAGCGAGCGAGTTGTGCCAGGAAGGGATCGAACCGGGCGGACTGATTATTCAGTCAACGTTTAGTTCGCTCGTCGCCGTTGCTCAGGTTCATTTTCCTGTCGTCCCAGTTTCATGGCTCCTGGTTGATCGATACCCATCGGACCAACGGATCATCAAGGTCACGTGCCCGATTCTTCAGATACACGGCCAGCAAGACACAATCGTTCCGTTCTGGATCGGCCAGAAGCTATTCGACGCCGCCCCGGCAAAATCCTCTCAAGGAATCGCAAAACAGCAGATCGTCATGCCGCATACCGATCACAACGACGTCTATTCCGAGTCGAGCGACCACGACAAATTGATCCATGGCCTGAAAGGGTTTCTCGACGAAGTCGATCGGCGGTCGAAATCCGAAGTAGAACAGGATTCCAAAACACATCAGCTGACGAACAACCCAACCAAAGAAGAAACTCAATTCATCAACATCGACTGGACAGTCATTGGGCCCATAATACTCATAGCTCTTGCAGTAGTCCTATGGTGGTTTTCCCGAACACCGCAAGTCAAACCGCAATAGCCTTTTTCTTATTCGTGTTATTCGTGGTCCCGAAGGGTCTTAAAGCTTTTCTTGTACTTCTTACTTCAACCGTTCACGCAACCGATGCAACTCTTGTAGTGCTGCCATTGGTGTCATCTCGTTGACGTTCAACTGACGTAGCTCATCAATGATCGGGTGCTCTTCCTCTTCAAACAGCGCCAGTTGTTTTTCGTTCTTCTTTTTCGTTTTCCGTACCGGAATCTTTGTTCGGCCAGACTCGTCAACGTGATCGTTTTCTAATGTCTTCAATATCACCTTGGCCCGATCAAGTACCGTGCGCGGAACGCCCGCTAATTGTGCCACGTGGATTCCGTAGCTTTTATCTGCCGAACCGGGAATGATTTTGTGCAGGAAGATGACGTCATCAGCATCTTCGCGAACTGCGACGTTCCAATTGACGCACTCTTTCAACGATTCCGTCAATTGAGTCAATTCGTGGTAGTGAGTCGCGAACATTGTGCGGCAACCGGTCACGTCGTGCAGGTACTCCGTGATCGCCCAGGCCAGCGAGATTCCGTCATAGGTACTCGTTCCCCGTCCGATTTCATCAAGAATCACCAGGCTTTGCTTTGTCGCCGCGTTCAGAATCCGCGCCGTTTCGGTCATTTCAACCATGAATGTACTTTGCCCCTTGCCGAGTTCATCACTCGCACCAACACGAGCGAAAACGCGGTCGGCGATACCAATCCAGGCTGCTTTTGCAGGGACAAACGAACCCATTTGTGCCATCACCGTCAACAAGGCAGCCTGGCGGATATACGTACTCTTTCCCGCCATGTTCGGGCCGGTGATCAATTGCATCATGCCGCCAGAACCAGTCGCCACCAGCGATTCTTCTGGTTCTGTTGGGGGATCTTTCGCTGGAGTCTTCGAGTTGGTAGGACGCCCCGTCCCCATCCGCACATCATTCGGCACAAACTCGCCACTCGGTTTCAGGCGGTCAAGTACCGGATGGCGGCCTTCACGAATATCCAGCACCGGCTCCGTGGTGATCTCAGGCCGACAGTAACCGGCACTGACCGCCAGTGTTGCCAGTCCCGCCAACGTGTCGACTTCCGCCAGCACTTCGGCAATTTCACGAAGCCGTGCCGATTGCAGCGCGATCCGTTCCCGAAGAGCGTTAAATAACTCTTGCTCAAGCTGGACCGCCTGCCCTTCCGCCCGCAACACTTTCTCTTCGTATTCTTTTAATTGTGGAGTGATAAATCGTTCGTTGTTTTTCAGCGTTTGTTTACGGATATAGTCAGCCGGCACTTTTTCCGCCTGGACTGCGGTACATTCGAGGTAGTACCCAAACACGCGATTGAAACCAACCTTCAGATTCGGGATGCCAGTCCGCTCAATTTCCTCGGCCTGGTAACGAGCGATCCAGTCTTTCCCGCCGCGCGCCAGGTCTCGCCATTCGTCAAGCTGTACGTGAAAACCTTCGCGAATCATCCCGCCGTCGCTCGTCAACATCGGCGGTTCGTCAACCAGTGACGATTCGATGTCGCTCCGAATTTCAGGGCACAGATCCAGTCGTTCTTCCAGTTCGACCAGTCGACGTGCTCTTCGGCCCGACAATTTCGCCTTCAACTTCGGAAGCAGCGCCAACGTCCGAGCCAGGCACGACAGGTCTCGTGGCGAACATCGCCCCGTCGCAACGCGTGCCGTCAGACGTTGTAAGTCATAAGCCTCTTGAAGTTGCTCACGTAAATCACGACAGAAGACCGCATCGGTCGTCAGTTCTTCGACTGCATCCAGACGCAGGTTAATCCGAACCGGATCAGTCAGCGGGTTGGAAAGCCATTCACCCAGCAGCCGGGCTCCCATCGGAGTCACTGTCTCATCGATGACAGCAAGCAGGCTTCCCTCCCGCTGACCATCACGCAGCGTCCGTGTCAATTCAAGGCTGCGTCGAGTCGCTTCGTCGATCAACAGGCTTGATCCTCGCCGGTACGGTTCGAGGCGAGTGATGTGTCCCAGACCACTCTTTTGAGTTTCACGGACATATTCCAGTAGCGCCCCCGCAGCGGTGACGCCTGGAGTGTCATCGTCGATGTCGAAGCCTGACAGCGACCGAGTCTGGAACTGATCCAGCAGAGTTCGTTTGCATTGATCAACGGCGAACGACCAGGGAGGTCGATCGCTAACCAGCATTCCCGTCATCTGCATCAGCATTTGAACCAGTGGAAGATCGTGTGAATTGTCAGGAACAAGACATTCCGCCGGTCGGATTCGAGCAATTTCATCGACAACATGATCGCTGGCCAGATCCGCCATCACGAAGCGTCCAGTCGACACTTCCAGCCAGGCCAATCCGCAAACGTCTTTCGTCGGAAAGACGCAAGCCAGAAAATTACTCTCCCGAGGATCAAGCAGCGAATCTTCGGTCAACGTTCCTGGAGTTACCACGCGAGTCACGTCACGTTTGACTGGCCCCTTGGCCAGCTTCGGATCTTCCATCTGTTCACAGATAGCCGCTCGATAACCGGCTCGGACAAGTTTTTGCAGGTAACCATCCAACTGATGATAAGGAAACCCGACCATCGGGATCGGGTTGGGCGACCCCTTGTCTCGGCTGGTAAGGGTCAGTCCGACCGCTTTGGAGGCGAGAACAGCATCTTCATAAAAAAGTTCATAAAAATCCCCCATCCGGAACAAAAGAATGGCCTGAGGATGCTGGGCCTTCACTTCCAGATACCGCTGCATTGCGGGGGTAGGCGCACGTTCGGGCGTAGTCGTCATGGATGAGCAAATCAAGTCGGTAAGTTAAGGAAGCCAGTAGATCTCAGCACTCTAACGACCAGCAAGGGACTCGCCCACCATGCCGCTCCTTATCCTCGTTCCCAAGCTTCGGCTTGGGAACGCACCACTTGTAACCTCTTCTGTGCAACCGGCAGTATAGGTTCGTTCGACATCCGCGAATTTGTTGAAAAACACATCGTTTAATCCACTTCTTCACCAGCAGCTTTTAGAATATTCGCGCGAACACTCGGTGACATATTGAAATCATGATGAATAAGCTCATCGAGAACCGGTGCAACCTTTTCGATCAAACTCTTCTGTTTCGCATCAATCAGTAGCCCAAGGGTTCATGTGAAGCGAATTCCCATTTGAATTGCCGTACGACGTGCCGCGCCGTCGTCCAAAACGGCGACACTGTTGGGAATCTCAAGTGCCAACCACAACACATTCGACTCCCCGTCACCAAGTTGTTTTGCATTCGGCAATTCGCGAGTATCAATTGGCGTTCGAACGACAATCCAATCGATCGATGCTACATCGGGCAAATCATAACCTGAAGAGCGACCTGCCTCGATTTCTCGCTCGACAGCCGCAGGCAGGATGATTTTCGAACCGAGCAACGGAAGAATCTTCAGAAGACGCACCTCATGCAATGCTGTCACGACTGAAGTATCGCAGATCAACTCAGCCAAGCCGCGTCTCCAGTGCCAACTCATCTTCACTTAAGTCGAACACTGGAACTCCATATTGGGCAAGTCTCTTGATAAATTCGATGCGTGAGACACCTGCCAATCGTGCGGCAGCGCCAGATGAAAGCTCCTTCAGCTCAAACAGCTTCACCGCTGCTAACATCCGCAATTCCGCTCCAGCATCTTCTGGCGTTTCTGCCAATGCAAAAAGCGATTCGTCTGGAATCGTTATCGTAACTTCACACATGATCCGCTCCCCGCTCGTTACCCATCATCAACCGGACTATAACAAACCGCCCGAAACGAAGTCATCTTACCCTCGTTCCCAAGCACCCGCTTGGAACGAGACTAACGAACTTAAAAGAACGTCATCTGGAAAAATTGGTGTTTGTTCTTTCGCTGGCGACAGACTTAGACTGAACACCCCGTCTCCCGCTTTTTCTGGCACTCGTTTCAAAGGAACTTCAGATGTCTCGACGTACCATCGCGGTATTGTGTGGACTGACTTCGCTGGCCTTGGTCGTCGCCACGTCGCCGCCGACCGAACTGGTCGCAGCGAGCAAACCCACTCAGACATTCAAGAAGCCCATCAGGAATCCAAAATTCGACCCTGCGGCAGAACAGGTTGACTTATTCGAGGCGGTCGATGCCGGACAGGTCACCGTCAGATTGATCCCGAGGAGCGCACTGGGTGGCAATGTCCTGATCGAGAACAAAACCGACAAACCGCTCACCGTGAAGATCCCGGATGCAGTGGTGGGCGTCTCGATTCACTCGCAGTTCGGCAATTTCGGTGCAGCAGGAAATTTGGGACTGGGAAATCAGGGACTGGGCAATAACGCAGGTCCGGGGAATGGCCAAAACGGCCCGCAAAAGATTGGCGGAGGAATCGGACCCGCTCCGGGGATTGGCAATGGCCTGCCCTTCGGAAATGGCCAAGGGAACGCACAGGGAATCGGCCAGGGCTTCTTCTCTATTCCGGCGGAACAAATTGTCTCGCTAAATTTCAACTCCGTCTGTCTCGAGCACGGAAAGCCCGAGCCGGGTCCGAGCAGCAAATACACGCTCACCCCGGTGACAAAAATCAGTCGTGACCCTGTGCTGTATCAACTATTGACTGTTGTCGGATCAGGCAAAGTCGACACAAAAGCAGCCCAGGCCGCAGCCTGGCACCAGGCCAACAGGATGTCGTTCCAGCAATTGTCCGAGAAAATGAACACCCCCTTAGGGGCCCTGACGCAGACGCCAGAATTTACCCGCAGCCAGATCCTCGCTGCCGAAGAACTGATCGCCCAGGCAAAACAACGAGCCACCGAAGCCAGTCTTGTCGAGACACCTGAACCAAAGGTGGAACCCGAGGCCAAACGATTCGTAAAGAACTGAACCCCAAATGCCGAGACTCGCATTTTTCATTGTTCCTAAGCTTCGGCTTAGAAACGAACTTCTCCGAAGTCCGGCTTCGCGCGCAGCAAAATCGTGAAGAACGAATTAGTGACCGGCGCACCGATGTGGCAATGTTGCGCGTCGGGCCATCAGTGTTTATGCGGTTGTAGTGATCCACATGTTCGTCCGACAATTCGATTTTCTACGCTTCGTCTTCGTCGAAGAAATCGCCCGACAAAACCTTTACCTCGTAAGTCTTGTTCGTAGTAACCCCAACATTGTGTTGAATCATCAACTGGGCCAGTTGCTCACCGTCAATCAGTATGACTCGCTTGCGCAAATGCTGTCATCGTTGTTCGGACTTGTCATTTGAAATCGACGGCTTGAAGCAGTTGTGACCGTCCCTCTGTTGTCGCGCATCAGTGTTGCGCAAACTTACAGACCTCTGAAATATCGAAAAAATCCTTGTTTTCGACCAATGTCGCGCAAGTACGTCCATAGTTGCGCAAGTTTAAAAAAGGTGTGAATCAGGAAGAATTTCAACACGGATGACACCGATGGGCACGGATCGCAGAAGAAGGGGAGAAGGAATCCGGTGGGCGGCGAAGCGCCGAGAGAGATGTGATGAGTAAGTAGTGAGCCGCTACAAGCGGTTCGCCAGGAGCTACCGCTCCATGAACCCAAGGAACTTTTTTGACACTTCCGACGTCAAGTTCCTCAAGAGTAAAAAAGTTGAAAAATCCAGGGGCTTACAACGCCCAGTTCGCCAGGTCATTACGGAAGCTTGGCTCCGGCGGGTTTGGTGGGCCTCGAAGACTACTACGGGTTCGACACGATCCGTTGTTTATCCTCGCGGTTGGATCGCACGACTTGAACCGAAGGCGTAGAATTTGCGAATCAATTGATTGCCAAGACTAGAGCTTTGGGAATGACGAGTATGAGACGGATTGCAGAAGACTCGATGACACTCAGCGGTTGGCTCTGCTTTGCGCTCTTTATCGTCATGACGGCCAGTAACGCATTCGCTGACGATCTGTTTTCTTTTCCTGCGAAATCGTTGATCGCTCATAAATGTATTTCGTGTCACAGCGGCGACGATGCCAAAGGAAAGCTTGACCTCACGTCACGCGAAAAGATGATTGCCGGGGGTGAGTCTGGTCCGGCGTTCGACGTGAATTCGCCAGAGAAAAGCCCGATCTGGCAGCGCGTTGAACAAGATGAGATGCCGCCGAAGCATCCTCTCTCCGCGGACGAAAAACGTCTGTTGAAAGACTGGATCACTGGAGGCGCCGCCTGGTCAGGAGGCCCGATCGATCCATTGGCCGTATCGTCAGAACATCGAGCGGGACTCGACTGGTGGTCGCTGCAACCGTTGCGACAAGTTCGCATTCCGAGGGGCAAATCACTGACTGAGCGACGGCAGCCTGTTGATGATTTTATTGCTGAAAGGCTGGAGGAACGGAATTTGAAGATGTCGCCGGAAGCGACTCGACGAGTTTTAATCCGAAGGCTTTCGTTCAATCTTCTCGGTCTCCCCCCTGACCTGGAACGGGTTGATCAATTTGTTCACGATGAGCGGCCCGACGCCGTCGAGCGATTGGTGGATGAATTACTTGCCTCACCGCATTACGGCGAACGCTGGGCACGACACTGGCTGGATGTTGTCCGGTTTGGTGAAAGCAACGGGTTTGAGAGAGATCTTCCGCGACCGAATGCCTGGCCTTATCGAGACTGGGTCATTAGTGCCCTGAATCGGGACATGCCCTATGACGAATTCGTCCGTTGGCAACTGGCAGGTGACCTGCTGGCTCCTGAAGACATCGAAGCAATCAAGGCGGTTGGGTTCCTTGTCGCTGGTGCTCATGACACGGTTGTTCCCGTCGTGGATCGAATGCGAGCCATGATGCGGCAGGATGAACTGGAAGACATCGTCGGGACGGTTGGCCAGACATTTCTGGGGCTGACTGTAAACTGTGCCCGGTGTCACGATCACAAATTCGATCCGATCACAACTCGTGAGTACTACCAGATCGCTTCAGCCCTCGCGGGGATTGATCATGGCGAGCGTGAGTTCACTCCGCCGGAAGTTGTTCGACAACTCGAAGCATGGCAGCGACAAATCAATGACTTGGCAAAACAGCTTCGTGATCAAGAGACCCCGATTCGAGAATCGATTCTGGCAGAACGGGCGTCGGCTGAGGGGCGACCTTCGCTGACTCATCGTGGCCTGATGCCGCTCGCTGCCTGGGATTTTACAAAAGATCTGCATGACCAGGTGGGGGACATGCATGTGAAACTCGTTGGAACTGCAATGCGTTCCTCCGAAGGACTGGTCGTCGATGGTACTTCGTTCGCAAGCTCATCGCCTTTGGCACGGGATGTCTTTGAAAAAACACTCGAAGTCCGTGTCCGATTGCAGACATTACATCAGGCGGGTGGCGGAGCGATCAGCCTGCAAACGATTGATGGCCATACCTTCGACGCGATCGTCTACGCCGAACACGAAGCGGCTCGATGGATGCCGGGGAGCAACGGTTTTCAGCGGACACTGTCGTATCGGGCCGCCGCCGAAGAGCAGGCCGACAAGGAAGCTGTGGTGATGACCCAGGTTCATCAGGCCGATGGGACGATCATCGCGTATCGAAATGGACAGTCCTATGGCAGTCCCATACGCAAGGATGTCGCCGCCAAGTATGAAGCCGGAAAAGCTCAGGTCTTGTTCGGTCTAAGGCATGGGACCGACGTCGGTGAGAATCGGATGCTGAAAGGGACGATCGTCTCCGCAAAGCTGTATGGCAAAGCTCTGACACCAGAAGAAGTCGCTGTTTCGGCGGACGCAACGAACACATTCGTGACCGAAGCCGAGATCCTGTCGAAGCTGAGTCGTGACGAGCAGTCAGCACGAGTCGCCCGGCAGAACGAATTGAAACACCTGCGACAGGTGCATGCTGACCTGACAAAGCGGGGACCACTAACCGTTTACACCGCCATTGCAACTCAATCGCCACCCATGAAGATTCACAAACGCGGCAGTGTTGCATCACTCGGGGACGAAGTCGAACCTGCGGGTTTGGCAGCGATTTCAGGGTTAAGTCCCCGATTTGAGCTTCGGCCCGACGCGATCGAATCGCATCGACGCCGTAAACTGGCTGAATGGATTACCGATTCCCGCAACCCGCTTTTTGCCCGAGTGATGACGAATCGGATCTGGCATTATCATTTTGGAGTGGGCCTGGTCGACTCGCCCAACGACCTTGGTTTTCATGCGGGAATGCCAAGTCATCCCGATTTACTTGAATGGCTCTCCCAAGAATTCGGTGGCCGACGCCAACAGCCCCAAACAGGCGAAGCCCGTCAAGTTGACACCGAACGGTTTTCGTTGAAACGAATGCACCGTTTGTTTGTCAGTTCAGCGACGTATCGTCAGTCATCGAAATTCAATGACGTAGCGGCGAAGGTTGATTCGAACAATCGGCTGCTATGGCGAATGAATCCGCATCGGTTAGAGGCAGAAGCTGTTCGTGACGCCATGCTTTCGGTTTCGGGAGAATTGAATACGGAAGTCGGGGGCAAAGGATATACCGATGTGAATTCGTACTTTTTCAAAGGGACGCAATTTTATGATCCGATCGATCCGGTCGGTTATGCGAACAATCGCCGTACGCTGTACCGCATGGGAGCGCGCGGCGGTCGCAGTCCGTTCCTCGACAATTTCGATTGTCCGGACCCTTCAACAACGACTCCCCGCCGATCTGCGACGGTGACGCCGCTGCAAGCGTTGTCGCTGCTGAACCATTCATTCAGTCTGCGGATGGCTGATCGATTTGCCGAACGCCTGACCTCAATTTCACGCTCAGTAGACGATCAAATCACGATCGCATTCTTGCTGATTTACAGTCGCAGGCCTGATGAGAAAGAAGTCACACTCAGCGTCGATTTCATTACCAGGCGAGGCCTGCCCGCATTTTGTCGAGCCATGTGGAATTCATCGGAATTCCTGTTTGTCGATTGATCGTTATTGACAGTGATTGGCTGAATCGCGGCTTGAGCGTGGCCTTCCGGGCAGCGTGCGATCGACAAGGGGATGCGGACCTCCGGTTGGCTCTGCGAGCGGTGGCGCAGCGTTAAGGCGGGTCGTAGCCGCCGGGATGGAAAGGGTGGCACCTGAGGATGCGCATTGTTCCTTTCCATGCACCTACGACGGCACCATATTTTTCCACAGCTTGAATGAAGTAATTGCTGCAAGACGGTTCGTAGCGGCAGTGTTTTCCGAGGAACGGGCCGATCCCTAACTGATAGAATCGAACGCCGCCGATGAGTACGAGTCCAGGAAGCCGGGTCAACCACCAGGCAACGTTCATGGTGCAGTCTCACTGATCGGAGGGGGTTGGTCGAGACGACGCATCAGGCGACGTGTCGCCTTCACAAGGGATTCCTGGTAGGCAACCAGACTCGCCTTGTCCTTCGCCAACGGGATGACGATCAAATCGAGGCTTGCGGGGATCTGATACTGCATCAGACGGAACGCTTCACGCAGCAGGCGTTTCAACCGGTTTCGGACGATGGCACCGCCATGCTTCTTGGAGACGCTGAGGCCAATTCGTGTGACAGGGCCTGAATTTCGAGCCGCAAAGACCAACAGCACTCCATCAGCCGCCTTGTTTTTCAAGGCATAAACCCGCTCAAAATCGGACTTGGAGCGAAGGTGCTGGGCTTTCGTAAAAGTAAATCGGGTCATTGTTCATCGTCTCGCATTTCTCCGAACAGCGGACGACGAATGGTCGAGATTTCGGTATCAGTCGCATTCGGCTTAGGTGGCTTCAAGAACCAGAAATCGTTGCCCGCCGTCTTTTGAATCGGACCTGAGTCGCGAGCCAGACGTCGCAACCGTCGAGCCCAGATCATCGTCATGGCAATCACGCTAACGCCCAGAATGGCGATCGCTCCGACGGCCGCAAGCCCAACAGTCGCCTTTCGCTTTTTTTCCGCGTCCGTCTTCGACGACTCGTCGGAGGAACTTGTCAGTTCCGGGGAGTCGGCTTTGTCGTCAAGCAAAGTCGTTTCGGTCTCAACAGGCCGGTCGGTATCCTCTTGGGCGTAAGCGAATCCCACCATCAATGTACAGATCGCGAGAATCGTCCGGATGTGGACCCAAGTGGTTTCGGATCTCGCGATCGTGCCTGAGTGGTGTTTCACCAGAGTCCCTCGCGCACCGAGGAACCCTCCTCGGCCAGTTGTTGATAGAGTGCCTTATCACGTTCGGAAATCGTCTTGGGCAAGACGATTTTGATCACAACGAATTGATCGCCGACCTGCTTTGTCTGAGGATCTAACACACCTTTACCACGCAATCGAAGCTTTACGCCGCTTGATGTACCGGGTGGAACCTTCACAACGACGCGACCTTCCGACAGTGTCGGAACGTCGACCTTTGTGCCGAGAGCTGCTTCAGGAGGCGAGATGGGAACATCCAGCAACAGGTTTGAACCCTCTCGACGAAAATAAGGGTGTGGCAGGATTTCGATGCGCAGCAACAGATCACCCGGGGTTCCACCACGCGAGCCGGGACTCCCCTGCCCTGCCAGACGAATGACCTGACCTTCACTGACGCCGGCAGGAACCTTCACGCCGAGCGTTTCGACTGTACCACCACGATCAATTCGGACATCGACGGAACCGCCATTGACTGCCGTTTCGAAATCCACTTTGACTGTTGCCCGTGTATCTTCGCCTCGCGCGGCAGCCCGCTTTCCCCGACGGCCACTGGAAGAGGCTGCACCGCCCCCGATGCCGCCATTAAAGAAATCGCCGAGATCGATCCCTCCGTTACCGAATAATTCGCTGAAGTCGATCGGGCCAGTTCCACCACCAAAGCCGCCAGATCCGCCTGGTCCTCCAGGCCCGAACGGCCCTTGTTGACCCATGCGCGCGAAATCGGGGCCAAACTGATCGTACTGCTTCCGTTTTGTCTCATCGTTCAGGACATCGTAAGCCTCTTGAATTTGTTTGAACTTTTCGGCGGCTTTGGCGTCGTTGGGCTTTGCGTCGGGGTGATTCACCCGTGCGAGTTTACGATAAGCCTTACGAATCTCGTCCGGAGTCGCAGTTTTCGAGACACCTAGTATTTTGTAGTAGTCGTCTGCCATGTGTACTTTGAATGCTCGGCGAAAGTGTGGGGTTCGATACGGAAATTCTAAGACGACGGTGCACACGGGACAAGGACGTTGATACAGTTTTGATTCTCGCGGCCAGTGACTTCAACAAGTGTGGTTTTGAATCGAGTAGTCCATTTTCGGTGTCGGAGTGAAGATATTTCTGGTCAAACTGCAATAATACCGGCTGAGAGTTTTAAGCGTATCGATATCGAGAAGACCGCCTGGTTGTTTCCTGACAAGGATTTGCTCTGTGACTATTCCCCAACCGACTGAGACGACCGTCCCTGTGACAGCGACATCAATCAAGAGTGAACCGCGTGGCCGTTGGGTCTGGGCTGCGGGAATTCTGGCAATCGCCTGTATTGCGCAAAGTGCTCTCTGGGCCAAGTGGTGGGAAGATCCGACCTATTTCGCAATGTCTGTTCTGTTCGTCTGGCCAGCAGCCCTGTTCTCGCTGGCAATCTGGTGGACCTTCTTTTCGGGATGGTCATGGCAGATCCGACTGGGAGCAGTCGGAGCGATCGCCGCGATGGTCGTAGGATTTTTTAGTCTTTATCGGCTGGAATGGGACGGAGGAATGATCCCACGCCGTTTTATTTTACGCTCGAAGCCGACACCTGAAGAAATTGCCCGGCAATATCGAAAACAGCAACTGGCCTCGACATCTGGCGTCGAAAAGAAGGGTACTGACGACAATTCTCAGAAAGCCGATCCGTTGCCGCTGGTTGCTACTGAGGGAGATTGGGTTGGATTTCGCGGTCCTCAACGAGATGGAATCGTTCGAAACGGATCGTTACGACGTGATTGGCAGTCCGCACCGCCCACACAGATCTGGCGACATCCGCTGGGACGTGCGTGGTCATCATTCGCAGTGGTGGGAAGCCATGTATTCACTCAAGAACAGCGTGATGAATTTGAATGTGTTGTCGCTTATGACATGGAAACAGGCTCTGAATTATGGGCTCATCAGGACAAAACCATCCTTTCGATTGTCGATGCGAACGGTGGACCTGGCCCGCATGCGACTCCGCAGTTTGATGACGGGCTTTTATACACCCTTGGCGGAACCGGTGTACTGAATTGCCTTGACGCAGCAACGGGAAATCCAGTCTGGTCAACGAATATTCTGAAGGATGCAGGCGATGGAAAGATCCCCGCTGCGAACATCGAGTGGGGGTTGTCGGGGTCTCCGTTGATTGTTGACAACCTGGTGATTGTTGTTCCGGGAGGGACGGAAAAGGAAGGTGCCGTTGCCTTCAATAAGGGGGTTGCAGCATACGACAAAAAATCAGGTCAGCTTGTCTGGGCAGGCGGCAAACATCAGGCGAGCTATGGGAGCCCTCGCGTCGAAAACATCGGGGGAACACGGCAGTTACTGATCGCCCATGCTGACGGACTTTCCGGCCATTCGCTCGACGGTGGAAAAGAGTTGTGGTTCTTTCCTCTGTCAAATCCTCCGAAGGTCAATTCGTCAATGCCCTGGCTGCTTGATGATGGTTCCCTGTTGTTTGGAACAGGCTACGGTATCGGATCGGTCAGGCTGGATATTACTGGCGGAGATGGTCACGAATGGGTTGCGAAACAACGCTGGAAGACGAACCGCTTCCGCCCGAAGTTCAACGACTTTTTCGTTCGCGATGGCCATGCCTATGGTCTGGATGACGGTACGCTGGCCTGTCTGGACGTTGAAAACGGAAACATCAAATGGAAGTCGGGACGATACGGTTATGGTCAAATGCTGCTTGTAGATGACATCATGCTGATCATCACCGAAGACGGTGATCTGCTGCTGGTTCCCGCAACACCGGTGAAGCCCGAGGCCATCGCGACCTTCAAGGTGTTCGACAGCGGCTTTTGCTGGAATCATCCGGTTCTGGTTCGCGGAAAGCTACTCGTCCGAAATGCAGTTGAAGCTGTTTGCCTCGATGTGAGCGACGCGAAGTGAGGGGAATGAATTCGAATCGTAATCAAGTCGCGTCCGCATTTGATGATACGATAACGAAGTTCATTAGCGAGCTTTCGATTCGACTGAATCCGGCTGACGCAACAAGTTCCAAGCGGCTTCGGCTTTGGGTCCCCAAGGTGTATCTCCGTAGCGGAAGACGACTTCACTATAGAGCTTTACTGCCTGGGTTCGATCGCCTGCGTTGCTGAGCGATTGGGCCGCCTCAAAACAGGCTCGACTGCTGAGCCATCGGTCTGCGTCGTAGACCAGCGGCAGCCATAAAAACGCTCTCGCACCTTTTTCGTGTTCTTTTCGCTGCTTCCAGGCTTGTCCGATGACAAAGTACGCGCCACCTCGCAACTCGACGGACAGTTCTTCGATGAATTTTTCCCACCCGGTGATCTCATCTGGATCTAGTTGGGACGATCCTTTCAACTTGATTCGCCAAAGCTGCATTTGTGCCAAGCGCTGGATACGAACGTCCGGTTCCCGGGCGAGTTTCTTCAGTGTTGCTTGCGCTTCCACTGTCCCATCAGCAACAGACAATAACCAACTCGCCCCGATCAGTTGTGAGAGGGGAGTCGCCTTCGGCCCGATCCAATTCCTTGCGTCCAACCTGAGGTTTGCAGCGGGCTGATCATCGGTCCAATTCAACGGCGCCAACCCATAGTGAAACGTCTCGGCATCCGACTGGACAATCGGAAGAAAACGAGATATCGCAGTGTTGTAATCGCCGTTCCACAGGGCACATCTCACCTGGCTCGCGAGGATTTCTCGTCGGACCCAAGGGCGGTCTTCATCGTCTAAGGCCGCAGTGTATTCGCCGCAAGCTTCGGCGATCTTGCCGCTGGCAAACAACTTGCGGCCTCGATCATGATGTGGCGTGTATTCCGTTGTCACATCAATGATGTCAGCGCGCGGGTAACGACGAACCGGCTCATTGGGCTTGATACGCAGTGCGATTTCCCGCCCGGTGTAGTCTTCGATATATCCCGACATCGGAAACCGGCTTCCGCCCGGTTGCTGGATCAAGACACGGTCCTGTGCCGTTGCTGGTACCGTCCACACCGTGGTCGCGTAAGCGAGCAGGTAAAGAACCACGGCTTGACTCGAGCAACGAAACATCGACAAGTTACCTCTACGCGGTGAATCAAGGTCGCGGTTGCGGAGGAACGTTGGCAGCAGCGGGTTTGGCCCACGCCGTCAGCTTTGCGGTGACCTTATGCGTCTCTTCACCGCGCCGAAAGACGATCGGGACCGTCTCTCCCGGTTCCTTTTCGCCGATGATCTCAATCAGTTTTTCAAAGGAATCGACAGGAAGTCCATCGATTTCGATGACTTCATCTCGGATCTTCATCCCTGCCTCTTCCGCAGCAGAACCTGGATCAATTGCGTGAATAACACAGCCGTCATCGCTCGTCCTGCCACGAATTCCCAGTCGGGCTGGCCCGCGTCGTTCGATCTTCAAGAACGGTAATTCCATCGTGAGATCAAACAAAGTCCTTTCCGAAACGTCGATACCGCGAATAATATACAGTTGGGTCATCGAAAGTCGGAGATCTTCGATCCGCCCAAGTAAGCGTAAATCGGCCTCCTCGCCGACCCAGTCACGACCTAGCATCACATAATCGACGGTCGGCCGTCCCAGCGGTCGATCCGTCGCCGGATCAGTAAAGTGGATGATTCCGCCCAGTCGTTCAAGCCGGGTGATTGCGCGTTTCTGGCGATTCTCCGCTCCGCTATCGAAAGCTCTCTCAGCCCTGGATGCGACTCCGAGGTGTTCACTACCCTTGAGACGCCGAAACACGAGTTCAACCAATTCAAATGTCATTTCATCGTCGCCGCGATAAAGTTGCTGTAAAGCTTCGAATGCCCGGACCGATGCTTCCGGTGACCCGTCCTCAGCAGCGACCATTAACGCGGGGATCGCACCCTTCCCCAGGGACGACAATTGTTTGACGGCCGCCTCGCGCCGTTCGAAATCGGGATGATCAAGTTCCGAAATCGGGCCGCGCAAATGTTCCGGCACCCAGGCGTCAGCCGAAACCGGCTCGTCGGCAAAGCCAGTATCTCCGGCGGAGACGACCGCAAATATCAGGCAGATTCGCAGAAGTCGCATAGTTCACATCTCGTGAAAACCGATGGCGTTGCAGAACCAAACTCTATCGATATAATGCACGATTCGTTATTAAGGGCAAGTTCAATCTGGGTCGAGTTCATAATTTGACCCGACTTTGACATTTCACCGCTGGCAATCGGTGTTCGAAAAATTGTCTGGCGACCAGATTGGATCGATCAGCAAGGTGTAACCAGGCTGAAATCCCTCGCAAGTTTTCGTGGTGCTGCCAGTACCCTCCAGAAAGGGCTGAACTGACTGTGATCAAGACGGCTGAACCAGTTAATATTCGTGGTATTCTGCAATCCAAGGGACACATGACGGCTGACGAGTTCAGCCAGTTACGACGCGCGGTTGCGTCGGACCAAGTCGCGACGACCAGGCAAGAGATCGAATCTCTGCTGCGAGAGGTCGAAAGCGGCGGGTCGTCGAGCCAGTCGGTTCGTGCCGGGATTGGCGCTTACTTACTTGCCCAACATACTCTTGCCGAGCGCCTTCTTTCAGGTGCGACCGGCGATGGAGTTGCCTACTACGTCCACGGCTTGGTCTGCATGTCGTTGGAAAAGTACAACGAAGCGGAAGCGAAGTTTGCCGCAGCTGCAAAGGCAGGATACGATCCTGTTGAATGCACCATGAAAAAAGCGGGTGCAATCCGACTTCAAGGACGGCTGGACGAAGCGGAAACGACGCTCAAGCAGGCCGGCATGGAAGGTGCCCGACGAGCAGACTATTCGTACCAAATGGGATGCATTCTCGCTGACCGTGGTGATACTTACGGAGCGATTGAGTACTTCGAACGTGCTGTGGATATGGACCCACATCACTCACAGGCGCTGTTTCGCCTGGCAGGCGAGAATGCCCTTTACGGCAACGACAACGAAGCAATCCGGCTCTATGAACAGGGTCTCAGCAAGGCTCCATTCTACATTGGGGGACTTCTGAACCTGGGCTTGCTTTACGAAGACAAAGGAAATTACTCGGCAGCGGCATTCTGCTTCCGACGAGTGCTTCAACACGACCAGAATCACGCCCGCGCTTTGATGTACATGAAGGATATCGAAGCGACGAACGAAATGTATTACGACGATGACATGGCCAAGAACGAAGCACGACTCGAGCAGTTGCTCAGTCGGCCAGTCACCGACTTCGAACTTTCCGTTCGCAGCCGGAACTGCCTCGCCAGTATGGACATTCAGACGCTCGGCGATTTGACAAAGATCACTGAACCAGATTTGCTTCAAGGAAAAAATTTCGGCGAGACTTCGCTCGTCGAAATTCGCGAACTGATGCAAGCTCATGGCCTCAGAATCGGCCAGAACCTTGCGCCAGCCAAGCCAAAAGAAGCTGGGGCATGGCAAGGGGCAACGGCAGCAACCGGTGGCGTTGCAGGTACTTATGCGATCCTGCCAACCGATCTGTCCCCTCAGGAACAGGCAATGCTGGCTCGGTCGGTCTCCGATTTGAATTTGTCAGTCCGTGCACGAAAATGTATGGCTCGTCTTGGAATTACCAGCCTTTCTGAACTGGTTCAGCGAACCCCTGACGAATTGCTGGCGACCAAGAACTTTGGCGTGACATCGTTGAACGAAATTCGACAGCAATTGGGTGAAATTGGCCTGAAGCTGCGCAACGACTGATGAAATGAATTCATGGACATGGTCGTCCATGCCGTATCACACGCGTGTCGGAGACCGCAGCGTGAATAACTCACCAAACGAGGCTGACGGCAGACATGCTGCACAGCCTCGTTTGTTTTCCTCCAGTGCCGAGCAAACTCGTCCCCCCAAGCCCAAAGGGGTATGGATCGTTGCGCTGCCTGTCCTTGCGCTCTTGGTTGCAGTCGTGGCCGTACAAACAGCGCCCGTGATTCATCAGGCGCCACCACCATTGCAGACATTCGCCAAGCCCCGCTTAACCCCCCCTGCCCTTCCCTCGAAAACGGCTCGCCAAAGCAAAAAAGCGACCGAGCCAATCATTCGCGTCAATGTCACACCCGGTGGTGTTAACTCGCTTCAGCTTGACGTTCGCGGGCGATACCGGATGATCTCACTCGATACTCAGGAAGAACTCGCAAAGGAAAACGGGCTCAGTCGAATCGTTGTGACATCCACTGCAAAAGGGCTCAAACTAGGATCAAAACCGTATGCCACCAAACAGATTGAGATTCAGCCCGATCAATCCCCTTCGATTCGTGTGGACGATCACCTCTACCGAGGGCGTTTGAGGTTGTTTCGTCGCGCAGATGGACTGATCTCGGCCGTCAACGTGTTGCCCATCGAAGAATACCTTTCAAGCGTGGTCGATTCTGAGATGCCGACGAAATTCCCTGAGGCAGCCCGGCAGGCTCAAGCGATCGTGGCGAGAACTTATGCCTTGTATCAAGTCCGGCACGCCGACCCAAACGCACTTTTTGACCTGTTTTCGTCGCAACGAAGCCAAAAGTATCTCGGCGTAGAATACGTCGATGCTTCGGGGCGCCGGCTGGCGGGAGAGAGTGAAAGCAGTCGCCGCGTCGTAAAGGAAACTCGCGGCGTCATTTGCACTCTGCGAAATGAGTTGTTCTGCACGTATTACTCAGCCGTCTGCGGAGGACGAACGGTTAACGGAAACGAGGTCTTCAAAGATGCGACCGACGCTCTGAAATCAGTTCCCTGTGAGTTTTGTCGCGAGTCACCTCATTATCGCTGGACGACGGAATTGTCCCGCGAGGTATTTCAACAACGAGCGACCAGTTCCAATAACAGTGGGAAAAAAGCCCTTGCGATTCGCTCTGTCCGGCAAACGTCCACGCCAGGAATTGGTGCAATTTCCCAGTTTGAGCTCGACGCAGGCAAAGAACGCCCGTCTGTGAGCGGAATCGAACTTCGTGATCGAATGCCGTCAGGTACACTGCACAGCCCGCATTTTCAGATCAAACTGGAAAAGGATCGGGTCGTATTTGACGGACGCGGTCACGGTCACGGTGTTGGCTTCTGTCAATGGGGTGCCAAGGGCCAGGCTGAAGCGGGCCGAACCAGTACTGAGATCATTCGGCATTATTTTTCAGGAATCGAGCTGACGAATCTTGGATACTGAACTCGATTCGTACGAAACAATGAGGCCTTATGGGTAGCAATTGACGGTATGTCGAAGGTATGCTGTTCGGAATCCCGTAGATCCCCGACTCGCTTGGCTTCAGCCTCGGCAGTCATCCCATCAATCACAGTCAGGAGAGCAGTCATGTCGAAAAACGTTACGCAGCTTCATCGGCGTCAGTTTTTGAAGACATCCCTTTCGGCCAGTGCTGTTTTTGCCGCGCCGATGATCATCCCGAGTTCTGCTTTGGGCCTGGATGGTGCCGTTCCACCAAGCGAGCGAGTCGTCGTCGGCGGGATTGGAATCGGCAACCGCGGAACCTATGACCTTGGCTGCTTCCTCGAGCAAAAAGACGTTCAGTTCGTTGCGGTTTGTGACATCAAAGAAAAGCAACGAATTGCGATCAAAAAGCGAGCTGATGATCACAACAAAAATGAAAACTGTGCCACGTATCGCGACTTCCGTGAACTACTCGACCGCAAGGACATTGATGCGGTACTGATCGCCACAGGACCGAATTGGCACTGTACTGCCGCCATGCAGGCAGCCAAGGCCGGCAAGGACATGTATTGCGAAAAGCCTTGCACGAAGAACATCGCTCAAAGCGTCATCCTGAAGGATACGATTCGCCGGACAGGCCGTGTCTTCCAGGCAGGAACCCAACGTCGAAACTTGCCGCACTTTGCCTTTGCCTGCGAACTGGCTCGCACCGGCAAGCTCGGAAAACTCAAGAAGGTCTTTGCTCATCCGGCAGGGATGCAGGCGATGATGAGCGGTTGGTTGATTCCTGAAACGGAACCAAATGCTGAAGTCGTCGACTGGAATTTGTATCTCGGCCCCGCAGCGTGGCGGCCTTTTAATGCCAAACTGCTTGACGGATTCAATTTTGAAAAAGGTGGTGGACTCGTCGGCGGAGGAGTTCTCGAATGGGGTTCACATTGCGTTGACCTCTGCCAGTGGGCAGTAAACGACGTTCCTGCACCAATCGAATACGATCCGCCAAAGAATGGGCAGTTGGTTGCCCGTTATGCCGATGGTGTCGAACTGATCTTCCGCGAAACTGGCTGGATTCCTCTCGGATCGTGCCCTGTTCGATTCGAAGGGGAAACTGGCTGGGTGGAAACGGGCGACAGCGGGAAACTCGTCCTCAGTTCTCCGACACTACTCGCCGGACGAACAGTGGCTGAGATCGCCGAGTATCCAGCAACGTTCCACGTTCGCGACTTCCTCGACTGTGTGAAGTCACGCAGCCAACCTAAGGGTAACGCTGAAGCCGCTTGCAACGCACACATTGCCTGCCATGCCGCTAACATCGCGCTGCATTTGGGACGACAGGTAAAACTCGATCCCAAAACAAACGAGTTCATCAACGATGAACAAGCCAATCGCCTTCGTTCAGAAGCACTTCGCGAACCATGGCGGCTGTAGGATTTGATTCGGAACTGGTCACAAACGGAAGATTGCCACTGCATCAACAACTTCGAATATGCAGTGGTTCTTCCGATTTCTCTGCTTCCCGGCACCACTGCACGACCAATGAAAGTCGTGACACGGCGTCGGCTAATAATCTTGACTGCTTCAGCGGACAAACGGCGTTTTACAAAAGCCACCGTTTGTCGATGTTCTCGTACAGAGGCCCGTTTACCACCAGGGCAGACGGCGTGGGGCAGGCATAAAATGGTAACTCTCAATCACTGACATCTCAGACATCTGGATAGACACCATGAATTTCACTCGACGAATCGCAAGTGCCTTGATCCCCTTTGCATTAATCCTCTTCTCACAAGTTTCTTCGGTTCGAGCAGACGGTCCTGCCACTTCACCGGAAAAAGAGGCGGAACTGATCTCGATTCTGACGTCCGAGGCACCAGCATCCGAAAAAGCGATCGCCTGCAAGAATCTAGCGATCTACGGTTCGGGTAAAGCTGTTCCTGAATTGGCCAAGCTGCTGAGTAACGAACAACTCTCTTCCTGGTCACGGATCGCACTCGAAGCCATTCCAGGCTCGGAAGCGGACGAGGCATTACGAACCGCCGTCGGAAACCTGCAGGGACTCCTGCTCGTTGGAACAATCAATTCGATCGGTGTCCGACGCGATACCAGTGCCGTTGATCTTTTGGCTGCTCGATTGCAAGACCCAGACTCCGAAGTCGCTTCGGCAGCTGCAGTGGCACTCGGACGAATCGGGTCGCCTGCTGCTGCCAAGTCACTTCAAAACGTGCTGGCAGCCTCACCGGCTAAGGTTCGTTCGGCCGTCGCTGAAGGATGCGTGCTGTGTGCCGAACGTTTTCAGGCAGATGGCCTCGAAACCGAATCCATCGCACTTTACGACTTCGTTCGCAAAGCTGATGTCCCCGAACAACGAATCCTCGAAGCGACTCGTGGTGCGATTCTTGCCCGAAAGAAGAATGGAATTCCTCTGCTGCTCGAACAATTCAAGTCGCCAAATAAAGGCATGTTCAACATCGCCCTCAGCACAGCACGTGAATTTCCTGGAAATGATATCGATGAGGCCTTGGCTACGGAATTGGCTCGCGCGACGACTGACGCTCCTGACCGTGCGGCGTTGATCGTGACAGCTATGGCTGATCGACCCAACACCGTTGTCTTACCAGCAATTCTCAAAGCCGCCAAAGCCGGACCAAAACAAGTTCGGACCTCGGCACTCGAAGCGCTCGGACGGGTCGGCAATACGACTTGCCTGTCGACACTGCTCGAATCGGGAATCGAAACCGACCCCGCAATTTCACAGACCGCGAAAAAGGCGTTGGCCGAATTACCCGGTGAAAGCATCGACAAAGAGATCGTAGCCAGACTCGCCAAACCCGATCCAAAACTTTATGTACTGTTAATCGAATTGATCGGCAACCGTCGCATTGACGCCCTGCCAACACTGCTAAAAGCTGTCGATAACAGCGACAAGTCTATCCGCAGCGCTGCACTGACTTCACTCGGAAATACGGTTCCCGCCGATAAGCTCTCAGTGCTGATCAAGCAAGTTGTGACACCAAAGACCGCCGACGATGCTCCCTTGGCACAGCAAGCACTCAAGACCGCTTGCGTTCGTATGCCGGACCGAGACGCCTGTTCCACGGAATTAGCGGCCGCTTTGGAACGTGCACCCGTCCCCACGAAGATTGCCCTGTTGAAAATCCTTGGAGCGGTTAGCGGGACAAAAGCACTGCAAACGATCGGTGTAGCGGCAAAGAACAACGACCCGCAATTGCAAGACGTTGCCAGTGAATTACTGGGCGATTGGATGACGATCGATGCTGCACCTGTATTGCTGGATCTGGCGAAAAACGCTCCTGCCGAAAAGTTCCAGATTCGAGCGATGCGAGGGTACATCAAAGTCGCAAGACAATTCACGATGTCCGAGCCGGAGCGAATTGAAATGTGCAAGCTGGCGACCGAAGCGGCTCAGCGCATTCCAGAAAAGAAGCTCGTCGTCGAAGTCCTGAAGCGTTATCCAAGCTTGGAAACGCTCAAGATGGCAGTGAAAGCGTATCAGAATCCTGAGTTGAAAGAAGATGCGGCAGCAGCGGCCCTGGTCATTGCACAGAAGATTGCGGATAAGTCACCCGAAGCCAGAGAGCTTCTTGGCAGTATTGAACTGAACAAAGTGAAGCTGGAAATCATCAAAGCAGAATATGGCTCGGGTGCGTCTCAGAAGGATGTCACCGAGATCCTGCAGAAACAGGCGACGGATACGCCACTCATCTCGTTATCGACTGCCAGTTACAATGAAGCCTTCGGCGGAGACCCTGCTCCAAATGCAGCGAAGCAACTCAAAGTGCAGTACAAGATCAATGACAAGCCAGCCGATGTTTCTCTGCCAGAGAACGCACTGATCATCCTGCCAATGCCGAAGGAAAAGAAGTAATTTCAACAAGATCGATCAACCATACCAGATGGGGGACAAGTCCCCGACTCGTGTTGGTTAGTCGTGCAAAAGCATCTCAATGAAACGGAGTCGAGGGCAAATTGCTGCTCGACTCCGTTTTTTCGTTACGGTCTCGATCGCTTGAAATATCGACCAGCCACAATCAGCAATATGCCCAGCACGGGAAACAGTGTGGACCATGAATAAACATTGGTGTTGATATCATGGACTTCGTGAACCATTTGAACGCCGCTGGACGCAGCTCCCTGCTCTGTGACTGTTACGTTCTTGTCATACCAGGGACTGGCAGGTAGCCCAAAAGTGAGTCGATCCTTGCGGCCATTCGGAATTTCTTCGTGCCACATCGACGGGTAGAAGAACGCGGCAGCACACAGAATGCCGACCCAAAATAGAAGCCGAGAGACGATCGCCATTTCGCGAACCCTATCGTAACAATCAATATGATGTAGGCTGCGGTGAATCGAAAGGTGTCAACTGAAACTCAGTAGGCTCTGGTTTCGATTGTTCAGCGTCCAGCATCCTCTTTGCGCTTTGAGCGGCGGGGCTATCCGGATGCTTGTCCATCAAATCTTTCAAATGCTTTCGAGCTTCGATCAATCTGGACATCGCTTCATCGTTCGCGATTTCTTGCTTGAGTTCTTCGATCCGCTCCGTCAATTCAAGAAAGCTTAAACGCTGCAGTTTCCGGCGGGCCAATTCCTGAGACAGTTCAAGGTATTTCGCAGTTAAATCGGATGTACATTGTTCCCCGGTTTCAGGCAGTGCTTCAGCTTTCTTAATTGTGTTGGCAGTCAGAACAATTCCACAGCAGGTTTCACCGACGAATGAGATCGTACCACCCGAAACACCAATAAGATTCGTCGCGGCATCCGCTTCACGAATAATGATCGGGCTGTCCCACCCAATTGCGATCGGAACGGGGCCCTCCTCAGGAACGCTCACTTTAGTATCAACACACAGGCTCGCCGATGCTGGTCGTTGGTTGCAATAATTGATGGGGTTACCATCACCCAAAGGGATCGGTACGAACTGGGGTACGAGCCCCATGATTGTAGTTCCATCACCAGGTGTCATCGTTGTGAGCACCATCGCTGGTGCTGTCGATGTAAAAACATTGAATGCACCATCGAAAATCTTGATATTCTCAGCGAAATTGACCTCTTTTGCCTTGTCGAAGCCAATACCTTTAACCGTCTCACAAAAGTTTAATTGCGAGATCGTTACAGTATCTTTTCCATCGCCTGACAAAATGATGTAACCGACTGAGGCGTCGCCACTCGTATGGATCTTGCGTTGTTCCGAGGGAACGAGTTTTCGTCGATCAATGCCCAGAAGATCCAAACCAATTAGATCTAAAGAGTGAGCCGCTGGCGTTGATTGGACTTCGCTCCCTTGTGCTTTCACATTTTGTTGGGCAAAAATCTTGTCTTCGGCCTCTACGGGCTTGAGCAACGAATCACCGAAATGAATTGCCATCGGTCCTGCTGCCATGCCGAGTCCAAACAGCATGAACGCCATCCATCGATTACTCATGACTTCGCCCTCCTGGCTGAATTTCGTTCCCCGCATTTCATGAAACGCGCGGAGTTTGCCCGGAATCGGCAGTTTCTGCAAGACGAATCGTCTGATGAAGCCAGCGACCTGATGTTGCAGATACTTGTAGCATGGGCTTCAGCCCGTGCGAGAACCCGCATTCTTTCACAGGCCAGAAGCCGACGCGACAAAGCCCTGCAAAAACGCGAAATCGACAATCCACGCACAAACGCATTATCGCGCGTTAAGAAACAAACAACGCGAAGTCGACAATCCACGCCCCAACGCATCATCTCGCGTTAAGAAACAAACAACGCGAAACCGACAACCCACCCACCAACGCGTCATCGCGCATTAAAAATCATTCGGGGACGAATTGGGGGAGGGAGTACTGGGTTTCGATGACTGCTTTCGAGAAGAGGTCTTTCAGCAGTTTCTTGGGTCGGTTCTTGTTCTGTTCTTCGGTCAGGATCGCCCGGATTTCTTCCTGGACGTCTTTAAACGGTTGGCGACCCGCTTCGTTTCGATCGATCACACGAACCACACAGAGTGTCTCTTTACCTTCGTGGACTTCGCTCATTTTATTCACGGGCATTGTGAACAACATCTGTTCAAGCTTCGTATCAGCAAGATTGCCTGCCTCCATCCAATCCCAAACCCCGCCTTCCTTAGCGGTTGGCCCGTCGGAATATGTCTTGGCAACCTTGTCGAACGACACTCCCTGGTTCAATTCTGCGATGGCTTGGTCGATTTTCTTGCGAGCTTCCGATTTGCTGACTTCTGGCGTGATCGAGACTTGAATCTGTTGCCATTTCACTTTGGCGTTAACAGTAAATTTGTCTGGATTTGCCTGGTAGTACGCCACCAGATCCGGGCGTTCGATCGGATCTGGCTTTTCCGATTTCGCGACGAAATACTCCACCGACAGGCGATCGAGTGAGAAGCTGTCTTTCACATTTGCAAGCGTTGAACCCTTTTTGTTCAGTTCCAGTTCCAGCTCCGTCTTGTTTGTGACCTTCATCTCTTTCTTCAAACGATCGATTTCTTTTTCGAAAAGCTGATCAATATGAGAATTCATCTGCTTCATTTGCTCGGGTTTCAGGCTTCCCTTCATTCGTTCGTAGAGTAGCTTCTTTTGAATGAAGCTCGATATATCACGTTGAATCAGCGAGTAACGGAAGCGTTCAAAGTCGTCGGGGGTCGGAATTGGCTGTCCTGGTGGCAACATCTTTGGATCTTCTGCCATCTTCTGCATCTGTTCACGAACACTCATCAGATACCCGGCGTAACGGTCGAGCACGTCGCCGTTCAAGATCGGAGCACCATTGACGGTCGCTGCGACTTGCGAATTGAAGATCGTCGTATCGTCAACCCAATTCTTCCACGGGTTCTTTTCGAGCGTGGATTTGACAAGCATAATGTCCGAACCGTCATCTTCTTTCGGATTTGACGGGACGTCGACGACTTCCTCAGCGTTTTCGTCTGATTCGACACGATCGACTCGCCGTGGGGCCTGAACCATCACAGGGTTATCGTGCTTTTTTTGAATGCTATTACAACCCGTTGCATCCAGGCATGACAGAATCAGCAACCAAAGCAGCCCTTGACGCATGATACAGACAATTTCCCGGAAGAAAACGTGATCCGTCAACTTTTTGAAACAGCGGTAGTGACTCCGTCGAGCCGTAACGGTCTCTGGGATATATCGCGGTTTCAAAGTGCCTGTCCCCCTTCATCGGTGGGTGTGTAGACCGGCGCAAGTCTGACATGATTTTGAAGTGATACTGACGAAGCGACTGAGGGTTGTAATCGCAGTTCCGTTTTTGTAGCAAGACCGATTTTCCGTCGACCGATGACACGCTGGCGAGAAAGCTCGTCTTGTTCGCTAATTGCCAGACAGGTAACCTCTGATCCAGCGCCGTTGAGACCACGTTCCGTGACGTGGTCCGGTATCCCCCCTGAAAGGCAGGTTCTACTCCTCGATGTTTAAGTCTCTTATTAAGTTTGGTCTGGTTGTCGCACTTACATTGACGCAAGCTGTTTCCGCTCAAGAATTGACGATTGGCTCCAAGGCACCAAAGCTCGAAGTGAAAGATTTCATCAAGGGCGATGAAGTGAAAAGCTTTGAAAAAGGGAAAATCTATGTCGTCGAACTGTGGGCCACATGGTGCGGACCTTGCCTTAAGACCATTCCTCATTTGACCGAGCTGCAAAAGAAGCACAAAGACGTCACGATCATTGGAGTGGCGATCATGCAGGAAGAACAGTCGGTTGTCCCCGATTTCGTGAAAAAAATGGGTAAGGAAATGGATTACCGAGTCGCCATTGATCTCGTTCCGGAAGATGGCGACCCCAGGGATGGGAAGGTTGTCATGAATTGGATGATACCTTCTGAACAAGAGGGAATTCCGGCGGCATTCATCATCAATGCCGAAGGGAAAATTGCCTGGATCGGACATCCCGCCGAGATGGAAGAACCTCTCGAACAGATCGTTGATGGGACATGGAATCTGGCCGCCGCAACGGAAAAAATGGCCGCTGTAAAGGCCGAGCAGAGAGCAGCCCGGGCAATGCAGAAGAAACTGGCGGCCACGTTCGGAAAGCTGCAACAGTTATTCAAGCAATTTACTGACGACGGCGATGCCAAAGAATTGCTCACCGCCCTGGATACGGCAACAGAAGAGATTCCAGATAAGGCAGACGACTTTCAACTCGTCCGATTTCAAGTGCTGTCCCTCGCCAAGGATCACGCGGACGATGCCGTGGCACTCGGTAACAAAATCGTCGATTCCGAACAGGGTCAAGATGCCCAGCTGCTGAATGGCATCGCCTGGATTATCGTTGATCCGTCACGTGAAACAAAAGCGGACGCTAAACTGTTAAAATTCGCACTTAAGATTGCGGTCAAAGCCGACGAACTTTCCGAAAAAGAAGATCCATCAATCGCCGATACATTGGCCAAGGCCTATTTCGACAACGGCGAACTGGCGAAAGCCGTTGTGACGCAAAAACGCGTCATTGAACTGGCCGCTGGCACACAGATGGAGGATGATCAAGGTCTTAAGAAACGATTGCGCCAGTACCAGAAGGCGTTGGAAGCGTCAAAAGAGAAGGACAACGTGGACACCGCACCCACGAAGCCCAAAAAATGATTCGGTCATCGCCTTCGTTGACGAAGTACGTGCAGTTAGAGTCCCTTGGGCGCAACCAAGGGACTACTTGAATTTCTGGTCGCCGAATGAAAAGAGCTGTGGTCGGCGAACTGAAATCAACTGGATAATGAAGCCTTAACCATTTGTCAGTAAGACGGATTATAGAAAGTTTGCAGGATTCAACGATTAATTTGCCGGCAGCTCAGGAGTTTGGCACTGACATAAATGATCTCTGATTTTGCCAAATGCTCACCTCGGCAGTTTTACGAGAACAATGATTTGGATATCTCTCGATCTCATTGAACTGAGCCAAGGCGGGTCACGATGCTTCGAAAATCGATTTTGTACAGCGTCATTATGTTGACGGTCACCGTCATGGTTTCAGGAACACCTGGAAGTGCGAATGAATGGCTTGGTCCGCGCCTGAGCGCGCCAACGATCCCCTACAAACCGGGTTACGGCAGCCTTCAAGCGGGCGGAGGCGATCACTTTGTGGGTGCCTGGTTGCACGGATGTAGCTGCCGGCGACCTGATGAACGCAAACCCATTCATTTCAGGCGGACGAACTCAGCGTTGTATGCCAATACGAGTACAATCGGAAATCACACAAGCCAACCAACACCAACCATCCCGCCTGCGCCGACTCAATCCGACGTCGCTAGTAAATGAGTTTCCGGCTTCAGTTTTTGCCGATTTTTCGAGAAGAGACACATAGCGCAGCCCCCCTTTGGCGCGACTGAAGGGACAACGCTTGTTGTTGGTTCGGCGACACAATGGGACCATAAAAGCGGGCGAAGACGCTACTGACGCCTCACCATTTACGCACAACAAATAGGAGTCCGTTTTTTAAAGCCGGTGAAATTGGTTTGATTTCGCAGGATGAATCATCGCAGTGTAATGTCCGAGAAGATGATGCCCGAGTAAACATCGACCAAGGGAATCTGAACCGGCACGGAAGTCAACGCGAGGACTGCTGTCAGGCCGACAAACGAAACCAAGGCCCATGATCCGTCCGATTGGCGGACATACCGCTCGCAGACGGGTTCATCCTGTGCCACCAAGAGATATTCCGTCAGACTTTTGATCTGCTGGTAGTTTCTAAATTTCGCTCCACGGTCGTAACGTTCTGTCGAGGGAGACAGCGCTTCGATAATCGCGACGGGGTTCGTCAACGTATCACGGTCCAGTGGATCGTACGTGCCGGATCCACAGACGATCACGATGTCTGGGTACGTGTATAGGCCGGTCGCCTCGACCAACACACGCTGGTCACTGGAATAGGTTTGACAGTCACCTCCTTTAAGCCGTGCGAACAATTCACCGACAAGATTTTCTTTCACGCGATTGTACTCGCGGCTTCCGCCTGCCATCGCGAAAACTTCACCATTGTAGAACTCGCTCTTGAATTCCGCCTGTTGCTCCTTAGCAAGATACTCACTTACCGTCATCTTCAGCTTAGTAACGGCACTCATCGTTATTTCCTTCCCAGCATACGGTCCAGCGAATCGCCGGTTTGATAGATTAAAGCCTCGGGCCAGTGCTGATAGGGATGGAAATATTCAAATGTCAAATACCGCTGGTAGCCACTCGCATCGAGTGCTTCAAGCACGGCAGGCCAGTTCGTTGTTCCGTCCAGGAGTGGTCGAAAGGCTTCCAGTGACGAATCGGTCCCCTTCTTGGTGAACTCTTTCAAGTGGACGTTTCGAATTCGTTTTCCCAGGTAGGCTATCCAGTGTTCCGGGAACTGGTACTGCATGATGTTCCCCGTGTCGAAATGAACGTGGACGAACTCCGAATGAAATCCGTCGACGAACGTGGCCATTTCCATCGGGGTCATCAGGTACCCGTTAAAGAAGATGTTCTCGATGTTCATGTGGATTTTCAGCTTCTCGGCCTGCGGAAGCAGTTTTGCGATCGCCTCTTTTGCTCGCCGATCACAAACGTCGTTGGGGACCGGTTCATAATCAGTTCGCCATGGGATGTGAACCGCTCCCGGAACAACCAACAAATTGTCGGTTCCCAGATCATGAGCCGCTCGCGTCATCAGCCCAGCCAATTCCAGTGCTCGTGCTCGCTTTTCCGGATCGTTACTGGTCAAAGGGTATGGCCAGAACAGAAATGAACAGAGACCACTCACCGCAATCCCGATCTTGTCGGCCAATTTGCGTATTGCGGTGAATTCCGCAGTTCCCGACTTCGGTGACAGTTCGCTGTCCAGATCGAAGTTCAGTTCAATTCCATCGAAGCCAGCATCCTTTGCTAACCGCAGACACTGTTCGAGCGACATCTTGTCCGGGTAAGGAAATGCCCAGAGGTTGATCGACTTTTTCATCTCATATTTTTTGCCCCGATTCGAAACGACGCCTGATGGATCAGCGGCCGACGCCAGTCCCCAGGGGCCTCGCATGACAGCCGTCGCAGCCCCGGCTGCGGTCAATGCTGTTCCCAAAACCGTCCGGCGACTGAGGCCATGCGAATCCTGAGACTGGTTCAAATCAGACATGATGATTCCTCGAAAATAGAAAGTGTCTGCGACCGCAATAGGATATGGCGTAAGCGATGCAGAATGAATCTCGCGAGATTCAGAATTCTTAACAAATTGAGCGATGAAAAAATCGACAACACATACCGTGAAGGTCAGTTTTTGCAAACTGAAAATGGCAAGCTGTAAGCGGAATCAGGGGTTTAAGCAATTGTGCCACAATGATTTATGCAAAACGAACCCCAAGCGATAAGAACGGACAGCCGCATCATGCGGACAAAACTTTAAAAAAAATTTCGGAAACGGCAATTTTGACTCAGGATACCCAGACAACCTGCCGATGACTGATCGATACAGGAGATTGAGTCCGTCTCACAATCACTTCACGCTGGTTCTTCAGCCATCGAGACACCTCAGCCATCCTGATCCAAGGAATTAGGCTATGCGGATTTTCGCGATCACTTCCCTCGTAACTGGAATGCTTTTGCAAGTCGGCTGTGCATCAATGCTGACCCCAACGGCGACACCAAAACGATTACGGGCCTACAACGATCAAATCGTATCGGAATACGTTGCGGCGAATCAGTTTGAGACTCAAGGGAAACTCGAAAAGGCGCGAGAGCTTTATCAGCAACTACACGAAAAGCACCCGAAGAATCCCGAGTATCTTCATCGGTTGGCAGTTGTGAATACTCGATTGCAACGTATCGGCGAAGCCAGCAGTTATTTTGAGCAGGCACGCAAACTCGATCCGAAAAACGTGCGACTGTTGGCAGACGTTGGCTATACAGCCTACCTGATCGGAGACCTTCCCGGCGCAGAACAGATCTTGCGTGACGCACTCCGACTGAAGCCAAGCGATCCGCGAACGACGAATAACCTGGCGTTGGTCGTAGGTGCTCGTGGAAACATGGAAGAAAGTCTTGCTCTACTGCGTGAGGTCTCCAGTGATGCCGATGCACTCGCCAGTTTGGCCTATATCCATGCACAACGGGGTGAAACCAGGCAGGCAGAACAACGATACCGCGAAGCTCTTGAAATCAACCCGAAACTGAAATACGCGACGACAGCCCTTGCTGAACTCGAAAAACGTCATCCGCAACAAGATGTTTTTGCACAGTTACTCCCTGCTTCGGATGTCGCTACAGATTTCGAAAGCACACCAACCCCACGAGTCTCATCAGCGTCACCTTCCGTTATTCAGCAAGTGAACGCTGTTGTGGACGCCCCTTCTCAAAAGGTCGTCACGGCCAGTTTCACGCAACCAGCGGTAGATTTCGATGAGCCGGCTCTATTAGATCCACGACACGAGTCCAATGCCGAACCTCTTAACACAGGCGATGAAGAGGAAGCCCCGGCCGACGAGGCGTGGGATCACGCCAATTCGTCGTCGGACAGCGACATGAATTCGAGCAATGACGATTGGGCGAACGACTGACTCCCTGATCAGTGCCGGAAATGTCGTTGACCCGTGAAAATCATGGCGATGCCGTATTCATTGCAGGCTGAGATGACTTCTTCATCTTTCTTTGATCCTCCCGGCTGAATCACAGCGGTGATTCCCGCCTTGTGAATCTGATCGATCCCGTCACGGAATGGAAAGAACGCGTCCGATGCGCACACGCCACCCTTTGCTCGATCGTTCGACTTGTAGGCTGCGATGAACGACGAATCGAGACGGCTCATCTGACCCGCGCCAACCCCAACGACCTGCCCTCCCTTGGCGAACAGGATCGCGTTCGATTTCACGTGCTTACAGACCAGCCACGCAAATTCGAGATCCGCTCGTTCGGAATCCGTTGGCTGACGGTTCGTCACGACTTTCCATTCGGAATTGTGATCGGTCGCCTCATCCCGATCCTGTACAAGCAGGCCACCAGTCACGCGGCGAAATTCCTGGCTGATGGGTCGGGCGTCGAGCATTCCTGGACACTTCAGCAACCGCACGTTCGCTTTCCATTTAGGCAATGTCGTTAATTTCTGAAATGCTGACGGGGTGAATGAAGGAGCGATAATCGATTCGATAAAATGGCCCGGATCACACAAGTGATCTGCGGTTGCTTCATCAACTTCACGATTGAAACCCAGAATCGATCCAAACGCACTGACCGGATCACCTGCATCCGCCTTCAAATAGGCGTCTGAAAGACGATCAGCCACAGCACATCCGCAAGGATTGTTGTGCTTGATAACGACCGCCGCAGGTTGGTGGAATTCACGCACGATCTGCATCGCGGCATCCAGATCCAGCAAGTTGTTGTAGGAAAGTTCCTTGCCGTGCAGGATTTCAGCCGCCGCCAGAGTCGCTGGCAGCGGGTGTGATTCGACATAAAACGCGGCTCGCTGGTGCGGGTTTTCACCGTATCGCAATGACGAACGTCGTTCGAATGACAATGTCAGTTTTTCGGGGAAGCCTTGTTCGCTTTCGGCTGAAGGATGGGACGTATAGGACTTATGTGATGGGTCTGTTGAGGTAACCAGTGTTTGCATGTAATCGGCGATCGCTCGGTCGTAACGAGCCGTCATTTCGAATGCAGCAGCGGCGAGTTCGACACGAAACTCGTGGCTGAGGCAACCACCTGCAAGTTCACTTAATACGCGATCGTACTGCGATGGACTCGTAACAACCCCGACGTACTTATGATTCTTGGCTGCTGAACGAAGCATACTGGGGCCACCAATATCAATCTGTTCAATCGCTTCCGCTGGCGTGACGTCCGACTTCGAAATCGTTTCGACAAACGGATAGAGATTAACGATAACCAGTTCAAATGGGGTGATTCCGTGCTCGCTCATCGACTGGGCATCGGCAGCCAAATCAGGTCGACCGAGCAAACCGCCATGAACCTTGGGATGCAGCGTCTTGACCCGTCCGTCCATCATCTCGGGAAAACCCGTGTATTGAGCGACGTCGATGACCGGTATCCCTGCCGCTTCCAGCGACTTACGAGTCCCTCCCGTCGATAACAATTCAAAACCGAAACGAACAAGTCCCTGCGCAAACGGAATCAAACCCTGTTTGTCGCTGAGGCTGATCAGGGCACGTCGAACACTCGCTGGCATTTCAACAACTTTCATTAGGTAACCGACTGCGACCATTTTCAGGTCAGCAGCATTGTGATCGGAAATTTCTCGTCCGTGGTACTGATTCCGGTTTCCCCGATAAGGAATGTATTGTCACGACAGCCTCTTGACCGCAGTGGCGCTGTCCGAGCAAGATAGACCTTGATGGTCACTTGATCAACTTAGGGACTGAATAATTGGGTTAAAACCCAAGTAAAGCATGGACATCATGGTGGATGCAAGTCAGGCAGCAGTGAAGAAAAGACGGTCTCCAAAACGACCTGATCCCGTGAGTGTGGCGTCCAACGCTTTAGTTGAGACGCTGCAAACACACGGATCGACAAGTTCAGGTTGGCTGACATTTTTGCAGTTGGTCGCCCTTGTCCCTGGACTGACCGTAGAAGTTGCGCAGGCGGCGTTGCGGAAAGCTCCAGCAAAACAGCAAGTGATGCTGGCCAGTAAACTTGACCAGAACAGTCTGGTTCTGCTCAAAGCCGATCTTGAATCGCTATCTCGGGACGCAGGGTTACTGAAGTCGATGGTCGCACAGGGGTGTTCGGCAGCAGTGCCCGTTCGAACGCTGGCCGAGTTGACGCAGTCTCTCGACAAATCGCTGAAGAAGCTGGTCGACAACTATTGGCCGACTCATACGCAGCAACTCCCGATAGGTTTATTGCCGGTCGTCCTGATCAGTGGCAGGAAAAAGCTGTTCGCGATTCATGACGAACGGTTTCCATTACCGGAAGTCGAGCTGAGTCGAAAGTTGATTGATGAATTAAAGCGCCTCAAAACAGCGGGCGAACATTCGTATCCGACTCGCTTGCCGGCTCTTTTTGAATCAACGGGTAGTTCAACGACGCAAACCGTTCGTGACAAATCAATCTTGTCTGAACCGTTTTGTTCTCAAGCGATCATCTCATTTGAGAGTGACCCTCAAGCTGTTGTTGCGCTGGTTGGCGACGAAGCTCTGCTGGCCGATTCTCGAAGCCTGCTTTCAATGGCTTTCGAAAAGATTCGAACGGATGCCAACCAGGTGATTGCCGTCGACAAGATTGCGAAGTGCAAAGGACTTCATTCGGCAGTACGACCCTATTTTCAAACTTCGATCGAACGAAACATCGCAGGAAATCGCATTCCATTCGGATTGGGAGCGCTGAAGATTGGGAAGAAATGGTCTGTCTTTCGTCTATCGGATGTGGTTGGCAATGCCCCCGTAAACAAAGCATCTGGCAATCAAACAGTTTTCGCCCCGGCGGATTTTGTACGTGACTTTGACTCCGCGTTTGCCAGTCTTGATGGGAAACTTGGTTTGCCCCGTTACGCCAGTCTGGTCGATCTCCGCCCTGCCCTGAGCAAATATCCGCGCGAAATCTTTGACCAGGAATTGCTCACACTCCGACGATCTGGACGGTATTCCCTGAGCCTTGTTGAAGGCCGATTTGGACTGACCGATGAAGAACGGGCGGCATGCCTTGTCATTGATCATGTTCCGCATTTACTCGTTCATAGAAAATAACTTCACTCGTTAAGTATCGCTTCGTCAATCCCGCAGAAAGTTTATGTAATGTCCCCGTCGGCTATGACTTTAGAAATGTTCGCCGATCATGTTCGATACACGAATCCGTTCGACGAAAACCGCGTCACGCAGACGGAGTCGTTGACGAGTGACATTCCGCAGATTCATGCCGAAGAGTTCGATGAATTAACGAGCCGCGCGAAGAAAGCCGCGCAAAGTAAAGAAATGGGTTGCGGCGTTGTCGTGACCGGGTCGCCGGGGGTCGGAAAAAGTCACCTGCTGGCTCGATTTGGAGACTGGGCTCGCAAGGAAAAATACCCGTTCGTCTATCTGCTAAACCTTCAGGCAGGGCCAAACGACATTCTGCGGACGATTTTGCGAACGTCGATCAGCATTCTGACCAAAGGACAAACGAAGTCACCGGGGCAGACAAGGTTGTACCGACTGGTCAGTGCTACGCTGAACCACGCGCTGGCCGCTCAAGGAATTACTCAACAAGTCGACTTGCCAACCGCTCATCAAGCCTACAAGGTCATCTTAAATCGCCTGAAAGGTGACACCTCGATCTATCATGTTTTGTGGTTGTTGTTCGAGGATATTCTGCATCAAACTCGTGGCCATCGACCAAATGGACGGGCCGATTTGGCAAAACGCTGGCTGTCGGGTGGCTATCTCGATCCCGACGAAGCCCGGCAATTGGATTTGAAAGTTTCGGCCGTATCGGACGATGGCAGTTCTCTCGATGTCGAACAAATGAAAGAGGTCCTGCGAGCCTTGTGTCAATTTGCCGGGTTTCGAAATCGATCGTTCATTCTCTGCTTTGACCAGGTCGATACCCTGACCGAAGAGCAGGTTCAAAGCTGGTCAGCCACGACGCACGCGCTACTCGATATTTGCCCTCGACTGCTCGTTGTGACCAGCGGCGTCGACGACACGTTTATCCAATGGACTCGGCAAAAACTGATGTCCCAATCGAGTTGGGATCGCATCCGGCAATTCTCGATCCATTTGTCAGGCATTGATGCAGACGCGGCGCAGTTAATGATTCAAGATCGGTTACAGCAGTCGTTTGCACGGTTTGATTCGCTGACCGACGTTAGCGAACTGCGAAAGCGTGACCCGCTGTTTCCACTCGGGAAAGAATGGGCTAGGCAGACGCTTTTTGATGTCAGTGGCGAACAGAAATCGGACCTGCGTCCCCGAACGATTATCAATCAGGCGGGCCTTGCCTGGGACCAACAATCCCGCGAACTTCAAAAGCAAGGGGTTGCCGATTGGCTACACGCATGGTCCGAACATGGTCGCGACCCGTTGAAAGCACTGGACGTTAACGAAGTCGACATCGTTCAACTGATCGATTCAAAAGTCTCGGCAAAGATTGACGAGCACCGTCAATCGCGGATGCTGCGACCGGAAGAACTGCCTGTCGATTCCGGTAATGTCACTGGCTTACTGACAACGCTTTTGAATATCTGCGCGACGGCTGGCTCCCCCTTTCGAACCGAGCAATACGGTCGATTCGGGGGAATCGTTATCAGCTCGGCCAAGTCCCGTAAAAAGCCTGCATTTCAATTAGTCATCGAGCAGATTCCAGATAGACCACAAGGGAATAAGCGAACCCTTGGAGTTACTGTCGCAGACGCATCCAGCGGCCTGGTTGCCACAAATATGTTGAAACGAATTCTTGCTGAATTCGAGGGACCAAATGGACCGGATCGAGCAATCCTGATCGTGGATGGTCGTGAACCACTTCAATTGGCGGGCGCGGGTCAGACATGCCTGGAAAAACTGAAATCCCTTAACGGTCGCTTCTCGATCGAAACTTTGGGGTTTGAACAGTACGCAACGCTGGATGCTTTTGAAGCTGTTGTCGGACTCGCTCGATCTGGCGACCTTGAAGCAGTGCTACCTGACGGCATCAGTAGACCTATTACTGAATCAGAGGTTTACGAGTCACACCATCGTAACCAGCGCTACCTTGAGCCATCAGTCCTTTGCCAACTGCTGGGAAAATGTACCCACACCGAGATACCCAAATGGGCTGGTGTCGATCTGCAACGAGTTCTCGAAGCGACGTATGCTCAACTCGCCATGAACATTGGGTTGACCACACTCCAACTGGCAAGCTGGTGGATGGAGCATCAAGTTCCCAAGCCCGATGTGAGTCATCATGCCGCGGTCCACAACATGTTTAAAGAAGTTGTGTTGAAACTTCATGCCGAAGGGAAAGTCTTCGCAACCGCGCTCAACGACTATTACCTGGTCCAACCGACGAACAAATTGACGGAAACATCGTCGAAATGAGTCCTACTTTATCGAATGGCCAATGAAGCCGCGTAACGCCTTTAGCTCCGCAGACAACCGTGCCTCTGCTTGACGGTCTTCCGTCAAGCAATATCGAGCGACAAAACGAGCGTTGATGTCAAGACACTGCTTCAACGAAGACTCCTCGCAGTGGCACATCGCGATGAAGTCCGAAGATCCTCAATCCTTCTGCAATGCCAGCTCTTGAAACTCTTCCAGTTTCGTTTTCCAGGTATCTTCGAGTTCTCGGACCTTGTCAGGCATTGTTGAGGCCAGGTTCCGGGTTTCACTGCGATCGGCGTGCATGTCGAACAACTCCCACGGTCCTTCAGCACCCCAGGAAACAAGCTTCCAGTCACCCACCCGGACCGCTCGGTTCCCTTCGTGAAACCACCACAAGAACGCATGTGGAACAGCGACGACTTTTACGAATGCGGAGGTCAGACTGCTACCCGGTAGTACGGGAACGGGGTGATCGTTCCAGGTTTCGATTCGTTTGGCCTTTGTGACTTCCAACAAGGTAGGAACGATGTCGATGACGTGGCTTGACGTGTGGCGCAATCCTCCTTTTTCAGCGATTCCCGCTGGCCAATGCACGATTAACGGAGTGGAAATACCTCCTTCATGAACCCACGATTTGTGCATGCGGAATGGTGAATTCGACATTGTTGACCAACCTGGACCAAGCCCCAGGTACGAACCTGCTGAACCAGGAGATGCTGCGGGATCGTGACCATCGCCTCGAATGATCTGCTCGGCACTGGCGCCGTTGTCTGACAGGAACATGATCAGTGTGTTGTCGAGGCTGTTCGTGGCAACGAGTTGATCGATCACTCGGCCGATTTCACGATCCATTCGATCGACCATCGCCGCATGGATCGCCATTTTTCCGGCTTGAAATGCCTGTTGGTCCTGAGTGAGATCGTTCCATGCGACGGCGCGGCCAATCTCTCCGGCACCGATCCGTCGCTGGAGTTCTTCTTCAGACGGGTTCCAGCGAGGCGCCGTCTTCTCGGCTCGAACAGATAGATCACACATGACGAGACCCAGTTCTCGCTGACGGGCAAAACGCTTGTCTCTCAACGCGTCCCAGCCAGCCAGATACCGCGTGCGATACTTCGCAATGTCTTCTGGCAATGCATGCAGAGGGAAATGCGGAGATGTAAAACAGAGATACTGAAAAAACGGTTTCTCTTTGTGTTTCTCAGCATGTTCACGCAAGCATTTGATCGAGTGTTCGGCGATCGCGGTCGTCGCGTAATAGCCCGAATTCGGTTCAACAGGAGCTATGGGCTGACCGTTCTCTGTATGCTGACGGGGAGTAAAATATCGATCGTGGTCGTCCAGGGAATAAGATCGATCAAACCCGTTCTTCAGCGGCATTCCATCAACGTGCCACTTGCCCGAGTGATAACTGCGATAACCGAGTGGCTTCAGCAGATCAGGCAGCAATTTGGCCCAGCCCTGACGAACACCACGGGCGCCGGCAGTTGGCATTTTGGGCAATGCGTCTCGACGAATCTGCTGAGCGTAATAGCCAGTCAGAATGGCCGCCCGCGATGACCAGCATCGACCAGTGTTGTAGAACTGCGAGAACTTCAATCCGTTCGCAGCGAGTCGATCAAGATTCGGCGTTTCAATTTCTCCCCCATAACATCCCAAGTCTGAATAACCGAGATCGTCCGCAACAATGATCAGGACATTGGGAGGTCCGGCTTCTGCAGCGATCACCAGGCGACCGCTGATCATGCAGAGCAGGATTGCGAAAACGGACAATTGTTTCACTAACGTCATAGCGTCATTTTTCATGGATTTTATTTACCTGCTTAAGCGATCTTCATGGGCGATCATCAATACCCGTTCATTGAGATTTCGTTGAGCTTAATACGACAAACAGATAACGCAACTCATCTTCGACTTCTTGTGGGGTAGAGACCGTATGAGCAATTTCTTCTCGCAGCAGTTCGCGATACCGCTTGCGAAGTCGATGAGCCGCAACACGGACAGTTGATTCGCTGGAGTGAAGTTTTTTCGCTGCGTCGGCATAGTTGGCACCGTCCCGATCACGTGAAAGAAACGGAGTTAGCGTTTCAAACTCAGTCATCTTATTCAGTTTAAGATAGTCGTCCTGAAGGCGTTTGAGGACTCGGTCGAGCAGCGCGATCGCCCACTGTCGTTCGAAAAGTCGTTCGGGAGTCAATTCGCGCGACGGTTCGGTCAGATATCGGGATTCTCCTGAATCCCAATCAAACGCCTGAACGTCGAGCGACTGGATGCAAAGTCCTCCACCCCGTTTTGCGGCCAGACCCTTGTCCCATTCGTTGGAGAGAAAGTGCTTGACGGCAGCGAGTAGAAACGCCCGAAAACGACCTCGGGCCGGATCAACATCGTCGAGAAAATCCTTCTCTAGCAGCCTTACGAAGAATTCCTGAGTCAGGTCTTGAGCTTCATGCCCGTCACGAGATCGACGCCGAATCATCGCATATAGCGGATACCAGTAGGCTCGACAGAGGTCGGCGAGTGCTTCAAAAGCGTCGGCCGAGGGCCTATCTTTTGCCTGTAATACAAGACTCCATCGCGTCGTTGCGAACCGAGGCGAGCGACGATGGACGATTGATGACGGACGAGCCATGTGAGCTCCAGAAGTGTGCAAGACAGTGTTGGCATCAGTGTATCGCCAAAAACGGTCTCGTGTAGCCCTCGTCTGATGAAACGGCCTAATGGAGTTGAGGAATACGGCTGCGCCTTATGAGCGGATAGCGTTCGAAACGTGGGGTGCCACGGTTTTGGAGTCTTCGACAAGGCCGTGTCTTTATAGTTCAAAAACATGTCCGAAGAGCACGGCCTTACTGAATTCGGTAAAACCGTGGCACCCATTTTCGTGGCTTTCTGTTCGAAATCAGAAAAACTGACACCTCGATCCAAAAATTTCGTGTAACGTTTGTTAAAAGAATCTTCTCTTTATGATAGGTGCTCTTTCGCCATGTTTTTTTCGACAGGTGTTGCCATGAGCGATTTCACAAAATGCTCGCGATGTGGATCAGATCTTCCAGCAAATTTTCCTCCGGGGGTCTGTCCAACATGCCTGCTCCAGCAGGGGTTGTCTCCGAACACCTATCTGAGTGGAAGCAACTGCGTCGGTAGTAGCGGTCCGTCCGGGCGACGCCGAAGCTGGACACCGCCAGCTCCTGCCGAACTGGCTCCACGGTTCCCCCAGTTGGAAATTATCGAACTGCTTGGTCAAGGGGGCATGGGAGCCGTTTATAAGGTGCGGCAGCGGGAACTCGATCGCTGGGCGGCACTCAAGATTCTGCCCGATGAAGTCGCTCATGACCCCAGCTTTGCCGAACGATTCCAGCGGGAAGCCCGAGCATTGGCGCTCTTGGGTCATCAGCACATTGTGACAGTCTATGAATTTGGTCAGCGGGACAGCGTCTACTTTCTGCTGATGGAATACATTGATGGGGTCACGTTACGGCAGGCGATTCGAGCCGGTCAAATTTCGGCGAAGGATGCCTTAGCAATCGTCACTCAAATCTGCGACGCCCTGCAATTCGCGCATGAGGAAGGGGTTGTTCATCGTGATATCAAGCCCGAGAATATCCTGATCGATAAACGAGGCCGTGTGAAAATTGCCGACTTCGGCCTGGCAAAGCTGCTCGGCAATTCGCCAGATGTTCCAAACTTGACGGGAACTCATCAGGTGATGGGAACACCGATGTATATGGCACCCGAGCAGATGGAAGGAACTCGCGGCGTCGATCATCGAGCTGACATCTTTTCGCTGGGAGTGGTCTTTTACGAACTGCTGACGGGTGAGCTTCCGCTTGGCAGGTTCGCTCCTCCGTCACAGAAGTATCAACTCGATGTGCGCCTCGACGACGTCGTTCTTCGAACACTCGAAAAGGAACCAGACCGCCGTTATCAGCAGGCAAGCGATGTCAAATGCGACGTCGAATCGATCCGAAGCCAGCCCCGTGTGGCGCCCTTGCCTGTCGTGAAGAAACCACGTCGAACGTGGACCGCAGCAATAGGCCGGATCATGATGGTGATTGGATTCCTGGCAACGGCGGTGGCGGCCTTGTTGACCATTAGTTTTTTAGCATCCATGCCAGCCGAAATGGCCAATCATCGGCGCATGCTGGAACAACAGGCTGCTGCAAAACAATATGAAGCGTCGGTAGCACGATTCCGAGCCGAAAAACTGGAGCAGCAAGCCAACGATGAAGCCAAAAATCTTGTCATTCGTGAGCTTGAAGCTGCCACGCTTGATCCGTTTGAAGCCGAAGCGATCGTTCAGTTCACAGACGATGGCCCGAAGTTGAATGCAAACTTCGGAACGGACCAACTGACGACTGAAAATCGGTTGATCGTGAACCAGATCCTGGCCAGGATTCACAGCAAATATCTGGAAATTGAAGCTCGTCATAGAACAATAAGTTCCTTAGACGGCGGATTACCGGCGACCGTGGTAATCGAAAAATTTGACGACGAGATTGTCAAGTTGGAGAACGACCTTTGGACGGAAATCGACTCGAAACTCCCTGTCGCCCAGCAAAAGTTTCTGCGTGACAAGTTGCCTGTTTACGCCAGTGAATCCACACCAATTCCGCTAATTTCACCCCGATTGAATGGGAACGGAACCGGACCGAGCGGGTCTATGATGGGATCCGTAGCACCCCAAAACATCGCAATGCCACCCGGTATGGGGATGCCGGGGATGGGAACAAGCTATAATCCGAGTAATCTCAGATACCCCCAGCTTCTCGGTTGGGAGGCCGGTAGCTTGCCGATTCGCTTCTGGATCGGCCGACGCGGAAAATGGTTCCGATGGACGATTGCCACAACGAAATTCGATCAAAACTATCAGCCATATTTGCGTGACGTCGATACTTGGGAAGCCCCTGCGCTTCCGTCAGGCCTGCTTCGTCTCTGGCGGGAAATCACAACAAACGAAACACGAACAACGTTGTCAGATCGAACCGATGCTGCGGCAGAAAAAGATAAAAATCTCGAAACCCCTCTGAATAGTGATTTGCCATCAAACGAGCCTGCCGCCCCGCCACTAGCTCCAGCGGAAAACCTTGAGCGACTTGAGATTGCACCAGAAGCAACTGACCATCCGCCAGGTGCCGTAATCAACGATCCGATCGAATCCGAAGAACACGTTATCCATACTCAATAGACTGAGACGAGTGTTCTCAAGGGCTATTCCGAGTTGCTTGCTTTCCAATTGCCAAATATTGCTCCACATGTGCCAGATGTCGAAGACGTTCCAGTTCCATTACAAAGGAGCTTTTTGCCAACACGCTTTCTTCTCTCACGAGCGTTGCATTCCGCAAACTCATCTTCATCCCTAAAAAGGGATCATCGGGTCCAAGCATCGCGACAGGCATATTCACCATGATCCGGTTCAAGCGATGACCAACCCCCGGCATAAGCTCGACTCGCACATCTTGACGGGTCGAAAACGAAAGCGGGATTGCAGGGATGCAGTGACTTGCTAACAGCGAGAGATGGACAAGGAACGTCATGAGAATTCACCGGACGGGAATCGCTCTCACGCTCGCACTGTCGTTTGTGCCAGCGTGCCGCTCTGCGTCCGTAGCGCATCGTCCCGCAAATTCTATTCGCGTTGCCTCTGACCCCATCGAGACTCGAAGTCGTAAGAACTCGACGGCTTCCGCTCCTCAGACGGCAAAATCTGCCGATGGGACAGTCGTTGGTTCTGAGACAGATCGATTGTCCGCAAACGATGTACGCGACTCAGCGACCGTCCAGGCACAGCTCGACACGGTTCAGCAAGTCTCGGCAGAAGCGATCAATGACGCTTCTGTTGCACCGGTCTCCACGATTCCTGTCAATCGGTTTTCGATCCAAAGCGCAGTCGAAACGGCACTTGCTCAAAACCCGGATCTCAACTCGTTACGGCAGGCCGAGGGAGTTGGCTCGGCGACCGTCGGAGTGGCTCAGACATACCCGTTCAATCCGTTTGTCCAAGTCCGTTCGACACCCTATCAACGGAATACTTCCGGTGGGTCAGGGTCAACTTTCCATTATGTCCTGTTGATGCAGCAGATCCAACTTGGCCATCAACAGCAGCACCGCGAAGAATCCGCCTGTGCCGCCTTGAACAGTATCCGCTGGAACGTCTTGCAGGCGGAATTGCTGAACGTCGCTCAGACCGAGCGACTCTATTTTGCTGCGGTCTACCAACGAGGCCTGCGTGATCTTGCCAATATTAACGCCGAAAACAATCGACAGTTACTGGTGATTTTGAAACGTCAATTGGAAGAAGGTCAATCGACGGCGGCTGATGTGGCAATTGTCCGACTCGATGCCCGTTCAACACGACAACAGCAACGCATTGCGGAAGCCAATCTGCAGACAGCGCTACTCGATCTCAAACGCCATCTCGGCTTGCCGCCAGAGATGCCACTGGAACTTGACGACGATATCATCCGGTGGACATGGCGACCTGCCGAATCGTCTCAATTGGCCGAGATGGCGACGACTCGTCCGGATGTCATGGCGGCGCGAGCCGATGTTGATACCGCTCGAGCCAACACCAACCTCGCGAATGCGAACCGAATTCCTGATGTGCAGATCGGACCTTTCTACTCCAGAGACGATTTCGGGACCGTCTTTCTTGGCTTTCAAGGTCAGATGGACCTCCCTGTCAACAACAGCGGCATTCCACTGTTGAGGCAACGCGAAGCGGAACTCAACCAACGCGCCGTGACCTCAAATAATCTGGCGACCCGGGCGCGACTGGAAGCAATCGCAGCAGCGAATCGTTATGAACGGGCACGGCAACTGATGCTCGAAAATGGGGATGCGCCACAAGCCGCCCTGCCCGTCGAGCTTCAACGTCTGGAAGAACAATTCAAGGCGGGTGAAGTTGATATCCTGCGAGTATTACAAGCTCGAAACAGCCTGCTCCAAAACCAACGAGCCGACCTCGATGCGCTCAACGAATTACTTCAGGCCGCAGTCGCTGTGACTGCGTCAACAGGCACTCCACTCGAATCGTTGACGGTCAGTGGAGTCCTTCAGCCGGACGGCACGACGCTCGAATAAGCCGATCGCGTTCACGACCGAGCGTATGTTGACTCTTTCGAGACCTGATAGCGAATTATCAGATGTGGCGTTTCGATTCGTTTCTGACCTGTCCCCAATGACCTCACGCCCGCTTCAACAAGACCTGTCGTCAGCAACGTCCGTTCAATCGGGTACGGTGCTTTTCCCATCAGGAAAGTCTCTTCCGCCTTCGACATTAATTCGGCCGAGTAAACGACATTCGGAACGGGTGGAAGATAAAAAAGCGTCGAGAGAGGCTCGGCCAGGCCTTTAATGCGAGCGGCAAACGTGAAGTCGCCGACGAGGCCGTTCATCAACAACATTGTCGCTTTGACACCATCTGCATATTCAAACCGATAGGCCACCGGTTCTTTGACCCATTCCTGTATTTGTGCCGGCGTCGGGTATCGGTGGCTGAACGTCGCTGGCTGAGCCAGCGTCTGAGTGCGGGAAAGACAGGCATCAAACAGCTTTGAATCCCATCCGCCATTCGCCCAACTCCCCGCTTCCATCGCTTTCCAGACGGCATCACCACGAAGTGCCTGCATCGCAACAACACCCGTCTCGCCACCCCGCCGCCGCTCGGCCATGCACTGAATCACTTCCAACGCATGAAAGTCATAACTGTCGATACTGCCGATCGCGACACTCATTAATTCTTCGACTTCGGCTCCATAAGGAAGCTCGATATCGGGCATGCGCCAAGTGACTGGAAGTGACGATCCAGCACCGAACGCAAAGTTCAACTCGCGAGAAAGATCAACCATCTCTTTCGCCCAATCCCATTTCCACGACAGATGCTTATCGTTGAAGACGGGCAATGACTTTCCATCTTTGCGATACACGTCTGTGACCTGTTTGAAGAATTCATAACGTGGGTATTTCGTCTGTTCGAATTCAGACTTGGGATATGTCCCATGTTCGCCAATGATCAGCACCGCATCGACAGCCAGTCGATCACCGCCGCAACGTAAGGTCTCGGCGATGGTCGGATAGATTTTAAATCCGAATTCGTCGGCACGGCTACGGCTGAGATCCCCATCAGGGTGCTGATCGACATACGCCGCAACGATATCAAGCGTTGGCCGATGCCACTTACCTTTGATCGGATATCCGTGAAGGAACCGCTCCGGCATGTGCCAGGCATGCGTGTGATACTTCCATTCGGTGGTGATGACCGCCAGCCGTTTTCGAGGGGATGCAGCGGGTTCGATCGCAGATGCAAGCTGATTAACCCCGACAATTCCAGCTCCAACAGTACCAAGAAACGAACGCCGGTTAAGCATGCCTGATCCTTCGAGTGGAATTGAGATGTATCTGGATCTGTCGTACTTTGGTCACGACCACCATTCAAGTCTGCCGGCTTCGATCGTTATTCGGTTTGCGGAAAGCACATACCGCCACGCAAACAACGTGAACCCTCACGAACTCGTGGGATTTGCCTGTTGTATGACGACGTCTGCTGGCATCGGTACAAACTCGACCGGTTCTGCGCGACATACGGTCAATGGTCTCTTGTCAGCCGATGATAACCACCGCATCGGGATCGCGTCCGCGTACAGTTGTCGATAGCCGATATAGGACGTCGTGAGACGAGGATTAATCTCGACGATGACTGGCGACTGATCGTCCGTCAGCAACAGATCGAACCCGACATAACCCGCCAGTCCTTCGATCGAACGGCACGTTGCGACGACAAGATCATGAATGGCGGCTTGTCCCTTGGTCGAGATGTTGGCCGGAATCGCTCCCCCAAGGTATTGAAACCGGCCGTCCGTTGAGAGACGTTGCTCGCCAACCGGCAGACATTCGATCCGCTGACAATCAAGACTGATATTAACGCCAACCGACAACGGGCGGCCCATGATAAACGGCTGAGAAAGACACTCGGACGAGGCCCCAGCGTCGCGAAACGACTGAGAGGCATGCTCCCAGTGCTGGCAATTGTTGACCAGAAACGTCAGGCAGGACCCTGCCCCGTCGCGTGGCTTTAGCACAACCGGAAATGACTGCGTGTCTGGTGGTTGATCGAGATCGACGAGCTTCGTCGAAAGAGTTGGTATCCCATGAGCCGCCAGATGATGGGCCAGCCGCAGTTTGTCCCCGCAAAGTTCAATCGCCGCGACAGAACAATTCCAGGAAGTGACGTTGGCAGCGGCGACCTGCCGACATCGCTCCGCAAGCACTCCGTCTGTTTCCGGTGCGATCACGAGAACGGCATCGACTTCACTAAGCAATCGTTGAAATAAATCGAATTCATCAAACGGGTTATCGACTCGGATGACTTCAATGTTCGGCGAAAAGAGAACCTCTGACTCGAGCGTTGTCACGACAGAAACTCCGGGCAACCTTGCAATATCTTCCGTGACGGCCTGAAGCATTGCCAGGCCCTCGTAACGCATTGATGTCGACACCGCCGATCCTGATGACGCTCCACCAACGAGAAATTCTGAAACAAAAACTCGCACAGAAATCATGCTCCTGAACGGAGAGGGTGTTCGTCGTCGTTAAATCAATCTTCACCACGTCAGATTCGGCGCGACACGCGAGCTGCTTAGACCAGAAACACCAAAAGCAATCATGACTTTGAGTGATGTGCTGATCAATTTGCGATAGGTAAAAATTTTTGACCAGTAGAGTAGGGGAGGAGCGATAGCCGCCTCCCCCCTCTTCAAACCGGACTGGCAGATTTCCCGCATCCGGCTTACCCAACAATACATTTCACCGAGACGCATGCACAGGTGGA
>CAIVEI010000166.1 GCA_903904835.1 uncultured Schlesneria sp. | reverse complement strand
TGACGTGCTGAATGTCACCAATCGCAGCACCTCGCGGTAGTAACCGACGTAGCTTGCCCCCGTGAACGTCAGCGTCCCCGTGGTTGCGTTGAACGAACCGACGATCCCGTAGGCATTGGTAAACGAAAGCAAATCGTGACTGCTGGAATTGTTCTGGTATCCAGACGTAATCTGCACAGACAAACTTGTCAGATTATTACTGTCAGGGTCACTGACAAGCGCGTTGCCAAAAATCGCAATCGCAGGATTATTCATTTTGTAGGTCAGCGCCGTTGAATCATTCACGAGCACCAACGGCGGCGCATCGATTCCACTGACCGAGACATTTTGCGTCCCCGACCCGCTGTTTGCATAAATGTCGTTAACGGTGATCGTTGCCACGCGAGTGATCGGATTCACTGTCCCGGCAACTGCGTAAAACACGATTGATCGGAGGACCGTCTGATAGTGAGCCGCCGTATCAAAGCCGGTCAAAGTCAAAATGGCCGTGTGGCCGACAAGGTCTTCAACGAATGTATGCTGAAACGCATAGCTGTTATAGAAATCAAGACGATCGCCGTCCTGCCAACTAGCGAACGCGACTGTGGCGCTGTAGAGGTTTAAACCCGCCGGTTGCGAAACAACCACGTTCGGGGTGACGGTGAGCGGTGCGGAGCCTTGAAAGTATGTCAGCGTGCTACCGACCCCGGAGACCACGGGTGGCGCACTGTTCGCGATGGGATTAATACGAATACTTTGAGTCCCCGAAGCGCTGTGCGACAGAATATCCGTGACGGTAAACGTCGCAACTTGTGGTAACCAGGTTATGGGATTACCCGCAAGGCACCAGAAGATGACCGAACGAAGTTCTGTCTGATAGTGTGCAACCGTGTCTGTACCCGTCAAAGTTAAAACAGCAGTCTTCGCCACAAGATCCTCAGTGAAAGTATGCTGCAAGGCGAAAGTATTCGAGAAATCCAGGCGATCGCCACCCTGCCAGTTCACAAACGTGACCGTCGCACTGGCAATGCTCAGACTATCGGGATGAGTCACAACCAAACTCGGAGCGATCGTGACAGCAGCGGCCTTTTCCACGTACGTCAGCGGTGACGTGAACCCCGTGATGCTTGGCGTCGCACCTGTTCGATCTGTCAGATCGCGAGTCACGATATTGGAAAGCTGCTGGCCATTGTTCGCCTGAAAACTGATCGTCCGGGTCAACGACATGTTCGGTGAGGCACTCGTGTTGTGGTACATGACATTGCGCAGCGCGACCCGGTAATTTGAAACCGTGTCGGTTCCGGTCAGTGTCAATGTTCCCGTCGTCGAGTTCCAAGAGCTTGTGATATTTGGCGTGTTCGCAAAGGCCAGAACATCCTGGTTGCTCTGATAATTGCCTGTGATCGAAATCGTGGCTGACGTCCACGTGTTAAGGTTCTTGTCGTAGACGGCAAGTGTCGATGTCACGGGTGTCGATAAGGGACCAATGGCACTCAGCGGAGTCGATTCGATCCCGTATAAGAGGGGAGGGACATTTGTTCGAGTATTGGCGTCGACTTCGACGTTTTGTGATCCGATCGTGAAATTCTTAATGATCGGCGAACTGATTCCCGTCCCCGAAAACGTGACTGTGTACGTTCCCGGCGGAAGCGCGATCTGGTAGCCACCCGCAGAATTCGACGTCGTGTGATACGTTCCCGCCCCAGTGATATCGATTGATGCACCACCGATCCCTTCACCAACGTCATAGAAATTGTTGGCGCTCACCGAATCAGTGAACACAAGACCTGTCAGGAATGAATTTCCAGGTCGCACACCAAAATCGTTGCCAGTATCGACTGCATTGTCACCGGTGTAGAGACCTGATTGAACCGCCGATCCGACTTCGGCAAAGTTGCCATCGACAATGTTCACCCGATGGCCTCGACCAGCTTCGCTCGTGTCGATGAATAGATTCTGGTACTCGTCGGTGACGAACTGAAGCAGGTTGATGGCTCCCGTTGTGTATTCAAGAGCGATATTCTCGCCAACTTCTGTCCAACCGGTATACCCGGAAGCGTTAATTCGCTGTACGGGCGTGGAACCGTTTGAGCCAGTGTGAGAGAAATAATTGTTGGCCAGTTCGTCAGCAATATGACCTTCGATCGAAGCTTGCAGATCGTCGTTCAGTGCCAGTGGCTGACGAGCACCAGGAGCCAGAGTTCCTGCGGGGAGACCTTCGTTAAGGGTTGTCCCCAGACGTGTCGCTTCAGCAACGGGATCTTGCCGAGCTCGATTAATCAACGCCAGGAAATACTCTTCGTACGCAGTCACATTCGTCAGAGCGATCCGTTTTTCCAATCGCTCAATGGAAACCGCACTCGGTTCATTCGAGATGAATGAGCGAGTCCTTCGACCTCGCTTGCCAATTTTCGAATGGAAATACCAGCGTTTCAGTTGTGCCCAGAAATCCACTTTCGAGCCTTTCACCAAATTCGGCCCGCTGTTTTGGTTGGCTGAACATCCATCGCCAGATCGTCAACAAGTATATCAGAAAAGGTTGCTAAACAACGAAAACTAAAATCTCAACGCAATTTCCTCCCATTTTCCCACGACGCAAATTCTCCTGAAACCGTTCAAGAATCGTCACTTGCAACTGGTCTTGGCTCATTTTCCGTCGGATTCTATACTCCGTACCCCGTCGATCAATTCTTAAGGAGTCTCCTTTGCGTCAGCTCATCACGAGTTACGTTCAATCACGGCGAATAAGTCGGGTCTGGCTTCGACATGGCCTTCTGGCCGTGCTGGCCGTCCTGTCATTTTCGTCCGTCGGTTGCGTGAGTCGGCGGATGACGATCGTTTCCAATCCGCCAGGAGCGATGACATTACTTGACGGACGCGAAATCGGATACACCCCTGCCTCGGCTGACTTCATCTGGTACGGCACGCGCCAGGTCACTCTGATTAAGGATGGTTTCGAAACCAAAACGGATCTCGTCACGATTCCCGCACCTTGGTATCAGTGGCCGGTGATTGAATTCTTCGCCGATAACTTTTCGCCAAAACGAATCACGGATCGCCGAGTCTTCAATTTCGACCTGCAACCCAAGCAAATCATCCCAGACGAAGAACTTCGTGCCCGAGCACGACAACTTCGCAGCGAAGCCCAAATCGGCCAATAGCCGGCACAGCCGGTTTGTGCGCGTCGGATGATGGGTTTAGAATAGGATAATCGTTCGCGCGTTGATTAGCTGCCGAATGGTGAAATCGCGTTCGCGCGTTGATTGGGACCCCAGAACATCACGCCACCCGCGCTAAAGTCGCACACTATGCCGTGATTAGGCTTGCCTCTGCATCCGTCGTCAAATTGTCCGCCGCGATCGCAGAAATTGAAGTCCTGATGAAGCAGCGGCGGGAAGCCTGTCGCCCTCCCGAACAACGCGCGAACGATGATGCTATGCTAAACCCATCCTCCGACGCGCATTAACCGGCTGTGCCGGGGGGCTGGAAGCCGCTGCTACGTGACGCAATCGCTTTCTCCAGGCATTCCTGACAAAGACATTTGGCGTCCTCGCTGGCCGGCAACACTGCTGGCAAGCTCATACACCAGCAACTGGCACAGCCGTTGGCAATATCGCAGATGAAACGACGCTTGCAGCTCGGACACGTGCCGGGCGATTCTTTCGGAGTTTCGCATTCAGGAATTTGCATCGTCGACAGTCCACTCGAATCGAATGCCGCATCAAGCGGTTGTTCATCGTGGGAATTCGTCCCGGGTCGCAGCAAACCATAAAGCAGTCCGGCGGCAGCCAACAACATCAGACCGAGCATGACGGGCTGGTATCGCAGCGTGCTCTCTTCGTAGCGAAAGAGATAGCTCCAGGCCTGATCAGTTGGAATATCTTTACCAAATCGATCGTGAAGCACACTTAACGAATTATGCAGGAAGTGGTAGACGATGCCCGGAAACAGACTGCCGGTTCGAACACACATTGCACCCAGAACGATTCCCAGCAGCATCGCATTGAAGACTTGCTGCGGAATCATATGGATGATGCCAAATGTAAAGCTCGAAAGCAGAACAGCTAACGTGATTCGCCCTGACTGACGAAACCCTGACAATAAAAAACCTCGGAATGCAATCTCTTCGCAAATGGCCGGTATCACCGCGAAGGCCAGGATCATCAGCCAAAGACTGCTCGTTTTTAATTGCTGCATCAGTTCAGCAACCCCCTGAGGTGAAGGAGGGAATAACGATTGCAGTCGGACTAACAATTCGAACGCCAGAGGCTGCAGCGCAAAGGGCAATAAGATGGCAAACAAAAGTCGTTGCAACCCCGGCCAACGCAACGAGAATGTTCGGCGCAGGCTGGAGGTCAGAAAAACTCCCATTAGTACCGCAGGCCCAGCCATTAGCGCAATTTGTTGAAGGATCAGTAACTTGATCTGAAGCAACCCCTGGTCCGACCTGGATGTATTCTGAATCGCGGCCTGAAACGGCATCCAGGATGCGAACTGCAACAGATACATCAACAAAAAACAGAATAAGGCTTCAGCAAACGTCGGTAACGGCCCTTTATCCCGAAACAGGTGCTTGAGCCAAAGTCGCAAGTCGAATTGCTCGGACTCGCAAAACAACACCTCTTCACTGCTGAATTGTTCGACAGCCCACCAGAGTGCCAGCAGGCTGTAACCAATCGAAGTCATCATGACAGGAATCACATAGGCAAGCATCGCCACATCAGGACCGTTCGCCTTCAGCAAACCCTTCAGCAGCAGACCCGGACCAATCACAGGCAAAACGCTATAGACCGGCTGCATCTCGGTACCGGGAGCCAGGCAAAACATCGTCAGGCCGAGCGATACAATCAGAAGTGGTGACAAATAATACTGGCCTTCTTTACTGCTGCGTGCGAAGGTTGCCAGAGCCAGGCACAACGCACTGAATAACGTCGACAGTGGGACGAGAATCACGATCACCCAGGCCAAGGATATTAACGGAGGCATCGTCAAGTCCCCCAGCCGCGACGTGGCCTGCCCCATCGCCAACGACGCGATGTATTTTCCCGTAATCCCGATACTGACCAGATTCAGCAGGGCCGTCGTCATGCTGAACAGCAAGACCGTGAAGAATTTACCGAGCACAATTTCGGTTCGAGTCGCCGGACAGATGAGCAACGTCTCCATCGTCCCCCGTTCTTTTTCTCCGGCGCACAAGTCGACAGCGGGGTAAAACGCACCCATCAGCGACATGAGGACTAACATTGCTGGAAACGCTTTGGACCAGACGTTTGCAGAAACGTTTTCGCGTTCGGCCAAGTCCAGTTCTGCGGCGTTGATCGGCGACGTCAGTGTCTCGGGAAGGTGACTTTGCCGAAGCTGTTCCTTCAGAATTGAATCTTCCCACGCTCGAATGACCTCGATCACGCGGCGATATGCAATGGTCGATTTTTCGTCCGCACTGTTTTGAACGATCAGTGGGCGAACAATGGTTTCAGTAATTTCATTACTTGGTCGTCGTTCGGTCAGATCAGTTTGTCGCCGGGCAACATCACCGCTAAAGTTAGGGGGAATGATCACCAGGACCTGAATCCCGCTCCGTTCGAACTGCTTCATTAATCGCGAGTTCAAACTCTTGAGTGACATCTCTAGCTCAGCGACCTCAGTTGCCGCATTGCTCTGCTTTGCAGAAGCAATCGCAACTTCCAAGTCCTGACGCTGCCGCACAAGATTCTGTAGCTGCCTGGCGATCTCAACGAGTTGTTCTTCAGCCGCAGTGCGTCGATTCGAATCCGACAGTCGCTGATCTTTCGGTTCAACAAGATCCGCAAGGACGATCAGTTTTTCGACATCTGATGTCGAACGGAACCACTTCGCTGCAAAACGATCCCCTTCCAGAAGAGATGGAGAAGGCAGATCCGCCGCACCCAGGATCACGACCGTTCGCGGCTGCTCTGTAAACAGAACCGTCATTTGTGCCGTGCCGATACCCATCAGCGGGTACAACAACATCGGCAACACGGCCACCATGAACAAGGTCCGCCGGTCTCGCAATTGATCGAGAACTTCACGTCGAAAAATAAGAATAACGTTTCGCCAGTTCATATGCCACTTTTTTTATTGTAGTGAAATCGAGGGAAAAACAACCTGCTCGAACCCTGTCCAATTCCAATAACCGAAGTCTGCTTATCGAAAGAGTAGCCACTTTGCGAACATTGGTCTTGCCGGAACGGGTCTGGCTGTGATAATTCCTTATGTTCGTCAAGCGGGAATCCGGCATCAAATCCGTCACGAGGAAATGATTGGATACGAAAGACGGGTCGAACTTTGAACGGATGGTGACGGCGTTGGGAACTGATTGACCGTGAAGTCAAAGGTTCTTGCAGAGATCGCCTCGGTGCACCTGGTGCCCGCAGCGACATGAATTGGCTGTTCTTTACCACTTTCTGAATCGTAAGGACTGGGCGGTCATCTGACGGCTCGCACGGGGAGGACGCCAAGACGGCGTTGCGAAACGTGCCAAAGATTGCCTTCCAGTCGCGAGCGTGAATCACGACCATGAGCTCATTGCATGGTGCATTTCACGATCGACATTTGACACAAGGATCGGTCACATGGCTACTGGGCAAAGTTTACTGCAACAGTTTTCTTCGCGTCAGAACGCGGATGCATATCGGCAGGAACACTGGCAAGGGACGTTCGACGAGTATCTCGATCTGGTGAGAAAGACACCCGAGGTGACCCGGTCGGCTCATCAGCGGATGTACGATATGATCATGACCTACGGCACCTATCCGGTGGACGAAGGTCGTCGTGACGGATTGCTGAGATACAAGTTCTTCGACGATCCAGACACGGGCGGCGAAGATGCCATCTTTGGCCTGACTGAACCGCTGACGCAGCTTGTCCACGTCTTCCGGTCGGCGGCACTCAAGTACGGCAGCGAACGCCGCGTGCTGCTGCTGCACGGACCCGTGGGAAGTTCAAAAAGCACGATCGCCAGGCTTCTGAAAAAGGGACTTCAGCGATACAGCCGAAAACCCGAAGGGGCACTCTACACGTTCGGCTGGAAAGAAGATGACGGATCGATCACGTGGGACCCGATGAACAGTGAGCCCCTGCAATTGATCCCGCATGCCTGCCGAGAAGAAGTCTGCGCGTCTCTCAACGAAGGCCGTGATCGAAACAAGCAATTTACTGTCGAGATCACCGGCGACGTCTGTCCGCTCAGCCGCTTTGTCTTCAAAGAACGGCTTGAGAAATGTAATGGGGACTGGACCAAGGTCTTGCAAAGCGTCGTCGTCAGACGGTTCTTCCTCTCGGAACAGGACCGCATCGGGATCGGGACGTTCCAACCCAAGGATGAAAAGAACCAGGACAGCACTGAACTGACCGGTGACATCAACTACCGCAAGATCGCCGAGTACGGTTCGGAATCCGATCCTCGTGCCTTCAACTTCGACGGTGAGTTCAACGTGTCTAACCGAGGCATGATCGAATTCATCGAAGTGCTGAAGCTGGACGTGGCGTTCCTTTACGACCTGCTCGGTGCCTCGCAAGAGCACAAGATCAAGCCGAAGAAGTTCGCTCAGACGGATATCGATACCGTCATCATCGGCCACACAAACGAACCGGAATTCCGCAAGCTGCAATCAAACGAATTCATGGAAGCGTTACGTGACCGTACGGTGAAGATCGATATTCCGTACGTGACCAAGTTGGGACACGAACTGCGAATTTACGAAAAGGATTACAACGATCGTCGCGTCCGTGGAAAGCATATCGCCCCGCATACGCTGGAAGTCGCCGCAACGTGGGCCGTGCTAACCCGACTCGAAGAACCGAAACATCACGGACTGACCGTGCTGCAGAAGTTGAAGCTCTATAACGGCAAAACGCTGCCGGGTTTCACGACAGAAAATATCGAGCAACTCAGAAAAGAGGCTAAGCACGAAGGCCTGCAGGGAATTTCTCCCCGGTATGTTCAAGACAAGATCTCGAACGCACTGGTCAACAATACCGAGGCCACGTGTATTAACCCGTTCATGGTCCTCAATGAACTGGAATACGGCCTGCAACATCACTCGCTGATCCCGAACGAAGAAACGCGAGAAGGCTATCGTCGTCTGATCTCGGTGGTGAAGGACGAGTACACCGATGTCGTCAAGAACGAAGTGCAGCGAGCGATTGCTGCTGACGAAGAAGCGCTAATGAGACTTTGTTCGAACTACATCGACAATGTCAAAGCCTATACGCAGCGTGAAAAGGTGCGAAACAAGTTCACCGGACAGGACGAACAGCCGGACGAACGCCTGATGCGTTCGATCGAAGAACGAATCGATATCCCTGAGACTCGCAAAGATGATTTCCGCCGCGAGATCATGAATTACATCGGGGCCTTGTCACTCGACGGCAAGAAGTTCGATTACAAAACGAACGAGCGGTTGCATAAGGCTCTGGAAATGAAACTGTTCGAAGATCAGAAAGATACGATCAAGCTGACCAGCCTGGTCTCGAATGTCGTCGATAAGGATACGCAGGAAAAGATCGACGTCGTCAAAGGCCGACTGATCAAGAACTTTGGATATAACGACGAATCAGCGACCGACGTCTTGCAGTACGTCGCCAGCATTTTTGCCCGAGGAGACGCAAAGCGAGACTAGTCGTTCATCAACGACGAAAGTTCAGGTTCTGTGCCACTGCATCGGAGTCTTCTCCGACGCAGTGTCTTCGCGTGTAATAAAGCAATCGAAGAGCACTGGGTGACTGAAGACGGTCATCCGTTGGCACACGACTTTTAGAGTATGACGATGCGGTAGCGACGTATTGGAAAGAACACAGCCATGACACGCTCCATTGACCGGGACAACCAGCGATTCAAAGAAATCGTCCGGGGAAAGGTCCGACAGGGCCTGAAAAAGTACATCACGCACGGAGAAATTCTCGGCCGTAAAGGACGCGAGACGGTTAGCATCCCCGTCCCGAACATCGAGATTCCTCATTTTCGACACGGTCAAAAAGGGTCTGGCGGCGTCGGTCAAGGTGAAGGTGACCCAGGTCAACCAATCGGTAAAGGGGAAGACGACGGCGATGGGCAGGGCCAGCCAGGAGATCAAAAGGGCCAGCACATCCGCGAAGCGGAATTGACGATTGAAGAACTGGCTCAAATGCTGGGTGATGAATTGCAGCTTCCAGCCATCAAGCCCAAGGGCCAGGATACGATCAAAGCCGTTAAGACCAAATACAACAGCATCCGTCAAACCGGCCCTGATTCGTTACGGCACTTCAAACGGACTTACAAACGAGCGTTGCGGCGGCTGATCTCTTCCAGTGAATATGACCCGAGCCGACCGATCGTCGTCCCAACTCGTGAAGACGAACGGTTCCGTTCATGGACCGAAGTCCCGTTGCCTCATGCCAACGCAGCGGTGATCTATATCATGGACGTGTCAGGTTCGATGACTGACGACCAGAAAGATATCGTTCGAACCGAATCGTTCTGGATCGACACCTGGTTAAAAAGCCAATACGACGGCCTCCAACGTCGTTATGTCGTTCACGACGCCGTCGCTCACGAGGTCGACGAGGACACGTTCTATCGCGTTCGCGAGAGCGGCGGGACTCGCATTTCGTCCGCGTACGTCGAATGCAAAAAGATCATCGAACGAGACTTTCCGCCAGCCGACTGGAACATCTATATCTTCCAGTTCTCGGACGGTGACAACTGGGGCGAAGACAACAATAGCTGTCTAAAGATCCTTCAGGACGACTTCCTGACTGTCTGCAATCTCTTCTGCTACGGCCAGGTGGAAAGCCCCTATGGCTCAGGCGACTACATCCGCGAACTGAGAAAATTCGTCGACAACTACGAAAACCTGATCCTCTCACACATCAAAGACAAGGAAGGGATCTACGAATCGATCAGGACATTCCTTGGTAAAGGAAAGTAGGTAATATCGATAGAATCGCCCTTGCACAGGCCCGGTTGCCTGTTGGTGCATAAACTAACACCAGAATCGCGAGCCATGCCTTACTCTTTTACTTCCTCTGAGATGAGTTCAACTAAGAACTCCTCGCTGGACATCGCGTGGCCCCTGCGGAATTCCCGTCAATTGTTTGACTCGGTTTCATACTGTTCATGCAGTCCGATGCGCGAATAGGTTATTGCAAAGTGTTGTGCGAGATGCTCGCGGTACGGAGTCGCGATTTGGCAGATTCAGTTCCCTTGAGTGATCAATCGTTCGAGTAGTGATCGAGGTACCGTATGTAAATCGCGAAGATCAACGATGGATTCAGGAACCGGCCCGGAGGGTAAAAAGTACCATCCGTAAACACGATGAGAACGAATTTGATCGGTAATCGCCTTCCCCTTCAGAACACCTTGGTCCACAAGCGTCTGTGCTGAATGAACAACGGCGACGACGACTCGAGTGGCCCGGGATTGGGCGAGGTCACATGCTTGCGTCACGACGATCACTCGTAGCTTCAGTTCAACCGGATCAAGTGCTGTACTTTCGGTTGAGAGATCCTCCCAAACCAATATGGGGCAGCAGTCAATAATATCGCCTTGTGAAAGAGGCGAATCCGGTGTCACATTCAGGTAGATCATTATTCGAAACTTTTTTCGCCGATGATGGAATCGGGAAGTCGAAGTGTGCCAGGCCGTGTGCGGACGGGACGTGATTCTCCCAGTCGCGGCAGATCAAATGGCACTGTGATATTCTCGTCAGACCACGGGCCGTCAGGTCGGCGAATTTCTTCTGTGGGTAATGTTATTGGAATTCTTCGCAACGTGATTTGTACAGGACCAGGCGGCAAACTTGATGGTTGATTTAACTCGATCGAACCATCCGGTTTGATGGTGCCATCAATCGTAATTTCCAGTGTTGCCATCGTCATCATTGTCTCCAATCGAGTTTCGGCGACTCCTTATTATACCTTACTCAAATAGTTTTGTGGATACTCGTTCGTGGACGGGAATTCGACAACCACTTACTGACTGTAGAGATAATAAAATTGTTGAGTCCTTGAAGAATAATTTGCTCCAATATTTTATATGAAACCTTCTTGTTTCACCGCGTTTCCTCGCGCGGGGCTACCTGGGTTGATCCGGTCAAATAAGCGAAAAGATCACGAACTTCATCCGGTTTCAGACGTTGCAACAAGCCTTCCGGCATCATGGAAACTCCCGAGGCGACTCGGTGTTCGATTTCTTTCAGTGGAACGGCGACCTTTTCGTTGGCCGTCTGAATCGTGATCGCGTTTTCACTTTCGGCGATGACCAGTCCGGTAATGATTCGTCCGTCCGTTTTTTCGATCACCTGCATCTGAAAATCTTTGGAAATCGAGGCGCTCGGGTCGATTAGATTGAGCAGCAAGTAATCAATGTTCGTTCGTTGCGCGCCGGTCAGATCGGGACCGATCGGCGTTCCCGCATCGAACAGTCGATGGCAATTGGCACAGGTCTTCGCAAAGATCGTACGACCATTGTGTCGGTCTCCGGTCTTTATCGTGTCGAAGGTCAGCCGCTGTTTCAGGCCGGCAATTAATCGTGCTTTGTCCTTGGAAGTTTCACGAATCTGGCCCCACAGCTTTTCGACCCGGGCCGAAAGCTGTTTATCCCCCAGACTATTGATTTGCCGGGCCGTGAATGCCGTCAGTTCGGTTCGGGGAATTCGCTCCGCTTCGACCGCATCAAGCAGCGATTTGGCCCAAGCCGGACGAGCCGCCAAGGTCTGAATCGCATCCTGACGTGCTGACGCATCCGCTTTGGGAAACAGATCCAGAATCGCAGCGACCGTTTGAGGATGATTGTATTCCGCGAGTCCCCTTAGAGCCGTACTTTGTGTCGCGGGATCGCGAATCAGACTGATCAGCTGCGAGTCGAACCCGTCAACATGTTTCGACACCAGTGCGGAAATCGCTCGTTGCCGATCCGTCGGTTTGGCTTTGTTGTCTGTCGAAAGCTCAACCAGTGATTTAATGGCCGCTGGATCATTGAAAATCAAAGACAGCCGGACCGCCTGTTCACGGACGGATTCGTCCGTCGACTCGCGCAGTCGGGTTGAGACCGTTGACCACAAGTCAGGCATCGGCACGCTTCGCGTCCCCTCAAGCCCTTGCAAGATTCCTTCGAGGAATTTTCGTTGTCGATCGGTTGATTCTTCGTTTGCTAACGCGTCAACCAGCAGTTTCATTCCCTCGCGGTTGTCGGACATCGCAGCAACCCGACGGCTGACCAGTTTGCGCACCAAGGGAATTTTGGCGCCGATCGCCAGTTCAACAAATCGGGATAAATTCTCATGCACCAGCGGTTCGATCCCGTACCAGACCATCAGCGGAATATTTGCATCGTCCTGAAATACTGCTCGCGAAGACAACCCCGCAGCCAGCGACCATCGGTTTTGAAGTGGCAACCGCTGTAAGGCGCTCGCCAGATGCAGACCGACAAACGCAGATGAATCGCTGCGAGCCATGTCATTCAATCGATCCTGCACCAGCAGAAATTCTTCCGTCTTGTCACTCAGTAACCGAATCGACCACGCCCGCACATACTCCGAAGGATCGTCTAAGAGGCTCACCAAAAATTTGGCGTCCGCGGATCCGATTGCGTTCAAAGCCCAGATCCATCGGAGTCGTCTGGCAACCGACTGTTCCGTCGGATTGCTCACTAGCAACCGTTTCAATTCAGTGGCCGTCTCGGTCATGTCCTGACCGAGTGTCGCCCGTTCCTGAAGCAGGCGACGAGCGTGACGAACAAACCAGTCGTTGCGGTGCGATTGCAACCCGACCAGCTCTTGATTCGACAGTTGCTTCAAATCGACCTTCTGGGCCTTCGTTTCCCCATACGAAATCTTGAAGATCCGACCGGTGCCCCGCTGAGTATTCACCATGCTGTGGCATTCACCCGTATCGTTCCAGTCACTGGAAAAGACCGATCCATCCGGGCCATATTGCAAGGTGACTCCCATGTACCACGTGTCTTTAGCTCGCAGCAGATCATGACCATGCGATGCGGTATATCCCGAGCCGACTCGTCGCAGAATGTCGTTATTAATCCGATGCCCGTGCAGGTTGTGCATGAAGACTGTGTTGCGATACTTCTCCGGCCACGAATCCCCTAGATAGACCATCGTACCGCAGTGAGCATGACCACCACCCGCTTCGTCTTCTTCGTCCGTTTTCGTGCCGCCCATAACACTCTTCGTTCCTGCGAAATGAAAGTGGTCAGCGATCGTGGCGATCCGTTCATAAGCAAACCGACTCGATTCGCGATTTCGCCACGGCTCGTAGTGTGCCCCTTGAATCACATGAAACAGATGAGGGTCGACACAGTTGCAAACAAACCCCTGACCATAATCGTCCCAGTCAATCCCCCACGGGTTCGTCGTTCCGTCGGCAAACGGTTCCCACACATGTCGAACCGGATGATAACGATAGACTCCGCCGTCGAATCGAGTTCGCTCGGACTCGGGTGCCCCAGGTTTGCCGATCATCGACCAGTTCGTCCGGCCATGCGTTCCATACAGCCATCCGTCGGGACCCCAGGCAAACCCATTGGCCAGGTTATGAGAATTGGCATGAATGCCAAACCCGTCGAGCAGCACCACGGGTTCAGCGTCCGGCTTGTCGTCGCCATTCTTATCAGGGATGAAATAGAAATTCGGAGGTGACATCACCCAGACACCACCAAACCCAACTTCGATCCCGGTGACGTATGTCAGTCCCTCACAAAACACCGTGCGGTTATCAAACTTTCCGTCACCGTCGGTATCTTCGAGGATGATAATCCGATCGACTGGCGGACGGTTTTTGAATGGATAGTTATAGGCTTCCGCCACCCACAGTCGGCCACGGTCATCGATACAAAAACCGATCGGCTGCTGCACATCAGGCTCACCGGCAAACAGCGTCACGCGGAATCCATCAGGAACCTCCATCGTACGAGCCGCTTCGGCAGGTGGCATCGGTGCCGCAGAATTCTCAACCTGAGTTTGAGCCTGGACATTGAAGTCATGTGAGCAAGTCAAGAGGCAAACGCCGACGAGCAGCGAGACAATTGTTACACGAGAAATCATGCGGAAAATCTTTTTGAGTTTAGTCCAGTAGCGCATTCATCGGCGATATCCAAAAGCGTAAAGCGAGGACCTTTTATTCGCCAGTGCGCGGGTATAGGTTCCTGATTAAAAAGTATCTTGCTTGGTTAAAGGCAGAATTAATCAACTCCGGGCAGGTAAATGCGATCCGACAGACCCTGCGAACGTGGTTAACGGACTTTTACGATGGGAATTTAGATCGTATCGAGCGATGATGACTCATGCTGGTGCAAAGGCCCGTTAATCTCCGCTGCAGGGGCGATGGGATTTCGTAGAACTTAAATGCCTCAAGGCCGCTCATGATTCGCGGGGGATTTCCGATGCGACAAAAACGATGGCTGGTCATTTCTGGGCTGACGATATTATCGATTGGGCTGGCGGGAAAGTTCGTCATGGCGGTGAGGGATGCTCGGGAAGCGGCTCGTCAAACGGCTTGCCGGGGTCATTTCTGTCAGTTGAATCTGGCTCTCTCCAACTATCAGGAAGTTTATGGTTGTTTGCCGCCTGCCTATGTTGCTGATGTGAATGGAAAACCGATGCATAGCTGGCGAGTTCTCATCCTGCCGTTTATGGATGGTAACGATCTCTATAAGAAATACCGGTTCGACGAACCCTGGAACAGTCCCCACAATTCTCAGTTGCAATACGACCACCCTCGTCGTCAGTACTGTTGTCCCGGTTGTCCTGATCCTGGCCAGTCTCTCTTCACAAATTATGTCGTGATCGCTGGTTCCAATACGGCCTTTCCGGGTTCACAATCGACGCGCACCGTGGATTTTGAAGATGGTGACGCGAACACAATCCTGATCGCGGAAATCAACAATTCCGATATTCACTGGATGGAACCGCGTGACCTGTTTTTCGAGACCATGAGCTTTCAACTTAACGACCCGATCCGGCCGAGTATTTCCAGCCCTCATCCCAAAGGCCCTGCAGTCTGCTTTCACGACGTTTGTGGTGGTATTCGGCTGCATTCGTCGATCACCCCGATAACGCTACGGGCTCTCACGACAATTTCGGGACACGAACCGGTCGCAAGAGATCGACTGATCAAGAAAGATCCGCACCTGCTTGAGGAATGAATTGAAACACTATGAGATTGAGGGTGAATCTTAAGTTGCGAAGCGACGCAGGAATACAGCCAGGGGTTTCAACCCCTGGAAACACGGAACGCATTCCGTCACGAAGTCCCAACGGGACGCAGGTGAACGACTCACACCAGTCCCACGTGCGACGCCGATGATCGACGAATCACCTGCGCCCTTCTCAGGGCTTATATTGGATTGCGCGGGATCACGGCCCCGGGGCTGAAGCCGCCGGGCTGTATACCTGCGTCGCTTTGCGACTAACGATTCATCGCTCGCCCCTTTGATGAAGCAGAGGGTTCCGATCATCGGTCTTGACCTTGGCTGGTCGCTACGAGTGCATCAAAGTGTTTGTGGTCGGCGATCAGCGAAGTCTCGATGACCTCCGCTTCATATCGCGATTCCCTTCGCCAACAAATCTTTCCATGAATCCCAAGTACGTTATCCACCACTTCGCATGTTTGGTATCACGGTAACAACCCGATTTTGTTTAATAAGCAGATAAAGACATCTGACGAGGTCAAATCGTGCCGACATTAAGACGACCAGTCGATTCCGAATTGATCGACGAATTCATTTTTGACACCGATGATTCCACGCCCGAGTTCATTGTGGAGGACTTCACGGAATGGCTTGCCAACTACATCAGCGAAGGTGCCAGATTCGTCGACGGTCAAATGCTTCAGTATGGTTACACATTTCTGAATTGCTCTGTCGAATCACGAGTGCTTCGATTGCTCGCCCCCGATTTTCAAGGGATGCCGATTGAGTGGACCATTAACCTTGGCCCGGCGTTTCGAATCATTGCCGCCCAGAAATACATTCCAGAATCGTTTGGGTGGGTGCCCGACATTCCATCCTTGGGTAATACGGTGATCGTTGGCAGAAAATTTGATGAAATCCCAATGTTCGCCAACCGATTGCCTCCGGTGGAATCAATCCCAAATGACTCTGGCTGGTTCATCGGCAGCACTCGTGACGATATCGACAACAATGATCCTGCCGGATTGCAACTGATGTGTCTTTATGAAGCGATGCTTACAGCCCCGCATGTAATACATTTCTTGTCACTCCTCGTTGGTTGCCAGGTTGTTTTTCTCGGCGAGAAACCAATAGTTCTCAAGGAGGGCCAACGATTGGAAATCCCCAACGGGTCTTTCTTAGAACGCTTTTTAGAGACGCATTCTTAACGCTCCGGACAAATTTGTGCCCAGTTTAAACCGAACCGGGTGAGGTATTTTCTCAATCGATCGGCGTCGTTCGGCTGAGCTTTATTCGCTCGTGATGAGGCGAAAAGGGTTCGACCTGCTGCCGAGAGGTTGGCCGACTGACGACAGACTCGAACGACTTCCGCGAGCTGGACCTGATCAAACAGGTCGAGCGATGCCAGTTGTTCTGCGCTGAGAACTTCTGACAACAGGTCCGGCTGTTGAGCGTGTTGGCGTCGCCAGGACGAATTGAGTCGCGCGATTTCCTCGTCAACTTCCGCAACGGTGATTCGACCACCGGACGCCATTGTGGCCATGCGAGTCACCGCCGCGCCGAGGTCTCGAAAATTGGCAGACCAAGGGGTCGTCGGCGATTCGGCGAATTTTAAGAAGGCTTCCCGCGCCTGCTGGTTCATTGTCACTTTGCGACCTGTGGACGAAACGTGACGTTCGAGTTCGTAGTCTAAATTCGGCGCGACATCCTCCCGGCGTTCTGCCAGGCCGGGGAGTCGGAATGTCCAAAGATTGATTCGTGCTAAAAGGTCTTCGCGAAATTTGCCCGTGGCCACGCCTGACTGCAGGTCACGATTCGTCCCGGCGATCAATTGAAAATTGCTTTCGACTTCGTGGTCAGCTCCGACGGGAAAAAACCGATGTTCTTCAATGGCGCGCAACAGCATCGCTTGTTCGTCGAGCCCCAGTTCTCCAATTTCGTCCAGGAACAACAGGCCGCCGTTTGCGGTTTTTAACAGGCCGGGTCGTGGAGCGGTCGCACCGGTGAAGGCTCCCTTGATGTGACCGAACAGGGCCGACATCGCCTGATCGCCTCGGAGCGTGGCGCAGTTAACTTCCACAAAACTGCCGCCGACTTGTTCGCGTCGACGTTTGAGATCGTAGATTCGACGAGCCAGATGCGATTTGCCGGCGCCGGTCGGTCCTGTCAGCAAAAGAGGAGCGGTACTGGCGATTGCTACGCGTTCGATGCGTTCGATCAATGTGTTAAATGCCGCGTTACGGGTGGCGATCCCCGACTTGAGAAAGACGAGTCCTTCCTGTCGTTCCGTGAAAAAGCGTTTGGCCAACGCATCATAACGCGAAAGATCCAGATCGATAATCTTGTAGCCGCCAGGATCGACATTGTGTCGTCGTGGCGGAGAGGATTGTAAAAGCCGTCCAGGAAGATGCCGCGATTCGGCCAACAGGAACAGGCAGATCTGTTCGACGTGAGTCCCTGTCGTGATGTGGATCAAATAGTCTTCGTCATCGGTGGCGAATGGGTACTTTCCCGAAAAGTCGTGGAACGACCCAAACACTTCTTCAAAGTCCCAGGGATCTCTCAGATGCAGTTCGTGTAATCGAACGTCGGTCTCGGGCGAAATCGATTGAATGTCAGCAATTACCCCCTGAGCGAGTGGCAGTTCTTTCGGCTCGTGAAACAACTCGAACCGCGTAATCAGCAGATCTTCATGCTGGCAAATGGCGACACTCGGCCTCCATTTCTGCCAACGATCTTCCCCCGCTTTGCCTCGATCGAGCAAAGTTCCCAAGATTCCAAACACAACAATAGGGCGATGCTTAGACATTATCCTATAGTATAAATCACGATATCACGTTATCGCAATTCTCTATTCAGGCGTGACGGTCAGATTTTCTGAAAATCATTGAAAACCCCTGTTTTTAAGACTCTGTGAACATTTTTTGACGGCGAATGTCCATTTGGCACGGGTAATGCCTTTTGTGATTCCATCAAAAACGAACCCCCCCCCTGCGGGGGTGGTTAACGGGCCTTTGCACCAGCACGTGCCAATGTCCACCGACTCAATGGAATTCGAATCACTAGGGCAAAGGCCCAATGACCACCCCCGCAGGGGGGGTGGGGTTTCGACGGAAAGCGTTGCTCTAAAAAGAGAGAATCATCATGGCAAACAAGAATCTGTTCTCGACGATTGCTGGCCGATTTCTGCCACACACTGACGTAGTGAATGAAGCGGGCGGAATGGCTTATCAGCGTTCGGCTGAGCAGGCTTTGGCTCAGTACGCCAGCACAGGTTGTTTTAACCAAACATTCTATGCCAACGCTGAGGAACAACTTGGCCAGGTCCTCGCTCTCTGCTCCAAAGTTTCACCAGAATTTATCGCTCGTACAGCTCTTTATGTTCGCCAGAAAGGGTACATGAAAGATATGCCCGCACTCTTGTGTGCCGTGCTTTCAGTGAAGAGTCCTGGCTTGATGGCCGAGATTTTCGACCGCGTGATCGATAACCCGAAAATGCTTCGCAATTTCGTGCAGATGATTCGTTCAGGGGTCGTTGGTCGGAAGAGCCTGGGAACGTTGCCAAAACGACTGGTTTGTCAATGGTTGGAAAGTCGTTCGGATGAGCAGTTATTCACCGGCTCGGTTGGTAATTCGCCATCATTGGCTGACGTAATCAAGATGGTTCACCCCAAACCAGCCGATGCGTCACGAGCCGCATTGCTCGGGTACTTGCTCGGCCGGGAACATGACAAGACGCTCTTACCGCCGACCGTTCAGGCTTATGAAAAATTCAAGCGGAACACGAATGCAGGTGCGGTTCCCGTGCCGGACGTTCCGTTCCAGATGTTGAC
>CAIVEI010000165.1 GCA_903904835.1 uncultured Schlesneria sp. | reverse complement strand
GTGCGTCAGCCCCCGGACTCTTCGTCCATGCGTTGGGCCACGGAGTTAACCATGACGATTTACGCGGTTCGCGGATCGAAGTCGGCTGTCGGCAATCGTCGAATAAAGAGTCCGGGGGCTGACGCACCCCGGCTCGCCTCGTTGGGAACCGCCACGTTGAGGTTCGCCTGGTTGGGTTCGCCTTGTTAAAAATGAAAAGTTATGACGACGTCGTCCGGAAATTGAGGGCTTGAGATCGTGGAATTGGACCCGATAGGGATCGCTTACAAACTCGATCCGTTTGACCAAATGTGTCGTGACTACCAAAACGCTCGTGCCGTCGGATCGGCGTCTTTGATGGCAACATTTCTCGATCGATTGCCGCAAGAAGATCGTGCCGAAGGGATGTTAGCGCTGATTGCGATTGATCTCGATATTCGATTCACAAAAAACGAAGAAACGACCGTCGAAGAGTATCGGGCGCAGTTTCCCAACGATCTGGATCTTGTCGAGCGATGTTATCAACAGATCCAGAATAAATTGACCACCTCATGGTCAAGCCGGCAACTTTCGCAAAACGCCCTTTCGCAAAACGATCAAGTACCGGTCTTACCGAAGCAGATTGGTGATTTTCGAATCGTTCGCGAGGTCGGTCGTGGCGGGATGGGGCTGGTTTATGAGGCTGTTCAAGAGTCACTTGGTCGGCGGGTCGCATTAAAGGTGCTGGCGACGAACGCGGTCGATCTGCAAATGGTCAGTCGCTTTGAGCGTGAGGCCCGGGCGATCGCCAGACTGCATCACAGTCATATCGTCGAGGTTTATGGAGGTGGGGAGAATCAAGGATTGCCCTACCTGGCGATGCAATTTATTGACGGTGCTGGCTTGGATCGGGTCATCCGAACGGCAAAAACGATCGTGGAATCACGAACGCCAAATTCGAGCAGTCTGCGGGAAAGGGGGGCAACCAATCTCAATCCCATCCCAAACGTCAGCCCCCCTTTGGCATGGCCTGTTTTGCCACAGACGGCTCGCCGAGCGGATACCAGCCAAGTCGACGTGGACATCCCCCAACAACCGGCAGTTGTCGTATTGCCGACGGCGGGTTCAACCCCGTTAGACGATTTTGCGATGTCGACCGTGATTGTCACGTCGTCGGATTTGATCGACGAACCTTCAGAGATGAATACGACGCGCCAAACGGCAACTTCAGACACATCATCGGCTTCAGCACTGCCGAATACGACGACCCTCATCAATACGATCAGTGAGATTCAGCCACGATTGACGACTGCGGCCCGCATTGGTTACGAGATCGCCTCGGCCCTGCACTATGCCCACTTGCAGGGGGTGTTGCATCGCGACGTCAAGCCATCGAACATTCTGGTTGATCAGCACGGTACGTCGTGGTTGTCGGATTTCGGTTTGGCCAAACTGTTGAATGACACTTCCGACGGGACAATGACCGAACCCGGTGACATCCTCGGCACGCCGCGGTATATGGCACCTGAAAACCTGAAAGGGGACGCAGACGCCCGAAGCGACGTCTACAGCCTCGGAGTCACTCTGCTCGAACTGGTGACACTCGAACCGGCATTCATGGCGTCGGACCGGCACGAACTCTTGAAACTGCGTTTGTCGGGCACTCGGCCGCGCATCGACTCGCTCGCGTTAACGGCACCGATTGACCTGGCAACGATTGTACAAAAATCGATTGAAGACGAACCTGCCTTGCGTTACCAGACCGCTGGAGAGATGGCTGACGACCTTTATCGCTATCTTCATGACGAACCAATTCATGCGCGTCGGGCGTCCAATCTCGAGCGTTTCAGTCGCTGGGCCAGGCGGAACAAAGTCCTGGCAACGCTGTTGATGTCCATTTCGCTGCTGATCACGCTGATCGGTATCAGCGGGACCATGGCCGCCGGTTATTTTCAGAGCCTGAATAAGACCCTCAACACCACGGTCAGCAATCTGACAATCGAAACGAAGAAATCACGCGAACTTGCCGAAGAGGCCAGGACGGCTCGGAATGCGTCCCAGACGATCGTTGCCGACATGCAAACGGAACGTGGTTTACTCGCACTGAAGCAAGGTGACACCGCTACGGCCATGTTGTGGTTCGCCAACGCCGCAACACAAACGCCGCACGATCCCCAGCGAGAGGCGGCGAATCGCCTGCGTGCTCAAAACGCGATGAACGAGAGCGTCACGCCAGTTGCGTCGATTGCATCGTATAGCGCCTTTACACGTATGCGTTCAGGGGAAAAACTGCGATTCGACTTCCAGCCTGATCGTCCATTCGCCGGTCAATCACTTGACGGTCAGGGAGATATTCGTGACTTGCTGCTGGTTGTTGATGACGGCGGCGTTCAGATTTGGGACTGGCGCTCAGAGCAAATGTTGTCCTGGACCAGGGAGAATCGAAGTCTTTTTGCCGATGCGTGTTGGATGCCGGGGGGTGATCGGATCGCGGTCGGACTGAACACGGGAGAAGTGCAGATTCGTAAAATTCCGACGGGAGAGATTATTAAAAGTTTTTCATCGAAGGAAGCAGTCCTGACAATCGCCTGTACCTCGGATGGAATGCGGCTGGTCATTGGCGGGAATACCGTCCAGGTTTGGAACATCGGGAACGAACCCGTACTCGAACACGTCTGGCCCCATCCTGAGAAGGTCTATTCATTGGACTTCGATCAGTCCAATACCAGACTCGCCAGCGCGTGCTCGGACGGTTTTGTGCGTGTCTTTGCGATTGGCAGCCAGTCGGAACAGACCGCGCCGCTCTTCAATCCCGTTCCACATGCATTTTACAATCCTGGTGCTCCTGCATTCCTGCCGGGCCAAGTGCTTGTCACGTCAAATTTCGACAGGAAGAGTAATCTATCGCACATCGAATTGCGCGACGCAACAACAGGAGCCAATATCGAAGACATTGGCAGCACGTCAATACTGGTGCCCAATCGAATTGGGGTTAGCCTCGATGGCTCGTGGCTGGCCATCGGGACGTATTCCGCTTGCGAGTTATGGGAAATCGGTGGGAATCGCTTGACCTTGCCGCATCCGCATCACGTGTATGATGTGGCGTTCGGCCCGAATCGTGAACTATTAACGGCGTGCGTCGACTGGAATGCTTATTTGCGAAAATCCGTATCGAGCCAGGAATCGCCAATCAAGATTCCGCAAATGGAGACCGCGCACCGGTGTGCGTTTTCCGCTCATGGGAGTTTTGTCGCGGTTCGTGGCAACGATTTCATTCGAGTTTGGAAACTACCAACCCCGAATCGAGTCAAGATTCCCGCAACCGGCTGGCCTGCTGCCCAATGGCGACCACGTGTCAGCTTTGATCGAAAATGGGCGACTCGCGGCCGCTGGCATGCGATGCCCTACACGATGCTGGATGAATTGTCGATTCTGGAGACGTTAACAGGCCAGAATGTTGGCCCGACGATTCACCTTAAAGGGATGGTCGATTCCAGCTTGTGCGCGGATGGAAGTTCGGTGGCCATCATTTCACATGAGGATAAAACCGGATGGTTGTCACTCTACAACGTCTCTTCTGGTGAGAAAAGCCGACCGCCGATCGAACTTCTTTCCCTGCCGCACAGCGTTGCCGCGCGCCCGGGGCATCCTCAAGTCGCCGTCTTGTGCGAGAACGGAGCGCTGCTGGTCTTCGACACTCGGGACGGAAACTGCTTGCTCAACCTGACACATCCAGAGTGGTTGTGGGGAAGTCCGTTTGACACAAAAGGTGCACGGGTTACGTGGACACACGATGGCAGCGGGCTAATAACTGTCACGTTTCGCGGCGAGGTTTTTGTTCGGGACGGAGATACGGGTGTCGAACGGTTTGCACCGATTCGCTTGAAACTGAAGCAAGGCTGCTGCGTTGCGCTGGATTGCTCGGCCGATAGCCAATTCCTGGCCACCGCGATGACAGGTGAGAACGCGGTAGACATTTGGGACTTGAAAACAGGAGCCGCGTGTTGCCCTTCGATCCCACATTCCGGTGACTTCTGGGGACTATTCGCCGTTAAGTTCAGTCCGGATGGACAACTGGTCTTCACGGCCAATAAAGATGGACGCGCCAGGCTTTGGGACTGGCGTACGGGAAAAATGGTCTGCCCTCCGCTCCAACACGACGCAGAAGTTTATGATGTGGAATTCATTGCCGATGGCAAATACGGTCTGACCGTCGACCGCTCCGATACTGTCCACATCTGGGAACTGACAACAGGAAAACGCATCGCCTCGCCGATTCATTATCCGAACGGGGAAAAAGGCTTTCCATTATCGCTTTTCAACGTGGCCGTGGTTGGTGACCGCGCTGTATTGGGAGCCCCTGACTTCCCGGTGCTCGATCTGTCTCAACTGGTGAGCGAACCCGAACTCTCCACAGAGAAACTCAAAGCCATCGCCGAACTCTCCTCGGCTCACCAGATCGCACTCGGTGAGTCCAACGCGATGACGTCAGAGCAATGGCAAGAATTGTGGACGCGAACCAAATCCAGGCGAGCCGGGGTGCGTTAGCCCCCGGACCGGCACAGCCGGTTGATGCGCGTCGGACGATGGGTCGAGAATTGGATCATCGTTCGCGCGTTGAACAAGGCGAGCCGGGGTGCGTTAGCCCCCGGACCGGCACAGCCGGTTGATGCGCG
>CAIVEI010000164.1 GCA_903904835.1 uncultured Schlesneria sp. | reverse complement strand
TACGATGGACCCCAAAAACTGGACCAGGAAATAAGATAGAATTTCAGTGGTTCATTTTTGGAGGGGAAGATGCCGGTTAAGCGTAAGATTCGCAGTGGGAGTTTCAAAGCGAAGGTCGCGATCGCAGCATTGCGTGAGCAGGAAACACTGGCGCAGTTGTCGAGCCGATTCACGGTTCATTCGACTCAAATTAATGTTTGGAAGCGTCAGCTTTTGGACGGTGCAGAGAGCTTGTTCAGCCCAGCCGGTCGACCTCGGAAGGAAGCGAAGGGAGAATCGGACGAGGCTTCGGTGGATGAGTTATACGAGCAGATCGGTCGGTTGAAGATGGAACTGGAGTGGCTCAAAAAAAAAGTGGGAGGGACTGACTGAGCGAGGAGAATCGATTGAGGTAATGCGTTCATTGATTGACGTGGACTCATCGCAATTGAGTATTCGTCGGCAATGCGAGTTATTGGGACTGAGTCGTTCGAGTCTTTACTACGAAGCAGCAACCGAAACGGAGGCCAACCTTTGTTTGATGCGACTGATCGACGAGCAATACTTGGCGACACCGTTTTTCGGAAGTCGTCGGATGACGGTGTGGCTGAAAAAAGCGGGTCATGTTGTGAATCGCAAACGAGTTCAACGGTTGATGCATTTGATGGATCTGGAGGCGATTTATCCGAAGCCGCGATTATCGTTAGCGAACAAGGAACACCGCAAATTCCAGTACTTGCTTCGAGGTTTGTCTGTGAATCGCGTGAATCAAGTGTGGTCAACGGATATCACATACGTGCCGATGTCACGGGGATTCATGTACTTGGTGGCCGTGATCGATTGGCACAGCCGTTATGTTTTGTCCTGGCGATTGTCAAACAGTTTGGAAAGCAGTTTTTGCATGGAGGCGCTGGAGGCCGCCTTGGAATTAGGATGCCCGGAAATTTTCAACACAGATCAAGGAGTGCAATTTACGAATCGTCTTTTCACGGGTCGCCTGGAGGCGGCAGGCATCGCGATCAGCATGGATGGTCGAGGCCGAGCATTGGACAACGTGTTTGTCGAACGACTGTGGTGGAGCGTGAAGTACGAGCATATTTACCGGCACGACCATCAGACAACCAAGTCTTTATACCAGGGGTTGGACACCTATCTGGAGTTCTTCAATCGGAAGCGTCCTCATCAGAGCTTGGCGTACGAGACACCGTGGGACGTGTACCAAGGAAATGTGATGGTGAAGGGACCGATGGCTCGTCCCTAAACGAGGGGGAAGCTGGGGCGGCGTTTTGGGGCAGTGGCTCCGCTCCGGTTCGCTACGCTCACCTGCGCGGAGCCACTGCCCCAAAACGAAAGACCGGGCGACTGGCTGGCGCCAGTCTCTCTAATTAAATCCGTTTTCTGGTCTAGACAATGGGGTCCACCGTAGCTGTCAGTAAGTCGAAAAGTACTCAATCGCAGTTTTTTCTGTATTTGTGGAGTGGTCAACATGAAACGCATCATCGGTTTTGAATTGGTTTTGTCCGTCACG
>CAIVEI010000163.1 GCA_903904835.1 uncultured Schlesneria sp. | reverse complement strand
GTCTTCGAGGCCCACCAAAATGGGCGCAGAAACCGGAAAGATGGTGGGCCTCGAAGACTCGACCGCAACCTGCGTGTTTAACAAACCTGAACTTCGTTCAGGACCGGCACGTCATCGACGGCATCGCGAATGGCGTGAGTGACGAGCTGCTTGTTGTAATATGTCGAAGTTCGTCCCGAGACGACGATTCGTCCGTCATCCATCCGAACTTGAAGGCCAAGAATCCGCCCACCGGTTCTGGCTTGAACGGCCTGTTCGACCTGATCCAAAAGCTCAACAAGCTCTGGCGACGATTGGACAAAAGCGAAACTCATTCCGAATCCTCCATGTAGAGCCGAACGTACCGTCCGTCCTCGCGATCAATACATGTCGGTATAAATCGCCAGCCGGAGTCGCCTGAATCGGCGGTGTGGTCTTGCATCCCTGCCTAGCGCTTTTGCGTGCTGTAAAACTGACGCGGAGCGCGCGAAAGTCTACAATCATTGTGAACGCTAACCTCAGTGAGTCTGATGGTCAAAAGAATTCTTCGTTTTTTCACGGAATTTTTAGAAGAATACCGATCGGCCAACCGGATTTTGCAGCAAAATTCAGCCTATCTTCGCTAATCGCCCCATTTTTTGAGCTGGGTTTCAATCGCGTACCACTCACCTTCTACCACCAAAGCAGCGATAATTTCCGTACAGATGCAGTGAATTGTTTCGATTAAAGGAAGTTGCAATGGATGACGGAACGATGAAAAGGCTAGCCCTGTTATCGCTGGCTCTCGGAAAGTGTCGTGGGCTTTTATTTGGGATCCAGGGTGGGGAAGTGGATCTGGAGGAAATCGAAAAGATCCTGCATCTAACCAGTAGCTCTCATTTAGCAGAAGTTCTCGGTGTTGAAGAAGACGAACTTTCTTTAGACTGGAACGACTATCTTTCTCCGAACGAACGACTTGTGAATTAGACAAAGACATTGACATGGACAGCACATCTCTACAGTTTCTCAAGGATTTACTGCACGCACCCAGCCCGTCAGGGTACGAACGACCTGTGCAGGACGTTGTCCGCCGATACGCAAGTGGTTTTGCGAATGATGTTCGGACGGATTGGCATGGAAATGTGATTGCAGCCGTTAATTCGACAGGCTCGCCCCGCATTATGCTTGCAGGTCACTGCGACCAGATTGGACTGCTGGTTAAACACATTGACGATAAAGGCTTCCTGTGGGTGCATGCCATTGGCGGCTGGGACCCACAGGTCCTGATTGGACAGGATGTTCAGGTCTGGACGAAGAATGGACCCATCCCAGGAGTGATCGCGCGTAAGCCGATTCACCTTCAATCGCCTGACGATCGGAAGACAGTCCCCGAGATCAAAAATCTTTGGGTGGATATTGCAGTCAAAGACGGTGACGAAGCCCGCAGCCTTGTTGCGATCGGTGATCCGATCACCGTGCAGCTTGGCTATCGCGAACTGCGAAACGGGTTGGCTGCGGCACCAGGAATGGACAACAAAGTCGGTGCATGGACGGTGATCTCGGCAGCAGAACGAATCAGCCGCCAAAACCCGAATGCCGCCGTGTTCGCCGTTTCGACCGTTCAGGAAGAGATCGGACTACGCGGTGTTCAGACGAGTGCTCATCAGATCGATCCTCAATTAGGGATCGTAGTTGACGTGACCCATGCCACCGATTGTCCAACGATCGACGAAAACCAATATGGCCGGATCAAATTGGGCAAGGGTCCCGTTTTATACCGCGGCCCCAACGTTAACCCGGTTGTGTTCGACCGCTTAGTCGAGAAAGCAACGGCTCTGCAGATGCCAATCCAGGTCAATGGCCTGGCAACTGCAGCAAGTAATGACGCAGCGGAACTGCAATTAACTCGGGGTGGAGTTGCCACCGGTTTGGTTTGTATTCCGAATCGTTACATGCATAGCCCGGTGGAAATCGTTTCGCTGGACGATCTGGACAACGCTGCGGAACTGATTGCTCAGTTCTGCCTTTCCGTTGATTCGGACAGCGATTTCACTCCGTGATGTTAAGTCACAGTGACAACAACTCCCATCGCTATTGCTGGGAATGTTTTCGCCACCTAGAATGCGAAGTTCAAAAAGGGAGTGCGTAATCGTCCATGACGTCGTGAGTTATGGCGAGCATCTCTCGTCCGTGATGGTCTTTGCGAGTGATGCGTGCCCCCTGAACTGCCAGACATGAACCGGATCGCCGTCCTTGGTGCGACCGGGTCCATTGGTACCAGTTGCCTGGATGTGATTGCTGCGCATGGTTCACGCCTGCAAGCGACAGCATTGACTGCGCACGGGCGGTGGGAAAGCCTGGCCCAGCAATGTCATCGACATCAACCTCGATTCGCCGTGATTTCCGACGCGAGTGTCCGTGGACAGATTGGCGGCAACGCATTTCCGCAGAAGACAGAGGTCTCGTTCGGGCCTGATGCGCTGGAAAAGATTGCCTGTCATCCCGATATCGATACGGTCGTCTGCGGAATCGTAGGAGCCGCCGGATTGCGGGGTGCCTGGGCTGCGATTGAATCGGGCAAACGAGTCGGGATTGCGAATAAAGAAACACTCGTTGTCGCGGGCCCGCTGGTAATGCAGCTCGCGGAAAAAACCGGTTCGCTCCTTCTTCCCGTTGATAGTGAACATAGTGCTGTATTTCAGGCCTTGCTTGGGGGCCGACGTCGGGATCTGAAACGGATCGTGCTGACGGCAAGCGGCGGGCCGTTTCGTGGTTGGTCAAAAGAACGGCTTGAACGCGAGGTCACGGTTGAGCGGGCATTGGCTCATCCGACATGGCAGATGGGACCCAAGATCACGGTTGACTCGGCCAGTATGATGAATAAGGCCCTCGAAGTGATTGAGGCACGATGGCTGTTTGACCTTGAAATCGATCAGATAGCAGTAATGATTCACCCGCAATCAATTGTGCATTCATTCGTAGAGTTCGTTGACGGCAGTGTTCTCGCCCAGCTTTCACCGCCGGATATGAAGCTGCCGATTCAATATGCTTTGACTTATCCTGAACGATGGGCAGGTACAATTGCGACCATGGACTGGACGCGATCGCACCAGCTTGATTTTCAGCCACCTGACCTCGACGCATTTCCCGCGTTGCGGCTAGGTTTTGAGGTCGCCCGGCGGGGTGGAACCTGCGGTGCGGTCTTGAATGCGGCCAATGAAGTTGCAGTGCAGCGGTTTTTAGATGGCAATTTGAAATTTACAGAAATCCCGCAAGCATGCGGCGATATTCTGATCGGTCACAACTTCGATGCTCAACCGACTTTAACGGAACTGATCCGTCTGGACGGCTGGGCGCGAAAGGAGATGCAACAATGGAAATCCTCGCAGTCGATTTGATGAAAATAGCCAACAATGCGTCAAATATCGGACTCGCCGCAATCGGGTTGGGTTTGGTCATTTTCCTGCATGAACTTGGCCACTTTGCGGTGGCGAAATGGTGTAATGTTTTCGTCGAAAGATTCAGCATCGGATTCGGACCGGTGTTTTTCAGCCGTAAATGGGGCGAAACCGAATATGCGCTGTCGCTGATTCCATTCGGTGGATACGTCAAAATGCTTGGTCAGGATGACGCCGATCCGAGTCAGTTGACGAATGAAGAGATCGCTGAAGATCCGCGATCGTATGTGGCGAAATCGGTCTTCCAGCGGATGGCGATCATATCGGCTGGCGTCACGATGAACGTCCTGACGGCACTTTTGTTCTTCGTCATCGTATTCAAAGTCGGCTTCCCCACGTCACCATCGCTGATTGGCGACGTCCGCCCTGGTATGCCAGCCTGGGTCGCAGGACTGGATGCGGGAGACCATATCGAAAAGATCAACAACAGTTCTATCAGCACATTTCCCGAACTTCAGTTGGCTGTTGCGCTTTCTTCGGGTCCATTAAAGCTTGAAGGTAAGCACGCTGATGGAAAACCCTTTGAAATTACAGTTGATCCAGACGCTTCAGGTTCACATCCTCAAATTGGTGTGACGCCGATGGAAAGTCTGATCGTCTACGATAATTCGCCAGGACATGCGACAGAGCGTGCCAAGCCAACCTTCCGTGCGGGTGACGTGATTACGAAAGTCGGCGATCACGACGTGAAAACTGCCGTCGACTTCCACCGTGCCGTGGCTGCCAATACCGGAAATTCTCTCGAAATCACAGTCGCGAGAAAGAATGATCCAACAGGCAAGCTGCTGGAAAAACCGGCGACAGAAACCGTCACCATTACCGACAATTTCTTCAGAACTCTTGGATTGACGCTGGATTCCGGACCGATCGCTGCTGTTCGACACGGATCGCCAGCGGAAAAAGCGGGGCTCAAGAAAGGAGACAAGCTGGCAAAACTGGATGGTCTGGACATCGGTACTCAGATCGACCCTTTGAAATTGCCAGTTGAATTCGCAAAGCGTTCAGGTAAAGAGATTGATATCGTTGTCACCCGACAGAATCCTGGCGGTGGGCAAGAAAGCAAGACATTAACGTTGGTTCCAGACGATATTCCTGGCTGGCTGGATCAACCCGAGCGTGAAGGCGAACCACTTTCGATTCCTTCAATCGGAGCCGCGTTTCATATCCTGCCGGTCGTCCTCGCTGTGGAACCAGGAAGTTCTGCCGAGAGCGCCGGAATCAAACCGGGGCCGCTGAAAAAGTTGGCGCTGGTGCGTAGCGTCGAACCTGGGGATCATCAGGATGACGCCAAGGAATCGACGATCACTGTCAATTTTGATGATGCGAAAGGGGAAGCCCGAATTAACAATGTCGCTTATGCGTTCTGGCTGGTTCAGCGCCTTCCACAACGCAAAGTGATTCTGACGATACTCGACGAAGGAAAACAGAAAGATGTAGAATTGGAACCGAAACTCGATTCGGAGTGGCCGCTCCCAATTCTCGGGCTACGGTTAGAACCTGAAAAGCTTGTCCAACAAGCGAAGTCACTCGGTGAAGCCTGTTCGATGTCGATCGCTCATACGAAAAGTTCGGCTCTCAACATCTATCTGACTCTTCGCAGCCTGGTGACAGGGCGAGTGTCTTACAAAGAGCTTCACGGGCCACTCGGAATTGCAAACGCAGCGTATCAGGTTGCTCAGCAAGGCTGGATTGCGATGCTGTTGTTCCTGGGTTTTCTCAGTGTGAATCTGGCTGTCCTCAATTTTCTGCCAATTCCGGTGCTCGACGGTGGTCACATGGTCTTTCTGTTGTGGGAAGCACTGACTCGTCGTCGACCGAGTGAACAAGTGATGATCGGAGCAACCTATGCGGGTTTCGCATTCTTGCTTTGCCTGATGGCACTCGTTCTTTATCTGGATTTGTTCATTCACCCGTTTGCGAAGAAGTAACAACAGATTGAATTGTTGTTACGACGACGAAACATATCAGGTTACGAGCCATGACGTGCGACTTCGCATGTCATGGCTTTGCGTTCTGGGGTCGGGTGTTCAAATTTCAAAATTTGCCATGAGGCCGCTTTCATTACGGAGATCGGCGGACTGGCCAATTTTGAAATTTGAATGCCCGACCCCCTCTTCGTAACACCCGTTTTTCAGGGTTGATCTCGAAGTTACTCAACCACCAGCAGGCTACCGACGTCGAGCAAATCAAAGGCTCGTTTCGTCGACACAAATGCGTTGCTAAGTGTGATTCGATCCACGGGATTTCCGTCGCCTGTCGTTCCACCGTTGATCGTGACCGGACGAGGCGCAACGAGCGCCGCAATGTCTGCAATGTCACCGACATCTCTTAAGATGCCTGGTGCCATCAGTCCCAGTCTCAGCCCGCGATAGGCTTGATTGGTCTTAAAACTTGAAAGCGATTCGATCGTCTTGACCCGTGTAATTCGTTCGTCCAATGCTGCGACGCATAACGCGACGACTCCAGAGGAGCCACGACCAATTATAAGGACATCGTGCGGCAGCGAACCGTCTCGTTCCGCAATTGCATCGAGAGTACGGCGAACGTCATAAACCCATTGCCCCAGGAGCGGCCGACCGATCCATAAAGACCACTCAGCGGTATTGTGGTCGGGTGCGTGTCCGATTTTATCGCCAGGATGAGCAAACCGCCCAGTCGTCCGAAGTTCCGGTGTTACGATCGCCCATCCCCCGTCACGTAAGCTTCGTGCAAGTTCACTCGACCAAGCGGCATCCGCACCGCCGTCGAGGTCCAGCACGATCGCCAGACGACCAGGCTTTTCGGGCAGGTCGCGACGAGCGAACAATCTCAAGTCAGGTTCGGTATCGAAAGTCAGCATCTGGCTCGACTGATCGGTGATCGGTTCGACCTTCAGATTTATTGGTGCTGGTTTCGGCTGGCCCCCCAGAACTTCGATTAAGGAACGCCGTTTTTCCGTTCGAAGTTTTTCAAACGCTTCTCGATTAGCCGGCACGATACGCAGATCCGTCAGCCGACTTGCTTCCATTGCTGCGAATCGGGGAATTGTCATGAAGTCATCGGGTCGCGAATCACCGGGAAAACAACGCAAAGTTTCGGGTGTTTCTGGTTGAATGATCGGATCGGAGATCGGCGAACCGTCACCTTCCTGTTTCAACTGTTTTGTCATCCAGCCGTACATTGCTTCGCGCATTGGCGCGTTGTAGTCGTGACCCGATTCGATGATCGTGTGTTTGACGGTGGTCGCTTTGAAGAGATTCGCGATTGATTCAACGCGAGCAAAAGACTTCCTGGCTTCGGGGACCGAGAACTGAAATGCGTCTTTTGTGGCGCTGGTCACCATCAAACCACGGTCAGCGGCAAGGCCGAGGACGTTACCTTCTTCGGTAAATTTCAATGCTCCTGGCACCACTTCACACATACAGCATGCCGTGCTGAGATATGCCTGATATGTTCCAACCGAGCACGTTGGGACGACGCATCGAATTCGTTCGTCGAACGCGCCGGCATACATCGATTGGTTGCCGCCGCCGCTGGCTCCGGTGATGCCAATTCGATCGGGATCGACTTCTGGCCGAGTCCGCAAATAGTCGACGGCTCGCATATTTTCGTAAACCTGCAGTCCTGACAGAGGCAGTCCGATGGGAAACAATGTCGCCGCAGTCATCTCGCCATGATATTCGCCCAGTTGCTTTCCAATGCCTCGTTCACCCGCACCAAACGCATCGACGCATAAGACAAAGAATCCCAATTTGGCGCAACCAATGCAGCGGGTTTGAACGACGGGATCTTGCTTTGCTCCGGCCCAATGTCCATGAACATGCAGGATCGCGGAATGTTTACCCGGCTGGTCGGGCACATAGACATTGGCGGTCATCCAGACGCCAGGCCGAGTTTGAAAAACAAGCTTTTCAACGCGATATCCGTCACGTTGAAATCCGCCCAAAATCCGAGGCTCTAAATCACAGGGGGTCTCTGGAAACCCGCCCCAGGCCTTCAGCAGATTTTCTCGAAGAGTCACCCGTTGCCGCTTCCATTCTTCAAGAGAAGCCGCTGGTCGGTCATCCTTACGGAGTTCCGAATATTGCTTCTGTATGAACGATTGAAACGTTTTAGCAGGTTCTTGAGCGACCGCCGTAGCGCTACAAACTAACCACAACGAAAAAACGCCGACGTAGGATCTGCTTGTCATGTTCGTCCCTTATTCGATTGAGCCACCTTCGGTGGGAATCGAAGGAGACTACTCACCAACGATTCCGGCGATCAGGTTTCGCCGTCATACTTCAACAGGCTGAAGACATCCTGGCCTTTAAGTCGATCACGTCCGTTGAGGAACGTCAGCTCGATCAGGAACGCACAGCCGACGACTTCTGCCTGGCTTTCCTGCGCGAGTTTGAGGCAGGCTTCGATTGTTCCGCCCGTGGCGAGCAGGTCATCGACCAGTAGTACTCGACTCCCCGGTTCTACAGCGTCGACATGCATCTCTAGCGTATCACTGCCGTATTCGAGATCGTATTGAAATTTTCGAGTTTCATAAGGCAACTTGCCGGGTTTTCGGACGGGAACAAATGCCGCGCCAAGTTCGATCGCCAGCGGCGCGGCAAAAATAAAGCCGCGAGATTCGGCTGCCAGGATGGCTGTTGGTTTGGATGACCGGAAGCGGTCGGCAAACTGTTTGATGGTGAATCGAAAGGCTTCTGGTGCGGAGAGAAGCGGCGTGATGTCGCGGAACATGATCCCCGGTTTTGGAAAATCGGGCACATTACGAATATATTCCTTCAGATTCACGAACGCCTTCCTTTAATTCAAGATTCTTCAATGCAGTTCATTTCGAGCCCGAGTCGCTGAGAAGACTCTGTTGAAAATGCTCACGAAAAGCAACCGACTTGCGATCATTTACGTAGCTTCGGCTTCCCGTCGCTGCAAAAGATTTTCCAGGAACTCTAAGGATACCAAACGACGTCTAAACCGAAATGAGACCATCGGTGAAAGATAAGATTGGCAGTTCGGATTGGGAGATGAAAGCCCCGATACTCGATTGACTCGACTGCGACCTGGCTGTGTTCTAACTTGGTATTCAGGATACGTATTCGGCACGTGCGTTAACAAAGAGCCTTCCCATGAACGAAGACTTCCGACACCATCTGGCCAGTCAACTTGATGAGATTCGTATCGCCGGAACATTTAAATGCGAGCGGGTGATTTCGACGCCACAAGGGACGTTCGTACGCGTGGCTGACGGCAGCCCCGTTTTGAACCTGTGTGCAAACAACTATCTCGGATTGGCTCAACACCCCGAAATCCGCGCAGCGGCACATCGAGCTCTCGACGAATGGGGATATGGTCTGGCCTCTGTTCGATTTATCTGTGGGACGCAGGGAATTCACAAACAGCTCGAAGACCACCTGTCGGCGTTCCTTGGGACCGACGACACGATTTTGTATAGCTCGTGCTTCGATGCGAATGGCGGACTGTTTGAGACGCTACTGGGTGCTGACGACGCCGTGATCTCGGACGAACTCAATCACGCCAGCATCATCGACGGCGTTCGGCTTTGTAAGGCTCAGCGTTACCGTTACAAAAACAACGACATGGCTGACCTTGAAGCAAAGCTTCGCGAGGCGGACATGGCCAAGGCCAGGTATAAGCTGATCGCTACCGACGGCGTGTTTTCTATGGACGGCACGTATGCCAACCTTCCCGCGATTTGCGAGTTGGCTGACAAGTATCGGGCGTTGGTCATGGTCGACGATTCTCATGCTGTCGGCTTTACCGGACCGACAGGCAGGGGAACTCATGAACTTCAAGGTGTGATGGGACGAATTGATATTCTGACGGGAACACTTGGTAAAGCGCTGGGAGGTGCCAGTGGTGGCTACACCAGCGGTCAAAAGCAAATTATCGACTATCTTCGACAGCGCTCGCGGCCATATCTGTTCTCGAATACGGTCGCACCGCCAATCGTGGCAGGATCGGTCGCTGCACTCGAACTGTTGACGCGGTCGACGGAGTTACGCGACAAGCTGGCCGAAAACACGGCGTTCTTTCGAGAAGAGATGACAGCTCGTGGATTCACAATAACCCCTGGTTCACATCCCATCACGCCAGTGATGCTCGGAGACGCAGCTCTCGCTGCAAAATTCGCGGAGGCGATGCTGGCGAAAGGGGTCTATGTGATCGGCTTCAGCTATCCTGTCGTTCCGATGGGGAAGGCCCGCATTCGGACACAGGTTTCCGCAGCCCACTCGCGCCAGGATCTCGAATTGGCAGTAAGATGCTTCACCGAGGTCAAGCACGAACTGGGGCTTTGATTGCGATCTGATATGAATGTATGAAATTGTCATCACCAGAATTCTTCGTCGAAAAAACAGATTCTGTTTAACAACCTGATAGAGACATAACGAATGCTCAAGCACCAACTGTTGCACCCGGAAATTTCGGAAATCCTGGCTCGTGCTGGACATCATGCCAAGGTATTAATCGCCGATGGAAATTATCCTGCCTCGACAACGCTGGGCCCCAACGCCCGACTGGTCAGCCTGAATCTGGCACCTGGAATTGTGACTGTATCGCAGGTGTTGGAAACGTTGCTGACCGCGATTCCTGTCGACGCGATTAATACGATGGGAATCCCTGCCGATGATCCGTATGCTCAAAAAGGAGACCCCGTTGTCTGGGCCGACTATCGTCGGATCGTTGCCGCATCGGGTTCGAAGCTGGAGCTGACGCCGATCGACAAATGGCAATTCTATGATGCCGTCGTATCGCGGGATCATGTCCTGACAATCCAGACCGCAGACCAGCATTTATGGGCGAATGTGCTACTGACACTCGGTTGCCGTACCATGTAATTCAGTGCGAAAATGAATGGGACAGCGTCACACGGAGATTTCTATCATGACTCGAATTGTTGCTTTCGCCGCTTTTCTCGCCGCACTCTTCGTCCATGTCGTCTTCGCCGATGAGCCGGGTTGGACCAATGAAGAACGTGAGGCACGATCGACTGCTGTGTTTGATGGACGCGTCGTCACGGTGAAGCTTATCGATGCAATCAACGATCGCGAGGCTCTCTATTCTGCGGTGATTTCCGTTGAAACGGCTTTCAAAGGAAAGGAACTTGTCGAAAAAGATAGGATCACCGTGTATTTCGAGCGACCCGCTAACGGCGTTGAAGTGAAACGCTGTCCAAACTATGTCGAACTGAAACAGGGACGGCGGGCCAAATTTTTCGTCCGGACGCGTAAGGTCGATGGGCAAGAGAAGTCGTTTCTGGAGATGGGGTCAGACGTGAGGGAAGCGACGCCCGAAGTATCCCCGATCCTCAGCCCAGAGATTTCTCCTGACAACAGCAAGGAAGCCGTCGAAGCGGCAAGGAAACAAGGCGCAGCCACCGCAGCAAAAGATATCAAGGCTGGTAAACACCGCATCTTGTATTACGGCAAGCCGCTTCGTGTGGATCTCTTTCCAACGGATGAGGAAACTGGTTACCCAGTACAGGTTGTCGCGGGTTGCATAGTGTCTGGCACATTCGTTGCCGAAGCGGATGCCTATAATCATGCGATGCGCGATTGGGCCAGCAAACAAAAGTCATCCGATGAATCGAAAAATCCATGAGACGCTTCGATAAAAGAGTCGCTGATTTCTCCTTTGAAGTCCGATTCGTTTTTCGTCGATTCGCAACATCTTCATTCTGCTGATCTGAAAACAACGTCTTCCATGAAATCAAGAAATGCCGAAAAGCCGCTCCGACGATACTGGTTATTCAAATCGGAACCGTCGGCGTTTTCGATCGATCATCTGGATAAATCGCCAAAGAAAACCGCGCCGTGGGACGGTGTTCGCAATTATCAAGCGCGTAATTTTCTGCGTGACGATGTCCAGGTTGGCGACCTGGTTTTGTTCTACCACAGCCGAGAAGAACCACTGGGGATCTTCGGGACCATGCGAGTTGCTCGGGCAGGCTATCCAGACTTCACCGCCTTTGATCCCCAAAGCAAGTACTATGATGCCAAGAGCGATCCTGAACAGCCGCGGTGGTACATGGTTGATGTGAAACTGATCAAAAAGTTTTCACAGCCGATCACGCGAGAATTGTTGCAAGACGATGAAACGACAAGCAAGATGCTCGTCATGAAACGGGGAATGCGATTATCGATTCAGCCGGTCACGGAAGACGAATGGCGAGCCGTACATCGTCTGGCAGGTGTTGAGATTCCTGAAGATTCTTGAGCACTCTCTCGGAAACGTGGGTATGAACACGATGTTACTGCGAGCGATCAAAGGGATATTGATCACCGGATTCGTGGGCATGTGCTTCGCGGACGACGGATCACCCACGGTTGCGAGTCGCATCGTTGCAATCGATCTTCAAGAACGGATTGAAGCGGCAGCCGCTCGCTATGAGTATTTCGCGACCGAGGACATCATTTCCAATCGGCCCACCATACAAGGATGGTCCAAGGAATTGATGGCCGAACAAGCCAGGCTGATGAACGACTTGCGGGAATGGTCAGCGCAACCCGATGCGTTGCAATCGTTGATCGCTCACCCCGATCCCAAGGTCCGTACGTTGGTGCTTGGCGCGCTTTATGTGAGTGAAGATCCACGGCAACTACCGGTCATCGCGTCTCTTGTTGACGATCGGGAAACGTCGTTTAAACACATCCCGTTTTCGCTGAACAGTTATGGCATGCGGGGAAACGTTTGGAAAACAACTGGCGATCCTCAATCCGTTGGCGAGGTGGCTCAATCAATGGTCGCGGCATATCTGGGGCCTGCATTCAAACATCATCCGACTGGCTTCTCAGAATATTGGAACGCCCGCAAGAATCGAAAAACTTGCGCGAATTGGTTTCTGATCAGGCTTCAGCGTGCGACGCGCAATCAAACCCCTTTGCAGCCCAAATATCAGCGTGACATTCAACATGTCATTGATGATCTCAATGCCTTACCCGTCGAAGAACGAGCCTGGACGCAGGTCTATTTGCGTTGCCGTTGTTTTGGGGATATCGAAAAGTATTTGACAGATGATGCATGTATCGCCGCATTGAAAGACGCCGGTCACGATCAAATCGTAAAGTTGCTCAAACGAGAACAATTTTGCGCCGATCCTGATCTTCGGTTAGATACCATGGGGAGAGCCGGGGACACACTTCATTCCTGGATGTCGCATTTTATTCTTCGACGTGCCCGCATGCTGCTGCGGGTTGAAGACGTTCCCATCCTTCTGGCATGTGAAGACGTTCAGAGGAAGACTCCTTTGCTGGGAGCCACACCTTATTGGGCGGCTGCTGCAGCAGAACTGATGAACGACACCGACCCAGTCGCCGCTCGCCAGATCATCGACGAGGCTCTGGAGCGGTTTCCGATATCGGGCATCCAAGGGGGACAACAGCAGGCGGTACTGATTGGAATGCTCTGGCGACTTCACGGAATGAGGAACAAACAAAAAATCGTCGATTGGTTTTATGAAGCCCAAACGCTGGTCACACAACGAAAGTCAGACCAATCGAATCATGGACCTCAAGATTTCCTGAATCGAGTCCTGATCGACAAGAAACCTGACACAGATCAATTGATGTTCGCGTTGGTAAACGATCCTCGAATCGATCAAGCAGACTGGCCAACGATGAAAGCGTTGTTTGATATCGCGAATGAAGGCTTACCAATCCCCCTGATCGAGCGAAACGAGATCTATCGAGGTTTTCGCTTCGGACGGGACGAAGACGCCCTCAAGCTGAAGACTTTTTCCGATTGGCGACAAAAGTTGATTTCTCATTATGCTCAGTAGCGTGGTTGGCAAAAAATTTTTGCAAACGGATATCGAATGACAACAGAATCATCGAACTCGCCGGAACTCGATTTCTCGACGGTTGCCGCCCGAGCGGGCTGGGCTCCGGAGTTTACGACTCGCTCAAGCGCCCCTCCGATTTATCTGACGACCGCATTCGATATCGAGTCGCTTGAACAACTGGACTCGGTCACTGGGGGCCGTGAAAAAGGTTACATCTACACCCGCGACGGAAACCCCAATCACGAAGCCTTCGCCAATGACGTCGCCGCCTTGGAACATGCTGAGACGGGAGTGGTCACGGCGTCGGGAATGGGAGCATTGACTGCGGTCCTCATGGCGACGGTGAAAACCGGCGACCATATCATCGCAGCAAGAGTTCTTTACGGTCGAACTGGCCAATTGCTTGATCACCTCGCATCGTCGTTCGGATTGAAGGTGAGTTATTTCGATATCGACGATCTTCAGGCATTGCAGGCCGCGATCACTTCGGAAACTCGACTGTGTATTGTCGAATCAATTTCGAATCCGCTGCTGGAGGTGGCCGATCTGCCCGCGATTGTTGAAGTGTTAAAGGGGATTCCACTACTTGTTGACAGCACCTTTGCCACACCGTGTCTGTTGCGTCCGATCGATCATGGGGCAACACTGGTCTGGCATAGCGTTTCGAAGTACCTGAATGGTCACGGCGATGTGATGGCTGGGATTGTCGTCGGCCCAACAAACCTGATCCGCAGAATTCGTGCGATGTCCAGTTTGTATGGCGTGAATGCCAATCCCTTTGAAAGCTGGCTCGCCTCACGCGGACTGCGGACATTACCGCTCCGAATGCAACGTGTCTCGCAAACGGCGATAAAGGTTGCAAGCTTTTTAAAATCAAACCCGCAAGTATCACGCGTCTTCTATCCCGGCTTGTCGGACCACCCCCACTTCGACCGAGCGAACCGTCTATTACCGAACGGTTGTGGAGGGATGCTGGCATTCGACCTGGCAGGTGGCAGGCCGGCAGTGGACGTTTTGTTTCGACGACTGGCCCATGTCATTCCGTTCTCGCCGACATTGGCCGACGCTCGAACAACCGTTTCGTACCCCGCCGGCACGTCGCACAAATTCATGACCCCGTCCGCGCGAGCCGCTTGTGGAATCGGCGACGGACTGGTCCGACTGTCGATTGGCTTGGAAGACGTCAGTGATCTGAATCGCGAACTGGGCGAAGCTCTCGCGCAGCTTGGATGATTCACGTTCCGGGGTCGGGCGTTCAAATTTCAAAATTTGCCCGGCACAGCCGGTGAGTGCGCGTCGGGCGACGGGTTCAGAATTGGACTACCCTTCGCGCGTTGATCGGGAGCAAAGAGGGGGCGGGTATTCACAATTGAACATCCGACCCCCTCTTCAGCACCACGCGAAGTTCATTCCGCTCTCGGATTCTCCCATGGCAATTCAGGCCATAACGCTATGCACCGAATCACAAATCGCGATATCATCTTGGCCTCCACAAAAACCAGAGGATCAAGAGTCCGGGGGCTTACACCGCTCGCCTCGATTGATCTGTTTACCAAGTTGACAACCTTAAGTTGAAAGTTCTTACCAATGCGAGTGTTGAGCGTTTTGACTCTATTTTCGGTCATGATCTCTGCCGCTAACGCAGCAGAGTTTCCTCGCGAACAATTCGACGATTCCACCTTCGAGACGATCTTCGATGGCAAGTCGCTTAAGGGCTGGCATGTGAGTACACAGACAGGCCATAGCAACGCGAGCATGCATACCAGCGGTGGACGCTGGAGACTGGAGGAGGGCGCGATCGTTGGCAGTCAGGACATTCCTGGCAACGGCGGAATCATTCTGACCGATCGGCAGTTCGGCAATTTCGAAGTCATCGTCGAAATGAAGAACGATTATGGTCCTGACAGTGGCTTGTTCCTGCGAAGCAATGAACGAGGCCAGGCGTATCAGTATATGGTCGATTATCACGACAACGGCAATCTGGCCGGGATCTACGGCGAAGGATTATCGGGAGGCATCCATCACCGCAACTTCGACTTCCTGGATGCTGTCACAAAGATCAAGACGAAGGACGCTCTGGTTCCATGCCCGATTAAGCCTGCTGATTGGCCTGAATTCTGGAAGCACGGCGAATGGAACGAACTGCGAGCGAAAATCGAAAGCAATCCCCCCAAGATCACCACCTGGATCAACAAGGTTCGGTTTATGGAGTTCACGGACACTGAAAAACGCCATCCAGACACAGGCAGCATCGCTCTGCAGGTTCATGGAGGAGGCGATTACACTCAGCAATTCGTCCGGTATCGAAACGTTCGCGTTAAAGAATGGAAATGAAAAGAGTTATGGAACACTAATCTTCGCTAATCTGCACTAATAAGAATAAAGTAAAGAAGAAGGAAGTCTTGAGAATTAATGACTTTGGAATTCTCTTATTAGTGTAAATTAGCGAAGATTAGTGTTCCCTTTCCTCTGCATTTCATCTGCACAATTGACTTCATCGACGCAGATTGAGATCGTGTCTCTTCTGCCAGTGCTGTTGCCTTAAACACGTATTGAGATGCTTTTTTCCCAGGAGTCCGCCGCATGAATCCGTCATGGAAATTGTCGATTGTCGTTCTAGGGTTGTTGGCTGCAACGCCGGTCATCGGTCAGGAAAAACCAAATCCCAAACTTGCGTTTCTCGATTCGAAATCAGCCGGGGCTGATTTTCAGATCCAGGGTGAGTACATCGGGAAAGTCGGTGACACCACGATCGGTGCCCAAGTCATCGCGAGGGGAAACGGTAAGTTCGATGTCGTGGCCTATCCGGGTGGTTTACCGGGAGCCGGCTGGGACCAGTCAGAAGAAAAACTGAAATTCGTTTTCGAAACCAAAGACGGAATCACGAAAGCCGTTGGTGATGGAAACGAAACCACAATCGCTAACGGAGTCATCTCCGTTAAACATGGTGATTATAAGGGTGAGCTAAAACGTCTTCATCGGGAATCCCCTACATTAGCAAAGTCACCTCCCGAAGGTGCGATCGTCCTGTTTAACGGGACTAATGTCGATCAATGGCAACCGGGCAAGTTGGAAGATCTTGGACTCATGGGGGTTGGAACTCGTACCAAGAATGTTTTCGAGAATTACACGCTGCACCTTGAATTCCGGACACCTTTCATGCCGAATGCAAGCGGTCAAGGTCGGGGCAACAGCGGTATGTATCTTGGCGATCAGTATGAATGTCAGATCCTGGATTCGTTCGGTCTTGAAGGGGCCGACAATGAATGTGGCGGGATCTACAGCAATTCCAAGCCAAAGGTCAATATGTGCTATCCGCCTTTAAGCTGGCAGACGTATGACGTCGACTTCACCTGTGCCAAGTTTGACGCTGACGGAAAAGCCACGGCACCCGCTCGCGTGACGATCAAGCACAACGGAGTCGTCATTCACGAGAACCTGGAGTTGAAAACCACGCCAGGGGGTGGTCGTTCCGACCAGAAACCAGGCGCGATTTTTCTACAGGATCATGGCGATCCCGTTCGGTTCCGTAATATCTGGCTCGTGGAAAAGAAATAGTTTCCAAACGAATTATGATTACTGAGATCGGCGCAATCGTTAAGTGCCAGGGTTCACCGTCGTATTGCGGTGGTCTCTGGCATTTTTCATTGATGAAAGACGCTCAGGTTGTCATTCACGAATATTCAACAATAAGTCAGCGTTGGAAAATGAATTCGAGCAAGATCAAAATGCATCGCGCGAGGCAAGCGCGATTGAGCCCATCACGCCTGCATTGCTGCCAAGATCGGATGGTTCGATTCGGACGCTTTCCGGCGGAATCATGCGTACTCGTTGTTTCACTTGTGCGCGAATCCGGTTGAACAGAATGTCTCCCATGTTTGCGACACCACCGCCCAGGACGACCAGTTCCGGATGTAAAGTGACCATGGCGTTGGCGACCCCGATCGCCAGATAGTCTGCGGCCTGCATGATCGCGTCCATGACGGGTTCGTCCTGTTTCGCGGCATCGGCCATTAGTTCTGCGGTGACACGATTTGCGTCACCACCAACCCTGTCGTGCAGGTGTGGTGCAAGGCCCATCAGCATCAACCGGATGCCTGACGCGGCTAACGCGGTTCCACTGGCCAATGTTTCAAGGCAACCATGATTTCCGCATCCGCAGGGAGGGCCCTGTGGGTCGATTGTCTGGTGCCCCAGTTCTCCAGCGGCCCCGACTGGTCCCAGTCGCAACTTGCCGTCGATCACGACCCCTCCGCCGATCCCTGTTCCGATCGCGATGAAGACCATGCTGTCGACATCTTTTCCACGCCCATAGACCAGTTCGCCAAGCGTCGCCATACGAACATCATTCAAAAGGCGAACAGGGCAATTCACGTGTGCTGACAGGATTTCTGCGGCGGGGACATCAATCCATTGTGTCGTCAGGTTTGGCAGAAAACGTGTGATCCCATTGGGGACATCAACCAATCCAGGCACACCCATCCCCAACCCGACGGGCTTCTGTCCTGCTTCTTTGGTCAGTTCTTGTACTGCCTGGCCAATCCGTTGCAGAACCCGCTCGGGTCCTGAATGAGATTCCGTCGGAATCGAATGGCGAAACAATATGTTTCCCTGCTCGTCTCCCAGGACACACTTGATCGATGTCCCACCCAGGTCGACTCCGGCAAATAGATCTGGCATCGCCAGCGATCCTTTCAATGATTCGTCAAGAACTTTTTTACTGATCCGTAGAGTAACAAACCGAACAGATTGACTGCTACACTATTCATTGGGTTGTGGCTTTCCGAAATACAATCCGTCAGCTAACAACTACACCAGAATCGTTTTTTTCGAAAGAGCTCACCTGCATGTCGGTTGCTGCACCCGTTCCGTTATTAGACTGTCGCAACATCGGCGTTCGATTCGGTGGAGTTGTCGCTCTCAGCGGCGTCGACTTCGCTCTTCACCCCGGTGAGGTTCACGGGCTGGTCGGTTGTAATGGAGCGGGAAAAAGCACGCTGATGAAAGTGCTTGCGGGTGTTGTTCCGGACTATTCGGGTGAGATTCGGCTGGATCAAAAGCTGGTTCACCTTAGCTCACCGCGTGAAGCTCTGTCGCATGGCATCGCGATGGTCTACCAGGAACTTTCGGGTATCGAACAACTTTCCGTTGCCGAAAATCTGTTTTTGGGGCGGCAACGGGTGAGCACCTGGGGTCAGGTCGACTGGAAAGAAATGAATCGACAGGCGACCGCATCGCTGGCCGAACTAAACATTCACATCGACGTTCGAAGTCGGCTAAGAGATTTTCCGTTAGTGATTCGGCAAATGGTCGAGATCGCTCGGGGATTGCACAGTGGCGCTCGCGTGCTGATCTTAGATGAACCGACGAGTGCCCTGAGTTTGCCAGAGGCGAAGCGCTTGTTTGAATTGATCGAGCATTTGCAGTCGCGAGGCGTTGCGATTGTGTTTATCAGCCATTTTTTGGAAGACGTTCTGGCAATCTGCGATCGAGTGACGATCCTGAAAGACGGTCGAAAGCTTGAGACTCGACCTACGGCTGAACTCGACCGGACGACCATCATCCGTCAAATGGTGGGTGAAACGGGTGATTCGACGACGGAAGAGTGCACCGAGACAACACTTCCGCCAGCGACTGTCGGGTCTCCTCGATTGGATATTTACGGATTGAAAAAAGCAGGATGCTTCGACGACATTACGCTCGACGTGAAGCCGGGAGAGTGCCTTGGGCTTTACGGTTTCGTGGGAGCCGGTCATCAGGATCTGGTCCACGCATTGGCTGGATCAACAACGGTCGAACATGGCCAGGTCTGGCTGGATGGCAAACCGTTACGAACTGGCGACGTGACTGCATCCGTTAAAAACGGGATTGTGCTGGTCGCTGCGGATCGCGCGCAGACGCTTGCGCGGCGTGCATCAATCGCCCATAACATGACTTTGGCTCACTTGCGTAAAAATCTGGGCAACTGGCTTGTTCGACGACGCGAGCATCAAGTCTGCCAGCCGATGCTGGAAACCGTCGGATGTCGTCCACCAAACCCGGCGTTGCGAGCCGGATCACTTTCCGGGGGTAATCAGCAGAAGGTTGTTCTGGCGAAATGGTTGCTGGGTCCCATTCGAGTCCTGCTGCTCGAAGAACCGACTCGCGGCATGGATGTTCACGCCAAGGCCGAAATCATGGAACTGGTCGCAGAACAAAAGCGACAGGGAGCGGCGGTCATTCTGGCCTCAACCGAACCAGAACTGGTGCTGGCTCATGCGGACCGGATCGCGACGATGGCTCGCGGTCGAATCACCCGAATTTTCACGAATGAGCGAACAACCAAGCAGGATCTGATGCGACTTGCTGAAGTCTGATTGAAATTACGCGAAGTTCAATGCGAGTATCCAACCGGCTGAGCAGGCTCGTCGAAATAGACGTAATGCCGAATCGCATCAGCAATTTGAGGTTGTTTGTAATAATATTCCCAGATGTGCCCGAAGCCCACCAGATCGGTCACGCTGTAATCGATGATTTTCTGATTGCCATCCCCAAGCTTTGCGCGATCGCGTCGGGTCAGCCCGGAAATGGCCAGCGCCTTTCCAGAAATCGGTCGACGTAAGGGATAAAGCAAAAGTGGCAAGTCAGTATGGTTTCGCAAATTGATGACCGCTTCAGCCTGACACAGCGCCAGACCGTAACGTCGGTCGGGATTGAGCCAATCGTGATCAATCGCTGCCGCTGCCAGTACGGCTCGAATGCGGCGAGCTGGCTGAGGCCCATGTACCAGGACTAGCCCGTCAACCTCGCCACCAGCCATCGTATGCAGTGCGGACGCCACCATTCGAGTTCCGTGGCTATGTCCGATCAGGCAGACAGGATGATCAGCACTGACCTTGGTTACCAGGTCAGCCAGATAAAAACCATTGAGTGAAGCGCGACGGCCAAGTTTGTTAACCCGAAGATGGGGAATACAGCAATCCACATCGTCACTGGCCCAGGTGTAGAAGATGATATGGATCGGTTGGCAGGGGGCTGCCTGACGCAACCATCGATACGTGAAAGCGGAATCATTTAACATCGAATCCCAGGTCACGAAACTGCCGTGAGCCATAAAACAGACGGGAACTCCCGGCTGAAGCGAGGCGAGTAGTTCATTGAGAGAGCTCCCTCGACCGGGATTCGGTCCATCGAAGCGAAAGACCTGATAGTCGTATGCCTGGCCTGCTTCTACTTCGTCCTTGGCACAACGGGTACTGACGATCCAGTAATCGGGATCGCATGGCCCGCGAACTACGTTTGCCGGCGGTACGGACACAGCCGGCGCGGGGAGAACGCTCCCATTATCCAGAGGTGCCAACTCGTACGACTGGGCGAGCGCGCACCATGGTGCACTCAATAGTGCCCACACGGCAATCAACCAGTATCGACAGTATCGCATCGCCTCGTTTGTGTGATGCGTGGGACGCGTCGCCATGAAATCAGCAGCCAAAAAATGATCAGGTAAACTGGAGACTCGGCTGTCGTTATCGTCTGTGACGCAGGTTTGACAAAAGTCCAATCCCAATGGTTTGAAGGACACGTGAAAAACCCCAACCTCCCTGTGTGTTGCAATCGGAATATTGCAAATTTTCGTCAAGATCGTTGCAAAGATAAGAAACAGCCCGTGATGCAAAAGGCATCCCGGGCTGGTGCGTTGTGTGCAGAATCGTGTGAAAATGCTAGCTGAGGTGTCTGGTCCTTTGTGCCACTGCTTCGGAGTCTTCGGGGGAGCAGTAGCTTGTCCTTACACCCTTTAAAAGAGCACTGCTTGACCGAGGACGGTCAAGCAGTGGCACTATGACTTTCAGACGTGACGAAACAATTATCGGGTTGCTTCTTCGTCTTCGAATTCCGAGTTAGCTTTGGATGCACCGGCGGATTTTGCCGCTGCAGCTCGTCGGCTGGCTCGGGTCGAAATCGATTCGGGCTGGGCGGGCGCCGGCTGTTGTTGAGGAGCGGCGGCGGCAGCTTGTGGAATCGGGGCAACCGGGTGTCTTTCACGCAGAACTTTCACCACTTCGTCTGTGATATCGACTCCGGGATCAACCGACAGCAACAAGCCTTCGTTCTTGGGAATCACGATGCTCAGGCCACGCTTCGCAGCAATTTCCTGGCTGATTGGCTTGAGTTCGGCTCGAAATTTGGCAATTTGAGTCTGCTTGTATTGCTCGAATTCGGCCAATGCCTTTTTTTCAATTTGAGACAACTGGGTCACCGCAGAACGTTCCATCAGAGAGAACTCTTTTTGTTCTTCTTCGGTTGGAGTCGAACCATTGGCTTTTTTCTTGGCATTTAATTGCTCTTTTGCACTTTCGACCGTCTTGAGATAAGACTGGTTCAGTGAATTTCGAGCCAATTCCAGGGATTGAGCCAGTTGTCGATCGCGGCCCGTTTCGGCGGCCACCTTGTCGAGATCAACGACCGCCATCCCGCCACGGGAACTGGCAGTGGCAGGACCATTCGTCTGGCCGCAGCCAACGAAACTCGCCACACAACTCGACAACACGAAAACAAAGCTAAAGCGACGCATCCAAAACTCCTTTTTTGGACAGGATTTGTTCAAACCATGAACGACGGGACGGGAACCTATGCGAAACAGGAAATATCGTCCAGACCATTTCAAACGAGACGTGCGTCGGGCGTCTTTCGTGAAACAGCCGACAGGGATCTCATCGATTTCGATCGACTTTGATCGGACACTTCGGAAAAATGAAGTCTCAGCTCCTTTGCCGCGGGAACTTTTCAGCCCGAACACACGTCTCAAGTTTGATTGATCGTGAACCAAACATCCGACCAAACGCTGATTGACCATTGTCTGGCTGGGCGTCGAGAAGCCTTCGGGCTGCTTGTCGAACGGTATCAGAATCGACTTTTCCATTCTTTGTTGCATCTGCTCGGTTCGGCCGAGGATGCACAAGATGCGGCGCAGGAAGCGTTTGTGAATGCCTTCGAAAAACTGGGCAGTTTTCGCGGGCAGTCTCAGTTTTATTCGTGGCTGTTCCGAATCGCCTACAATACGGCCGTCAGCACAAAACGAAAGTCGCGAGGAATGTCGGTTTCACTTGAAGCTCGACGAGATGCAACCGGGCTCGAACCCTCCGATGGAAATCCGACAAGCGAGCCGTCGTATGCCATGGACGTGAGCGATCGGCAGCGTCTTGTTCAGCAGGCACTCTCCGAACTCTGTGAAGAATTCCGCACAGCGCTCGTGTTAAAAGAAATTGATGGAATGAGTTACGAAGAAATCGCGGACATTGTCAAAGTTCCGCTGGGAACGGTTCGCAGCCGTATCCATCGGGCCAGGTTGGAACTTCGTGAAAAATTATCGGTGTTGCTGAGAACTGAAGTCATTTAGATGATGTTCCTTGAGAAGATGTTTGCAGTCTGCCAGAGTTGGCAGCAGGAAGAAGCCACTACCATGAACCATCCGGTTCCCGAAGAACTGATCTCTGCCTACTTCGATGGGGAAGTTTCCCCCGACGAACGGGGTGAGATTGAGCGTTCGCTTGAAACCTCGTCCGAACTCCGCCAGCAACTCGATGAGACGTCGAAGTTGTCTGCCTTGCTTCATTCATTCCCACGTGAATCGGCACCTCGCGAACTCGCAGCAAACGTGCAGAAGCAGGTGAATGCCGCAGCGCAACCTTCATCGTCGATCGCTCAGGCTATCGCTCCGGCGACAACTCGACGAAGCTTGCGTCGTGAATGGACTGCGTTTGGTGCCGGGATGCTGGCGACGATCGCTTCGTTATTGATGTTTGTGTCATTTAACAAGACGCAATTCACGACCAGTTCGCCGACGCCGTTCTCAAGGGGCGACGAATCACTGCCGCAGGTCACATTTCAAACTAAATCCGCTACTCGAAAAGTACTCGCCGAATCCCACCCCACATTCGCCAAACCTGATCTTGCGACAGTGCCTTCTCATCCATCCGATCAATTGCAACGGAATTTGAGCCTGTCGAATGTCACAAATTTAGCGCGGAGCAAGATGACTGATCTCGCAACGCCGACTGAACTGGCTGTAAGACTCAACGAACAGGAAAGCCTCACTGAAAATTCATTGCCAATGGCGGCAAATGATGATTTGACTGGCACCAATTCCAACTCGATTCAGCCTCAAATTCAGAATGAATTTCTGTCGTATCTCGCGAACGGGGATGTCATTGTTTCCAAGGTCGCCGACCCGAGCAACACCGTGGCCGTCGTCTATTTCACCGTTGTCGACATCGAGCGAGGTTCGAATGAGTTGAAGGTGCTACTTCAAAAGCGGTCGTTGCAAGAGATCGAATACGACGACGAAGCGTCCTTGGTCAAAATGAGTGATGCCGAAGATCGCCTGGCAATCCAACAACCCCCAAGCTCAAAAAATGATCTGAGTAAAAAACGAGATGCGAGTCGAGCTGATGAATTCCAGGTCTTTTTCGCTCGAGCGCCCGGCGATCAACTGGCAGACACAATCGATGACTTAGTCAGCAATCATCCGGATATCTTTCGGAATTGGACCCCTCAACCACCGATTGAATTGCCGGTCGCATCGTTGCTGCCAACTGAAGGGATCGTCGCAGACAATCAGGCGATCGCCGCCGAAGGTAATAGATTTCAGGATATCGCACCAAGGAAAATGAGCGACGAATCAACCACGGTCAATACCGAGGCAGAAATGGCGGTCAGTGTCCTGATGGCGCGAAACGGATCTGTCAGCGCCCATGGAGATGACTCCTACAACGGAGACTCTAACGTTCCACTGAGCGTGTCAAATTCCATTATCGGAAATACGCCAAGCCTTGAACGTAAAACGCAATTTGGAACACGCGCAATGGCATCGGTTGCTTCAAATCCTGCGGGCACAGCGCGCGGTAATAATATGACAGGAAATAGCGCCCAGAATTCTGGAAATTCGGGACAGGGCTATTTCCGTGTCTCGCGTCAGAACCAACCGCATGTAGCACTACAACAGGCGGTTCCGGCACAGAATAAGGGGATTCCTTTGGTTGCCAGCTCGATGATAAGTCCAAACCCTGGCGGACTGGGAGGCTTTGGCGGTGGCATGGGTCGAAACCCGATGGCCAATTCGAACAATGACAGCCGGAATCCTCGCCTGGTTCGAATGCTGTTCGTGCTGAAATCCGAACAAAAAACAACCAATCCAGCACCCTGATTCACTCACGAATGATAACGACTTGATGACATATGAATAAAGCCTTTATGCGCGAACCGGACGAAGTGGCTAGCCGCTGTCCCCGGTGCGAATCGATTGGCCAGCCAGTTGGCCCTCAAACTCTGAACGCTCAATTGACCACAGATCTTCGCCGGAATCTCGCGGAGTCGGCCTATTTCTGTCCCGCCAGTCAATGTGAGATCGTTTACTTCGATGACTTTTCAGGTACGGTTACACGAGCGTCATTGAGTGGTCCGATCCCCATCAAGGACCCCGACGCACCGATTTGCAGTTGCTTCGGACTGAAACGCGACGACATTGAGGACGATCTGGCCGAAGGGACGGTCGTTCGCACCAAGGCGGCCATTCTGAAAGCGCAGTCCCCCGAAGCCCGCTGCACAACCCTGGCTCCCAACGGTCGCTCATGCGTTGCCGAAGTGCAGGGCTATTTTTTGAAGTGCAAGCAACGACGTGCGACCTGACCAAGTCGAAGAGTCATTTTGGATCGTTCGAGTTTGTTGCCATTCCAATTGCCGTCGCCGTGGCGTAGTTTTTGGTGTGGGAAATGCTGACCAGAATTTCGTTGATACCAAGCCGGGTTGCGACTTCGAGCGTCGTTCCGTGCAGTTCGATGTAGGGCTGGCCGCTGGGCCTCACCAGAACTTCGATATCGGTCCAGCCGACTTCGTTTGTGAAACCCGTTCCGAGGACTTTCATCACCGCTTCTTTGGCCGCCCAGCGACCGGCGTAGTGAGGCGCGGGTTCACGACGTGGCTGACAATGCGCGATCTCGGCCTTCGTGAAGACGCGGGCGAGAAAATGATCACCGTGTTCGGCAATCATTTTTGCGATCCGCTCGACGTCGACAATATCCGTTCCCAGTCCAATGATCATGCGTCCGATCCTTCCGGGACATTTATTACAGCTGCAGAAATGCTCTGATACGACATCCATCCAGCCGCTATTGCTGCCGCAATCAATTCGCTAACCCAGAAACATTCTGGCCAGGGAGTGGTCCAATTCCCGAGATTTTTAAGCCTTCGCGAAAGATACTTTTGGAATTCTGTCACTTCAGAGCGGCGCTGATGGTCGCTAACTGGCTGCTTGTCTTGCTGTTCAAATTCTTTGATCAAACGTGCGGCGAGCGCATCTTTGCCTGATTGCATGGAACGCAATTCATCCAGCCGTGATGATTGCCATGTTGATCCAATCAATCCGCATAATGAAAGCAACACTGCCGTGACTACTGCGAAGCGACGCCCGGGTTCCGCCTGAAGTTGCGATGCCAGCCAGACGACCACCCATCCCACCATTAGACCAAAAACAATCGAGAACAGGCCGATCAGACGAATGCGAGGAGGTGCATGGGCGGCAGCAATCGATATTGCCGTCACGGCAATGATGGATGCGCAAAACCAACTCAGAACTGATGAGCCACCGGATATGGGGTCTGTTTTTCCGTTGGCCAATGGAATCTTGTCCTGATGATTCATCGACAGGCTGCGTTCTATTTGTCGTCAAAACTGACTCTTGGATTTACGACAACGTACAGGATGTCAGATACCAGAATACCCACCAGCGTCAGTATGGCAGACAACATCAATGTCGTCATCACAAGGTCGTATTCCCGACGCAAGACCCCTTCGTAGGACAAAAGCCCCATCCCGTGAATATTGAAGATGACCTCGATGATGACGCTTCCGCCAACCAGAAATGGCAGCAGCGACGCCAGCAGGGTGATGATTGGAAACAGACTGTTTCGCAGCGCGTGTACGAGGATGACTCGACCCTTGCCGCACCCTTTCGCTTCGGCCGTGCGAATGTAATCCTGCCGGATGACTTCGAGCATCCCCGCTCGCATTTGCCGACTGACGTATGCCAACCCACCGTAAGTCAGGCACAACACGGGTAACACGATATGTTTTCCGTAATCGACGAATTGTTCAAACGGTGTCATCGAGTCAAAGTTTTGCGACTTCAGGCCGAGGATCGGTAACGGGGACGATTCGAATCTGAAATACGACCAGAGCCATTTTTGCATGAAGAGTTCGCGCAAGAGCTCTGCGACCCAGAACGAAGGAAGGCTGTAGAGAATGAATAAGATCATTGTGGAGAAACGGTCAAACGTCGAACGAGGATATGCGGCTGACATGATCCCCAGGGGCACGGCTGCGACGTAAATCAGCGTGAACACAATCAGATTCATCAACATGGTGATCTTGAGTGCTTCCCACAACTCGGTCCAGATCCGCTGTTCGGTCTGGAAGAAGATCATATCGCCACGTGCAAGCCGATTGAGAAACAGGACGAACTGCATAGGCAGCGGTTTATCGAATCCGTGCCTTTCACGAAATCGCTTTTCCGCAGCTTCAGTCCCTCGTTCGGCATTCACTCCTGCAGCGGCCTGGCCTGCGCCGCCGAATTTCTCTGCTGCCGGGTCGCCCGGGGCGAGCCGGATCACCAGGAACGAGACCAGCAGGATTCCGAACAACGTCGGAACCATCAGCAGTATTCGTTTGATAAGGTACGTGGCCAATGAAGTACTCGAATTCGAAAGTATTGTTCAGGACATGCATCCTGGAAGAATGACAGATTCATCGTTCAAACGTTTTCGTTTTCATCCACGACAAAGTCATTTGTGAAGCTGTTCGTCTTTGGGAACGTACCATTCAGACAAATCGAATCCAGGTCTCAGTCGATACCATTTCACGTTACGGAACCTCTTATGATATGCCCCGAATTCTTTGGGAATCCATAGAAATGTATAAGGTTGCTCGCTATCGATCAGGCGATGGAACGATTGGTGAATACGTTTGCGCTTCGTTTCGTCGAGTGTTACGCGTAGCATTTCAATAAGTTCATCCGCTTGCGTGCTCTTGAATGAAATCGTGTTACTGCCTCGCTTCTCTCGCGCCGCTTCCGAGCTGTGCCAGATCTGGAAGGGATCGCTTTCAACCGGCATCGCCCAGCTCAGTGTGACAGCATCGCATTCTTTCGCCCGCAACTTTTCGATGAACGACGCCCATTCCATCGTTTGAATCTGTAGATCGATACCAACGCTTTTGAAGTTCTTCTGCAAAATCTCACACATCTGCTCGGCCATCGGTTTTCCCTTGGGAAGCCGCAAAGTCACCTGAAACTTTTCGCCGTTTTTATCAAGGATTCCGTCGTTATCGGAATCGATCCAGCCCGCATCTGTTAACAGTTCACGAGCCGTTTCCGGATCGTAAGCGATTGGCTGCACGTCACGATCGTATCCGGGCCCAAACATGTACTGGGTCCCTGAAACAACGGCAGCGGCGCCATGCAGTTTCTTGTCAACAAATTCCTGCCGATCGAACAGCATCGTCAATGCCATGCGAACGCGTCGATCGGCGAACGGCGTTGAGAGCTGGTTCCAGCCGAGATAGCTGAACCTGGGCGAGAACCAGGAACCTCGGACGTACGTTTCTTGTGTCTCTTTTTCCAGTGTTGGCCAGTCCTCGAAAAATTGCTCAGCCGACATATCGTAGAAGAAATCGATTTCTCCCGCCTTCAAAGCAGCAAGCGCGGAAACCTGGTCGATAATAAACTTCACGATGATCCGGTCGACATGGCCCGCTTTGGCTGGTTCCCAGTAATTAGGGTTTCGGACCAGTTCGACACGATCGCCTCGTTCCCACTTATCAACGATGTAGGGACCTGTCCCCATGGGGTGCCGGTTATAACGTTCATCGGTATTGAAGAATTTGCCAAATTCCTGACCACGCGCACTAATCGATTTCTGAGCCGCTTCCTGTTCTGGCGTCAGCGACTCCAACGTCAGTGTTCGCCCCTGTTCACGGAAGATGGTTTCGAAGTAGTGGTGAGGAGGTGTATACAACGCGATTCCATACGAAAATTCCGGAGCTTTGAAATACTGCTGCCGATATCGCAAACGAACTGCATGTGTTCCTAACGAAGTACACTCAACCAAGTCGCTGTAATATGTTCGGATCGCATCGCCGTCAACATAGGGACTGTTCAGCAAGGCGTAGCCGAATTCGATGTCTTTCGTCGTGAAGGGGACGCCGTCCGACCATTTAGCCTCTTCATTCAGGTAGAATGTGGTATACGTCTTTGCCTGAACGTCTTGCCATTCGCCTGATTTTAAAGTCAGTGGTTCCTTGAGTGGGTTCTCGGCCGTAGCCGGGCTGACGATCAACGAACCATCGTCCTTTTTCTCGGCCTGGCCGAACAGTTCATCACCGGTCTTGATCGTGTATTTCCCGGTGGGAAATCCGCTCACTTCAAGCTTGCCCTGATTGTCGCTCCACTCGTGATATCCCGTAGTTGACGCCCCTAAAATCCGACCGACGGGGTAGACGCCAACCCAGACATGACCCAGGGGTTTGCCGTCCTTGTCCGAAGTCACCAAACTGATTTTTTTCGGTTCAGCCGGTTTTCCATTCACGGGAGGAGCAACTTCGTAATCGATTTCCAAGGACGCCTGCGGAGTTCCATCCTTTAGAGAAACCCGACGTTCCCGGCCAGGATAGTCAGGTGACAGCTTGATCGAGTCTTCCACAATCCATTTCTTAGCAATGCCGGGTTCAAACTCAAAAGTTTCGGGATTCTGGCGGGCCAACCCTTCATTAACGTATTGCATGATATACGTCTGGACGGCAGACGATTCTGTGATGGGATTCAACACTTTTGGTTCTGCGTTAAACCGGATTGTCAGCGTATCTCCCGTAACTGGTTGACTCGGCTTCCGCTTCGCAAGCTCGTTGTCGACGTCAGCAGGAATCGCGCCCGTCAATGAGTTTGTCAGGCTTTTGGCCGCCATCCTCGGGATCTTGATTCCGTTGACCTCGGTCATGATTTCGACTTTGGGAACGTCGGGATAATCGTCCCAGAACTTTTCCCTGGTTTCATCTTTGGTCTTGGAGGGATTTTTCGAATCTGTGGAGGAAACGGTTCCCGACTTTGTCGGATTCACAGCGGCCGGAGGGCTTGATTTTGTACAACCACTGAGCCACAGACCGCACAAAGACATCGCAGAAACAATCAAGCAAGACCGAACCATATCGAGGCATCCTTCCCGACGTACAAGCTGGCTGAATGACCGCAGCGTCCAAAGATCGCTCGGTGCAGGGGATTCTGGCAGAGCCGGCTCGCCTGAGCAAGGATTGGCGAACGAGGAAGTCCTGGTCGTTTCCACGAATCCCCTTCCGCAGGCTTCTCGCGCAATCCATCGGCAAAGCGACTCCGGCTCGGCGAAACGACCAACAGATGGGACGTTTGCGTTACTGGGGACGATCTGTTTCTGAAATAAGAAGCGGGTGCCACGGTTTTACCGTCTTCGGTAAGGCCGTGCTCTTCGGCCGCGTAACCGAAGCATGAAGGAACGGCCTTGTCGAAGAGTCCAAAACCGTGGCACCCCCAATAAAAGACCGCGCCCAACAACTACTTACTCATCGCACTGATCAACTCGTTAAGCTCTTGTTCGAGCGAAATGCCAGTTGCAGGAGTCTTTCCTGCCTGTCGATACCAGTAGTGTGCATTGCCGATATCGCCTTCGACCCGGTGAAGATAGGCGTGTATCCAGGCACAATCGGACGACGGATCGTCCTGCACCAGTCGGTGCGCCTGATCCCAATGTCCATGTGCTGCATGCCATAAAGCACGTAATGGAACCGAGAGTCCGGTGATTTCCTGTTCCGATTTTTCAATGAGTGAAGGATTCATGATGCGATCCTGGTCAATGATTCTGGATTCAAGGTGTTTTGACAACTTTCGGCAGATGCAAATTCACTTCGTTATGCATGGTGTAGAGACGAAAGCGGTCACCATCAAAGATCAAGAGGCCGCTGGACTTGTTCTCGGCAATCGGTCGTAGCGGGTTACCAGCAAATTTGTTCCAATGAATCAGGTCGGAGGACGTGGCAATTCCCGTTGACCAGAGGCTGGACTGCGTCGGGTCTTCAGGTTTCCTGGCGCCATGATAGACCGCGTAATAGCGGCCTTTGTGCCGAATAATCTGATTCATTGCGATCTGATTGTAATCATAATTTTCTGGTCCGGGCTGCATGACGGGTTCGTCCTGCACGTTGGTGAAAACTTTGGTGTCCGAAGACCTGGCGAGCCAGATTCCTCGATCGCCTCGTTCATAAAACAAGTTCCATTGGCCATTCTCAAACCAGGCGGTCGGCGTTCCGTAAGGTCCATCTGGAATTGGTTCGCCATTAACGAGCCGGACATCGAGTCGACCAACCCGATTCCAGGTAATGCCGTCGCGCGATGTGAGTAGTTGTGCCCGGTCTTCTACCCCTTCCGCAAACATGTAGTACAGTCCGTCGTGTGGGATGACACAGACATCTTCTACCCAGTGTTCTGAATAGATGGGATTCTTCGGAAAACGCTGCCAGACAATCCCATCTGACGAAGTCGCATACCCGAGCATTTTCTGGCCGGGGCGGGTTCCGTCGTATCCCGTGTACCACATCTTCCACTGATTCCCTTCGCGAAGAATCCAACCTCGCTCACGAATCTTGACATCCCAGTGGCCTGGACCCGCTGCGGTAAAGATTGGATTGCGCTCGCTCGGAACGAATTGAGTCAACTCGGGCGGAAAATTTTCGTCAGCATTTGCTTTGAATGTGGCGAGTAAGAAAAGGGCCAACGCAACGCGACGGAATGACTGAGAAAACCTTTTTTTGAATCGAGTCTGATAACGCTGCGGCAATCGGCGGTCTGAAAAAAGCCAATCCGGGCAAGTCTTGCGACCGTCGACTTCAGATGCTTGGATCAAAATGGCGCCTGGGTTTCGAATCATCATTTCCTCGAATCGCCGTTTTTCATTCCTGGATTTCGCTGTAAATGTGTTGAGCACCCGCCAGCACGACGCAACCGTCACAATTCTGCAGCAGGCGACTGACTTCCCGTTCGTGTTCAATCGGGGTCATATACGTACGTTCGACGAACTGACTGTCAAGCTGGCTGAGCAGATAGACTGACGCCCAATCGGCAGCGGCGGCAATTTGTGATGCGGGAAGAACATCGGGAGGAGCGGCTTTGCGTAATGGCTGCAAAGCGGATTTCGCTGACCGACAGTTGCCAATCATGTCGACACCGGCTCCTGGTTCGGCGGCCAAGTCGGACAGCACAATGATTTTGCCACCCTGCACGATTAATTTTCGTGCCGCATCCACGGCCGCACCCAAGTCCGCCCACGAGGTTTCATCGCCACTGGAGGGGATTGCGACAATTGCTGTTTCACCGCGCTGGTCGAGGGTCACTCGCCAGTTTTCATCAAGCAGCTTTCTTCCCCGCTGGGCCACTTGATCGGTATTCCCCATCAAAACCCCTGCCATCCCCGCGTGGCTTCGCGAAGGAAGGACCTGGATGGCGAATTGAATTCCCAGTAACCAAGCCACTTCGTTGACGAGTTGCCGGAGTGGTCGTTCATCATCCGGACCAAGTTCCTGATGGCCCTGGCCGAGCGTTTTCGCAAACGCTTCGGGATTTGATAATCCCGGGTAGAACGCACTCGTCAATTCGCGCCGACCTAGCATGGCGTCAAACCCGAATCGCCCGATCGGTAAAACAAAGTCTGCGTCCAGGACTTCCCTTGAAAGATACAGCCGTTCCCCAGCCGCGCTCGATGCAAGGTAGCCTGTGCCATCAACAACGGTCGGATCGTGAATCTTCCAAGCGACCTGTTCGCGAATTTCCGCTGGTAACAGACGACGAGGATCAGCGAGCTTGATCGGGGTCATTGAGGCAGGCTGAAGAATCAGGACGTTACCGGGCTCAATCCCAGCCGAAACAAACGCTGACCAGATTCCGCTGATAATTTCCGCCGCCGACGGGACCGCGCGATCCAGCACGATGACGACACGATCGCCGGGAACCATGGCCAATTCGAGCGCCGGAAATTCAAGCGGCTGATGCACACCCTCCAAAACCGACGCCAGTGGATTGGTGATCGGTGCCGGACCTGCATGCGAAAAGAGTAGACGTTCGCTCGACAGATCGCCTTCCCAGCGTCCGGTAGATCCGTATTCGAGCGAGATCAGGCTCATTGTTGGGCACCTTCTTTTTCCGTGTTGGTTGGATTCACGGGCGTTTCCAGTCGCCGCAACAGACCCAACCCAATCAGCTTGTCTCGACATTCATCGCGCTCGCGACAGCGGGCTAGATCTTGCCATGTTGGGTCCTGAAGGGAAAGGAAATCGGCTTCACTATATGGGGGTGCCGATTTCGTTCGAGATCCGTGCTCCGTCAATTTCTTGATGACTTCAATTTCCAGGCGACTGAGCGACGATCCACCAAGCCGGTAGTCTTCGAATGCTTCCCAGACGACTGGGAAAAGAGGACGGACAATCTCGTGTCCGATTGCAGTGGCATACAGGCGAATTTCCTCCTGAGCGTGGGAGTCCATCCTCAGAGCAAGGAAGTGCAGCAGGTTATGCAAATCCACTTTCCAATACGCTTCGGTATATGTCGAAAGCGGCAAATCTTTTCTGGCTTGCTCACGAGCGACTCCCGCGGTGAGTCGAGCGTCATATACTCGTCGCGATTGTTGCTGAAGCTGATATTCTTCTTCCGTCAGTTTTTGACCGATATCCGTCGGCAGCGGGACGTCGCTCCCCTGGCGATTGATCGACGCTTGTGACCGCCAGGCTGACGGCAATGTTGTCTGTGTCGAATCGATGGCTTCTGAATACCGCGTGCTGTATTCGTTGACGTTGGCTGTCCGGTGTCGAATCCACTGTCGCCAGCAGTCCATCGGAACTCGGACGAGAAATTTGATCTCAGCCATTTCAAAAGGGGTCGTATGGCGATGTCGCAACAAGTACCGAATCAACGACCGATCGTCAGAAACTCGTTTCGTTCCGGCCCCATAGCTGACGCGAGCTGCCTGGACGACGGCAGAATCATTTCCCATGACGTCAACCAGACAGACGAAACCGTCATCCAGCACCGAGAACTTTTTCCATCGCAACTGCTCGACCAACGATAATGTCTCGGACATCGGAAGAATCCTTGCAGAAGATTGACCGACATGGAAATATCGTCAAATCTTGAGGTTGTGGCAATTTTTCGCAACTGAAACGACGGCCAGAACCGCCGTTTCTCCATCTCAGCCGATCATGCGAATGGTTCAGGTTCGCTTGGGAACGGAGATTTCCGCCAGAGGATCGGGAACTTTAGGCGATCATTCCGTCAAATTCCACCAACCAATATCGTGTTTGCCCAACCACACGACATTTTTAATCCTCCATCAGGAATTGAGCCTTTGATCGAATAGCCTCAAAACGACTGCTTAATTTTTGTACGATAAGTTTTAACGAATTCAACGAAAGTCAGACTGTTCAGTTCTGCTTTGATCTGAAAGTGACACATTGCAAGATTACCGCTTGACGTGCATCGAATCAGCTTGTTACAAAGTTTTTCGCGGAATTTGGGCCAGAATTCACATCGTGATAATTTCGCAGACGGCTTCCAATTCCATGATTCTTACCGTTTGGATTCTGCTATGACCTCGGTAACAATTCGCGTACTTGAAGGTATGGAGCAGGGTCGAGTCTTCTCTCGCGTGCAACTTCCAGTGACAATCGGACGCGAGGACGAAAACAGTATCCAACTGAACGATGACCGTATCAGTCGTTTCCACGCAAAACTGCAGGACCATTCAGGCCGCGTGATCCTGACGGATTTGGACAGTACGAACGGAACTCGCGTGAACGGTCATGCCGTCCAAATGCGGATTCTTCAGCCGGGCGACGTCATTTCGGTCGGACGTTGTGTGTTACTTTTGTCAGAACAACATATCAGCGATCCTCGTACATCACCCAGCTTTTCAGAAAACTCGCCGCAAACGACGTATTTCAAAGGGGGGCGGACCATTGATGACGATGATGTCAGCGGCGATCACGAGGGCTTTGCCGATCCGTTGCCGTGTGATGTCGAAGAACCTGACAAGCTTTTTCCAAACGGTCCGCCCGAATTACCGATCGGGCTGAACGCCTTGCAACAGGTTCAACTTTCAGATGTGTTATCGCACATCCATGAACAAGTTGGCCATGTTGTCAAGAACGCCGTGGAAGACCTTGAATCGACGCGAGGACGAACTTTTCAGTGTGACTGGGAAACCTGGTCGAAACTGATTTCGCTGCATTCGAGCTTGGCAGATTATCTTTACACGATTAATAGTCCGGAACGGTAGGTACTGGTCTTTCGTTTCTGGTCAGCCGCCAGGCAACGTGAGTTCAAGGTTCGCAATAGCGACAACCTTTGCAATCAATTTTCGGCTTTTAAATTCTTGACGGGTCGATTCAATCATGCCAGACCAAAATCGAATCGACCGCCGCCGATTTGCCGAAAGTCTTGTCGCTGGCTCAGGTGCCATCACAGCCCTGATTGGTTTATCATCAAGCTTGAATGCCGATGACAAACCGCCAGCAGACGCCAAGGACGCTCCCGCTCGCCCTTCTGAGGAAGTCCTGCTCCTCACCTGTTTGATGCAACGCTATCCGAGCGAGCATTTTGACGAGGCTGCAATTCAGGGAATTTTTCGCGATCTTCGCGGAGACCTGGCTCGAGGGAGAATCCTCAGCGAATTCCCGCTACAGAATTCGGACGAACCTTGCTTCGAGTTTCGAGCTTTTAGAAACAAGTAAAAACATGTTAGACGACGAGTATCGTCGACAAAATCGGGCGGCGTGGGATCGGTTGGCAGACGGAAGCCAGTTTGCACGTCTTGCCACTGACGAAGAATGCCTCGAACCACTGAAAACCCTGGATGGACGTGGCTGGCTTCCCAATAGCGTCGTTGGAATGGATGTGCTTTGCCTCGCCTCAGGAGGTGGATGGCAATCGATTCTCTATGCATCCGCCGGGGCACGCGTCACGGTTGTCGATATCAGCCAGGGGATGCTCGAACTGGACGATAAAGAGGCCGCGCGTCGTCATCTTTCGGTCCGCACGATCCGTGCATCCATGGATGACCTTTCGATGTTGAATGATCAATCATTCGATATCGTCCATCAACCTGTCAGCACCTGCTATGTGCCGGATATTGTTCGTGTCTATGCGGAGATTGCCCGCGTGCTGCGTGATGGCGGGCTTTACATCAGTCAGCACAAGCAACCGACCAGCGCTCAGATCTCCAGGCGCGACGAACGAAACCAGTTTGTAGTTGGGATCGAGTACTACCACACCGGCCCGCTTCCACGGGTGGAAGATACTTCGTATCGCGAACGAGGAGCCGTGGAATATCTGCATCGCTGGGATGATCTGATAGGTGGCCTTTGCCGAACCGGGTTTGTGATCGAAGACTTGCGCGAACCCCGTCGCGCCGATGAAAAGGCACCGGTGGAACACTTTGGATATCGAGGTCGATTCGTTCCCCCTTACGTCCGTTTGAAAGCGAGACGTCTGGCAAGAACTGCGAGTCCCAGCGATCGACCATCGCAGCTATGGATTCCCTGATTCAGTCTTGTCCGTGGCGACGATGCCGGGTTTCAAAACTGGAACTGGTACGATTCGATCAGGGAAATCGAGGTACGATTGCAAAATGATTTGTGCGGCCAGGCTATCAAGCGGCTGTTTCCGATTGGACGGAGATTCACCACGACGCCAGATCAACAACTCCGCTTCTGCCGATGAATACCTCTCATCGACATAGACCAGCGGCAAACCGGTCTTCGATGCGACCAGGGTACCAAACTCTCGCACGACAGCGGCCGCAGTACCTTCCTCGCCGTTCGTTCGAATCGGAAGTCCCAGGACGAATCCGACAGCCCGATAGTCTTCGATCAACTCACGCAAATGCTTCACGTTTTGGGCCGGCTCGCGAACCACCCAGGTCTCGACAGGAACGGCCACGGTCTGGTCCGAATTGGAAACGGCGACACCCATTCGCTTAGTACCAAAGTCCAGACCCAATAGCGCTCCGTGCGAGGGAAGTTGAGCGAGCGGAACAGATAGGTTTGGCGCGTCATCCATTTTGAGTGCGTCTGCAAATCTTCGCTAAAGTTTCAATGGTTTGTATTCCTCGACGATACCATCTCAGAAATGGTTTGTATTGTTCGGTCGATTGAGTTTCGAAGAAACAGTCGCAACAAAGTCGTGAAACGGATCTGTGGAATGTGAGTCTTCCCCTGATTACGTCGCCAAACGGATTATCCGATCCTTAACAGCCTTTTCGCGCTGAAATGACATCGACGGGCTTCGCGGTTCAATCTACGATCCGCCGCAAACTGCGTTTTGGAATACCTGCAGTTGCTTACAGGCATACCCGTATTTCTGGCAAACCCTTGGACGACCATTGTCATGGAATCGACACTTCACCGGGAACTCAAGCTGCTCTACGGCGGATCGATTGAGGACGTCGAAGTTCAAGTCGATGGATTTCGGATCGATGCTGTCGTTGATGGAAAATTGTTTGAGATCCAGCAGGCGTCACTCGGTGCGATCCGTGCAAAAGTCCGAAATTTGCTGGAAAGGCACACAGTTGTTGTCGTCAAGCCACTTGCATCGCGCAAACGACTGATCAGGCGGGCGAAAGCGAAAGGGCCTGTGATCTCGTCCCGCTACAGCCCAAGGCGCGAATCTGTCTTTCATCTTTTTGAAGACCTCGTTTACTTCGTTGATGTCTTTCCTCACAAGCGGCTGACGCTGGAGGTTCTGCTGACCGAACAGGAGGAACATCGGGTCACGCGGGCTCGCCGACGCCGGTTCGGACCCGATTATCGAGTCGATGATCGGCGACTGGTCCAGGTTAATTCGACGTACACGCTGCGGTCTTTGGCCGATCTGAGGGGACTGCTTCCGGCAACTCTGACTTCGCCGTTCACAACGGAAGATCTCGCTCGCGAAGCCAAGATCCCTCGCTGGATCGCCCAGAAAATGGCGTACTGCTTGAGAAAGACAGGGGCCGTCAAAGATCTCGGCAAGAAGGGCCGCTCGTCGCTGTATGGACTGCCAAAGGGAAGAACTCGCCGCGCTGCGTGAGCACCGAACAAAGTCCCCTAAGATCATTTTATGGAACGGTTTTGAAAAAACTAAATCAGGCCCGCGAACCCGTGGATCGTCAACGATTTTTGGAAGCGCCCCGAAATCGAGTCTGCCAATTCCTGCGGATTGAATAATGTTGCGTCGTCCTCATGCCGCTCCGTCAATAAATCGGCGAGACGATTACCAATCCGATTGTTGGTGAGGTTTGCGGTCTCTACGAGAAAACGTTTGACGTAACGCAGGTCAGAAAGGTTGGGGCTGAGCATGTTTCCTGACGCAACTTCCGCCTTAACCATCAATGTTAGGCGTCTCGCATCGGTGTCCGTCAGGACTCCAGTGTTGTGGGTGATGTTGTGACGTACCTGCCACAGGATGGCGAGTGTCCTGGCTCGGTCGCGTTCACCAGCGGGATTCTGCTTTTCGTTCGGGAAAACGTACTCCCAAGGTTCGCCAAAGTGGGGTTTCAGGATGAATCGAAATCGCTCGTTGATCGTTTGATTGCTCAGCCACGTCTCTGACTCACACATCGCCTTTCCGACAGACCCTGCTTTGAACTGTGCCGCTAAACTTCCTCCAGTGGGAGAAAACTGGTCAAACCGATTGTCGATTGTGAACGGAGCGATCGCGTCCACGCAGACCACTGCAGTCTCTTTGATAAATCGTTCAAATGCCTCGACAAGGCTGACGAGTACCATCCGATTTAACAATGAAAGATGCAAATCATAACTTGCACGGTAGACCGACTGTGTTGTTACATGGTCATCAATGTACTTGATCAGATTAAAGCAAGCGTTTGTACGCTCTTCAAAATTGCGAATCGGGGCATCAACCTCCAATCGCAGTGGAATGGTATGCGACAAAAGATCGCGAATCTTCTGATTGAGGTCGATGGGAGGACGTCCTGCCATAGAATTTGGTCCCGTCAGGAAGATTCGTTCGCCGCATCGGAGTATTCAGAGAGAAGCCATTGGATATCGTCACCGTCCCAGCAGAGAAGGTAAGTTCTTGCACGTGAATTGTTGTCCGTATCCGCCATATCATTGAGTTGCTCGAGGGGAACTGCTTCTCCGTGAGCTGTTGAATCATTGCGCGGGTCGAACATCCGGAGCGGCTTTCTTACCCGGCGTAATTCCGCAGACAACTCCTCACCCGGACAGGGGAAGTCAACGTGAGAAGTAAGAACGGGGTCTCCATCAACGATCCACCATAATTCTGGCTGACCGTCTACCCAATCCGCCAGCTCTTCTGCCTTGATCGTATAATACGGTAATTTGAGCGTTTCTGACATAGTCGATCACAATCGGTAAGAAACCAAAAGTCCCGCGATGAACCGCCGGGCGTGCTAGGCATATCACGGATTCTACTCGTAACAGTTGTTGCCGGAAAGACTTTACTTGGACCCAAATGTGGACATTTACAGAACTTAGGCGGTTTATCGTCCGAGAACTGCCTTGCGAGCAGACGTAAAGACCAAACATAGTTGTCCACCCGCAAGCGACTGGACAATGCGAAGAGTAACTGCGCCTAAAGAGAAACCTGAAGACGAGCGTTAACCCGGCGGGTCAACTGTAGCGGGTTTAGGTGGCCGAGCCATTCAGCGGGGTAAGTTGCTTAATGGGTGACTTCAACGCACGTTGAATACCGCTGCCCACCGTAACGAAAGGACCGCCAAATCCGATGATGGCAGCAATCGGGGAAAACGTGCCGGAAAGAGCAAAGTATGTCGCCGATGCTGCAACTGCTCCGAAGATCCCCAGCACACAACTTAGAACGAAGGCCACACCCCACCGAATCTTTCGGCCTTCGTGCGACTGTCCGACAAGTTCTACTCTCATCATACGTCCTACAGAAAACCGCCTAATTATGTTCCTCTTAAAGCGCCCGATTAAGGATAAGCGGCACAAAGCCGGCTTGTCAATTGCCGAGTTGAAGGCACTCACGTCTGAATTGCGATTAATGATGACGGGATTTGACCTGCTGCATCGCATCGCGTGCTAAATTGTTTTGTCAATTCGATCAAAACACCGGTACGACAAGCCGTGCCGTTTGAACATGCTGTTTGAGCAGTAATTTTTGCCTAAACAAGGAAAGAGCCTTTCGACGTGTGCGCCGAAGGGCTTTTGTCTTAACTTAGTCGTGAAAAACAAAGGGATATTCTACTTCACTGCGTGTTCTGATCGCTGTAACTGTGAAGACGAATGGTTCTGAGCGAGGGCGTGAAGTGTGCGATGACGTTGCAAGAAGGGGATCTCAGTC
>CAIVEI010000162.1 GCA_903904835.1 uncultured Schlesneria sp. | reverse complement strand
TTAGCCCGACGCGCAAGCGAGGGATCTTATTCTCGTGAAGATGGATCTGGTTCTCGTGAAGATGGATCTGGTTCTCGTGAAGATGGGGCTGGTTCTCGTGAAAACGAAGAGAAGATCCCTCGCTTGCGCGTCGGGCTAACGTTTCACGTGAATATTCCGGGCTCAGGGGCCGACTTAAGCCGACTAGCTCGGCACAGACACGATTGGCTGCGTGGCCCTTTTGAGTTTTCCCGACCATTGGGCACTCGGCGATTCAACGAATTTGTAAAGAAGATGTGCGGCACACAGGCTGGCGAAAAACGAGGTCAAGAGAATTGCGGACGCTTGAACCGGGGTTGGAGTATTCGCGAAGAATTTCCATCCCGCAGTTGTCAGCAGATGGCAAACGGGAAAGTGAATCAGATAAAGGCTGTAAGAGATGCGCCCGAGATACTGCAGCCAGGGCCAGTTCAACCAGCGATGTAATTGATTTCTTCGACCAGCGATAAAAATGGCGATCGACGTTGCCAGAGCAACCGAATTTTCATATCGCCATTCGGCGTCGAAGACCAACTCGACGGCGGCCAGGCTGGTGATGGCCGCAAACCAGTATTCTGGCAAAGTCCGATCGAGAGTCCACCAGGTGATCATGCCGACGAAAAACATCCAGGCAAAGTGGATGACCCAGGGGGAGGTGCTTTCCAGTTGTCGCCAGTAGAACAGCGAAACCAGCGCGACCGGTGCAAAAACGGCGAGAAGTCCTGCGACGGATGGACGCGGCTCGTTTGACACCGGTCGAGGAAACAGATGCTGCGCCATTCCCCACCCAATGATCGCGACGATGTAAAATTGCATTTCAATGCAGATTGTCCACATTCCCGCGCCCAGCGCTTCAAGTCCCAATACATCCTGTAGAAATGCCAGGTGAGCGGAGACGCGCAGGATCGAGAGATCACCGTCGAACGGTGATAATAGATCCCAGAAACCTTGGCAGGTCATATCGACCAAGATGACGAAAATGATTGCCACCCAATATGGCGGAACCAATCGGACAAGGCGTCTGCCGATAAATGTAAAAATTTCTTGCGGCGTGACCCACGTATTTCGCATGGTGTACGCAATGACGAAACCGCTGATCACAAGCAGAATCTGCACACCACCGCGAAGCTTTAGAAAGGCCGCGTCGACAATCAGTTCTGCTGTTTTGAGAGCGGGCAACGGTTCGGGGTCATGCCACAAGAAGGGGAGACCACGAATCCAGAGTATGACTGGTTCGATAATCCAGTACGTTGATTCGAGTGCAGGCCACGGTTCAGGTTCGTACCACCAGATGTGAAATACGACAATTGCCAAAGCCGCCAGACCACGAAGTCCATCTACAAATACAAACCGTGATTGAGATGGTCGATCGGCTTGATTCGATCCCCTGGCTGCTTCCAGTTCTTGCGCCGTTTCGCCTGCGCTTGAGGATGTTTCTTTTTGCGAGGGTTTTATTTCTTCGCGCGCCGCCAAGATTCTCCACGGGAGGACAAGGTTCCTGCCGAAACGCGAGGTCGATAGACGCATCGAATCAGTGGCACGGCGAGAGCCTCGCCCTGGGGCGATGAAACGGCCAAGCTTTTGTAGGGAGATCGTGTTGCACCTTACGGTAAAAAGGGGCGGCGGAAACTCAGGGTGCCACGGTTTTGGAGTCTTCGACAAGGCCGTGTCTTAATGGCTCGAAAGCGTTTCCGAAGAGCTCGGCCTTACCGAAGACCGTAAAACCGTGCCACTCATTTTCGCAGCTTTTGATGATAAAAGCACATCATCCCCGCAGCGCAGCCTTCTCATCTCAGCGTCGCTTCATCAGGCCAGCTTCGCCCACCGATAATGATGACATAACGAAGAAAGCCCGAATAGAATTCGGGCTTTCGACGTATGAGCGGTGAATCGACTATTCGCTTCGCTTCAGCGAATAAGTGACCGACTTGGCACCCTTCTTGTCAGGAATCGTATAACTTCCGCTTGGCTGAAAATACTTGGAAATGGCTTCAAACGGCGGCAGTTTCGAAACATCGACACCATCCCAGAAGTTGTCCGATTTTCTGAGAAGGTTGTAGTACGTCTTAAACTGAGCTTCACTTCTCTGGAACGACACCATCGATGTCTTCGACGGGAAGTACTTTGAGATCCGCTTGTATTCGGACGAGTCGATAAGAGCCGCTCGATTGCCCGATTGGCCCCTCATTACTCCTTCCAGAAGTGGCGTATCATTGGTGATCACCAATTGGCCTTCTGTCACAGTTAACGAGACGGACTGGTCAGAGTTTGGTGTGATCAATTCATAGATCGTTTCGCCGTTGAACTCGCGAGTTTCCAGATTCGAAGCGGCTGATTTTGCGGCCGCAGCAAGGGTCTTCTTCATCTTGGCTCCGTCCTTCAGGCCAAAAGCAGCCATCACCTGGGGAGTTGGAGGAGCGTCATCATCACCGTCGTTGGTCTCGGATTGAAGGACATGGATCTTCCCATCAAGGTGATCGATAATATCCTTCTTTGCATGGATCATAGGTCCTTGTTCAGCAAGCTGATCCAGAAACCGGCCCGTTGCGCCCCGTCCCTGAAACGAATCAACGAGCGTTTCGATTGACGTATATGCACCGCCAATATTCCAGTTGGCAGCCCAATACGATCCAATATTGGCCGGCACCCATTTTGGTGGGACCAACTCTGTGGCTGGGAATAGAAACACTCCCATCAGACCTTTCGGGTTCTCGGCATAAATAAACGAATTCGAGACCCCTTCGAATTCTCCCTCATCGAAATCCATGGTCCCGCCCCATCCCTTCCAACCATCGACACCGAACATCGGAAGAAATGCTGCAGCCAAACCTGCCTGGGGAATTGTTGCCTGGGCCATCGTGATGCCGGATTGAATCAAACCGATTGGATTGACGTACCACTTCACAAGCGGCTCACCACTTTCGAGTTTGCACTGTGACTGGATGTATTTGAACTGATCGTTTTGAGCCAGGGTATCGTCGCTGTCACCTTCCCAGCGTTCGATGACTTCTTTCAGTGCTTCGACCTCTGAGCTGAAGACCAGGATCGACTCGTCCGTGAAATAGGTGAGCATCTTGAACGGACTATCTGGTTCAGGATTCTTCGGCGTGTAAACATGAACGGTAATTTTGTTGATTTCTTCCGTCGTATGATCGGATTGCTCTTTCTCCAGAGCTTCGTCCATTTTCTTCAGCAGCTTTTCGACTGTGGCTTTGTTCTTACCAAACTCGAGCATGAACACGAACGAAAGTTTCCGTGCGGGCTTTTCCAGCAAGGCGATGGTCAGCTCACCTTGGGGCAATTCCATCAGATCTGCGATGGTGACGCCGGTTTCGTTTTCCATCCCTTTTGAGGCTTCGTCGATTTTCTTTTGAACGTCATCCAGGAATGGCTTCAACTGCGGATCGTGAAGCATCTGGCCAATGGAAGACTTATCACACTTCTGCCGAAATTCCGGTACATGCGAGATCGTGAAAAACGCAAGGGTGTCCTTTGGCAGCAACTTTTCACCGGGGGCATCGTCAGCCCGGGCAAATTTCGATGTCGTTACAAATTGGGCCAGGCACAGTAACAGCACAGACGAGCGGAGCCACAGTCGATTCATGAATAAGTCCAATCCCTTTCAAGGTCACATAAAAGAGCGATCGCGTACTGTCGGTTGACGCCGCTCGCCCACGTTTTTCAGTCTGTCATCCAAATTCAGAACATGGCGGAGAGCATCTTCGCAACTTATGACCGTTCCAACAACGACGGCGAGTTGATTTTGCACAGAATTGATATTCGAAAAAAGGAAGCGTCCGCCCGCCATTACCCGTCAAAATTGAACGGGGTTTCAACGATCGAACGGATTTCGACACCAATCGGATCACGGCGTTTTCGCTGGTTCGCCAATTGTTTTGCGTCGCGGCGGATCGAGATACCGGAATCCGGAATTAGGATTGTTCCGGTCGAAGGCAAAGGCCTCGTGATTGTCGAGGAATAATTTGACATAGGGTGAGGGGATTGCAAAGCCGAGACCTTCAGCAAACAGCAGTTTCATGTTCGTGACACCGATCACTTCACCTCGCGCATTGAAGAGCGGCCCACCACTATTGCCGGGATTGATCTCTGCTGTCGTCTGGATGTAGACCTGGCCTCGAAAATTACGATTCTTGGTCCCGATGATTCCTTGCGAAACGGATCGTTCCAGGCCGAGCGGGTTTCCAATTGCAAAGACTTCTTCCCCTTCCTGCAGGTCTTCTTCCGCCGCGAGGTACGTCGGTTTGAACGCGAGGTCTTTCTGAACGGGGATCTGCAACAAAGCCAAATCGAAAAACGGGTTTAACGCGACGATTCGAACGTCGTCGATCCTGCGGCGATTGAACGAGCCATCTTCGCCACGATGAAAAATCGTCGTGGCAATGCGGGTCTCTCTTTCAATCACGTGGTAGTTCGTCACGCAAAAGCCGTTTTCATTGACGATGAACCCCGAACCAAGTCCTCCGGGCGTCTGGACAAGAACGACACCTTCACCAAATTTTTCCGTGAGTTCCTTGATGCTTCGGCGGGGAAGTTGAGCCGTTCGATAGAGTTGGTGCTTCTGTGTATTTTCGGCCACATTGGCGGCATCTTTGGCTGCGGACCGTGACTTGATCTGGTTTAACGGAACTTTGATCACGTCAATTCCGATGTCAACATAAAGCGTATCGCCCTGTTGCTTAAGCACGTCCCCTTCCAGTTTATGTCCCGTTTTCAGCTCAATCACGTCGGCAACCGTTGGCGCGGCTGAGAACCCGACGACAGCGAGAATTCCCGCGAGAAACACAAAACGCGTGGCGGACTTCATAGTGATCCTTCGTGTGACGTGAAGTACGTTGAATTCGAGATGACAGAACCATAGAGACTTTTGAAAATAATATTAGCCGTTTCCGTACGACGCGTGACAGTCCGTGCAAGATTTATTGACTTTGTCGACGGCCTGCTTAAATCGATCGTAAGATTCATCGCGAAGAGCCGAGGTGGCTTCTTTGCCTCCATCAATCAGCGTTTTCGCATGATTTTGATAGTCGTCATCCGACGTGTATTCGTAACCAGACGTGGTGATCACCGAGCCGAGCGCGGAAATCAGCGCGGCTTCGCGTCGGATCTGATCGGAAAGGGATTTGAATTTGGCTTCGCTGTTGACGTCCTGTTTGAGAAAGTTCTTCGCTTTCTCAATCCGCTTCATCAGGCCCTTGCGAGAAGCGGCTTCGTTAAAGGGGCGAGTCGACGGAACGTTACCCGCATCGGCTGGAATTGAACCTTCCAGGACTGACGACAGTTTCTGAAACGCCGATCGAGTTTTGTCGAAATTGTCTTTACCCAAGCCAACGGCTGACTGACTCAGTTGAGCACCAAAGTCGCGTACATACTGGGCTTTATCTTTCCAGCTTAATGACTCGGTATGCTCCTGAACGATCCCGGCCAAAGCAGCCATTTCCGCGCCGTCAACAGCGATTTCCTTAAAATTGGAGTTATAACTCCCCTGGTTCGCCATCTGCTTGTTCAAGCTATTGCGAACGGATTTGATTTCGCCCTGCAATTCTTCGATCGGGATCAATTCCTGCCAGGGAATACTGCCTGTACCTTTGGCGGAAGGAGACGATGGGGCGGCGGTGTTTTTTGGCGTATCTTCTTTTGTTGAAACAGTTTCTGCTGGTGCGACCACGCTGTTCTTGTTGCTGTTCACGACTCCCAGGGGATCATCGAAGAAGACATCAAACGGGATTTTATTGACGAATTTCCGTCCCTTCTCGTCAACCCGCACATCGACCGACTCCTTGATTTTCGTCTGAGCGATCGAGGTCTGTCCAACCAATGCAAAAAGTATTGCCAGCAATGTGAGTACCGCTGCTTGCGGAGCTTGCCAGAGATCACTCGTCTGAGGTCGACGTTCGATGTTTCGGAAAAGCGACATGACGGAATCCTCGTCCAAAGCCAATTCGAGTTTCGTCGAAACTGCACGACCCGAGAAAAAATCGGCGCCGCGAGCCATTCTTGCATTATGCTTGTCTCAGATACCTGATGCAAATGCACTCGGTAGGAGTTTCTCACCCTGTCCACTTGCGTCGGAAATGTCAACCCATTATTCCTATCCTCGTGAGGCTGTTTGTGTTTTCACGACAAGATGGGCTCATTCCGATGGTTTTGGCATGGTTTGCCGGAATCGTATGCGAGAATTTTCGAGTTGGGAATCACTACCAGCGTAGTGGTTCAGCGGTTTAGCGATTGGAGTTTATGATCATGATGAAGAAGAGAACACTGTTGGTTGGATTTAGCCTGGCGATGTTGGCAACCGTTGTTGGTGCTGCCGAAAGTCGGACGATGCGGTCGACGTTGCCGATGTCGGTCGGGCCCGCGTTGACAGGGCAAGTCAATTCCATTCCGATGCCAGCCCCGTTGTCCCCGGTTCCCGATCCGGTTTACAGCGAACCAGCCTACAGTTCACCGGCCCAACCTTCGTTGAACCAGTATGGGTCAGGTCCAGTCGAATATGGCTATACGATTGCACCACCATCGGCGGTTGTCTATCAAAACGTCAAATACCGCGGGGCACGGAATATCGCTCCTTGTGCCGTACCGACGATCGTTCAGGTTCCAGATCCTTGCAACAAGAATGCGTGCTGCAAGTCCTGTGTCAACGTCGAGATCTGCGTTCCACCTTGCGATCCACGCAAGGTGAAAGTTACGCATGATGGTAACCGGGTGCGATACGACTACGGAAAGTACGCCGTTTCCGTTCGATCAATCGGAAACCATGTCGTGGTTCATTACGAAGACTGAGACTGATTCGTTAAGTTTGATGACACAAATGCCCCGAGATTGAACCATCGGGCAATCTGCCTTCACAAAATTTCCGGTTCAAGGATTTCCTGAAAAAACGACGAGCCACGTTCATTTGAACGTGGCTCGTTTTCGTGGGTAAGCAGCACGTCGAAGGAATGAAATTCTTCGGGTGAGCGCCTATTATGTGCCATCTTTGCCGGTCAACGCTTTTGATCCATTCGTCGTATGTGGCGAAGTTGTAATCAATTCCACTTTTTCGGGTCGATGACATGCGTTTGCTCAGTCTGACTTTTCTGGTGATTTTGGCCTTTGTCGTCGCTGGATGCGGCCCCAGAAAGGTCTCTTCGATTAATACGACCTCCAACGCGCCGGCAACGGCAACTTCGGACGACGTGTTGACGAGCGCCATTCATCAACTGCGTCCTGAAAACTTCGGATTTAATTCCGCGACGGATAAACCAATCAGTTTGCTGAATTCCTGGCGATTTAAACAGGCCGAGATTCAGAAGGTTACCGATCAGGCAACGATCGACAAGCCGGTTCCCGTGAAGTTTCCATCCGGCTGGATTTCGCCCGATGAGACGCCTCGACTTGATCAAGCCAAGTACGATGCGATTGACGCAAACCATATTCGAGATGCTTTGTTTAACCGAGTGATTGCCGGTTATTTGTCTGATCGAGGGCAAGGCGAACTGCAAAAGGTCGCCTTAATCGTGGATTTTGTCTGTCGCAATGTCTCTCTGTGGAAAGACGATGAAATTGAACTTCCACTGCTTCCTTACGTAAGCCTGCAACTGGGACGTGGATCATCTGATGACCGAGCCTGGATTTGTGCTGAGATCTTAAAGCAACTTCGTATTGATTCGGTTGTGTTACGACCCAAGTCCGCAAAAAAAACAACGGGTGAAAACTGGCTGTACGGCGTTCTCGTGGAAGGGCAAGTCTATCTCTTTGATATGCAACTTGGATTGCCGGTAACGGCTGATTCAAACACCAACGACGCTTCCATCGCGACACTCGCCGAAATCGTTTCGCATCCGGAATGGCTCGAACAAATGTCGGTGAACGAACCGTACCGAATCACGGTTAAAGATTTGCGTGAACCAGTCATTTATCTGATCACGAATGCCAATTTCTGGTCTTATCGAATGTACAATCTTGAGCAAGTTCTTCCGCCGAGCGATCTTTGTGTCCTTTATGATCCATTGATGGACGATGAGGGGCGAATCGGCCAGTTGAATCGTGTTGCCAAATCTGGCGGCTGGCCAGTTGAAAGCCTGAAGTCGTGGTCATATCCCCGACTTCAATTTATGGAACTGCGAAACCCGTCCGAAGAAAAAGTTCTGGAAAGTCAGCGATTGACGTTGCCGTTCAGCGTCCCGATTCCGATAACGACCGACGATCAGGGTAAGCCAATCGCGGGAGTTCCTGAGCGTAAGATGCAGAAATCCCGGTCCGATCAGTTGCTTGGGAAGTTCGCTGATGCGACTTCGAAATATCTTCGGATCCGTCACCTCGAGGTCGAGCCGAATCCGCCAGACATCGCCCGTATTAACCGTGCTGCCTCGGAAGATGCCTTCTATTGGACGGCAATCTGTAAATATGAAATGCAAGAATACGCAACTGCCGTCGAACTGTTAACAGACTATCTCAAGAAATACGACCGCAAAGGACGGTGGTATTTTCCTGCCCGCTCACTCCTTGCGCAGTGTTACGCCAAGCTTGATCAGCTCCCCAAGGCGATTTCAACGCTCGAACGCACATCGTCCGACGACCCGTATCGCAAGGCAAATGCCGTTCGAATGAAACGCTGGGGAGTGCAGCCAAAAAAATAATTGATGACATTACTGCCTATTTGCCGTGAGCTCTGACGTGGCTTTTGATTTTCGGATGAGTCGACCGAATCAACCTAACTACGGTATAGTCACCCGCCAGGTTATTTTGGGCTTATTCGACAACAAGATTCCGTTGGATGGAGCGCGTCAATGTTTCGATTCTGGAAGTGCGGTCTGTTCCTCGCATGTCTTTCGACGCTTGCCAGCCCCCGGCTCAATGCGCAAGCCAAAGACGATGTCACGATTGAAGCGGGCACCGAGGGGATTGTCGTAAAAATTGCCGGCGAAGAATTCACGGTCTTTCATCATGGGGCTTCGCTTCCCAAGCCCTATTTCTGGCCGGTACGAGCGCCAGGTGGTGCGATTCTGACCCGTCCGATCGATCCGAACGAAAAAGAACACCCGCACCATCGAGGGATCTGGTTGTCAGTGGATGAAGTCAATGACATTAAGTTCTGGGCGGAACGGGGTCGAATCACGACTCGAGAAGTCAAATTCCAATCGGGAAACCCTGCAACCATCCATCTCATCAACGATTGGATGGGGACTGACGGGACACCGACGTTGATCGAAACAACGAATATCTCGATCTATCCAAGCCGACTGATCACATACGACTTCACAGTGGCACCACCGGCTGGAAAACTGGCCAGATTCGATGATACAAAGGAAGGATTCTTCGGTATCCGCATTGCACAATCCATGCGTGAAAAAGAGGGTGGAAAAGTCCTGAACTCAGAAGGGAAGAAAACAACTCAAGAGTGCTGGGGACAACCCGCCAGGTGGGTCGACTATACGGGGATGGTCGACGCCAAAGAATATGGTGTCACGATCATGGACCATCCGAACAATTTCCGTCCGTCACGATACCACGTCAGAGATTATGGTCTGTTTTCGATAAGTCCCTTTGGCGAAGGTGCCTATCAAAACGATCCCGCCAAATCCAAGCCCTTCATTCTTGACGATGTCACACCATCAATCAGGCTGCGGTATGGATTGTATATTCATCAGGGAAACTCAGTGGATGGGCATGTCGCAGATGCGTATGAACAGTTCCTCAAATCGACAAAATGATTTCCAAAATACGTGTTGCGACGTCCCGGCGATGAAGCGAGCATGGCCCCTTGCGTCGGTCTGGTAAAACTGCAAAACGTCGTGATTGGAACAGGAAAACTTCATGTCGGCGAAGGCTTCTGGGATTGAATCGGCATATCGAACAAAGTTTGGCGAATCAGCACGACTTTTCGAACGGGGGCGTTCCGTTTTTCCAAACGGAGTGACCCATGACGCTCGCTATTTGCAGCCATTTCCGGTCTATGTGCAGGACGCTTCACGGTCCCGGAAGACGACGGTCGAAGGACATTCGCTGATCGATTATTGGGTTGGTCATGGCGCACTGATTTTAGGACACGGCCATCCCGATGTCGTTGCTGCAGTCCAGCGACAAATGGTTCGAGGGACTCACTTCTCGGCATGTCACGAACTTGAAATCGAGTGGGGTGAACGTGTCCAGCGTCTTGTCCCGTCAGCGGAACGAGTCAGATTCACAAGCAGCGGTACCGAAGCGACGTTGATGGCTTTACGAATCGCACGGCTTGTGACAGGTCGGACCAAAGTTGTCAAATTTATCGGCCATTTTCACGGATGGCATGATCTGCTCGTCCCAGCCGCCTACGCTCCCTACACGATTGACGACTGGTCGATGCCAGGTGTGACGCCCGGCGTCCTTAGCGATCTGGTCGCGGTTCCGCCGAACGATCTTCAGGCGGTTGAACAGGCCTTTCGTGAGCAGCAGCCGGCTTGTTGTATTCTTGAACCGACCGGGGGGCATTGGGGCCTGGTTCCGGTGCAGGGAGAGTTCTTGCGAGGATTGCGCGATCTTTGTTCGAAATATGGCGTGATCTTGATTTTCGACGAAGTGATTTCCGGCTTTCGAGTCGCTGCGGGAGGTGCCCAGGCGCATTACGATGTCAAACCAGACATGACCACATTGGCAAAAATCCTCGCTGGGGGATTGCCAGGCGGGGCCGTGTGTGGCCGGGCCGATCTTCTTGACGCGATTGCATTCGGAAATCGGCACGGAAAAAAAATGAAGCATCCCGGCACATTCAACGGAAACCCGTTGTCGGCCGCTGCGGGGTGCGCCGCTCTGGATGCTTTAGCAGACGGAGTTGCTGGCGGCCTGGCAATCGAAGCCGCTCGTCAACTACGGCAGCGGCTGAACGAACTGTTCGCACAAAAGTCGACACCGTGGGTCGCCTACGGTGAATTCTCGATGATCCATATCTTGCCAAATTACAATGGTCCGCGACCAACCGATGACGAATTTATTCCTCACGGCGGCAAATACGAACTGCTTGACGTCGAGCAGTCCGCAGCATTGAAGCATGCCTTCCGAACCGCACTGATCACAAACGGAGTCGACTGGTTTGGTTGGAGCGGCATGACCTCGGCCGTTCACAGCGACAACGACATCAACGAAACCGTCAACGCATTTGGTCGAACAATCGATCAACTGGTTGGCGACGGACTCGTGTGATCCCGAAATCAAATTCCATAGAACTTGGCCGCGTTGTCGTGGAACAGCTTCTTCTGGAAGCTGACGGGTCGGTCTTTCACGATCTGCTTGAGTGCGTTCACCCACTGAGCAAACGTCGCTTTCAGCGTGCAGACGGGCCAGTCCCCCGCGAAGATCACTCTGTCTTCGCCGAACGTGTCTAAAGTGAAGTTGATGTTTTGAGCGAGATCTTCTGGTTTCCAGTCTTTGTTCGCTGTGACAATAATGCCTGAGACCTTACAGATCACGTTCGGCTTTTGGGCCAGCTCCTGCATTCCCTTTTCCCATTTCTTACGGAGCGCCAGGTCCGTTGAGGTCACGCTCATATTCCCGCAATGGTCGAGAATGAAACGAGTCTTCGGACATTGAGCGACCAGCTTTGCAGCATCAACCACTTCTCCGGGTCGTACGCAGAGGTCGAAACTTTTACCGAGTTCTCCAAGTAACTGGATACTTTCAACAAACTTTGGTTGCAGGCAGAATTCGGCTGGAGTCGCATCGCCGTGCAGCACCTGGCGGATTCCCTTGATGTATTTGTTCTCGGCCAGACGGCGAATGTACGGTTCAAAGCCTGGCGTCCCTGGACGACCTGATACGACTGCCGCTTTCATTGGATTGTCATCACGTTTGCAGAGATCGGTGACGTAGTCGGCTTCGGCCATTTGCTGGTCGGGTTCGACGTCGACTTCCATGTAGACTGTCTTGACGACATTCAGACCCTTTGTCGCTTCCAGATAGTCAGACATGACAAAACTGCGTTGCAGCGGTTTCGTATCGTCACCTTTGTGCCAGGGTAACTTGAACTTGGTCAGATCCCACAAGTGCTGATGAGTGTCGATGATTGGCAATTGATCTGGCATGGATTTGTCCTGAGCCGAAGCGAGTGATTGAAGACCGATCGTTATTGAACTTGCTGTAACGCCCGTAGCGACCGTCGCCGCCAGGAAATCTCGTCGCGATACGTTGTCGAGCATGATGTTCTCCTAAAGTCTCGGTCAGTAATAGAAGCAAACAAGATCGGACTTGTCACGTTGACAGGTTTCCAGCCAGTCACGAACCTGCTTGAGTGCAACTCGAATTTTTTCCCCGTCGTCACCTTTGATCAGCGATAATTGTTTGTCTGTTAACGCTGCCAAAGCGTCGGGAATTTCTGAAAACGTTACATAGCCGATACACGGAAAATCGTCGATTTCAGGGATTTCCACCGGCGACCCACGATAGAAAAGGTGCCCAAATATCGAGAATGTTTCTGCTGACACCCCCGATTCCAGCAGACTGTCATTGATTGTTTCGGCCCAACTGAGTGAAATCCCCGACCAATGATCGTTGGGAAGGATCTCGCCGTAAAACGAGCAGATTAATTCAACCGCGTAGCCGTATTTGGCTCCTTCGTAATCCCATCTCTCTTCACCGACAATCAGATGTCGCAGCGCGCGTTCCAGGGACAATTCCGGATCAAATTCATCGTCTTTGTTGGCTTCTTCGACTTGTTCGCGATCCTCGGCAAGTTCGTCTGCAAACTCTTCGCGAAGATCGCGATAGATCGATTTGCTTCGCGAACCAGCGACTTTGCGAATTTGTGTCAAGCTGACGGCGAATGGCGTGACGCCATAAGTCATGTCTGTCCTTTCAAACCAATGGCAGATCGACGGGCAACGAATTTGCTGCACTTCGAGCGACAGCTTCCGTAAATTCCATATATTGAAGTCCACTGGCAAAATCAGTCCGCCGGACAGATTCCTTCCCACGGATCGCGCCGATGAACTCAGCTTCAGCACGCCATCCACCAAGTTTTTCGGTTGGAATCGTCAGTTCACGCAGTCGAGCGTCTCCGACCCGGCCGATAAAGACCCGTTCTTGCGCGCCGAACGTAATTTTGATTGTGCCTGACGTGCCATACAAATGAATCTGCTTTCCGGGGCCATGCAAATCGATCCCGCTGAAATGATAGACTCCCCGTGCTCCACCAGGCATTTGTGTCAGCACCTGGACGCTGTCGGGGACCGTGACGGGGCTGTTTCCAGCGCCATTCGGGTTGGGTCGGATCGGTTCAAAAGTATGAGTCTGAGCAAAAACGCGAGTCGGCTGAGGCACCCAGCGTAGCGCCGTTTCGTGCATGATTCCTAAGGTCAAAACATTCAGGCCGCTGATATTTGCGTCCTGACGCCAATGCAAAAGCTTTGAATAATCGAAGAACTGATCGTCCGCCCCCAGCACGACAAGCTCACGAAGGTCACCAATGAAATGGTCGTGCAGCAGTTGCTTGATTTCAAGATCGACCAGCAATCCAAACGGGCTGGGAACAAGCATGGCGACGAGGTCCGCTCTCGCAGTTGCCGCCTGCTGCATGAGCCGTGCTTCGGCAAGGTTGCGAGCCATCCTGGCTTCACACAACACGTGTTTCCCCGCCGCGAGCGCAGCACAGGTCACTTCACAATGCAGGTCAGGCCAGGTTCCGACGACAACTGCGTCGATCGTCGGATCGGCAACAAGTTCCTGCCAGTTCGGATATTGCTGTGGGATCTCATATTCCGTCGCGACGCGAGCTGTCGAGGCAGGCGTCCGATTGACGACACCGACGATTTTGACATCGTCAATCGCGGCTAAGCCTGGGATATGTCGCAGGCGAGTATTTTCGCCGGCTCCCACGATGCCAATTCGAATACTTGAAGAGCTGGTCGACGCCATGCGAGGTGTTTTGCCTTATAAAATCAGAATTTCCACCAGAAACCGTGTCTTGACGCGTGTAAAGGAATCCGAGTGGGGACAAGATTCTAACGGCATGTGATTGCGTTTACTAACGATCGCGATTCTCTTGATTGTGGTCGCCCTTGAAACAGCTCTCCTTGTTCTAATTGCTCGGAACGAGTACGTAGAGATTGCTCGCATCGTGCAGTCCGGCAGTAAAAGAATCGAAAGCAAAGCGGCGGTCGATCAGACCCCATTTGAACGTCGAAATGAATTGGTTCGCCAGTCAGTGCCTGGTTTTGAAAATGACGATTCATTTGATCGACCGAGCTCGTAAAGAATGAAATGGCATCTCGCACACGGTACGCTGTTCGTTTTGAACCTTGGCCGGCGGCGTCAGGTCCGGTTGGTAGCCCACGCTAAAATCATCCGGGACGACCCGAGAAATTCGATTGTCAGCATGTTCGCCGCTTCACAGGTTGCGAAAAATGAAAAACGTATCGAGCAGCAAACTTCGAGTTCGTTTGCTGACGCTTTTTTTAACACAAAATCGAATTTTAACTGCCGAGTGCGATGTGTTGGTCACGCCCGAACCGTTCCACCGACCTTGCATATTCGGCTTTTTTGGCGATGGTCATTTCCACCCTCAGCATCGGAATCCAGCGGCAGAAAAATCAATATCCGAATAGTAGCTTCGCATTCGGGCAAGAGTTGCCGTTTGTTGGTCAGAAACCCTTGCGCCACGTCCGATCACCCCCTGGTTCAGGCGGGTTGGTTGCGACGCTGCGCGTTCGATCGCAGACTGCGCTCGGCTCTCGATTGATTGAATCAACCCGTCAAACGATAACGGCGAGCACCCGAGTTCGCCGAATATCCGCGCACCACACTCCGGTAAAGTGAGGAATACTGTTCCTCGATAATTGGCCAGTCGAACGGCCGTACCGACGGTATGACGCCCTTTTTCAGGCGGTGCAGTTCAGTCGGTACATCGATCAATCGTTGAAGCTTCTCGGTCAATGCTTCGACATTCTCGTTTGGAAAGAGGACGCCATTCCGATCAGGGTGAACGAGTTCGGGGTTACCATCCACTTCCGAGGCGACAATTGGAAGTCCTGATGCGAGCCCCTCGAGTATCACATTTGCAAATGGCTCGCACCGCGAAGGGACGACCAGTAACAAGGCGCTTCGAAAGAGATTGATCTTTTCCTGACCACTGACATGACGCAGAAATCGGACCTGATTTGACACACCGAGGCGACTGGCAAGCTCGGTCAAACGAATGAGTTCCGGGCCATCACCGGCAATCAACAGATCCACCTCGTCACCACGAATTCTTGCGAAGGCTTCCAGCAAAACGTCGAATCCCTTACGGCGGAATAAACTGCCCATCGCAAGAAGATATGGGCGACGATGCGGATACGGTTCCCCTTGCGCAAAGAGTGCCAGATCCACACCATTGTGGATCACGTGGATGAGTGAGTCTGGTACTCCGAAATCCAACAGCGACTGGCGCAGGAATTGGCCCTGCGCGACGATCGCATCGGCGCGACTGAGGGCTTGTTTTGCGTAAGCCGCCAGCTTGGGATGTCGACAGATTCGTTGATTCGGAAGAATATCATCACCATGCGGTCGCACGACGACCGGCAGGTTTGTCCAATCCTTCAAAGTCGTGCCAAGATACGCGGAGGGATATGCACTGTTACAGTGCAGTACATCTAACCGACGTTGCCATTGATGCCAGGCCAATGGCAACAATAACTGACTGACTCCAAAGCGTTTTGAGGACGGACGACTGTATCGCTTGAGCGAATACGGGACATCCATCCGGTTGTCGCTCCCGCGAATATGAGGTGCGAGCACGAGCACGTCATCGCCTTTTCTGGTCAGGCGTGTCGCCAGATTATGGAGGAATGTTTCTGCCCCGCCAACAATCGGAAAAAACGAATCAGCGAAAAAACCGATCCGCATGGGGACTTGCACCGCAGGCGAAGTTAAGACGTTCGGAAGCATCGCCTCGGTCCGTTCACGGTTTGACGATCAGAAAGTGTCATCCACCCTTAATCGTACGAGTCTGCTTCCCGACTAATCGAAATTCTGTTCCAAACAGGAATCGATTCATGTGAATGATTGACGTAATTTCCGTGATCAGGGAAGTGAAATTTGATTCCTGTCAACGACAGGATTGTCTACCGCTCAGGCGACATTCACCGAGCAGTCAGACAGCAGGTCGTATGCAGTAAAGTTTCACATGCTCTTTTCGCCCCGCTGCGCGGACAGAATTGTCAATCACCTGTAATCCTAACAACCTAATTATCGGTTACAGTTTGTGCGATCCAGAAGTTAAACACGGAAATTCAACAATCCAACAAGAATTGAATGGTTTGTCGGGGAGAGTTGTCGAACGGAATTGAACTGGACATTTCCGTTTCCAGTTCGTCTGACTGACAAAAGGTTTGCGCGATAATGTTGTTCAGGCGGTAGTTCAACCGACAACGGGAATTATGCAGACTGCCTGGAACCGAATATCGCATTTGTTTTTGCACGTTTTTTTATCAATTCGATGCAAAGTGAACGAACAAAGGAGGACAAATCTTGTTCAGTCCTTGAAGTGTCGAATGCGAAAGTTTGGTTTCTACGACTTTCACCCATGAAAAACCCGGAAGTGATTGCAAACCTCAAAATTCGTTTTTCGTGAATCCTCATTGGATTTCGGAACCCTCACAGCTTGCAGGTCATCCCGTTCATCGAGATACTTACGCCCCATAAGCGCCTGTAGCTCAGCTGGATAGAGCAACGGATTTCTAATCCGTCGGTCGGGGGTTCGAATCCCTCCAGGCGTACTTCTCTTCTTCCAGGTAATCCATTCCCCGCCCCGGCCGCTCTTTGTTCGACGAACTTCCTCAAAGTTGCGTTCCAAGAGATGCGATTACTCTTCACGGAACAGCTTCGTCAAAATACCCCTAAAAGTCACCTGAAAACGAAGCCGGAAAGCATCCGCTAACGGCGGGCTGTTCCGTGCGCGTCACAGATCGCGTTCAGTTTGTTCGCACGTGTACCATTGCCGAAACCCGTGTGGAGTTCGATGTTTCGTCGTCGGGCACACAATTGATGCACGGCTGCTGATAACTTTGGCACTTGTAAGTGAGTCCTCTACAAACGGAGGCTGAAATCCACAGGAATTCTGCGGGAAAAGAAGTTAAGAATCGCTGAAGACTGTTTGTTGCTGTAAATGGTGGAAATGCTGGCACGCTAATTGCCAATTCTCCAGACTTCGAGATTCTCGGCAGCACGGTGGCTGGTTGCTCGCCCCGTAGATGTGTCATCGCAGGGTTGTGATTCTTCGGCCGTGGCCAGTGGGATCGTCGAGTTCGCGTTGCCGAGTACGCTGCGCTTTGTGGCGCGAGCCGTAAAACATTTCCACACCTTTGCACCTTGGACCGGATTTCCGTACCCCGCCTTTATGAGGAACAATATGAAGTTGAAACGTGTTAAGAAGTGGGCCAGTATTCTGGTAATCGCAATGACTGCGTCGGTATCAGGATATTATGCGTCGTTGTACGCCCAGGATGCGGACCCGAAACCGGACGCAGCGGCAGTCGCTCCCGCCGAAGCAGCAGCAGTTGCGGCGGAACCAGCCGCTGGTGAACCGCCCGCCGCGCCAGCACTCCCCGCATATTTTACGGGGACCAACGATCCCAAAGCTCCTTCCTGGCCAGATCCAACCGGCGGTAAGGCCGGAACATGGGTGACCCCTTCAGACGGACCGATTGGAGATGGAAATCCGGCAGCAATGACCGTCGATAAGTTGTACGACCGAATTGTCCACAACATGTATTCGATCAACATGGTCTGGGTGATGGTTGCCGGTTTCCTCGTCATGTTCATGCAAACCGGTTTCATGCTGGTGGAAGTCGGTTTGTGTCGTGCAAAGAACGCTTCGCACACTGCCGCGATGAACCTGATGGTTTATCCGCTCGGCTGTCTGGCGTTCTGGGTTTATGGATTTGCGATTGGCTGGGGCAACTGGTTCAACGGACCTGTGGCACCTGGTTGGTATGCCTCTCTCGGACCTGGACTTTCCTTGCTCAATCAGGGGGTCGGGCTCGGAGCTGCCACAAACGATAAGGGAGAATTGACCGGAGCATTTGCTTACGGATTGATGGGAACAAAAGGTTTCTTCCTTGAAGGTCTTGACGACGTCAGCGTCCTGGCAATGTTCTTCTTCATGATGGTGTTCATGGATACGACGGCCACGATTCCAACGGGATCAATGGCAGAACGCTGGAGCTGGAAGAACTTCTGCTTGTACGGATTCTGGGTTGCACTTCCTTATTGCCTCTATGCCAACTGGGTTTGGGGTGGTGGATGGCTCGCCAACTGCGGAGCAACGATGGGTTTCGGCCATGGAGCTGTCGATTTCGCTGGATCGGGAGTTGTGCATGCGATGGGTGGTGTGCTTGCTCTGGCTGGGGCAATCTGCATCGGCCCACGTAAAGGCAAATTCATCAATGGCAAGCCCGTTCCGATGCCAGCACACCACGTTCCGATGGTTGTCGCGGGAACCTTCATCCTCGCCTTCGGCTGGTTCGGGTTTAATCCGGGCTCGACACTTTCTGGTACTGACCTGCGAATCAGCGCTGTTGTCGTCAACACGATGATTGCTGGTATCGTCGCATGTATCACATCGATGTTCACGTTATGGGCCAAGGGGCTCAAGCCAGATACAACGATGCTTTGTAACGGTATGCTGGCTGGTCTTGTCGCTATTACTGCACCATGTGCGTTTGTTGACAGCAAGGCTGCTGCTGTGATCGGTGGTATCGCTGGTGTGCTGGTCGTCTTGAGCGTCTTTTTCTGGGAAGGCATGGGGATCGATGATCCCGTCGGTGCGATCTCGGTTCACGGTGTGAACGGCACCTGGGGCGTTATCTCGCTCGGTATTTTCGCAAACGGTACTTATGGCGGTGGCTGGAATGGCATCAATCGAGCTGCGTTCGGCGGAACGCCAGAAGCAGCGGCCGACGGTGTTCGTGGTCTCCTCTATGGAGACACGTCGCAGTTGTATGCACAGTTGTTAAGTGCCGCCGTCGTGCTCGTCTTCGGATTCGTATCCGGTATGATCTGGTTCAAGTTCAGTAACCTGATCACTCCATTGCGAGTTAGTGAAGCCGATGAAGTCGGTGGCCTTGATGCCCCAGAAATGGGTGTTCTCGGGTATCCTGAATTCACGACCAATCGTGACTGATTTCTAGAAGGTATCGAACAGGGGGTGGCTCGAAAGGGCCACCCCCCTTTTTTTTGTTTCCAAACTGTCGTAATACAATCAAAAATGAGTGAGGTGTCTGAAAAATCCTGGAACTGGGCGACTTAATGGGCTCAATCGCCGAATGGGTAACCTTTCCGATGCTGACAGCATCGGCCACGTGGCCGACGCTGCCAGCGTCGGAGGCAATAAAAAAACGTTCAGGACGTATCGCATCGTGAAATCAGACGTCCGTATCGCTTGTCTCTTGACTACTTCTTCAGCGATTCCAAATAGGCCAGGATCGCCGCGAGCTGGTCAGGGTTTAGTTTATCCACCAGGCCATTCGGCATGATTGAGGCGTCTCGCTTACCCCGTTCGTCGATGTCGGTCTTCTTCAATGTCGTCGCGAGGCCAGCTACGTTTCGGAATTCGATTTCGTCTCCAGACTCGCGCACGACGAAACCATCAAACACCTTTCCTTCGTGTGTCACGAAAAACTGACTCTCAAACCCCTGGGCGATCTTGGCGCTGGGTTTTACGATCGATTCGATCAGTTCTTCCTTTTTATAGCGTTTGGTGATGTCCTGAAGCAGAGGTCCCTTCAGTGGCTCAGTTGGTGAAACGGTGTGACAGGCGGAACATCCTTGTCGAGTAAATAACCTCGCGCCCAGCTTGGCGTCTCCCTTTGCTTTCACGGCGTCAGCAACCGTCGCCTCATAGGCCAGATTCGCAATCAACGGTTTTTTTGGATCGAAAGCGGGTTCCTGATCTAACTCCATTTTTGCCGCTGCAAACTCGGCTGCCGATCGAATCTCGGGAATCTTGGAATTCCTGAGCGCTCGGACCTGTAACGCTTGTGATTCGGCGCGAGATCGGCCGATCGCTCGAAGCAGGCTGACGGTTGACTCCGGATTGGTCCAGGCGAGCTCAACGACTTTGAGCGCCTGATCCCGTTCCTCTTTTCCCACGCGAGCGTTATCAGCCAACCCCTGCAAAACCGCATATGCCGCTTCTTTGGCGTTCAGTGCAGCTGCTGACGATTGATTTCCATTTTCGCTGACAAGTTTTACAAATTCACCGAGATGAGCACCCAGTTTTGACTCACGGATAAAATCATCCCAGACCCTGGCCGTTTCACCCTGCTGGCTTTTTTCATCCACGCTGACAAAGCTGCGAATGCCTGCCTTGGAAATCGTTGGCTGATCGATTCGACGAAGAAGCGTCCGTAACGCTTTAGATCGAATCTCATCATTTTGAGCAGTCACGCTCGCAACGCGTTCGAGTAATCGCCCGGACTCTTCGGAAAGAGGTGACTTCATGGCACTGAGCAGTTCGACGGCGGTCGGTACAAACGTCTGATCTTCTGCTGCATACGTCCCGATCAAACTCTGTGAGTTCGGCAACTCGATCTTGTGCCGCTTCATTTCAATTAACAGCCGTTTTCCCGTATCAGGATCTGCTTTGGACAGCGCGTCACCCAGGCCTTTCAGGATTCGCTCTGATTCTGACCAGGCAACCGGCTTATAGAACGGACCGCTGGTGTCGGGTCGAGTTCCCCACCAATCACCGGTCCACGGCGCTTCGCGCGAATTCAACCGACAGAGCGTTGTCAGGATCGCCTGTCTGGTCCGCTGGTCGGCATCGGTATCACCGGCGTTGCCACCATCGGCTCTACTCGAATGATTTTCCAGCCAACTGAAAAGTGTGCTGATGCTCGCCGGATCATAAAGGTGCCGCAGCACCATCAACGCTCCCAACCGACGCTCGAGCAAAGGATCTTTCAGAGCTTCAAGACAGGCTTCAACCGCATTCAATTGAACCAGGCTATGAACGGCAATATGAGCAATCAGGGGGTCTCGATCAGACGCCAGCGGAACAAGTTCTTTTGTCGACTGCCGAAGTTGATTCGAATCAACGTTGCTCGCATTGGAGAATCGCCCGATTGCACGAGCAGCAGCCAGACGCACTCGTGGATTCGGATCTTTCAACGCACCGCTAAACGGAGCGATCGAAGTCGTCCCCAATTGTGTTTTTCGATCGGCCATGGCTTTCAATGCATATTCACGAATCTTTGCGTCCTGCGACAATTCGAGCAGTGCTGCGTGGGAATCCTGACCTTGTAGCTGCTTCAGAGTGAAAATCGCCGCTACCCGAATGGCGAGGCTGACATCGTTTGAGGCCGCAAGCTTAGCAAGCCCTTTCGACAATTCAGGGCGATCACCACGGTGCAGAATCTCTCGCTGAATATTCAATCGAATCGTATGGCTGGGCGAATTCAATTGCTGCACGAGTTCGCTGTCAGTCGGCTGTGATGTCAGTGGTGTCCCGTGCTTCAATGACGAAGCGAATGTTCCAGAGATGCCAGCCACTGTTTCGACGCCCGATGCTGGCGGCTTCACCTTAATGACGTAGCCGACGTTTGGGCCGCTGAACGTAAATCCGCCGTCTTTCCAACTGGTGACATAAAGGTTTCCGCTGGCATCGACATCAATGTCTGTCGGGCGCGGAATCTCGATAAACGGTTCCTGTTCAGCAATGAACCCCGCTCCGTTTGAGACGAGCGGATGCCGGTAAACGATGCTGCGTCCCCAGTCGCACGTCAATAATTGATGCCCGATTTCACCGGGAAGAGTTGGCTCGTCGACATACAACGTGCCGCACGGAGAACCACCTCCATAATCAGCCAGCGGCTGAACAATCTCGTCCGAGAAATTAATAAACAGGGACGGATAGCCCATCTGAGCATCCTGCGGAACGTGACTCAAACGGACATTCCAGCCACCGCCGTCATTCGTATTGTCGCGCGTAAAGAGATCCATCGTCGGGCTGATCCCGACGTCGTAGATATTCCGCTGTCCGCGTGAAACAACTTCCAGTTCGGTTCCGTCCGGTCGAACTCGCGCGATTCCACCACCACGAAGCTGGACCGATTGACCGTCTGCGCCAACCGCATTCACGAAGCCGTAGTCACCAACCGCAATATAGATCCAGCCATCGATTCCGACTTGAATTCCGTTCGTCGTGTGGTCCGCCCCGCGAGTTTTCAAGTCAAATCCGGTCCCTTTGACGAGTACTTCGGACCGGTCCGAAACGCCATCGCCGTTATCGTCATGGAACGCAGTCAAGGTCGGCGGGTGCAAGACAATCAGCGATGTTTTTCGAGGCGACTGCGGATTCTGGCGAGCGGTCAACGGTTCCGAGACCACGACAATACCTCGCGGGCTGTCCATGCTGGCGAAAGTCTTGAATTCATCCGCTTTTCCGTCGCCGTCCAGGTCTCGACATCGGACAATCCGGCCTCGGTTCGCCTTGTTGTCCAGCGAACCATTTTCGTCGACTCCCACATAAACTGTTCCATCCGGCGTCGTCGCTACGCAAGTGGGATAGCCCACATCGGGAGGGGCTGCAAAGACTGTTGCTTCAAATCCTGCCGGCACCTTAACTCCTGACAGCCCTTTGACATTACGCGGACGAAGCGACTGGTCACTATCGGAAATTCGTTCTTCAGTTTTCGTTCCATGAACTTCAAATTCGAAGAAACTACCCCAGCAGCCGGGGGTCAGTTGCGTCGTGGTCAGCCTGACAAATTGAATTTGCGTCGCTGCGAACTTCAGTCGCTGATCCTGCTCGCGACCGTCAGTTTTGGTCTGATCTGACAGCATCTGCCACTTTTGACCGTCTGCCGATCCTTCGATCTTGTAGCGATAGTTGACTCCATCCTGCTCCCAGACAATCCGACATCCTGTCAGTTCTTCCGGTTGTCCGAGGTCAACCTGCCACCATTGACCGGCGTCGTTGTTCGGCGAACACCATCGCGTGTCGGGATTCGAGTCGAGTGCATGCTCAGGTGGATGACCATCCTGTGATGCCGAGGCCGAGGCCTTTTTGCCCTTGGCAATATTCACAGGAACAATTTCCTTTTTGGCAACGGCAAACGGTTGAAGGTATTCGGGATTGAGCTTGTCACAAGCCCACAGCAAGCCTCGCGTCACCATGTCCAGGTATCGCGGATCAGAGACCGTCTCGGTGTTATGACCGAGTGTTGTGCTGAAGACCTTTCCTTTTCCAAACTCATTGGTCCAGACCACGACAAAATCATCGACGCGATTCCCAACATCCTGCCGTCCGCGAGCCAGCGGTCTGGCGGTCGGAAACAATTTGATGTTGTTGTAAAGCTCTTCTCTTATCGTGGTCCAGTTTCCCAGCGGCTTGGTGACAGGATGATTTCGATCAATGAACGTCACGTCGATCGGCTCTTGCGGGCCGTGGGCCGACGACTGAATTCCCACAAATTGAAACCAGTCATCTCGTCCCGGTAGTCGGTAACTGTGCATGGCACAATGCAGATTAACAGCGGGAACACCATTTTTATGGGCGTTCAGGATGTTTTCGACATAGGGGAGTTCCACGAGATCGGCCGTACATTCGTCGTGCAGAATGACATCGTAACCTTTGGCCCAATCGGGATTGTCATAGATGTCGAAACGAGCTTTCACGCTCGAATCCCTGGTATGGATCTGGGTCACTTCGACCATGGCGCGTGCTTCGATCCCCCGCTTCAGCACATCCTTCTGCTTGCCATAATCGTGGCAGCATCCACCTGTGATCAGAAGTGCCTTCAATGGCTTCGGCTTTGCGGATTCCTGAGCGGAAACCAGATTTCCGGCTAAGATGCTGACGACGACGTAAGACAGAACGACGAGAGTCCGAGACATTCATTTAATTCCTTGAGAACCGCCGCGTGCGGTTTGCCAGTCGCTTCTGTTCGTTAAACCAGAGGAACGTTGCCAACACTTCCGTCTTCAAGTTCCTCGATAGCCGGCTCAGGCGGTTCGCGAGGAACTTCCGCACCATGGCCCCGAGGAACTTTGTCAATACTTGCAACGTCAAGTTCCTCAAAGCCGTTTACTGTTCCAATCCAAACGTTGCCAAAAGTGCATGATGGGCTTTGGTGGCATCCTTCGGAGCGACAACAGCGCTGATGCGGATTTCGCTCGTATTAACCATCTGCACGTTGACGACCGCATTCGCGAGCGCTCGGAACATCTTTTCACCGACGCCGGTATGACTTCGCAGCCCAATGCCCATCACCGATAACATCGCGATTTCTTTTTCGAAACTGACGCCAGTCCCCGGCCAGCGTTCGACTAATTCCCGCAACAGCAACAGGCACCGTTCGAGATCTTCACGTGGGACAGTGAACGAGATGTCGGCCTGATGACCATGCCCAATATTTTGAACGATCAGATCGACCATCACGCCACCATCGGCAACAGCAGCGAAAACGGCAGCAGCAACGCCGGGTTCATCCGCAATGTTACGGACGGTAATTCGCGATTGGTTCGTGTCGAGTTGAACTTCACTGACGACGATGTCTTCCATGCTTCCCAACCGCGAAACAACGTCCCGTTCCAGTTCATCACGCGAAACTTTGGGCTTGGTCCGTTCGATTTGCGAAAAGCCGATTGCGGGGGGAACTGACTTCTCCTGATCCAACGCAAAGCCTTCATGGACAGATCGCAACGCCAGTTCGCGCTGGTCCCGATTGACCAGCACTGAAATCTTGATTTCACTGGTGGTAATCATCTGAATGTTGACGCCCGAATCCGACAGCGACTTGAACATCTGGGCGGCGACACCTGTATGCTTTCGCATCCCGGCACCAACGACGGAAACTTTGGCCACGTTGGTTCCATGCCGAACTTCGCCCGATCCTAAAGCTCGTACGGCTTGCTCGGCAGCGGTTAAGGCGTCAGCCAGATCGTCCTGCGGGACTGTAAACGTCACTTCGGCGATCCCTTCTTCCGCAACGTCCTGAATCACCATATCGATCGGAATTTTTCGCTCGGCCATTTTCGAAAATAACGCGGCCAGAACGCCCGGGCGATCGGGAAGCTTTCGCAGGTTGACGATCGCTTCGCTCTTCACCATCGCGACACCCGTCACCATCGGAACATCGTCGTCGTGCAACGGCGCGATCAAAGTCCCTGCGCCATCGGTATAAGCGGGCCGGACTTGCAGCAACACTCGGTATTTCTTCGCGAATTCGATCGAGCGGGAGTGCATTTTGCCGCCTCCCAGACTCGTCAGTTCCAGCATTTCGTCATACGCGATCTGATGCAGTTTGCGAGCGTTCTTGATCAGTCGCGGATCGGTCGTGAAAATCCCTTCAACGTCCGTGTAAATCTCGCAGACATCCGCTTCCAGCACGGCCGCGAGAGCGGTTGCTGTCGTATCGCTGCCGCCGCGCCCCAGTGTGGTGATATTGAAATCTTCATCGATCCCCTGAAATCCCGCAGCGACCACGATTTTGCCTTCGCTGAGCGCCTGGCGCATCCGGTCGGTTTTGATTTCGCGAATTCGTGCCTTGGTGTAGGTCGAATCAGTCAGGATTCCAATCTGATACCCCGTCAGGCTGATGGCCGGTTCGCCCAATGCCTGAACGGCCATCGCCACCAGAGCCACTGATTCCTGTTCGCCAGTGGCGAGCAACATATCCATTTCACGTGGAGGGGGAACGTCGCTGATCTGTTTCGCAAGGGTGATCAGTTCGTCCGTTTTATCACCTCGAGCGCTGATGACCATCACGACCTGATTCCCAGCCCGTTTTGCGTCCACCGCTCGTTTAGCTGCCGACATAATCCGCTGAGCATCCGCGACGCTCGAACCACCAAACTTCTGTACAATCAATGCCACTTGAAAATTCCGCGAAAAGTTCCAATTGCCACGAGAACAAGAGCGTCTTTCGACGATGCTGCCGCTGTCACGCCACAACGAGACGCACGCTGTGGGGAACCGGAAAGGATAGCAAATGTCTGCGATGGCGACGATATTCACAAGATTCCAGCGTGAGAAAGTCATATTTTTAGAGCGTCACAGTTGAGACGGTCAGGCCATAAGTTTCACGGGCAGAAGGATAATTGAAATGCATTGGCGGAAGCCATTTTTATACCTTTGGGCCTTTCCCGGCACATTTGTCGGCTTGTTGCTGGTTCCGATCGCCCTGACGACTGGAGGGGGCGCACAGGTCGTCGAAGGAGTGCTCGAAGCATACGGAGGTCAATTGGCGATACTGCTTCAACGGCCATTCTGGGTCAGCGGTCCGATTGCAGCGATCACTTTCGGGCACGTTGTGCTCGGATGCGATCAACGGACCCTTTTACGAACCCGTCGGCACGAACGAGTTCACGTCAGGCAATACGAACGCTGGGGCCCGTTTTTCATCCCCGCCTACGTACTCGCGAGTCTCTGGATCGGCTGCCGAGGCGGAAACGCCTATCTCGATAATCCATTTGAAGTCGAAGCCTACGCGATCGATGACGGCTGGAGCGAAGAATGTAACAAAGGGGGATGAAACAAAAGGGACATGTCCAGTTGTTTTCAATTTGGACTTGAAACAGTCCAGAGTTCAAAGCTCGTGTAAATTCAGTCGGGTTTTCTGGGTCTTCCTCGGGGGCGGAGTGTCGATTCGAGGTTCAGTTGCCTGGCGGTCTCTTCGATCCATTGAACTGATCCAAATGGTTGTCCGCGTTGAACGGATCGGCGTAGCGATTCCAACTCCGCTTCCGTTTCAGCTTCGTTTACAAATGACAGCCATTTCCGTGGGCGAGGTAATGGCCATTTCGACAGAAGACGCTTCTGTTCGGCGGTCCCCGCCTCTCGCCGCCAGAGACTCGACCACTGCCAGTCTTCCGCATGCGGAACCAGGTTGGCGCGTAACGCGTGCCGCTCGACGTACTTCACGAGTTGATAGAAGTACTTGTTCGTCTCGACGGGGAATGATTTAAAGCGGCCTTGGTACACATGCCCCTCGCCGACGCGTTGCCGACTCTTCTGCCAGCGAGTCACGTGGGTGACGGTCAAACGCTGCATGAACAGGGCCAGATCGCCATCGTGTTCCGGCCACAGGACCAAATGCCAGTGGTTTGGCATCACGCAGTACGAGCAAATTCTCATCGGGACTTTATCGAGCGTCTCTTCCACGCAGTCTTCAAACACCGAGTAGTCGGCAGGCTTTCGAAACAAAGCCTGCCGACCAACCCCACGATTTAACACGTGAAAAACCATTCCACCGGGAGCAACACGACTGATTCTTGGCATGATGCCCAATGCTATCGCATGCCGTCTATTTCGTCAACAAAAGGACCTGTCCCCTTTTCTTCTTCAAGGTAAGAGCCGTATGCGGTAATTCTGCACGTACGGATCTGTGCGGGGGGCGGCCAGTAATGGCCGTTCCTATCGCCATTCCCCTTTGAGTTACGCACTGCGTCACTTTGGTCTGATGATGGTCATGGTGTACTCGGGATCTCGCCATGTTTGTACTTTCCCAGCATGGCCTCGACCCACGGCTCATTAACGCCAAGGGCGGCAGTGTCCGCAATTAGCCCAAAGTCATCGGAGATGTCGGCGGCAAGGTCGGATGACTTCCATCGAGAATAAGCACGGAGAAATGCTAACTCTCGGATTTTCGTCGATAGTTCAGATTGAACTTTACTAATCTTACTCTTCTGAGACTCAATCGATTTAAAGATCCCCATCCATCGAGAGGAAAAGGTTTCGGAGTTGCGGGCAGCAAGGATGCCTTCCACGGACGACTCTGGATCAACATTTAGGCTTTCGACTAGCCTGCTGTCGCTGAGCAATCTTAGAAGACTCTCTTGAGAGTCCATCACTTTTTTCCCGTCAAGAAATGTTCAAGTAAGTTCACAGCCTCCTCTAGGAGAACACAAATGGGACAGGTCTATTTGTGTTCGATTTGGGGGCAATGGCTCACATTCAGGCTACTCTGTTCAATCTCTGGGTAAAAGCGAGATTCCATCGGCGTACGTTCCGGTTACAGATGAATACGGAGTTATCCAAAAATCCAACTCGTGACCACATTCATTCTAAAGGGGTAGACTAAACTATTACGTGTCTTCTTCCTCTTCTTGTTTTCTTGTTCCGTTCGAAGAGCACTGCTTGACCGAAGACGCTCAAGCAGTGGCACATGAATTCAGAAAATTGACTTCGCACTGGACTCTTGTCACAGAAATGAGTTAATTAACGTATTGGTGTTCGTTTGCGCGTTTCTTTGAGGGACGGGCTGATGTCGGAAAGGGAGGAGTAAAACATGCTGCCGCTGCCATTTTCTGCCGGGTCGCCGATCGATCGCAGGACGTTGCTGGTTGCTGGGACAAGTGCTTTGGGACTTGTTTCTCCCGCGTTTCAATCCTGTTCGCTTGCAGCACCTGTTCCCCGGACGAAAGTCGCCAAGTCGACGATTATGATCTGGCTCAGCGGCGGAGCATCCCATATCGACACCTGGGATATGAAGCCGCAGGCTCCATTGGAATATCGAGGTCTGTTTTCACCTGTCTGTACATCCGCAGCGTCGATCCAACTTTGTGAACACCTGCCGCACCTGGCGAAACAGGCACATCATCTGGCAATAATCCGTTCGCTCGGCGATCATGGTCGGGGCACCGGCGATCATCATGCTGGCTACTATTACAATCTGACTGGCCACGCACCGGACCCGACATTTCATCGATTGCTGAACGCTCGCACGCCGTACGCGACCGACTGGCCCTCGATGGCGAGTGTCGTGGCGATGAAACGTCCGCCGCATCCGTCATTGCCGCAAGCCATCACGCTTCCTCAAAAAGAGGGAGCGCCAGAATACACTCGCCCGGGGCAGTTTGCTGCGAGAATTGGTCTGGAATGTGATCCGGTCTTCGTTGATGGATCACGAGAAAAGCCGATGGATTTCGCTGCTCCGGCGTTAAAACTTCAGGGGGAAATTTCGGCCAGTCGATTACGGTCCCGACGCGAACTGCTGACCACTCTGGATGAGAGTCGAAGTCGTCTCGAAAAGACGATTGCATTCGGCAATTATTCCAAGCAGCAGCAAAAAGCATTCACATTGTTGGGATCGAGCCAGACGAAATCGGCATTTGATCTTGGCCAGGAAACGGACGCAACGCTCGACCGATATGGACGGGGGATTAACTCCACAACGATGCTGATGGCACGTCGACTGGTGGAAGCGGGTGTTCCGTTCGTCACCGTCTTCTGGAAGGACGACAGGGAACTCGACACGCTATGTAAGAGCGGCGGCGGTTGGGACACTCATGGAAACAACTTCAATTGTTTGAAAGATCGCTTGTTGCCGGAATTCGATCGACCATTTTCTGCACTGCTCGCCGATTTGCACGAACGGGGGATGCTGGACGAGACGCTGGTGATGGTCAGCAGTGAAATGGGCCGCAAACCAAAGGTGGGTGATCCGAGATCGGGGGGACCGAATGGAGCGGGTCGTGACCACTGGACATCCAGCATGTCGATTCTGATGGCGGGGGGCGGAATTCGTGGTGGCCAGGTTTACGGCTCCAGCGATCGATACGCAGAGTTTCCTGCCGCGAACCCAACGGCTCCCGAAGATATTGCTCATACGGTATTCCACGCCATGGGGATTAATGATCTGAGTGCCCAGGATGCGGAGGGGCGTCCGCTGCATCTGATGGCAGAAGGTCGTCCACTTTTAGAATTATTTTAACTGCCTGTGCGGTATCGCCTGCGTCTTGAATGTGCCGGATCGGCTAGGTAGCATCCATGTTGAATCCTCTGGGATTCGAGAAACCTCTGCCGTGTTCGATACGGGGCTTGTGCGTTGACCCTACAACTTAATCATGCGGGAGTTATCTCGTTCGGCTGCGTGTATATCTGCGTTTGCATTTCGGTGTAATCCCGGCTCACACAACCCGGACATGAGGCTCCCCCCTGAATCCTTTGGGTTCAGAACCTCAGCATTCCAACGGCATGGCGGAGGTCTCTTTTTTTGGCTGCGAGAAGATAAACATGGCGTTGTTCGATCGACTCGAAGCAGATCACCGAGCTGCGGTTCGTCCTCTGGCGGCTCGTATGCGGCCGAGAACTCTCGATGAATTCGTCGGGCAGACACATATCCTCGCCCCAGGAAAACTTTTGCGGCGAATGCTGGAAGCCGATCGAATTTCGTCGGTCGTGTTTTACGGTCCACCGGGGACTGGAAAAACATCGCTGGCCGAACTGATCGCAAAGCATACCAAACGGACGTTTCGTTCGCTGAACGCGGCTGCCGCAGGAGTGAAAGAGCTTCGCGAAGTTCTCGATAAAGCTCGGGACGATGTTTCCACTGGTGGCCAGCGCACGGTGTTGTTCATTGATGAATTGCACCATTTCAATAAGCAACAGCAGAACGTGCTTCTACCTGATGTGGAAGAGGGTGTCGTCGCACTTGTGGCAGCGACCACCGCAAACCCGTTTTTTGCCCTGATCTCGCCGCTGCTCAGTCGCAGCCAGATCTTCGAACTGCAACCGCTTTCCGAAAACGACGTCGTACGTCTGTTAGAGGCGGCATTGAAAGATTCGGTCCGTGGTCTTGGGTCTCGAAAAGTTACGGGAACGCCAGAAGCTCTTCACTTTCTGGCGACGATTTGCGATGGGGATGCTCGTCGAGCGTTATCCGCGTTGGAAATCGGGGTCCTTTCCTTAGAGCCGAACGAAAAAACGTTCAGTCTGGCTGCTGCCGAAGAGTCGATCCAGAAAAAGCAAATTCGATATGACGCCGATGGTGACGATCATTACGATGCCGCCAGTGCGATGATTAAGAGTATTCGTGGAAGCGACCCGGATGCAGCAGTGTATTGGATGGCACGGATGTTAGCCGCCGGGGAAGAGCCTCGGTTTGTCGCTCGAAGGCTGGTGATCGCGGCGTCAGAAGATATTGGAAACGCTGACCCGCAAGGGTTGATTCTGGCTCAATCGGCGGCTGCCGCGACGGAATTCATCGGAATGCCCGAATGCCGGATCATCCTGGCACAGGCCGTAACCTATCTTGCATTGGCAGAGAAGTCGAACGCGGCCTACAAAGCAATCGATGCGGCCATGGACGATGTCCAGAATGCTCGCCTGCTGCCGGTACCGATTCATCTCCGTGACGGTCACTACAAAGGTGCAGCGCGGCTTGGGCACGGCGACGGGTATGAATATCCGCACGAATCCGACGAAGGCTGGGTCGCGCAGGACTATCTTGGCGTTGACCGACGCTACTACGAACCGGTCGATCGCGGCGCCGAAATTCCGATGAAAAATAAACTGGAGAATTTGCGAGGCCGGCGCAAGGCTGATTTGGGCGCCGGTTCGATTAACAGGCCTGAAAAAGGGGCACTTGAGAGGGAGTAGTTTGAAACGACGGGCCGGATACTAACTTGAGGCCGATTTCGGTTTTCGCAGTCGATTTTGACCGATTTTGGAGCCTCGGTGAGGTTTTCCGGCAAGTACTGCCTGCGTTGGGGGTTGTTTTCAGATTCTGACACGAAATGTTTGGCAAACTTATGGCCATTCGTCTGGACAGTAATTTCGCTTTCTCTTATCAATCGCCCACTCATCTCCTTCCCCAATTCAATTCGTTTTCCATCAATTCACCGCCCGGTGATGCGATCATTTCGTTTCCGTGGAGGCATTATGTCCACTGATGACGCCGGTCAAGGTCCGCGCATCGTTGCCAGCAGTTCGCTGGGATTGGTTTTTCCAATCCTGGTCGTTCTGTCCGTGCTGGTGCTTGTCGCTCCTGTACCGCCGGTCGTCCTGGATCTGCTTCTCGCCGCGAATGTGACTGCTTCGGTGTTGATTCTCTTAACGACCATTTCGGTTCGACGACCTCTTGAGTTCAGTGTGTTCCCTTCGTTGCTGCTGGTGACAACACTTGTTCGCCTGGTCTTGAATGTGGCCTCGACACGACTGATTCTGACGCAAGCTCAGACGTCAGGGACCGATGCTGCAGGGGCCGTGATTGAGGCCTTCGGAAAATTTGTGGCACAGGGCCAGTTACTGGTTGGCTTGATCCTGTTTGCGATCGTGGTGGTAATCCAATTCGTGGTGGTGACAAAAGGATCGACACGGATCAGCGAAGTCGCCGCACGCTTCGCTTTGGACAGTCTTCCAGGCAAGCAGCTTGCCATTGATGCCGATCTCGCCGCAGGCTTTATTACTTCAGAACAGGCACGCAGCCGACGTGAAGAGCTCGCGGATCATGCCGACTTTCATGCCGCGATGGATGGAGCCGGCAAATTTGTTCGAGGTGACGCGATTGCCGGGATCATGATTACTCTCATCAACCTGATCGGGGGATTAGCAATCGGCGTTCTGCAGCACCGAATGTCAATCAATCGAGCAGTTGAAGTCTATGCCACATTAACGATTGGTGACGGCCTGGTTTCGCAGATTCCAGGGTTCCTGATCTCGGTCGCCGCAGGCTTACTGGTGACACGGTCATCTCGTGAAACCAATCTTTCTAAAGATGTCATTCATCAGTTATTCAACGAGCCTCAAGCTCTGTTCCTCGCAGCACTGTTCGTCGCGGGTCTGGCTTTTACAGGCCTACCGATGCTTCCTCTGCTCGGTCTCGGGTTCGGTTGTGCTTATGTTGGCTTCCAATTGAAAAAACCAGCTCGTCAATCAAGCGTTCGAACCAAATCGCAATCCAGTCTGGTGTCGAATAAGCCTGACAGCTCTGTTCCGATCGCAACACAATCAAATGTCTCAAATCGTGTCGTTCGTGATCACAAGCCAGAAGACAAGCTGGTCGTCGAGCCAATCGAGTTGGAACTTGGCTTCCGGTTGATCAAGCTTGCTGACCCTGATGCCGGTGGCGACTTGATGGAACGGGTGACTCAACTTCGAAATCGGATTGCTGCCGAATTGGGGATTATTCTTCCCAAAGTCAAGATTCGCGACAGCCTGCGACTGAAAGATACGGGTTATCGGATTAAGTTTCGTGATGTCGCGGTTGCCACTGGTGAACTGCGAATGGATGCGCTGCTGGCAATTGATAACGGTCTGATCAGTGGTGAATTATCAGGCGAAAACTTTAACGAACCATCCAGCGGTCGCCCGGCAAAATGGATCGAACCATCACTTGCCGAGCACGCAAAATCCTTAGGCTACAAGGTGGTCGAGCCAGCAGTCGCCCTGATGGCTCATTTGACCGAAATCGTCAAGTCGCACGCGGACGAACTGCTGACTCGACAACAAGTTCATCAACTGCTCGATAACTTGAAACAGTCCTCTCCAAAAGTCGTTGATGAACTTATTCCAGAGCTTCTGAAACCATCACAGGTGCATCAGATTTTGTGCAACCTGTTGCGTGAGCAAGTTCCGGTTCGAGACCTTGAGACGATTCTGGAAACATTGGGCGACTACGCCGATCAGACGAAGGACGTTGCGATCCTGACGGAATATGCACGACACGCACTGAGTCGTACAATTTGCCAGCAATACCGAGACGCAACTCGCAGCATCCAGGCGATCACCTTGGATCCTGCCCTCGAAGACGTGATTGCAGGCGGATTTGAATTCGGCGAACGTGGGCTTACTGTGAAACTGACTCCACAAGTCATTGACGGCGTCACTGATGAACTATTACGCCAATCGAAGAAGCTGGTGCGGGCAGGGCACCCTGCCGTTGTTGTCTGCTCGGCTCAGGTTCGTCCGGTCCTCAGGCATATCGTGCGTTCAAGTATGCCCAAGCTGGCTGTTCTTAGTCTTCAAGAAATTACACGAGATACATTTGTGCGACCAATCAGTCAAATTCCGATCAATGCGATTAAGATTCCTTCAAAGCGAGCAGAAGAAGCAAAACAGTATATGTCCCTCGCGGCAACGATGAATTAGTTCGAACAAGCGGCACCATTACCAGGCTCACGTTCCGTTTTTTTGAGTTCCTACGATGAAACATAGAATTCACACTTTTCGAGCAGCCACAATGGACGAGGCGATGGAACTGGTTCGCCGCGAACTGGGCGAAGAGGCCATCGTGGTGGAATCGAAGGAAATTGCCACTCGACGACTTCTTCCCTGGCCTGCGATTCGCCAGGAAATCGAGGTCAGTGCGCAACGTGCTTCCAGTAGCAAGTCGTCGGCAAAAAAGGATCGTGATCAGAAATCGCCAACAGCCACACCTCGTACGATCCAGACGCTGGCAGAAAAGATGTCATCGACGAGTGCTTTGCCAGCAGCGACGGACACAAACCTCGTGCAGGGGGTCGAGGCTTCTGAACGAGGAATTTCGAACAACAACGTATTAGCAGCTCCACCCGGTTGGCTGACACCCGACGCGAACCCTGCCTCACCCAAAACTCGTGGAAAGCATCGCACGGTCATCGCCAATACAACGATGCCGGCTACTCCTGCGGTCGAGTTAGTAGCTCCTGCTGTCGAAGATGTCCCATCGCCGGCTCTTGATCCGCAAATTGCATCGTTGCAGTTCATGCTCTCACAGTTAGTATCGCAGTCTCGCCTGGGTGGAATGGCGGACATTCCCGCCGAATACCTTGAGCAATATCTGAAATTGACGGCAGCCGGTATCGAAGAGAACATCGCTCGCGATTTCATTACCAGAATTCGCCGCCAAAAGTCGCCGGAAACCAACAACTTCCAGGCAGCCGTCCAAGACATGTTAACAGCGATTGTTGAGCAAGAGATCAAATGTGTCTCGCCAATCAGCCCGGTACCCGGACGCCGCGAGATTGTCACGTTCGTTGGCCCGACCGGTGTTGGTAAAACGACGACGCTCGCCAAATTAGCGGGACATTTTGCTCTTCGCGAAGGGCGTCGAATTGGAATCATTACCATTGACAACTATCGAGTTGGTGCGATTGAGCAGGTCCGCAACTATGCAGAAATCCTCGACGTCCCCTTGCGAACCGCCTCGAACGCGAATGAACTACGGAACGCAATCGATGAGCTCGCCGATGTTGATGTGATTTTGATCGACACCGCAGGAAGAAGCCCCTCGGATGATTCCAAGCTCAATGAACTTCGTGAGATTCTTAAAGTCGTTGCCTCTGATCACATCCTGCTGGTCCTCAGTATGGCTGGTGGAGCGAGCATGCTTCCCAACATTGCCGGATCGTTCGGGGATGTGTTACCAACATCACTTGTCCTGACGAAGCTTGACGAATTAGTCGCGTGTGGAAGTCTATTGTCGGTTGCACGTCATATTCCGATACCCATCAGTTACGTCAGTACCGGACAGGACGTTCCCGCCCAGTTTGAGCCTGCCAACGCCTCCCGCCTGGCTCGACTTAGCCTTGGTTTGGAGAAGGTTTAAGGAATTATCCTCAAATACCATTGCCAAGCGTCAGCTTTTACAAACACCTGCAATTTCGAAGTTCACAATGTCAACATCCCTGTCCGCACAGCCGCATCAAAATCTTCGAGCCGATCAGGCTCAGGAGTTGCGTGCGCTTGTTGCGAAGCAAAAAGATTCGTCAACTTCCGGTTCATCGGACGTTCGTCAATGTCATTCGATCGCAATTTCGGGCGGAAAAGGTGGAGTTGGACGTTCGGTGATCGCCTTGAATCTCGCGATCGGCCTCGCACAACGGGGAGCCTCTGTTGGGCTGATCGACGCCAGTCAAGACCTCGGAAGTATTGAATTGCTTTGCGGCCTAAACAGTTATTGGAACCTTTCACACGTCGTGCAAGGAAGTCGGCAGGTCGGCGAGGTCGTCCAAACGGGTCCTGCGGGTATTCGCATCCTGTCGGGAGCCAGTTGCCTGGTGGATATCGAATTAAGACACGCTTCTGTGCGGAAAGGCCTGTTAGCACAACTGAGAAAATTCGAGCAAGAACTCGACTGGTTGATTGTTGACGGTAGCGGCGGAGCATGCGGACTGACTCAGAAATTCTCGCTTGCTGCCAACGACGTGTTGGTTGTCACAACGCCTGAACCGACCGCAGTCGCAGAAGCGTATTCGTCAATCAAAGGGCTGGCAAAAACTGCCGGTCCGCGACTTGGGCTACTCGTAAATCAAGCGGAATCGGCAGACCAGGCACAGCGAATTCTCGATCAACTTCAGCATGCGGCTCATTCGTTCTTGCGAATCGATCTTCATCGACGTGGTTACCTGCCACATGATCGTGCGGTTCAAACATCGGTCAATGGACGAACGCCGTTTGTCCTTCAGTCACCACAATCTTCAGTCGCCACTGCTCTTTTCGAGTTAATTCAGCGGTGGAATCGACCACAGTCGACGGTTTCAGTGAATGACTACTTTACTCGTTTGCTATTTTAAGAGGGATCTTATTCTCATGAACCAGGTGTTGAACTTGAGCCAATCTCGCGTTTTTCAACCAAATTGTTCGAAATCGGTCCGGTTACAAGGTTCAGGGGAAATAAGGTGATTTCATTCATATTCAGCATGATGAAATGCCGATATTAAGTTGGTTGGTAATAGCGAAACCATAATTGGATCGTGATTTAGTATTACCTGATGAAGGTAATTGAATTCAGGTGTGGTCAGGTCGTCAGCGCAAGTCGGCTTCGATCGAAATAAAGAGTGACATTAGTAACCACGGCGCGGGCATCGACGCCAGATCCACAGCAAGATGCTGTGGGAGCCGGTGACTCACCATGGAGGGTTCGATGGTAATGAAGGTTGCAACAGAAGAAGAGATCGCCCAAGTCTGGTTGGATTTCAAACGAGATCAATCAAACCAGAACTTGCGAAACGCCCTAATCGAGCGATTTTTGCCGCTGGTCCGCTACAACGCGGAACGGGTCTGGGCAAAGTTGCCGGACGGAGTGGATCTGAACGATCTCATTTCGGCAGGCGTGTTTGGCCTGATGGACGCGATCGAAGCTTTCGATCTGGATCGCGGAGTTAAGTTTGAAACTTATTGCGTCCCCCGTATTCGAGGGGCGATGCTCGATGAGCTGCGAACGATGGACTGGGTTCCTCGCCTGGTTCGTAGTAAGGCCAGCAAGCTCGAAGCAGCTCGCAAAGAAGCAGAAGCCGAACTTGGCCGGCCGCCATCAGATGCGGAAATTGCCAAGAAAATGGGCTTGCCCATGGAAGAATACGACAAGCACAAGTCCGAAGCATCGGCTGTGAATCTTGTGAGTCTGAATAAGAAATGGTACGAGACTGACAGCTATAAAGACGTTCGTGAAATCGACATCATCGAGGATACCAAGGGTGAAGACCCGACCGACGGTATCCAGAAACGCGATGTCATGAAGCTCGTTACCAAGGGGCTCAATCGCAACGAACGCCTGATCATCATCCTCTACTACTATGAAGAGTTGACGATGAAAGAAATAGGCACGACCCTGGGGTTGTCCGAATCACGTGTCAGTCAGATGCATTCCAGCATCGTTGCTCGGTTGAAAGATCAATTGAATCGACGTCGTCCGGAATTCGCTCAGTAATCTACGGCAGACCAACTCGGTCGATCACAGATGCCAGCACCTCGACCAACAACAACGGTTGAGGTGCTGGCATTTCCGGCTTATTGAAGTGAACTGAAAATTGCCACGTAAGCCCGACGCGCAAGCGAGGGATCTTCTTCTGCCGTGATAATTCCGATCTGAAACCCGATCGGTGTAAGACTCCGATTGACGATTGGTGTCAGGACGACATATACCGCTGCAACCGAACCGATCGTCTGGAGAACGCTGGCCGGGATTCGATCGCAAGCTGGTCGGCAATCGGAACGAAGTCGACGGACTATTTCGAAAATTTCTCACATGGCTATTGTGACGATGGAATTCATCACTCCGAAAGCGACTAGATCAGGGAGCATCTCAGATGCCATCACAGGATAACGGTCAGCAATCCGGGGTAAGAAACCCCCTCGGTTCAGACGAAATCAAAGCCATCCTTCAGGCCGCCCGCGAAAATGCTCATGTGACAACAAACGACGTCTCTGACTCCGACTTCGAGCCTGGGGATATCCAATATCTGCGAGGGATTTCCACGCCTGGATTTGACGTGAGTAATGCCGAGTTACCGCCGTTAAGTTGGCACCAAATGCCAAGCGGCCCCGAGAAATTGCTGGAAACAGCCGAACGACACATCGCCCAGGCGATCCGGGATTCCAGCAGCCCAACACGGGCTGAAACGACGTTGGCCAATCTTCCAGAGAGGAAGGCCGACTCTGCCATCAAACAGAAACAATCTCAAGGTTTAACGCTTGAGGATCTCGGGGAACTGGATCTCGACATCACGATTGAACTAGGCCGATCCGAAATACTGATTGAAGATGTCCTGAAATTGCGGGAAGGTTCCGTCGTTTCATTAGATAAACGAGCCGGCGATCCCGTCGACATATTCGCGAACGGTCGACTGATCGCACGAGGCGAACTGCTGGTGATCGACGGCAAGTTCGGCGTCCGTCTCAGCGAAGTTCTGTAGCTCCGGTCACTTGGAGCGTTACTTATCGCGTCGATGAGCATCTTGAAGTTCGTCTTCGTTGCATTTCAAGAATGGCCGTAATTTCTCGATTAACTTCAGGCCGAGGCCGCGAACCCGTTTGAGGTCTTCGATCGAATGGAATGGGCCTTTTTCGCTTCGGTCCTGGACGATTCTACGGGCGAGCTTTTCGCCGATCCCGTCGAGTTGAGCCCATTCGACCCACGAAGCTCGGTTGATATCGATCGAATAGAAATATTCTCTCGGTTGCTGATTGGTGATTTCAATTTCGGCCTTGCCGGATTCAGAGAGTTTCCATCGATGTGCAATGAGCAGCGCCAATAGCGAGATTAAGAGAACGCCTAAGAAGAACTGATCGGCGCGGCACAGCCAAAGTGTAATCGGATCAGAATGCACCTCACTTTTACCGCTGCCGCTTCCCGTGATTGGGGAAGTCTCGTTGGAGACGACAGTCGGCGTATGAGAAACGTCGTTGACCCTCGTCGATTCTTGTGAATCGTTCGGGGCGGATTCGGCGTGGTCGGGTTTGGTTCGCCGTGACGGCATTTGGGGGCTTTATGGTGAAGAATGGGACTTATGGGACGGAATGAGACTCATGGGACAGATCACTAGTTGAGAGATTTTTCATGAGATTGATAGCATAAGTCCCACTCGAAGAGCACTGCTTGACTGGAGACAGTTAAGCAGTTGCACAGGACTTTTACGTCGTGAAAACCGTTCGGACCTTTTTTGAACATGAGGTGACGGCTTCAAGTTCTTCCCTTTCCGTCAATTCTCGCGTAGAGTTGTCTGGTGACTTCGTGACTGTTTGTTTTCGATGGTTCGAATGAACGGTGTTTTGTGGGGGTGAGGTTGTCGGTATCAATCTGACTCTCTTGGGAGAAATGTAATGCTGCAACGTGTTTCGATCGCCTTGATCGTGTCATTTTCGTTGCTCGGTACGGCGACGGTTGTCCGAGGAGAACCGAAAGATCCCAAGATTAAACTCGCGGCACAACGGGGACTCGACTGGCTTGTGGGCGAACAACATCGAAGCGGTTACTGGGAAGCAAATCAGGGCCAGTACCGTGTTGCCATGACGGCACTTTCTGCGAACGCGATGCTTTGCGAGGGTTCGACGACGACGCGTGGGCGGCTGGCGAAACCGATTTCGAAGGCGGTCGATTATTTGATCGAAACCGCTCAGCCCAACGGCCTGATTGGTTACAAGCACGATTACCACTATACCTACGGGCACGGCTTTTCGATGCTGTTCCTGTCTCAAGTCTACGGCGAGGAAGAAAATGCTCAGCGACGCGAGAAGCTGAAGGAAGTCCTGACGAAGGCTGTCCAGTTTTGTGGTGAAGCTCAGACGCCAGATGGTGGTTGGGGCTATGTCTCGGCCAAGGACGGAAACGATTTTGACGAAGGCTCGACCTGCGTCACTCAGGTGCAGGGGCTTCGCGCTTGTCGAAACGCCGGTATTCCCGTTCCAAAGGAACTGATTGACAAGGCGATCGAATACATTCGCAAATGCATGCTTCCCGAAGGTGGAATTCAATATAGCCTGAAGCATGCTGGGGGGGCGCGTCCGCCAATCACGGCTGCTGCGATCGCCTGCCTCTTCAATTCGGGTGACTATGAAAACGATACAGCAAAGAAACTGTTGAAGTATTGCGAAAAGAATATCGAAGGCAACAACGGTCAGGCCCAGATGTTCGGTCACTGGCATTACACCCACTATTATTATTCTCAAGTTCAATACCGACTTGGGGACGAGAAATGGTCGAAATACTTCGCGACCATCTCCAAGCAGATACTCGCTCAACAGTCTGCTAACGGATCGTGGAAGGAAGGTCACGTCGGACCGGTCTATGTTACGGCCATCAATTCGACCATTCTGCAGCTCGACAATGGATATTTGCCGATTTACCAGCGGTAAGAATAGTGAAAGCTTTTCCCATGAACGATTCAAGTCCCGAAAATAGCAGCGTTCCTCCTGTGGAACGAGTGAGACAGGAAGTCGACCGTTGGCTGGAAGTTGTGCGGTCAACAGGCGAGCGAACGCTGGAATCGCTCGGCTTAACCGGGGCAAATCGTCAGGCAAATCCACCGGTTGATATCATTGAGCTTCCCGAAGAGATTCTGGTGCAGATCGAACTTCCAGGTGTTTCGGCGGAATCCGTGGAATTGAGCCTCGTGGGAAACATGTTGACAGTAACGGGATTTCGACCGAGTCTCGAATTTGCCAGCGATGCTCGGGTCCATCTGCGAGAACGCGGGGTTGGTAGTTTCCAACGCTCGATCCCACTTCCGGCTGCAGTCGACAATGATGCGATTCGTGCAGAAACACGGGATGGTCTGTTGACAGTGACGCTGCGTAAGGCCACTGTCACAGGAGGTCGTTCAATTCCTATTTCGCGCGGTGGCGGAACGATATAAACGTTACGATAAGTCGAACTCCAATTTCAACGCAAAAATAAGATTCACGTCACAGGCACGGATCTCGATTCAGTGGGTCCGCCGCCAGGTTCGTCGTTTGATTGCAGGTTCGAATTTTTGATTGATTTTTAGCCTATTCGGAAATGGCCGAACCGAATGGGACAGTCCGTGGGAAGCATTCGGTTCGGCTGTCGCAACGTCTCGAAGCTCCCATCTGGGTTGGAACGGTAATTCATGGCGATCGTCTTCCGCTGTGACAAGTGCGATGCACGCTATCGAGTTGAACTCGTTAAGGCGGGATGTCGCGCCACGTGTCGTCGTTGCGGTAACGATATTGTCGTCCCCGATCCAATGCCGCGAGATCAGGTCCTGGACATCCCCGCACTTCAAGATCGACGGCAACCGTCGCTTCCTTTGCCACCCCCCGATCCAGCAAGAACGCGTCTCATTTCCGAACACATCGAAGAACACATTGGACCGATCGACTTTGTTTTTCACGAGCGCGTCTCGGAATATGTCCATATCGACGTTCATCGTGTTCCTCCGCAGAAACACCGGCCGTTCTATACGCTCGTCACAAGCGGGATGTCAGAGCAGTCGATGAATGTTCCTGACGGAGCGGAATCCTTGCGGAGGACAGAATTAATGATCTGCCTTCCGCCGAACTGGCGGTTGAGCATTGAAGACTTTCGAGATGAGCGAAATTACTGGCCGATTCGATTGTTGAAAGTACTGGCTCGCTTACCGCACGAGTTCCGGACCTGGCTGGGTCTCAGTCATTCGGTGCCGAACGGAGAGCCGCCGCGGCACTACGCACCCAACACGAAATTCTGTTGTTCGGTCATTGTTCCGCCACTGACGTGTCCAGACCCATTTCGTACGCTCACCATCAATGACGAGCAAGTCATCCACTTCTACGCAGTGCTGCCTCTTTACCGCGAAGAAGTGGACTGTAAATTACAAGAGGGGATGAGCGTCCTTATCGACCGTCTTGACCGCTGCCGAGTTACCGAGCTCGTCAATGTGTACCGAAAAAATTCCTGCCGAACGGGTTGGTTCGGCAGTTGAATTGATTCGGGCAGCGGAACTTCTGCACTATTTGACGCGGACAAGCTTCATCAGCCGGCCGGACACGTTCCAGTCCTGGACGTACAGGTTTCCGTCCTTGTCCCAGTAAGAACCATGTGTGCCGCTAAAGACACCTTCGATCCACTGGTCTTGAGGAATACCGTAATTGGCTCGTTTTGCCGGATCAGGGTTATGGCCGAGAACGGCCATAATGGTGTTACTCTTGTCCAGGATCACGACTCGGCCATGAAGGTCTGGTACGGAAACATAATCTCCCTGAACTGCAGCGGAGGTTGGCATTCCAAGTCCAGTGACAATTTCTTCAATGAACTCGCCATCAAGACTGTAATGCAACAATCGGCCCTTTGGCTGATGGTTGCGGTCGCAAATCAGCAGGCGAGGAGGTTCATAGCGAGTATCCAACGTCATACCGTGTGCCGTGTTGAACTGCTTGAGGTCATTCCCCTTGGTGCCAAAGTGCTTCAGGTATTTGCCGGTTTTGTCGAATTTGAAAATGTGGTTACTGGCGTATCCGTCAGACAGAAAGATATCGCCATTGGGTGCGACGGTAATCGCGGTCGGGCTGAATTGCTTCAGATCGAGTCCCGACTCTTTTGGAAACGGAAGTTTTAAAGCGACGGCACCTGTTTCAGCATTGAATTTGATTCCTTCCGCGTTGGCGTTTCGAGCACCATAAATGTACTCGCCGTCCTCTTCGACTCGAATTTCCATGTCGTGCAGTCTCGTATAATCACCTTCGAGGAAGCGGCGAATTACCTTACCGTCGGGCGAAAAGACAAAGACACCCTGGTCTGCACTGGTGTAGATGTTTCCCGCCTTGTCGATCACCACTCCGCCATGGGTCGGACCAATGACAGATTTGCCTTCGGGACTCAATCCCCAGCCCGGCACCGTGTCAAAGGTCATGAGCCCGCATCCCATGCGTACGGGTTGACCCTTTTCGGCCGCGAATATCGATTGCGAAAGTCCGAACAAAACTGCGGCACAAACCAGTAATCTCTTCACAATCAAAACTCCCAATTTTTAAAAGTGCGTACAACGATGACTGCAAGCCACGATCAACAGGCCATCAAAACGGATTACGCCCGAGTCGCGAAGACACGGAGAAAAAGTACGGATAGCGATGAATGTGGTGACGATCGAAAGCCTGATTCCCCGGGGCGATCAGATTCTCTTCGATTACGCATCGCAATTCAATAATGCGTTGGGGTCAGTCAGTTGAATTGATTGAGTCGAATCAAATGGTTGATGCCCACCGACTTCACGAGTTCAGCGAGCGACCGGTTTCGATCGTCTGGTTTCGGGGTTCTCGGTATCCACCCACAGGCTCACAAAGATGTTTGTCACCATCGGAATTCGTTATCATCCATGAAAACTGGCCCCTCGGCCTCGATACACGGAGAAATTCGATAGACGAGGTCGATCAAACCACGTTCTTCGGACCAGCGGACTAAAGGCTCGACGTGAGCGAGTAGATGCCCTCTCTTGTCGAATACGGACTTTATGGCGTCAACGTCGTGAGCAATCTCAGTGGCGTTGTACAACGTTTCGTCAGTGACTTTCAAAACTCTCTGGATTTCAGATTCGGGGACGATCCGATTTCCAATACACTCGACATGCCGAATTTTGTAGCGGACCCCTTCGTTAATCTCGTACCGGACTTCGAACTTCGAAGAGTCCTCGGAAGACGTCACTCGATGTTTGATTTCGACGTCAAAGTAGCCAAGACTGTGGTAATACTGCTTCACCGTTTCGATGTCATCTTTGATCCCTGCGGGATCGTAATTCCCGTCCAAAACCGGGGTAATACGAAGGTGTTTTCGTGTCGTGGTGGCCAGATCACCATCATCGAAGTTCCCGCCTTTGTCGAATTCGACCGAAGAAACACGAACCTTAGGACCTTCATTGATTAAAAAAACGACTTCACGGTCGTTACGATCATTTCCTTTTTCAAGATTGACCGTGGCAAATGCAAAACCTTTTTCGTGATAGTGCTCTTCAATCCGCCGGGCGTTTTCACGGTTTGAGGAAACATCGAATGGACTACCCGGCTTAAGCTGGGTCATCGCATCGAAGACCTTTTGCTTCACCTTCTTTAAGCCTTTGTATTCGACACGCCGAACGATCGGGCGTTCCAGCACGCGAAAAATCAGAACGACGCCTTCATCCGTTTTTTGAAGATTCGGCTCAACGGTGGAAAACCAGCGAGTTCTCACGAGGGCATCGACGTCGTCTTTAACCTGCTTTTGAGTCACTCGCCGACCGGAACGCGTCTTGATGTGTTTGACAATCTCGGGATTCGGGATTGTTGAATTTCCCTCGATGACGACATCAACAAGGGGATCGTTCAGGATCAAGCGAGACTCATCGGCAGCAACAGGTTTCACTTCGCGTACTTGAGGCTCTTCCTTACCAATCACCACTGGTTGAGCGACGACAAGCGAATCAATCTCTTTCGGAGTTTCAGGTTTCGAACCTGGTCGCGAACTCAATACGGTCGACACCAGAATCAGCATGCCGACAATGGAAGCCAATCCACTGAAACCGGTTCGAGTCAACTGAGGCCTGGATGTCGCGGATTCACTGGCTAAACGGAGAATCCGTTGCTTGAAATCAGATGGGCCACTTCCAAATGCGGAGATGGAAATCGGTACTACGACAAGTGGTTTTCGTGGAACGGCACAAGCTTCAGCCAGGCCAATCAATGCTTGGCAATAATCCAGCGGACCCCAGCCAGTGGAAATGACCAGATCATCACAGGCGTGCTCTCGTTCAATGCTGATGCGACGACTGACGTACCAGACTGCCGGATGAAAGAACAGCAGTGCCTCAACAACCCGTTGAGCCAGGTTCGCGAGCAAATCCCAACGTCGAATATGAGACAGTTCATGGGCCAGCAAGGCCTCCAGTTGATCAACGTTACAACCGGCCATAAGACAGGGAGGGAGCAGGATAATCGGCCGTAAGACACCAAACACTACGGGAGCTGCGACCTGATGGCAGGATGCCACGACCGGCACCACACTCACTTCCCACTGTTCGCAAAGTCGTTCGACAAACTGTTGAAGTCGATCATGCACGATTTCGATGGAACCGGCTTTCAAACTCATCCCCACGGAATAACCAACTCCCACTCGACATAAAAGGGCCAGGCTGACCATCAGATACATAGTCATCACGTACAGAGACACACGTTCGATCAATTCGTTACTGACAACCGACCCAGTCCACTTTCGAATCGCATCCTGTGGCATGAATGGTTTGAACTGTGGGCCAATGTTTCGTATTTCACTCGTTTGAGGGCTCAGTGGCAGCGAGGGGTTGATCCCATCTAATGCCAATAGGTAATGACTGTTTGACGGTTCACGGAAATCTTCGGATCGCGTGATGTGTGTAGAATTCTCGGAAGACAAAAGAGCGAATGTGACAGGAGGACAAATCGCGAGGAATACCATCGCCGCCAGCCCAGCGATGTAACGGGTATTTGCCGTTTTCTTTCGGAGACTCAAATCGACGAAATAATATACGGCTGCAATCACGCACCCTTGCCAACTGAAATGGGCGAGGGCTTTCGTCGAACGGACACAAATCGGGCCACCGAAATCAGCCAGACCTGAACCGAAAATGCTTGAAACGATGGCGAGACTCATTTCTGCTGCTCCTTCGCTTTCTGGTCCAGAATCTGCCGCAGTTCTTTCAGTTCGTCCGGGTCCAGTTCCGTTGACTCAAACAGACTGAGCATCACTGCCTTGGCCGAACCGTCGAACACTCGCTTTACCACGTCACCCAACATCCCTTCGGTGACCGCTTCCCGAGTCACATTCGGAACAAATAAGCAAGATTTTCCTTGCATCGAACGTGTCAAATATTTTTTCCCGACCATCACATTCAAGGTGGTGATTACTGACGTATGGGCCAGCTCCCGGCCTTGCTTGGACAATGATTCACGAATCTCGCGCACGGACATGGGCGAGGATTCCCACAAGCACTTCAGGATCTGCAATTCAAGATCCGTGGGGTGAATCGATTTTGGTCTCGCCATGTTGAGCAGCTCGCAAGGATCTTCTATTTAGATAGAAGATAGCAATTCGCGAATGCGGCTGCAAGAGAACTTCTATTTAACTAGAAGGAATTTGGCGGAACTATCGAAGGACTGGCAAAAGTTCTGCGGCCCTGTTGATCTGCTGACCCGGCTCGTCGTCAATGTACTCGTAATACACGTTTCGCTGGCGGGGAATATAGCCGGCTTCCCGGATCAGACGCTTGATTGTTTCGAGCGTCAGATGGTGAACAGTTCCCGCTTCGGCCACGACATTTTCTTCGATCATCAGCGACCCCATGTCGTTGGCTCCGAAATGCAGAGCAAGTCCGCCGATTTTTTCTCCTTGAGTCACCCACGATGACTGAATATTAGGGAAATTGTCCAGATACAATCGAGAGACCGCTTGTGTCTTGAGGTATTCAAACGATCCGACGGGCGCGATATTCGCCATGTCGGTGTTGTCGGGTTGAAATGTCCAGCAGATATAGGCTGTAAAACCACCCGTTTCGTCCTGAAGCTGACGGAGTCTTTCGAGATGCTCGATCCGTTCTGCCAGCGTTTCGATGTGGCCAAACATCATGGTCGCAGAACCCTTGCCACCAAGTTGATGCCATTCACGACAGACATTCAACCATTCGTCCGACATGCATTTGCCGCGCGTCATCTCCTTGCGTACACGGTCAACGAGAATTTCGCCTCCACCACCCGGCAAGCTTCCCAAACCGGCGGCCTTCAAACGTTCGAGAACCGTTCTCACGGGAAGCTTTTCCAGCTTGTGTAAAGCATGAATCTCCGGCGGTGAAAAACAGTGAAGATTCACCTGCGGAAATCGCTCCTTCAAAGATCTCAGCAGGTCTTCGTACCATTCGAGAGGCAAATCGGGATTCATCCCCCCCTGCATCAGGATCTGATCACCACCAAGTGCGACGGTTTCTTCGATCTTCTTGTAGATCGTTTCTTTGTCGAGTACGTACCCTTCAGGACTCTTCGGTCGGCGAAAGAACGCGCAGAAATCACAAACGGCCGAACAGACGTTCGTGTAGTTGATATTGCGATCGATGTTGTACGTGCGGAATGGCTCGGGATGCAGTCGTTTTGAAACCGCGTCCGCCGCTTCACCAATCGCGACGAGATCGTGCGACTCAAGGATCTGCAAACCTTCAGAGGGAGTCAGTCGCCCCCCGGAAACCGCTTTATCAAGCAACCGATTCACTTCTGTAGACACGTTAATTCCCCGATTCCAATTTCACTCTGACAAATTTCCTTGGGCGGGCTTCGCCCGCAACTTTGTAGAAGGGCGAGGCTCCCGCCGAGCCGTTGCGTTTACCGACTTCGAGGGGTGGCACGGTTTTCGAGTCTTGGACAAGGCCGTGTCGTCGTGGTTCGATAACGCCTAACAAGAGCGCGGCCTTACCGAAGACGGTAAAACCGTGCCACCCATTTTCGCAGCTTTTGATCCGAAACGCACATCATCCCCGTGACTCAATCTTGCCATCTTCGGGTCGTTTCATCAGGCGTGCCTCGCTCTTGCAATGAACCGTTGTCGTCAAGTAGCAGGCCGGAACGCCATTTCCACGCCCTTCGGGGCCAGATCCAACCCCGCAGCCAGCTCATAAAACATTTTCAAACCGCTCCTCTCAGCGTTACCGAGATGAAACTGAAGATTCCTGGATAAGTAGCTGATCGTCGTCGGAAACGACAGTCCCAGCAATGGTGCTTCTCGCTGAGCAATTTCGTTCAACCGAGAAATTCCCAGATCCCGCGACTGGCATAACGCTTTGGTCACCGTGTCGATATCCCCGTTCGGTCGTCTGGCGCGGACATTTGCGACCCACATCGCGAAGACAAAGGGAAGGCCGGTCCAGTTGTGCCACTCTTCACCTAAATCCAACGTCGCGAGAAATTGTTCCTTCGGTGGCAGGATCGCTCGGTCACCAATCAGCAAAACAGCATCTGCTGTTGTATCCTCCGTGCGATGATTCAGCGGCAGCGGTTCCAATGCGGGAAAAACACCATGCCGCTCTGCCAGCAAAATTCGGGCGAGCGTCGCACTGGTGCGAGAACCTTCATCCAACGCCAATGTGCGAATTTCTCCCCAAGGGACTCTCGTGTAAAGCTTTACGCTTAGAACTGGCCCATGAGCCGCCACGCAGGCGTCGGAAATAATCTCGTAATCGTGACCTCGGAAGTATTCGATGCTGGGAACGAGAGCGATGTCGAGCTTGCCGGAAACCAGGTGATCCGCTAATCGGCTGGGAAAATCGAGGCGAATCTGGGTCTCTGGGAGCAATTCCGCCAGCCCTTCGACCAGCGGTTTTGAGTTCAGGTAGCTGACTGCGCCGATTCGTAAGACCGTTTCCGACATCATCGTTCCGTGAATTCGTCCGACCGGCAGAGTCCCCCTTTCGGAGGGGTAGGCTCTTTCTGGCAAAGTGGGTGTTCGAGTTTTCATGATTCCGTCGTGTTGGTAATCCCTCAATTTGGCGATTAGGATGCGTCATCCCGTCGCGGCTGACAAGGAGAGAACCGTTTTGTGATGCCGGATTTAACGGGTGGCATGGAAAACGACAAGTTCGGAAAGCTTTTTATGACTTCGGCTTTACAAATTGGCATCATTGGACTGGGCAATGTCGGTACTGGCGTTGCCAAAATTTTGACACAACATCCGGAACGAATCCGGCAGCGAGCGGGTCGATCGATCGAAATTCGACGAGCCGTCGTTCGCGATCTCAAAAAGACTCGCGACGTGACGCTGGGCCAGGGAGTCCTGACCGACGATCTTCAGTCGGTGATTCGAGACCCAAATATTCAGGTTGCCGTCGAATTAATGGGGGGCATCCACCCCGCCCTGGAAGTTGTGCTGCAATTACTTGAATCGGGAAAAGACGTCGTCACCGCCAACAAGGCCCTGTTATGCGAACATGGCGACGAGATCTTCGCCGCAGCTCGCCGATATGGAAGAACTGTCTGTTTCGAAGCGGCAGTCGCAGGCGGCATTCCTATTATCGCTGCCGTGGGCCAGTCGATGGCCGCCAACCAGATCGTCGGCATCCAGGCGATTCTGAATGGAACCACAAACTATATCTTGACGGAAATGCTGCTTCGGGGTCAGTCTTATGGCGACGCCTTGCGTGATGCCCAGAAACTCGGTTACGCCGAAGCCGATCCGACTCTTGATGTCAACGGGACTGATGCGGCGCAAAAACTGGGGATTCTCGCTCAACTGTCATTTGGAACGAAAGTGACGGCGTCTGAATTTCATGTCACCGGAATCGATAAACTGGAACAGGTCGACATCAAGCATGCGACCGAACTCGGCTACGTCATCAAGCTGCTCGCCAGCGTCAAACTGGTCGGCGGAAAACTCGAAATGAGTGTCCGACCAACGCTGATTCGGAACGATCGTCCTCTGGCACAGATTCATGGACCTTTCAACGCAATTCTGCTGGATGGTGACGTCGTTGGAAGCGTCTGGTATTCGGGCCGCGGCGCTGGCCAACTACCGACCGCCTCCGCCGTGACTGCTGACATCATCGATCTTGCGATCGGGCGTGCTCAATTGACGTTTGCACAACTCGATCTCTGGCGGACGACGCCGGAATTCCCGCTGATTAATGCGCAGGAAGCTTCCAGTCGTTACTTCCTGCGTCTTTCGGTCGAGGATCGGCCAAACGTGATGGCGGAAGTCACTGGAATTCTCGGTCGACATGGCATCAGTCTGGCAACAGTTATTCAGCCAGAAGCCCCGGAAGTCGATGCCGATTCCACGGCTGTACCGATCGTTCCGCTGATTATCATGACCCATCGCACGACGGCAGGAAGTCTTGCTGCCGCCGAACGAGATCTGGACAGACTGGTTTCGGTCCGTTCTCCAAGAATGGTCTTGGCTGTGGCAAATTGATTTTTGCGAGATTCCCACCGGATCATCATTCGGTGATACAATTCATCGACTCAACATTGGCCGACATCGGTGGTCGTGACGAACAAAGTTTTTGGAGTACTTAAGCCAAAATGTGCAGCAATTTCCCCGAGCTGAACAACTTCGTCGCACTTTGCCAACGATCGGTTTTCGGACTTCGTGCCACTGCTTTGCAGTCTTCAGAGAAGCAGTGTCTCAATGGTTTTGGTCCCAATCGAAGAGGACTGTTTGACCGAAGCCGGCCAAACAGTGGCACCAGACTTTTTGCACTCGTGCGATTAATAAGTTTTTTGTTCGTCATCAGCCTGTCCCTCGCCTCGAAAGCGATGGGGGCTGACGGAGTCATTGAAGCCCTCGAAGAAACCGCGTTCAAGCAGGCTGCCGCACTTGCGGACCCAAGTGTCGTCCGTATTGAAACGGTCGGAGGGCTCGAACAGGTCGATGAGGTCCTGCTGGGAGCGGGGCCGACATCGGGCGTCGTCGTCTCCGCAGACGGTTACATCATTTCGAGTTCATTCAATTTTGTCGGGAAACCTGCATCGATTCTGGTCACCTTACCCGATGGCCGCCGGTTGGCAGCCAAACAGGTCGCCAATGATCGACTGAGGTTACTCACACTTTTGCATGTCGATGTCGATGGTTTGATTCCAGCAAAGCCCGCTCCAAAGAACGAGACCAAAGTTGGTCAGTGGGCACTGGCGCTTGGAAGAACCCTCGATAACTCCACCCCCAGCCTGAGCGTCGGAATCGTCAGTGCCGTGAATCGCGTTTGGGGAAAGGCAATCCAAACGGATGCCAAAACCTCGCCAGTGAACTACGGCGGTGCTCTGATCGACATCGAAGGTCGAGTGCTGGGTGTTATCGCACCGCTCTCTCCGATGGGAAGCGGTGACATGGCAGGCGTCGAGTGGTACGACGGCGGGATTGGTTTCGCCATACCCATGGAGGATATCTATTCTTCACTGGATCGGTTGAAACAAGGAACCGATTTGCTGCCGGGCCTGATGGGAATCACTTTTGTGGGTGGCCAGCAGTTAAACGTCCCCGCAATCATTGATCGAGTTCGGTACAATTCGCCAGCTCAGCAAGCAGGGTTAAAAACGAATGATCGCGTGATTGAAGCCGATGGTGAAAAGATTGTTCGAGTCGCGCAGTTGAAACACATCATTGGCCGAAAATATGCAGGCGATTCGGTAAAGCTCGTTGTCTCGAGAGCTGACACGTCCGTGCCGGCCGAGGTCACATTGGTAGGTGAACTCATTCCCTACGAAATTCCTTTTCTCGGAATTTTGCCGCAGCGAAAAGTGGTTTCGCCAGATTCAACCGAAATCGGCACGTCAGCACGTCTCGTCTTCCCAAAAAGTCCAGCCGAACAGGCTGGATTGGTACGAGGCGATCGAATCGTCAAATTCAATGATGTCGAATTGAAAGATGCCCGAGTACTGAGTGATCTGGTCGGGCGCAGCCGACCTGGTGATCGAGTGAAAGTCACATACACTCGCGAGGGGCAAGAAACGACTGTTGAAGCCACGCTCGGTTCGCTGCCGGAACAGATCATCGAGGAACTGTCGGCCGATTTGATCGAACCGATCGTTCCAGAAGTCGCTGCAGGGAACGAACAGGTCGAGGAAAAAGGGGAAAAGAAATCGGACGACAAAATCAAAACGGGACGTTTCACCGCCACGCTTGAGGGAAGCGACCATGACTATTGGGCCTATGTTCCCGATACGTATAGCGAAACGCACACGTACGGCCTGGTTGTCTGGATTCATCCCAACGGAGACCCGATGGAAGCTGCGGTGCTTAAGCAGTGGAAATCGGTATGTGATCGACGCGGCCTGATTCTTGTCGCACCCAAGGCTGATAAACCGAGTGGTTGGCAGCCGGGCGAAGCAGAGTTTATCAAGCAATTGATTGTCCATATCCGAGGGAAATATACGATCGACGCCAACCGTATTGTGCTGCATTCGTTTGGGACCGGGGCTGGAATTGCGTGCATGGTCGGTACAAAACACCGAGACCTTGTCCGAGGTATCGTGATTGCGGGTGCTCCGTTCCTGGCCAGACCAACGGATAACGACCCGGAATTTCGTCAGCAGTTCTTTTTCGTCTGCGGCGACGGTGACAAAAGTCTGTCAAAAGTAAATGCCGCCGTCGACGCCTTGCGTAAACTCAAATTTCCCGTTTCATTCACGACAATCAAGGGATTCGGAGCAAAATATCCCGAAGAAATCGTGATCGACGAAATTGGACGTTGGGTCGACTCCCTGGATCGGATATAATTGTGGAATGAGTTCCGATCCGCTAAATATCAGTGCCGTCAATCGACGCCAGTTCCTTGGCCGAAGCGCTCAGCGTGCGGCCGGAGTTGCAGTCGGTGTCGTCGGACTGTCGGCAGCCACCTCAGTCATCGCTGAGGGCCGATCATCAAATGAGCGGCTGACCGTCGGTGTCATCGGGGTCCGAAACCAGGGAAAGCTGTTAACGGCGGAACTCGCGAAGTTCGGTGACGTTGAGATTCGAACACTATGTGATGTCGATGAATCTCAATTTGCCCCCGCCATTCGTGCTGCGACCGAAGCAGGACAGAAAGCTCCGTCGGTTGAGAAGGATTTCCGACGTCTGCTCGATGATTCTTCAATCGACGCAATTGTCATCGCAACACCGGATCACTGGCATGCGGCAATGGCAACCTTGGCCTGCCAGGCGGGTAAAGATGTTTACGTGGAAAGCCCGGCAACTCACTTCCCTGCGGAAGGAGCCGAAATGTTGTCTGCCGCACATCGGTCAAACCGGATCGTGCAGGTCGGGTTGCAACAGCGAAGCGGAATGCACTTTATTTCAGCGATCGACTTTTTGCGCAGCGGCAAGCTGGGTCAGGTCAATCTGGCCAAGGCCTGGATGGTGCACCGCCGTAAATCGATTGGACACAAACTCGATTGTGATGTCCCCTCTAACGTTGACTATGCTCAATGGCTCGGAGCTGCCCCAGCTCGACCTTTTAACCCGAATCGGTTCCATTTCAATTGGCGCTGGTTCTGGGACTACGGCGGCGGCGAACTGGCTCATTGGGGCGTTCACATGCTCGACGTGGCACGGTGGGGCCTGGCGGTCAATCTGCCGACACGCGTCTCGGCCATGGGTGGCAAATATTCCTTTGACGACGATCAGGAAACGCCAGACACTTTGGCCGTTCAATTCGCGTTCCACGACAAATCGATCCTGTGGGAACACCGGCTCTGGTCGTCACATGGATTAGAAGGCCGCAGTTCTGGAGTCTCTTTTCACGGAGAACGGGGCACGCTTGTCGTCGACCGAGGTGGCTGGAAGGTTTACGACCACTCCGAAAACGTGACAGCCGATGCATCAGACTTGCAGGGTGCTCATCTGAGAAATTTCGTCGATTGCGTGAAGAATCGCCAATCTCCGGTAGCCGATCTTCAAACCGGTCTCGCCGCCAGCACGCTTTGTCATCTCGGTAACATCGCCTATCGACTGAAACGCGAAGTGAAGTTCGACACAAGTCGGCTAAACTGCGGCGAAGATATCGCCGCCAATCAGTTGCTTGCCGGCCCGACGTTGACCGCGACGTAGCACCCGCTTGTGAAAGCTCCCCGATGCGGTAACTTCTTCGGGAGGGCGAGGCTGGCATCATAAAACGCTCAAACCTTTGTGTGGAAATAGCGTTATGCCAAACGGTCAATACAGCGGTAGAAACTTGGGGTGGCACGGTTTGGAGTCTTCGACAAGGGCGTGGCTTCATGGTTCGATAACGCGAAAGCGAAAAAGGGGGCATTGATCAAATCAATGCCCCCTTTGGTTATTTCGTTGAGCGACCAGATTCATTCGGTCAAAAACCGATCGCCCATCGCGATCCTACTTCACTTCGCCGCAATCTTCGATGACAACTTTCTTCGAAGTCTTGCCCGATGGCGAGGACCCGACAGCTTCAACAGCCTTAACGACATCCATCCCTTTTGTCACTTTGCCGAAGACTACATGCTTTCCGTCCAGCCATGATGTCACAACGGTCGTGATAAAGAACTGAGATCCATTGGTGTTTGGACCGGCATTTGCCATGCTCAGCAACCCAGGTTCGGTGTGCTTCAATTTGAAGTTTTCGTCTTCAAATTTATTGCCGTAAATCGATTTTCCACCCGTCCCGTTATGGTTGGTAAAGTCACCACCCTGGAGCATGAATTCAGGAATGACGCGGTGAAACGACGATCCCTTGTACCCGAAACCTTTTTCGTTGGTACAAAGTGCACGGAAGTTTTCGGCTGTCTTCGGTACGGTGTCTTTAAACAATTCCATTTCAATCCGGCCCGCGGGTGTCCCGCCGATGCTGATCTCGAAATAGACTTTGGGGTTTGGTTCTGACATTTGATGATCCTTTTCATCTGTGGCGATAAGTCATTAACTGAAAAAAGGGGCTTCGATAAAACCGAAGCCCCCGTTTTATCCTGCAAAGTGCGATGGAAATCGACAGGATTCGAACAAGTCGTTGTCGAGATCCTACTTCACTTCGCCGCAATCTTCGATTACGACTTTCGCCGCAGTTCGACCTGACTGGGAACCGACTTTTTCGATGGCCTGAACAACATCCATCCCTTCGACAACCTTGCCGAAGACGACGTGCTTGCCGTCGAGCCATGCGGTTTTCGCGGTACACAGGAAGAACTGCGATCCATTGGTGTTCGGACCGGCGTTCGCCATGCTCAACACGCCTGCACCGGTGTGCTTCAATTCAAAGTTTTCGTCTTTGAACTTTTCGCCATAGATCGATTTTCCACCCGTTCCGTCACCGTTGGTGAAGTCACCACCCTGGCACATGAAGCCTGGGATGACGCGGTGGAACGACGAACCCTTGAAACCGAGCCCTTTTTTCTCGCCAGTACAAAGTACGCGGAAGTTTTCGGCAGTCTTGGGAACCACGTCTGACCTCAATACCATCACAATTCGACCGGCGGCCTTACCGCCAATCGTGATGTCGAAAAAGACTTTCGGCAGGTCTTTTTCATTTTGGGCAAAAAGTGATGAACCGAGAGTCGTCGCGGCAACAGACGCGGCAAGAACTTGGCGACGTGTCAACATAACTGATCTTCCTTCAGAAAATAAAATAATCGTGTCGGTATCCATCACCGACAACGGATCGGGCAGTCTCATAGGCTAGCTAAAGACGTCCCTAGATTCCATCATGAGGGGGGCGACGAAAGACGAATTCCAATGAACGTGACCTGTTCATTGGAAACGGTGTCCACGCGGAAGTTCATCACTTTTCCGGTCAACTTACGAGCCAAACTTGTCGTGACCAATTACGATCTGGGGCGAAGTCTCTGTATTTATTTCCAGCTTTGTGACTCCCCAAGGAACACATCAAATGCCAACATTGATCGATAAGCCACACACCATCGAAGCAACGACAAACAAAACCATTCTGATCGACGAATACATCGGAAAACTCCGAACCGGACACGACCAGGTCAGTATCGCGTTTCTGCAATGCCCGCCAGGCTGGATTGAGCCAGGCCAGACACCAACGTTCGAGGAATACACTCTGGTACTGAAGGGGACGGTCCGCATCACTCATCGGGGCGGCACGCTGGATGTTCACGCAGGTCAGACAGTGATCACTCATGCCGGCGAGTGGGTTCAATACAGCACGCCAGAAACCGAAGGAGCCGAATATGTCGCTGTCTGCATTCCCGCCTTTTCCATGGAAGCCGCCCACCGCGACCTTTAAACCACTTTGGCCAGATCAAGAAAGACGATGATCGAAGGATTGCCGACGGCAGCGTAATGCCCCGTAAATTTCAGGCGGCCCGTTTTGTGGTCGACTTCGAAGACAGCGATGTTGTCGCCTCGCTGGTTACAGCAATACAGGAAATTGCCGGTCGGATCAAAGTTGAAACTGCGAGGATAGTTTCCTCTGGTCCATTCTTCTCCGAGATAAGTCAATTCACCATCAGCGCCGATCGAAAAAATCCCGATGCTGTCGTGAAGTCGGTTTCCTGCATAAAGAAATTGACCATCGGCAGAAACCAGGATTTCTGAACAGAAATTACTCCCTGCAAAACCCGGCGGCAAAGTCGAAATCGTCTGCCGCGAACTTAACCGACCTGATTTGGCATCGTAGTCAAACAACACCACGGTCGAGCCTTCTTCCTGGATGGAATAGAACCAGCGACCGTTCGGATGAAACGAAAAATGGCGTGGCCCGTCACCTGGCGGCAATGAGACTGCCCCCTGTTCGCTTGCGATCAACTTGCCGTTTTTGTCGTCAAACTTCCAGACGAAGATTTGATCCAGACCCAGGTCTACATGCAGCACAAACCGACCTGACGGGTCCGATTCAATCATATGAGCATGGGTTCGATCATGTCCGCTGATCGCAAAACTCCCTGGCGGTGCGTTCGTCGCCTTCGTCGGACCAACCTTGCCACTGTCGTTCTTGATGTCGGTTGCTTCACCCAGTCGGCCGTCCGGCATGATCGGGATAACGGCAACACTTCCCCCGAAATAATTGGCCACCAGCAAGAAACGCCCGGAAGGATGAATGCTGACATAAGTTGGACCTGCACCGCCCGAGCGAACAGTGTTCAGCAGAGTCAACTGACCATCCTTGGGATTAATCGAAAAGGAACTGACAGTCCCCTCTTTGTTCGCACCCTGACGATCAGTTTCATTGGCGGAATAAAGTCGATTCCGTTCGGAATTGACGACCAGGCAGCTCGGGCTGGTCCCCATTTCATAAAGACCAGCCGCCGTCATCGCGCCGGTCGTACGATTGACTTGAAACAAATGGATTCCGCGACCATTGCCAGGTGGCAAATCAACCTGGGTCGGCAAGACATCTTTTAAAGGAGAGCTGAACGTACCAACATAAGCGAGCAGCGGAGCGTTGACATCGTCGACGTGGGCATTCACCAGACCACTGATCAGCGGGCCGGTCCCTGCCAAAGCCACAGAACTTCTCAAAAGAAACATACGTCGGGAACGATCGGTTCGAGTCATGTCACAAATCAATCTGTAAGTTTCAAGAATTCGTCAGTAACCGCTTCCAGGTCTGCCATCTGCGGTCAGGCATTCAAATTTCAAAATTGGCGAGGCAAATTCCTCGTTTAACCCGCAGCCATCGGCGCAGGAGAATCGGCGTTCAGCCGATCTCTTCGGATTTTGCTCTGCTGACGATAGCCACGCATTAATCAAATATCACACAGCCGGATCGCGGCAGAAAAACCTCTCCTCGTGATACCGAACCGCGAGATGTTTTTCCACGCGACAAACGATTGCGGTGGTTTTGCCGATCACGAAAAATCGCGAAGAATTTCCGAATAAGTCACAAAATCCGACAGATTTCAGTGAGTCTGTTCGCAATAAGTCAGATTTGTATGATCCAGTGCAGCGTTTGTGCCGTTGTCGCGATTGCGGCGTACATGACCGTCGTTTGCCAGATTGGGTTGATGTCTGGCTGACAGTGAGCCCTTCAATGGAATCGATTCAGGTCCGTGAAGTTCGGAGACATACCCATGGCGGTTTCGAATACGGCCCGAGAGCGTGCAATTCAATATCTCACCGCATACATGGAACTTCACGGTCAGTCACAGATTTTGATGCTGATATTCACGGCAATTGCGACGCTGACAGGAGTTCTCGCTTCAATCTGGCTGCATGCGGTCGGCATGGATTCGATGGTCATCCGCTATCCCCTTTCGGTGGGAATCGCTTACCTGGTGTTTCTGCTGGAACTGTCGTTTTTCATATCCCACCACCGAGCCAAGCGGAAGAGATTTGTCGAAGACATGGCCCCATGGCACTGCACGGATCTATCGGGAATCCCGCAACCCATCCCGACCGGCGGAGGCGGATCCCCAGCGACGCTTGCAGAGAAACCCAACGGCGGAGGAACCGGATTTGACTTCGGAGGGTTTGATGGCGACGGGATACTGGTCGTATTGTTGATCATCGCCGCGATCGTCTCGACCATTCTGGCGAGTCTTTTCGTGATCTATCAGGCCCCCGTTATGCTGGCCGAAGTTCTGGTCGATGGAGTCTTGTTTTTTGGTATCGCACGGCGAGTGAACCGAATGAGCAATCGACACTGGTTTTCAAGTGTCATGCGCCGAACGTTAGGTCCCATCCTGATACTCGCCATCTGTTTTTCGGCAATCGGTATTGGCCTGCAAACGATTGCCCCGAAAGCAACAACGATGGCTGAATCGTTCCGTGCAACACATCCACGATGAGTGTTGTTCTTTCAGAAACTCGCCGATGAACCTCACTCGTGGTGACGACAAAAGAATGATGTCAGCAACTTTTTTTTGAATTCCACAGCGGCTCTTCGACGCGCACCATGAGATTCGCCGGAAACGTCCACAAAAAAACTTTCCGAACCCACTCGGTAAAAGTCGGGGTTCGGAAAGTCTTATGAAAAAAGACCTTGTTTTTTTCACGATTCTCAAGAGATCTTAAAGCCTTCCCATCATGCTCTTTGATATGGCCTTGACCTCTTCTGGTGTCCTTGCCTTCTCGAGTTTTGCCAGATCTTTCAGCAGTTCATCGGAAAGGTCCAAATCTTGCAACTGCTCAATTGTTTGTTTCATCCCAGCCATCGCGCTGGTGAGTTGTCCTGACCTCCTGATACCCTCCAAAGTCTTCTTCAAGGTCTCCTTCGAATCAGTCTGGCCGGCAGATGCTACAGGAACCGGTGTCCCGGCGGGTGCAGTTGGTGCAGTTGGTTTACCACAACCGCAAAACATCATCAGCAAAGCAGATCCACAAATAAGATTGGCGATAGACTTACGCATTCCAAAACCTCCAAAAGGTGAACATCATTGTTACGGTTGAGAACAGGGGAGTTTGTATACGTCCAGCCTGTAAATGCTCGAAAATTGAGACAGATTCCGTGTTTGTGTATTCACCAATCAAGTTTATGCGGTCAACGAGCACGCGTCAATCGGCGACAAACAATCGCGGCGAGACTCGCGTCAATGGATCTCAATGACGGGCTCAATCGCCGGGTTGGCGGAATTGGCAGTAGATTTGCTTTGAATAATCGGCCTGGATTATTCGGTAGCCCGACGCCCAAGCGAGGGTCTTGCTTTGTTCTCCCTGCTTGTGCGTCGGGCTAACATTTCGCGGTGTGTTTCGGGTCGAAAATCGTAAGACTCAGGCTGGCACATCGTTCGCCGAACTCATAATCTGTTGGTATTGGGTTCGAGTCCCAGCATCCCCAATTTGTCTCGCCGTTGTTTCGTGACCGGCAACAATCAATTTCGAGAAGACTTCCTTGCAGAACAGCAGAAATAAACGCGTTGCGGTCACGCTGCTTCTGGTTGGCTTATTTCTTCTGGCAGGCGGCAAATGGGGTTGGTTCGCTTACATTCCTAATCTGATGGCGCAAAAAGCGGTCGGATCGAGAAATCTAGAAGGTGCTCTCTGGTGGGCTCACCTGGCGCAGCGTCTCTCATTTCATTCTGGCGAATCAGAATTGATCATCGCCCGGACGCTCAGAAAACAGGGAAGACTCGACGAGGTCGGCGAGCACCTCAAACGCGCCTTGAAGTTCGGACTGCCCAAGGATCGCGTCGACAGGGAAGAATTGCTCGCGCTGGCCCAATCGGGTGAGATCACCCGGATCCAGCTTCGCCTCGACAAAATGCTGATCGATCAGCAGGGAGACGGCGCAGAAATCGCCGAGGCGTATGCAAATGGCCTGGTCATTTGCCACAGGTTTGAGGAAGCCATTGCCGTGCTGACCGCGTGGCAAGAGGCTTATCCTTCTGATCCGCAGGCAAACTACGCTCGCGGACGCATCTATGACCATCAGGGACGCTCGGCTGAAGCCGAACTCGAATATCGTGCGGCGATCAAGAAAGCCCCGGCCCACCATGCGTCACAATTTGCATTGGGACGGCTGCTGCTTTCTCGCAACATGATCGAAGAAGCCCTGGAGATGTTCACGCGATGTGAATCCATGCCGCACAACGCAGCCGCCCGCATCAATCGGTCCCGATGCCTGAGGGGGCTGGGGCGGACTGAAGAAGCGCTGAAGATTCTCAAAGAAGTCGTCCGTGAACCGCAGTCCGAGATTCTGACAAGTTATCAAAGTGTCGGCGAGGTCCCTGAAACACTGGTTGCGCAATTCGAACTCGGTACGCTGGAATCCGCACTGGAGCATCACGCTGAAGCTTTGTCACTGCTGCAGCAGGCGGTTGACTTCGATCCAAATGATCTGAAGGCCCGGTATGCGCTGGCGGTGGCGATGCGCGGGGTCGGGCAGCGCGCCAAAGCGGCAGAGGAATTCGAACGCGTTCAGAACTCACGAACTGCGTTGCGGGAGGTGGACCGGCTGGTGGACGAGATCGTCGCGAAGCTCGGTGACCCGCAGATCGAGAAGCGGTTTCGCGTCGGCGAACTCTATATGCTGCATGGTTCGCGGAAGACGGCCGAATTCTGGCTGAAGAGTGTGCTCGCCAGAGATCCAAATCACAAAGCGACTCACGCGCTCCTCGCCCAGTATTACGCAGACAAAGCGAAGCAGAATCCAAGTTTTGACCGTCTGGCACAGCAACACGCCTCCTTGGCCGCAGCGGAAGCACCCCAAACAGACAGACAGCCCGAGGCTTCGCCACCATGATTGACTCCGCCGCCGCGAGGTTTTTTGCGTCTTGGCTTGTCGTTCTGGCTTGTTTTTACTGCATTGGATGCCGGCCGCAGCAATTGCCCTCGACGACTCAAGCCCCGATTTCATCAGACGGCAAATCGGGGCAACCGACCCATTTCCAGTTTCGTGATGCGGCCAAGGAACTCGGTGTTTCCGCAATCTACCACAATGGAAGAGAATCACAGAATTACGCCATTCTCGAATCTTTGGGGGGTGGAGTGGGGCTCTTCGATTACGACCTTGACGGGTCGATTGATGTCTTCTTTCCCGGGGGCGGAGCGTTCACTGCGTCGAAAACAATTGAAGGCCGCAAGTCGACGTTCTTTCGCAATCAAGGTGAGAGTAGTGGTCGTCTCAAGGGCAAGTTTGTTGAAATCGGTGAACTCGCCCGAGTGGCACAGGCTCCGTTTTACAGTCATGGCTGTGCCGCAGCCGACTTTGACAATGATGGTTTCACCGATTTGCTGCTGACGGGGTATGGCGGGTTGCAGCTTTTCAAAAACCAGGGAGACGGGACATTCCAGGAAGTGCACACATCCGCCGGACTGCTCGATAATGCCTGGAGTTCGAGCGCTGGCTGGGGAGATTTGAATGGTGATGGCAGTCTCGATTTGTACGTTGCGCACTACGTGAACTGGTCGTTCGAGCACGACCCCATCTGCAATGCTGACGGGGGGCGCCGCGACGTGTGCCCCCCGCGCGCGTTTGACGGACTGACTGACATCGTCTACTTCAGCAACGGAGATGGCACATTCCGCGATGCGACCCAAGCAGCGGGCCTGAAGCCTGAGGGAAAAGGACTTGGGGTGCTTTTAGCGGATGTTGACCTCGATCGCGATCTCGATATCTATGTTGCAAACGATACCACTGAGAATTTCCTTTATCTGAACGACGGAAGCGGACGACTCGAAGAGTCCGCATTGCAGAGTGGCGTGGCTGTCGATCAGGAAGGGATGCCCAACGGAAGTATGGGAGTCGCCATCGCCGATTTTGACGGCGACGGCCTCCCCGACATCTGGGTCACAAACTTCGAGAAGGAAACGTTTGCACTTTACCGCAATGAAGGGGACGCCCAGTTCATTCATGCCAGCCGGGAGTCGGGCGTCACCGCAATCGGTTCGCTCTTTGTCGGTTTCGGTACGGCGGCTGGGGACCTCGATCTCGATGGCGACGAGGACATCGTGGTTGCGAATGGCCACGTAATCTATTTTCCGTCTCAGGGAACTGACCGGCAGTTGCCAATCCTCCTCGAAAACCTGTCAAAAGGGGAGTTTCGCCGAGCGTTGCTCTCTCCAGACAGCTATTTCTCGACGCCACACCTGGCGCGCGGGCTTGCGCTGGGCGACATCGACAACGACGGCGACCTGGATGTTGTCGTCGCTCATACGAATGAGCCGGCCGCCGTTGTTTTGAATGAAACGCCCAGGCACCATGCGTCCTCACACCAGCATGCGGACGGGAATCACTGGGTCAGCCTGCAGTTAGTCGGAACAAGGTGCAATCGCTCGGCGATCGGTGCACGCGTCGTGCTGCACACAACGCGCGGCGATCAGACACGCCAGGTTTCGGGCGGAGGAAGCTACTTATCCCAAGGGGATTCTCGGATGGTTTTCGGAATTCCCGCAGGGGCCACGCTGACCGGCGCCACCGTCATCTGGCCAACCGGTCCCGATCAAGTACCGACCGATTTGCAGGTGGACCACATGACTGTTGTTGTCGAACAGGGTCTCAGTGCGGTGCGCGGCACTGAGTCAGCCGGTTCAGGTAAACCGTAATTGCCGGTTGTTCCTTGTTGAGCCAGTCATAGTTACCCGCAATAATGTCGATGGCCCCATCGCCGTTCCAGTCCCACAGGGCGCAGACCGCATGATTACACGTGGCTCCTTCAATCCGATGCAGCAAGAATTGTATTTCTCCTGTGGTTGTGTCCTTGCCCACCTGCTCCAGCCAGATCACGCCTGGAATACTGTCGGGCTGTTTCAAATCCGACAGGGGGCCGGGTAGCAGGGAGACGGCCCCCAAATCCAGGTCGCCATCGCCATCCAGATCGGCCGCCAACGCCCGATGGGCTCCCGGAAATGCAGTGATGTGATGAACTGTGAACGGATACGTCCCCTTGTTCTCCAGCCAGCGTACGCCATGATACGGCTTAATCAACGCGCTATCAAAACTGTCGCCATTTGTGTAAAGAACATCGAGATCGCCGTCAGCATCGAGGTCAACAAGCTCGATACCACTTGAACCGAAAGAAGGATCAAGCGCCGCGTAGATCGGTTGCCGCTCCCACTGCCCATCCCCGCGATTCAAGAACGCCTCGATGACTTCGTGCTCCTGACTGATCAGGGCAACAAAGTCGGGACGGCCATCTCCATTGAGGTCGGTAACAGGAACGTGAATGGTGCCGTGGCGCTTATCAAGAACCTCGACCTCCATAATCGGAACATTGTCTTTCATCCCCTGGTTCCTCAAGAGCAGAATGCGGCCCGATTTTCGCCATCCAAATTCTGCAACAACAAAGTCTGTATCACCGTCGCCATCGATGTCGGCTGGTTCAACATCACAGACTCGTGACAGCCCGGTGGCAAGCTCGACCGCCTGCCAGGTGGCTCCGTCCGCCTGGGGCCGAAGCCACCATACTTTGCCCAGCGAATGGTCATCAGGGAGAAAGCTGCCCAGGTCGGCAACCACAAGTTCATTGATCCCGTCGCCGTCCAAATCCGTTGTCACTGCGTGCGCTGGATGAGACAGATGTGCGAGCTCCATAGAGGTCGTTGCCGGCCCATCTGCTTTCCAGAGGCGGACTTCGCCCGAACGCATGTCGCTGATAATCAAGCCGGGCTGTTTCGCGAACCCTGCCGTAAGAAATGCCAGGTGCGCTACGGCCGGTGCCCCATGTGATGCCACCGACGAAAGATCGAGCCGCTCAAATTCCTGTCCATCTCTCGGGGGTGCAAGGCTCGCAATGACAGGAAGCGGTAGCTTCTTCGGCGCTCGTGCCTGAAAATAGTCGATCGTGGCCTGTAGAGGGGGGACATTCCTGTCAGGGTGCGACGAGTCGTAAAAGAAACTGAATCCCTTATTCACCTCTTCGGCCCAGTTGTTTCGCGGAAAGCTTTCGGGGGGTGGAAAGGCATGGCAGTCGCCGCAGAAACGCCGGATTTGGGACTCAAGGTCCGGCTTGGTTGCTGCAGGAGCGATGTTAATCGCTGTGGATTTACTGTCGGTCGCTTTGCCGCAGCCCTGAAGAAAGAAAATCGCAAACGCGAGGGCGGACATTACGCCCCTCTTTACAGCACTCGGTGAAACCGAAACAGTGACAGAATCTGGCGTTAAGCATCGCGTTATGACCTGCTTGCCCGCCCGATTGTTCATTCACATCTCCACTACCCAAAAAAAAGCAGGAACCAGAATAGTTCCTGCTTGGGATCACACATGCTGACAAAGGATTCGTGCAAGGGGACATTCCCTGACACGTCAAAAAATTCGCTCGCGGTAGTATCGGGGCAGTTCCCGATACAAACCGCAAGCGATGATCATTGCTGGAACTGAACGGTAGGCTTAGAAATCACCCACAGTTTCGTTGCCATTCATGCTACCAACGGACTGGTACGTATTGATGTCGGTGTTGTTGCTGATGAAGCGCACTGCACCGTCGCACATCAGATGGGTAGCCCCACCCGTATGACGCGAGCGTGCCGGCCAGACGCCTGCCCCATCGCCCGCTCCACAGCCGGTGCAACTATGACAGGCCTGATAAGTATTCGGCGGTGAAACAGTGTTGATCATCGTGTCGTACATCATCGGAGAGGCCCAATGGAAGCCCGCGTAGCTGATCGCGTCGCCGGTTGTGGCCGTACCGTGCGCCTTACAGGCGGCATCATAGGCGATGAGGTTCGCCGCAGTCGGTTTGGTAATCCAAGTGTTCGGCACGGCGCGAACGAAGTCCTGGTTCGGAGTGAAGACGGCGGCGTTATTGTCCCCTCTGATGATTTCTGCTGCTGCAATCGTATTTGACGTTCCGTCAGTGATGTCACGAATGCCGATGGAAACATGCAAATGGAACGGCCCGACTACACTGCCGTTGGTGAGACTTCCGTCCCAGCCGAGATTTGGCCCTGTATTCCAGCAAAATGTATTCTGACCAGGCGCGGCACCGGGAGGATTCGAGTCCGATGGGCAGATGAACGTCGGAATGTTGGTATCGCCAGGGCCCGGGGGAGTTGCACTTCGATTGGGAGACTGGTACGAGTACATGTTGAGGTTGTACTGATTATACACCGTCGCCTGATCGATGTACGGCAGCAGCATCGTGTGAACACTGTTTCCACCCCATTCAGTGCCGTAACTGCCAGGCGCTGCCTGCGTACCGTATGTCTGCTGCGGAAATACTTTGTACGTGTCATGATAATTGTGCAATGCGAGACCGAGCTGCTTGAGCTGATTCTTGCACTGCGTGCGTCGTGCGGCTTCACGTGCCTGTTGCACGGCAGGAAGCAGCAATGCGATCAGAACTGCAATGATGGCAATTACCACCAGCAATTCGATCAAAGTAAAACCACGTCGTCGAAACATCATTCCATTTCTCCAATTTCTTCAGAAAACCGAACAAAAAATGAAAGCGAGCATGGAAACTCACTTGGCCACGCAAAATCGTAGTTTTTGTTAAAAAGTGTTACAGGTCTGTGCGAACCTTCAAGGTAACGCACATATGTGAGGAAGTCAATCTGTTATCTGCACAGCAATATGCCAATTTGTGAATTTAAGGTTAAAACGAGTGTCACAAGTCGGCCATTGCGGCTACCGGGCGTTCTCGACATCGGTGGACTGATCCTTTCGAAGTCGCAAATTTGGCTTCAGAAATTGCCGAATTGGTTTCACCGGGAGGGATGAATTTGTAACTCGTGAATTACTTTCGCCCTTCACGAAAACTCAACAGAGGTTCCGCTCACTGGACGATACGGTCGCTGGTACTGTCAAGCGGATTTCCCCCTGCTTAAGCTTCCACGTGATTTAGGGGCGTGTACTCATGTTCAATTGTGCGGAGAGCGAATTCCAGGTGAGCGGATTTCAAGAAGCGATCACAAAGCCGATTTCTATCTCTTGTTCCGAGGGGTTTTGATGCAACCCGAAGCCGAATCAGGGAACTGCGATATTTCATCCCGTTGATGTCGAAATTACTGGCCTTCTATGGCTTTCGTGACTTTTTTCTTGCTACCTCTCACCGTAACGCCACGAGGAAGCATCGTTCGGCTATTGAGTCGGTTATAAAAATAGCAATCTTCGAATATGACGTTTCTGGCGACGAAACCGTTGGTGTCCTTAAGATCTGTTCGCCACAGAAGCATTTGATTTGCTATTTTAACATTCTTGAACAAAATGTGGTTCAGAGGTCCTTGCAGTTGAGAAAATGGGGGTCCTCCCTTTTTGTCAGATGTTTTCACATCGAAATCAACAAATGCCGCGTCCGTCATATCTGCCCCTTCGGCAAGAGGCTGATTGATAAAGAGGATCTGCATTCCGCCAATATCATCGCCTTTCATACCATAGACGATGGTGTTCTTTCTATCTGTAAAAGACTGATACAGGTCCGGATGGTGCGCAGTACCTTCATCTATTGATGGCCTCGCTCGCTCGACGCGGCAGTTGATGACTAACTGAGAGTTTTGGAAAGCATCCATGACATCTTTCACGGCGCAGCCTCTTACGAGCAGAGCTCCGCAGGCGCCATAAATAAACGAGTCGAATCTGCAGTTCGTCATGTACACTCTCGACCTATACGGAAGGGCCTCGTTAATTTCGATTGAGGGGGTCGTGAAATGGCAGTGATCATACCATTCTAAATGCTCCTGCGTCGCAGAGAGTTCATTGATATAGGCATACGTATCGGGTCGAAACGTCAGTCCCTGCCACCGTAATCGCATTATTCTCGTAAAAATTCTTACTCCTTGGCCCTTGCCAACAATCTTGACATCCTTTTGCGCAAGTCCTTCCCTTGGTTTCACCGTAATCCAACGAGTGTTTTTCGATTCGCCTTCGGCCGTTCGGTCGGGGAAATATTCGCCTGCTTCTGTCAAAATGATGCTTGATCCCTCTTGTTTGCTTGCTAGTGTCAGGGCCTTGGCGAGCGACTTAACGGGATTTGCAGCGCTTCCGTCGTTGTCATCGTTCCCCAGACTTGGGCTGACAAAAAATTCGGTATTTTTCAATTTGTCACCGGAATTCGCAAAGAGCCACATGGAATGTTCACCGTTTTCGACGTGTTTCTTAGTCTTCTCGTTGAACGGGAATTTCCCTTGCAAGACCCTTGGGACGCCTGCCGTTGGATAAGCGATGGCGCGAACTTCAACAGGCCCGTCAGCAAAGTCACTTGCTCGAAGAGTGACCCAGTACTCCACGACGTCGGTTTCGGGGTTCAATTTCATGGAATGGACATCCTTCCAGGGTCCTCCTTCCACAGAAAAAGAGACTTTTTCAATTTCGTTCATGTGAAACGCAATCACCCCGACATTCATCGTCTTATCGAAGACCTGGAACGGAATAACGTCCCATCGGGCAATAGCGTTCTCTTCACTTCCTTTGCCCGATCCCCGAGATTTGGGCTGTTCTGTTTCGCCAGAAAAACCAGACCCCGGTACGAGAATTAAATTCTCACCTGACGCTGGTCCGGTCGCTTTATCGGCGCATTGATCCGTCGAAATATTGTCTGTCCCGACCTCTTGTCTCGAAACTGCGGATGAACGGTCGCTGTCATCGGCAAATGTCGTCGATTGAGTCAACCATGCGAGCAAGCAGGAAAACACGAACGCACGTGTTACGGTCCGCTTGGGCGAAAGCCGGAACCAAGCGTTTGCGGCAGAGAATTCGTTCGACCATTGGTTGATCATATTATGCATCCTCTGTTACGGGGCGTGAGGTAGGTTGGCATGTCCGGCATTTCCGAAGAGATTTCCGTAAATTGGATGAAAATGATCATGCAGGAAAACGGCGACGATGTCATGTTTTTGGGTATGAACAAGAAGAGAATATTTCTCAGCAAGACGCCCGAGAATGAGCATGACAACTCAATTTGACGTCAGCAAGAGCAAGTCGGTCTATCGCCGGGATTGCGAGTACTGCGCACCTTGCTCTTTGGGACCGTGAATGGGAACACTGTTATTGCCGAAAATGAAATGACCCCGTGGACCATTTCCGGTCCACGATCGAAATTTTCCATTCGGAAATTCGCGCCTTTTCTTCTGTTCGACACTGCATACTATTGCCCGATCAAACCGGGGAAAACGGATCGATTTCCTTCGGCTTGGCAGTACAGGGTTCCGTGTCACAAGACCGATTCCGATGTGGGAATTTCCTTTTGGGATCGCAACGCGGTTGAGAGTTTTTGTTGTGTGAGCTTTAGCACGCAAAAGACGTTGTTGCGCACGGGCTGAAGCCCATGCTACTGCTTGCGCTCGCCGTTTGAATGTTCGAAAACTCACAACCGCGACGGTTTCGCGGGAACAATGAAATGACTCAGGGTACACAGGCAAGAACGGGATGGCAGTGAACAGAGTGAATCAGGACGATTTGCCGGTTGAAGTAAAAGGTTTGCTCGAAGACAGGGGACTGAACGGCGTCCCGGTCGTCCTCTCAACCCAGACCGATCTGGGGCTGCAAGGTGACTTGCGCAAGCACTGGCTGGTCATCACGCATGAGAATGTCGCGGTTGTTACCGACGGAAACTCACCCGAACTGGTGAACCATCTCCCCGTGTCCCGGGTCGACCGATTCCGAGCAGTCGGAACGGTCGGTTCGGGATTCCTCCAGGCACACGTCGACGGGGCGTGGGTCGACTTGCTGAGGCATTCGAATTCACTGGCGGACCGGTTCCATAAAGTCGCTGGCAAATTAGAAGACTTGCGGACAAAAGGGGATGTTCCCGCGATCGAGGAGGAAGAGCCTGATCGAATGCACTGTCCCAAATGTGCGATTAGTCTCGCCGCGCAAGGTGAACCCTGTCCCCGCTGCATCCCACGCAAGGCAATTATTGGTCGGCTCTGGCAAATCTTGCGTCCACACTGGCGCGGGGCACTGGCCATGTCGGCCCTGATGCTGGTTGGTGTGGCCATGGAACTGGTCCCGCCAAAGCTCCAGCAGTATCTTGTCGACGATATTCTGGCAAAAGGTCAATCGGCTCCTCAAACCAGTCAACTGCTGATGACCCTGCTGGTAGTGGTGCTCGGATTGGCCGCCACCCGTGTCCTGCTGGGGGTCGTCAACTGGGCCAAGGGAAGTCTCTCGACAAGGGTCGGAGTCGAACTGACCTTCGATTTGCGGTCGCAGCTCATGCAAAAACTGCAGACGCTGGGGGTTGGCTACTACGATCGTCATCAGGTCAGTTCGCTCGTCAGTCGTGTCGCTTACGACAGCGAGGTACTACATACGCTCCTGCAACAGGTGACAGGCGGATTCCTGCTGCAGATCGTGCAGGTTGTTGCCGTGGGAGTGATGCTGTTTACGCTCAATCCCAAACTGGCTGTTTTCACACTCATTCCCGCACCGCTCGTTGTCGCTGGCAGTCTCTATTTCTGGCGTCGTGTTTATCCCGTCTATTATCGTTACTGGGATTCCAGCAGCAAACAGGCGGGAGCGATATCGGGGATGCTTTCGGGCATTCGGGTGGTGAAGGCTTTCGCCCAGGAACCACGTGAGTTTGATCGGTTCACCAGTTCCAGTGAATACCTGCGCGATTCTCGCTTGCAAGTTGATAACGCCAATGCCACGTTCTCCTCGGTGATGGCCCTGATTTTCAGTCTGGGGGGACTGATTGTCTGGTACGTCGGCGGACGCGATGTCCTGGGCGATTCCATGACGCTCGGTTCGCTGATGGCGTTTCTCGCCTACCTCGCAATGTTTTACGCTCCCCTTTCGACCCTGTCACAACTGACAACCTGGCTGACCAGTTTTCTGACAGGCTGCCATCGCGTGTTTGAACTGCTCGATGCCCCGGTCGAAACGAAAGAACCCAAGCATCAAACGGAACTGACGAACTTAAAGGGAGAAATCCGGTTCGAGAATGTCACCTTTGGCTATGAGCGTCATCGACCGATCCTGAAGGATGTCAGTTTCACCATTGAACCGGGCCAGCGGATCGGAATCGTCGGACGTAGCGGCAGTGGTAAAACGACCCTGGTGAATCTGCTCAGCCGGTTTTACGACGTGAATCAGGGCAGGGTGCTTCTCGATGGGATCGACCTGCGAGACCTGGCAACGCCGACCCTTCGTCAGAACGTCGGAGTCGTGTTGCAAGAGCCTTTTCTCTTTCGCGGAACTATCTTCGACAACCTGATCTACGGCCGTCCCAAATCCAGTCTGGAAGAGACCGTCACAGCGGCCCGCGCAGCACAGGCTCATGAATTCATCTTGCGCAAGCCGCTGGGCTACGACACCTGGGTCGGGGAACGGGGAGCGGGCCTTTCAGGGGGCGAGCGGCAGCGAATCTCGATCGCCCGCGCTTTGCTATACGATCCCAAAGTGTTGATACTGGACGAAGCGACCAGCAGTATCGATACCGAGTCGGAACAGGCGATTCAAGACGCACTGAAAGTGCTGGTGCGGGGACGAACGACGTTGGCGATCGCACATCGCCTCAGTACCCTGCGCGATTCCGATCGGATCTTTGTGTTCGACGATGGGCGGTTAACCGAACAGGGGTCGCACCCCGAATTGATGGCGATCGACGGGACGTACGCCCGCCTGGTCAAGATCCAGACTCAGTTCGCCCGCGACAGTCAGATTGAAGCGATCTTCGATGCCGCACCTGCAGCGGCGGTCCCCGCCATGAACGATACAGAACCAACACCTGCCGAGTTGATCGACTTTTCTCCACACTGGCTTGAGCCGGGCCAGGCCACCTTCCGCATCGGTGCTCATGAGTCGCTCGATCTTGAACTCGCGGATGGAACGATCCATCGGGGAATCGGGGCCGTTCGTTGTTTTCCCGCGACGCAAGCCGAGAGCTTTATCAGTCTGGCGGTGAGTGACAAGGACGGGAAAGAAAAAGAAGTCGGTATCATTCGGGCGTTAGCCGCGTGGCCGAATGACGTACAACGGATGCTGCGAACGGCTCTCGACCGGCGTTATCTGCATCGTCGGATCACGGCAATTCATCGCATCAAGCTACAACATGGGTGCCTCGATTTCGTGGTCGAAACCGAAGCGGGGCCCGCCGAGTTCACAATGCGCTGGTCGCAGCAATACGTGCAGAACTTCGGCGAGCACGGCAAGGTGTTGCTCGATCTGGAGGACAATTGTTATCTGATCGCCAACACCAACGAACTGATCCCCGGCCAGCGAGAATTGTTGCAGCGGTTTATTTACTGGTGACGCAACTGAAAAAGCCGTTTCCCCGACGTCCGAGGCGGAATTCAACCCAACCTTTCCAGGATCAGCACGAGTTTGTGCCGACTCTTTTTTTGCATCACTGAGAAGTCACGACGGTCGATCGTAAAGATCTTATGCCATTTTTCCCGTTCGGCCCGCAGCAACAGCGTCATGTCGGCGAGCTGTGGTCGCAGAGTCTGGAAGCGTTTTTGAATCATCGCAATTTCCGCGAGCGCCGTCTCAGGCAATCGGACGATGCGAAAGAATCCCGTTTCCACACCGTCGTAGAGTCACTATAGTCCTTTGGGCTGATCCCGGAGCAGCCACGGGAACGAAGGGGTGCATCGCGTTCTGCAGACCGACCGATTTCGGCTGCCAAAAATTTGTATTCTGACTCGGTGAAGAAAAAGTCGGAAACAACATGCAAAATCGATTTTCATGAGCGCCTTCCAAATATTAAGAAAGTGTCTCACGTTTTTCATTGAAAATATGTAAAAAACTTGTATATTTATGTCGCTAACTGTTTGGCAGAGACAACGGAATCCGCGAGGAATCACACGGAATCAAAGTTGTTTTGAGTTTAGCGACGTTGGTCGAATGGGCGGCCCCTCGACTGCAAAAGCTGTTAATTGGAACGGGCTGAAGCCCATTCTACGGCTTTGTGCTCGCTTGGATTTCCGAAATCAAAATCTGACGACGGCAATTGGTCTTTGACATCTTGGAATGAATTACGGATCGCCCCCGCAGGCATCAATCGCTGCGGGCTGATCCGTGGCGGTGCCGAAGCGGCGAGAAAGTCGTTTTGAGAAAGTAGAAAATAGTCGATCGAACTCGAACGAACTGCTTCATAGTCGGGCGCAACGAAAAGATGACAAAAAACCTATGAAATACGGGGAATGGTCGAACTTGGTCGAACTTGATCGAACTGTGACACGAAATTTCCTGAAACCGTGATACCAGCAGAACGGAAGAGAAGATTTTTGAACAGAAGGTAAGGAAGGGAGCGAAGGGAAGAAGATTTCTCCGACAACGTATTTCTTAATCGGGTCGCGGACGTCAAGAATCTTGCTACGAAGAATTTAACCACGGATGGCACTGATGATCACGGATAAGACGACAAGAAATTTGTCATCGTTTTTGGGATTTATCAGTGCCCATCCGCGTTATCCGTGGTTAAAAATCTTGAATCGCATTTCATGTCACCATGGAAATCGGCAATGTTGCCTGAAACTTCCCATAGTTGCCCAAGGAGTTTCATGGCTGCCTGATCCTCGCCAAAGTTGCCCAAACATTTTGAGTCTGGAATTTCGAAACGCCCCTCGAAATCGGCAATGTTGCCTAAGAACTTCCATAGTTGCCCTTGCTGTTTCATGGTTGCCCAACCAGCGTTTCCTGGGCTCTGCCATAGTTTCCCATCAGAGTTGCCTAAACATTTTGAGTCTGGAATTTCGAAAAGGCCCTTAAAATCGCAATGTTGCCTAACAACTCCCAAAGTTGCCCTCGCTGTTTCATGGTTGCCCAACCAGCGTTTCCTGGGCTCTGCCAGAGTTTCCCATCAGAGTTGTCTAAACATTTTGAGTCTGGAATTTCGAAAAGCCCCTCAAAATCGCAATGTTGCCTAAGAACTTCCAAAGTTGCCCTCGCTGTTTCATGGTTGCCCAACCAGCGTTGCGTAGGCTCTGCCAGAGTTTCCCATCAGAGTTGCCTAAACATTTTGAGTCTGGAATTTCGAAAAGCCCCTGGAAATCGGCAATGTTGCCTAAAAATCTCCATAGTTGACCAAAGTTCCCTTTTGTTCAAACCGTTTTCTGTTGTTTCTGCAAATTCCGTTTAACTCAAGATGTCATGTACGACGTGACCGTGGACGTCAGTCAGGCGGAAATCTCTCCCGCTGAAACGGAATGTCAGTTGTTCGTGATTGAGGCCCAGCAGGTGCAGCATCGTTGCGTGCAGGTCGTGGATGGTGCAGATGTTTTCGACGGCGTACATTCCCAGTTCATCGGTGGCTCCGTAAATCGAGCCTCCTTTGACACCTCCGCCTGCCAGAAATACCGAAAAACCTTCAGGATGATGATCGCGTCCGTCACGACCTGCTGAATGCGGCGTACGACCAAACTCACCTGCCCACACGATCAGAGTCTCGTCGAATAACCCGCGTTGTTTCAGGTCGGTGATCAATCCCGCGATGGCCTGATCGGTATCGAGAGCATTTTTCTGGTGACCATTCTTGAGGTCGCCGTGCTGATCCCAGGTCCCGTTGGATGCGCCGGGAGGACAGGTAATCTCGACGAAGCGAACGCCGGATTCAATTAATCGTCTGGCTCGAAGGCACTGGATTCCGTAAAGCCTTTGCGAGGGGACTTTGGAATCGATCGCGTACATCGATTGAGTTGCTTCGGTCTCGCGTGACAAATCGAGAACGTCGGGGACCAGTGATTGCATGCGGAACGCCATCTCGTGATTCTTGATGGCTGATTCCACGGCATCGTCTCCGCCGAGTCCTCTGGAAAAAGCTTTGTTCTGCTCTTTCAACAGTGCCAGCTTTGCTAATTGGATGCGAGGATCTTTGTCTGCTGGCTGAATATTGTCGATCGGCAAACCGTCTGCCTGTAGCAGCGTTGCCTGATGGCTGGCGGGAAGGAAACCGTTTGAAAATGTTTCCAGACCTCCGCACGGGACAACTCCGAAACTCAATACGACAAAGCCAGGCAGGTTCTGGCTTTCGCAGCCAAGTCCGTAATTGACCCATGAACCGAGGCTGGGGCGACCGGCATTGTTGGAACCTGTGTGAAGGAAAAGAACGCCGGTGGAATGAATCGGCAGGTCCGCCTTCATCGATCGAATCACGGCGATATCGTCGGCACAGCGGGCGATGTGTGGAAACAGGCTGCTGACGGGCATGCCGCATTGGCCATGCTGTTTGAAGTCCCAAGGGCTTTTCAGCCATTGTCGATTGACGTTGGCGGTGGGGTTCTTAGACTCCGTACACGGCTTGCCGTCCAATTCGGCCAGTTTCGGTTTCGGGTCAAATGAATCGACATGGGAAACTCCACCGTCCATAAAACAGAAGATCACATTTTTGACCTTCGGGCGGAAATGAGGTTGAGGTAACAGAGTTTCACTTCGAGCCGACGCGGCAGAACTGGAACTGGCAAATAACCCCGACAGCGCAAGCAGGCCGAATCCGTTCGCGGACGAGGCCAGCATTTCGCGACGAGTGACGAATGAAGGCAGACGCCCTGGACAGCAGGATGCAGAACGAAAAGCAGGGTGGGTCATTTGCAGGTCCCTTGACCGTCAGTCGAATCACGAATCGAATTATCATCAGCAGTAAACGTTTATACGAAAATCCGTCGGAAATTGCAGGAGGCTGAATGTATCCGGTGCTCGAATTTCTCGGTGGTGTGATTTGCGCTGTCGTGGGTGGTGAATTGTTTCTGCGTGGTGTACTTGGCGTGTCCGGGTGGTTGCGAATTCCCAAGGCGGTCACGGCCGCGACGTTAGCGGCATTCGCGACATCCAGCCCGGAAATCTCGGTAGCGATCAACTCCGCCATTGCGGGTGAACCTCAGATCGCTCTTGGAGACGCGTTAGGCAGCAACGTTGTAAATATCGGCCTGGTCCTGGGTGTGCTGATCGTCATGGGACCGATCTCGTTTATCTGGGCCTTATACAGACGGGAGTTTGTGACGGCTCTGTCCGCTCCAGTGATTCTGTGTCTGCTGCTGGCCGACGGAGATTTTTCGCGGACGGATGCGATCATCTGTCTTGCTGTTTTTTGTGGTTGGTTTTTCTGGGTTTTGCGAGACGCACTTCAGGCTCGCGATGGAATTGAGGCGACCTCAACGGGGCGGCAGGCGTTGATCGCCGTCGTGTTTGGGGTCATCGGGTTGTTCACGCTTGTTCTGTCTGGCAAGTTGATTGTGGCAGGGGGAACGGCTTTGGGTGAAATGCTGGGTGTCAGCCCGTTCCTGATCGGAGTGACAATCGTTGCGTTCGGGACATCATCTCCGGAATTGGCCACGGCAGTTGTTTCGAAGCTGCGAGGACACGACGAAGTCGGAATCGGCACGGTGCTCGGTAGCAACGTCTTCAATTGCCTTTTCATCATTGGACTGGCAGGAGCAATTCACCCGTTCCCACAGTCAGTCGTTGCGGTTCTGCCGAGCGTGATTTTCGGTATTCTGACAGTTTTGGCGCTGGTGCCAATCAAGGGTGCAGTCCTGGGGCGAAACCGCGGACTGCTGTTACTGGCTTTATATGCCGGTTCGATTATCGCTGCCTGGTGGTTTGGGACAGAACCCTGATCTGGCAGTCGAAACAAAGAACCCGGATCAGTCGTTCGAAACTTCGGGTGCCATTGCTTTACCGTCTTCGGTTAAGCAGTGTCTTCTAGTTTCGAGAAGAAACTCGAAGAGCACTGCTTGAGCGAGGACTCTCAAGCAGTGGCACATGTTTCTCTCGTCATCAGGCCGGATTAGCCTGCCTGATGATTTCAGCCCATCAGGCCGGTCAATGCACCCGTGCTGTCTCCGAGGAATGGAATTTTGACGTCCATTCGTTCGAGCATCGACAACCAAAGGTTACTGATCGGAGTTTCCTTGGGGTAACGGATGTGTCGTCCCGACCGAATCGTACCACCACCTTTGCCTGCGAGCAGAACGGGAAGATCATCATGGTTATGTGCGTTGCCGTCTGAATTCGCACTGCCGTAAGCGATCAGGCAATTGTCGAGCAGAGTTCCTTCACCTTCAGGAATGGCCTTCAGCTTCTGCAAGAGGTACGACAGTTGAGTGACATGGAACTTATTGATGTCGCGAATCTTTTCTTTCTTCTTCGGGTCATTGCCATGATGCGACAGTTCGTGATGCCCTTCGGAGACTCCAATGAACGGGTAGGCTTTATTGCTTCCTTCGTTCGTCAGAACGAACGAACAGACTCGGGTTGAATCGGTCTGAAAGGCGAGCACCATCAAGTCGCACATGAGTCGAATATGCTCCTGGAAGTCACCGGGGACTCCTGCAGGAACCGGATAATCAGGGGCTTTCACTTCCGGTAGTGTGGCCGCTCGCGCAATTCGCTGTTCGATATCTCGGATGGAACTGAAGTATTCGTCGAGCTTCCGCTGATCGTTTTTTCCAAGCTTGCCGGTCAAATCGCTGGCGTCCTGACGAACGAAATCGAGCACGCTTTGGCGAAGCTTGTCCCGTTTGACTCGATCCGCACCCGCTCCAACTCCGAACAATCGTTCGAAGACCAGCTTTGGATTAACTTCCTTGGGAAGCGGCTGAGTCGCTGATCGCCAGGCCATCGTCGAGGAATAGACGCAGCTATAACCCGAGTCGCAATTGCCAGCCATCGCACCTGATTCGCAGCCGATCTCCAGGGAAGCCAGCCGAGTCTGATCGCCAATCCGTGACGCGGCAACCTGATCGACAGACACTCCGTTACGAATATCGGTTCCATCGGTCTTAACAGGATGAGCACCAGTCAAAAACGACGCCAAAGCACGCGCGTGATCCCCACCACCGTCACCATGAGCGCGGGCACCATCGGCAGTCAGTCCCGTCAGAATCGTAATGTCGTCTCGTACTGGAGCCAGCGGTTCGAGAATTGGCGTGAGCTCGAACGCACTCCCTTCCGTCGCGGGAGTCCAATCGGCCATATTTTTGCCGTTCGGAACGTAAAGGAATGCCATCCGGTTAGGAGCGGTTTTCGTTGGCGAGGCCTCTTCTGCCCAAGAGGCCATTGGACCCATCGCTTCGAGCCATGGCAAAGCGATCGCGGTGCTGAGGCCTTTCAAGACCAACCGTCGGGAAATGGGATCTCGGCTCATCGTATGTTCCTCATGTCTTCGTTTTGAGGTCGTAATGGGACGATTGGGTCGTCCGATCAGTTTCAGTAATTTTCAGTGAATGATTCGGTCACATGGTATTCCGTCGAGTTTTATTCGCTTCCGCGTCGCATACGGAATGGGTCGCTTTTCACGATCTCGATGGCAAGCGTTGAAAATTTGTAATTGTTTTTCTCAAGCTCTTCCTGGATTTTCTTGATTGAACGTCGGTCGTAATGCTCCAAACCCCGGCCTAAGCCGTAAGTCATCAATTTTTCGGCCAGGTTTCGTCCGACTTTTGCGTGCTGTTCCTTCAGGATCGACTTTAACTCGACCGGGCCTTGAAATGTCTTACCGCCGGGTAAAACTCCCCCTGTTTCAATCGGAAACTCGCCATCTTTTTGACGGAATCCACCGATTGCATTGTAGTTTTCAAAGGCAAATCCCAACGGATCCATTTTCGCATGGCAATTGGCGCATGCGGGGTTGGCTCGATGTTGCTCCATCCGTTGTCGGAGCGAACCAGTCAACTGGGCTTTGTCTCCTTCTGCCAGTTCAGGAACGTTTGGTGGCGGAGGAGGAGGGGGCGAACCGAGGATTTGTTCAAGAATCCAGCGGCCTCGTTTGACGGGTGATGTCCGAGTGGGATTCGATGTGACGGTCAGAATACTCGCTTGAGTCAGCAGTCCGCCTCGAAGTTTATCAGGGAGTGTGATTCGTTCGAATTCACGACCCTGGTCCCCACGCCGTCGCCCTCGCCGTTCGCCCTCAGGCGGTTTGGTCATGGCGGATTCCAGTCCGTAGTGTTGGGCCAAAGGTCGGTTAACGAACGTAAAATCGGCGTCGATCAGGTCATTGACGCTGCGATCTTCGCGAATGATTGCGTGGAAGAAGAGTTCCGTTTCCTTCAGCATGGCGGATCGTAATCCTTCATTGAATGAAGGAAAGAGTTTCGGGTCAGGAGTAATGGTTTTCAGTCGACGTAATTGCAGCCACTGCATGGCGAAGTTCTCGACGAGCGAATTGGATTTTGGATCGGCGAGCATTCGGCGAACCTGAGCGTCAATATTCGGCGTCAATTCACCCTTACCCGCCAATGCAAATAGTTCCTCATCGGGCATTGAGCTCCAGAGAAAGTAAGACATCCGCGACGCAAGTTGAAATTCGTCCAGAGCACTTGGTTCGGGACTTTCGGGTCGATCGTCGAGTTCCAGGCGGAACAAAAACTTGGGCGAGACGAGCACAGCTTGCATCGCTCGCTGCATGGCTGCTTCCCAAGTGAGACCTTCATCCAGTCCGTTTGTCACGAGCACAACCAACCGCTCGACTTCCGCTGGAGTCGCTGGTCTGCGATAGGCGCGACTGACAAATCGAGTCAAAATTTCACGTGCCTGATCTGGCTTTAACTTATCTGCCTGGCAGGCCAAAAGTCGCTTATGAGAGAGAGGGACCATGTCACTGGGTCCTTCCAACTCAAACCATTCGACGAACAGTGCTCGTTTAGCTTCCTCGGGCTTTTCAACGGCGGGGTCAGTGAATTCATTGAGGAAAGTAACCGAAATTCGGTGTTCGCCCGAACCGATTTGAACCGGCTTTGCTTCGTAAACACGTTTGTCTCTGTCCTGACCGGTTGCTTTGACTTCGACGGTTTCGATTTCGTTGTCATCGACCTGAAACGCCACCTTGACTGGTTCGTCGCCGAGTTGGCGACCCCAGCCTCGAAAACGAAACTTATATTCGCCTTCAACGGTCAGTTTATGAGCGATCGAAAGTTTTCCGACAGTATCCAATTTACGAAAGGGAACTTCGAACGCTTCCTTTTGCGTTGTCTGAAGAAACGTCGCGACCGAACGCCGCTTGGGAGGTTTCGGCGGCTCACCGATCAGAATTGCTTTTTGGACGATCGATTCGGCGGCGGCGAGGTACCGTTCCATCAAAACGGGCGACATTGTTAAGACGTCTCCGATGTTATCGAAGCCGTGGCCAATGTCGTCCGACGGAAAGTCCTCTGCGGCATTGAAATCGATCATCATCAAATCTCGCACAGTATTGTTGTACTCGGTGCGATTCAGTCGCCGGACGGTGACGCGTCCAGGGTCCGGTTTTGCATGAAGATCAACGTCGTCGAAAAGACCATTGATGATTCCGACAAAATGATCGATTTCAGTCTGGTCAGGGCGGGGTTTCTCGTGTGGAGGCATCTGGCCATTCGAGACCATTTCCACGACGTTTTCCCACACGGAGCGACGCTTGACCATCGAATCGGCATTTTTGTCGATAACCAGATTGAGGTCAGCTTTGGGATCTTTCTCGCCGTGGCATTCAACACAATGCTTACTGACGAAGGCCACACCATCATCAGAAAAGCGATTGGCCAAAGGTGCAGGATCGGCAGCCACGATCACCCCGGTCCTGCTCGTTAAAGGGGGCAAGACGGCAACAAACAAAAGTAAAGAGGCCAGTGCAGAGCGTGAAAAAATCATAAGTTGGTCGGATGGAACAAATTCGGGTGGGAGTGCTAACCGCACGTAACACGGCAGGATTCACGAACGCGATCGTATCGGAATTCTCTGTTGTAAACCAGTAAATTCGTTCCATTATGTGACGATTTCAGGTGGCATTGAAGTCTGGTTGTAAGATTCTCCTTGGAATTCAATGGGGAAACGGCGGCGTTTTCATGGGGTTAACGTCTCTGTCGCGGCATTTCTATTGGAATTTTCGAACGCAGTTCTGATTCGCCAGCGACCATTCTAAGATTGTGCCGTTATAACTGCCGGAAACCAGATTCTCATTTGATGCATTGAATACGAGACTTCTGATGGTTCCAATTTGACCTTTCAATTGGACTGGCTGCAAATCAGGTTCGGATAGATTCCAAACGCGAATGATTTCATCGAATCCACCAACGGCGAGTTTGCAACCGTCACTCGAGAATGCCACGGACCTTGCAAATTCCAATTTGATTTTTTCGTGCCATATTCGCTGACCGTTCAGGGCATTGAAGACGTGAACTCCTCCACTCAGATCTCCGACCGCGAGTCGAGTTCCGTCGGCCGACCAGGCGACACACTGACTCGCCCGCGCCACATGATTAAGCGGAATTCTCGTCTCGCCCGATTGAGAATCACAGATAAAGGGAGGTCCAATTTTCGATGTGACAAAGAGGCGCTGACCATCAGGGCTGAGACAATTCATATGATTTATCGGACCGACATCAATCGTCCAACGGCGTGTCGAGGATTTCGTTAAATCCCATCCGACGCCTTTCCCTTCACCGCTAAAACCCATTACAACGTTACCGTCCAACGAAATGTAGACGCTTGCATCCGAGTACAGCTCTAACTTCAGTTCTTCGGAAACGACGATTTGATCATCTTTGATGATATCAACCCGATAATGTATTCGACGGTCCTCAGCCCATTCTTCCAGCACGGCAATCGTGGAAGCGTGCGACGACATTGCGACAGCAACGGAGTCGTTTGGAATCGGTCGAGAAGTCAATTTGCCTGTTTCAAGCGAGATTTGACTCAGCTTTCCCGTTATTGCACGCGTGAAAAGAGTCAAGTTTTTTGAATCGAGAGCGAGATTAATTACTGGCAGGATATCAGTATGTGCAGTATCTGACGCTTGTGAAGATAGATGCATGTTAAGCAACGAGTTCGCCTGCCAAAGGGACGTCGTTACAAATCCCACAGCCAAGGCAATGATAAAAAGCTCGCGCAGAGCTCCGAAGTAAAGCAACCCCCCTCGTCGAATCAGAGATTGTTTTCGTTCGATTGCTTTCTGAGATCGTAACACGGAAATCTCCCTAATGCCGTTAATCCAGTTAGTTCCCCATACCAAGTTTGCAGTGGTGTCATTCAACCATTGAGGGGGAACTGGCTCCATTAACAGTGTGCTAACGTGGTCAACTTTTAAACCTCATATTGCGGGTTGCACATTTGAGGTTGAACTGCTGGAAATGCAGACTGCGTGCCAGTTCGTTACGGGGATTTCCGAAGAGCTTTTAACGTTAGGGCTCATAAAGACTTTCGGCTTACAATCGAATGAAAGAGGGTTACGCAGCGGAGGTCATACGTTCGGCATACCGTAACTAGCGAATCGGCAACAATGCGGTGACCTTGCGCTTAATGAGAATTGGCAGGCGAGCGAGTTCTCGGCAATTCTGATGACGAATTTGCTTTCTCTGGGATGACAAGGAAAGGGGAGTTACAGTCAATCGGCTGGTAAAAGGTGATGTGAATCGACCACAATCGAGAAATTAGTTCGACGATGAGTCTTCAGCGGTTATGTTAATCAACGGGTCAGAAAGTTAGTGCCATGCGGTCGAAAGAGTTGGTCATTTGTGGTTTGAAAGCGGTTCGCTCACGATTCGAAGTTGATTCAGATTCGGTAAAACGCCTGTTCTTCAACCGCGCCACAGCAGTACATGTCGGCGATCTCTGCCGATGGATGGCTCAGGAACGGCTTGTCTACCGATGTGTCGAGTCGGAAGAGCTGGAACGGATTTCCGGGTCAATCCACCACGGTGGAATCGTTGTCGTGGTGGAACCGCAAGAAATTCGTGTTCCGACGTTAGATGACGTTCGTCGCTGGTCATCTCAGGGAGAAACGCTTTTGCTGCTGGATCGAATCAGCAACGTTCATAATCTGGGAGCGATTATTCGGTCTGCCGCGTTCTTCGGTGTTACGAAGCTTATCGTTCCGGATCACCCCCAAGCCGCGTTTCCCACCGAAGCGACCTATCGAGTGGCCGAAGGCGGACTTGATCACGTTGAGGTTTTATGCGTTGATCATCTTGCTGGTTTCATTCGAGCAATCCGTGCGTCTTATTACGTCGTCGGCGCGGCAACCCGAGGGGGTAGACCGGATCTAGTTCGAATGACGGATCGACCGTGCGCACTTGTGTTAGGAAACGAAGAACAAGGGCTCTCGCCCGAAGTCGCATCTGTTTGCGAGCAATTAATAACATTAGAAGGCGTCGGTCGTGTTGAGTCATTGAATGTCTCTGCAACGGCAGCAATTTTAATTTGGGAATGTACTCGGCACTAAGTCTCATCCCTGTCAAAAAAGATACTTCAGACAGAGCGCAAAGATTGTCGGCAGGCTGAATACGTCATTTTGCGATCGGGTTTTTGCGAGTCACTTCAGGCCAAACGGAATCTCGACGCGAAGCCTCTGTTGCTGGTCCCAATTCCGGGAAACTACGGTCATCTCGCTGGAATCCATCTTAAGCCCGTCAATCTATACCAGTTATTCCAGTTCGACTGGCTAAACCGAATGAATCAGAGTCTTCAGGCAATGTTGGACGATTCTAACCGCGTGTGGTGCATTTGCCTTGCGGAGTGGTGGCAAATATTGCCGATCTTGACGAAAGGTTGGGGTGACCTGAGCGGATCAAGGCTCTGGAGAGCCACGGATGGTGAAATCGCGATGGAATGCGGCGCGTGAATCTACGCGCTTTGGCTCAAGTTGGCGGACCTTGACGGCCGATTCTGATTGATAACGGAATTTCGCCGTTGCGGACCCGCACAGACACCCATCGTGACCGACCACTTTGACATGCCGTTCTGACAGGGATTAAGGGACCGATTGATGAGACACGCATTCTGGATCGTCGTAGCGAGCATGCTGGCGCTTGCGTCCGACGCACGAGTCGAGGCCTCGTATTGCGGGGCGGCCAGCTACAAGTGTTGTTCCTCAGAGGCGTGTGCGCCCTGCGGGGATTACTGCGCTGCAAAAAGTTGCTGCGGCACCCGCTATAAAAAGGTTCGTGAAACTGTTTACGAACAAAAGGTGGTGAATCGCTGCCGGACGGTCTACGATCAGGTTACAGAACAATATCCGGTTACCTGCACGAGAAACGTTCACGAAACCTGTTATCGGGATGAATGCTACACGGTCTGCAAACCATGCTATCAGACGTGCTACCGCGACGTCACCTGTACCGTCAGGAAGCCATGTTTTCAAACATGCTACAAAGACGTATGTTGCACGGTCCGAAAGCCATGTTATCAGACATGCTATCGCGACGTTTGCTGTACAATCCGCAAACCATGCTTCCAGACCTGCTATCGCGACGTTTGTTGCACGGTTTGCAAGCCCGTCTGCGAAACGAAATATCGTGACGTTTGCTGCACGACCTATCGTACCGAGACCCAGACCTGTTACCGCGATGTCTGCTACACGGTTTGCAAGCCCGTGTGCGAAACAAAAGAAATCACAGTCTGCACCGGTGATTGGGTGACAGAAACCAAACAGGTTCCTGGTCCGATCGTCAAAAAGTGCATTAGTGATCCAGGTACATGGGGATGGAATCCGCTGAGCAACTCTTGCGAATACAAACAGGGTTGTTGCCATACCGCCTGCGAACAAACTTGCCGTACGGTGACCTGCCGACGTTGGGTTCCTCGGACCGAAACCCGACAAGTCACCTGCACCCGGATGGAGCAGGAAGTTCGTCACTGCCAGCAGCCCTACACCGTGTGCCGCAAGATTCCTGAGACCGTTGTAAAGCAGGTTCCTTACACCTGCGTTCGTTATGAACGTCACACGGTGACAAAGCAAGTTCCATACACGACCTGCTCGTGGACCTGCGAAACCGTAACGAAGAAGGTTCCCTACACAACCTGCTCGTGGACCTGCGAAACGATTACGAAGAAGGTTCCATACACGACCTGCTCATGGACCTGTGAAACTATCACCAAGAAAGTTCCGTACGTGACCTGCACGATGACACAGGAAGTTCGGACCCGGAAGGTGCCTTACACGACCTGCCGTCAGGTTTGCGAAACGAAGATGGTTTGCAAGACCAAATGTGTTCCTCGACAAATCGTTGAATCCGAAGTGGTTTGTGTCCCTCGTAAGATCTGCCGTAAGGTTCCCGTTCAGACTGCGTGCTCGTCAGACCCCTGCCAAGGTGGCTCTGTTTGTGTACCAGGTCAATGCGGTCACTGATTGGCCGCGAGCGTTTCGTTTAAGATGAGATCGCCGGAGGTGGTTTTCAATAAGCCACCTCCGGTTCTTATTTGTGTTGCCAGTTTTAGCGTCGTTTCAGCGGGCCATGTAGATAAAGATCACCATCGAGCATCTCGACTACGGGTTGATCAATTGATGGACCTTCGGTCACCAGGTCCAGACCAAGTCCTGCAAGCGGAGAGGGCGCGTCGCAACCACCGATAAGCTTTGGTGCTATGAACGCATGGACTTCGTCGATCAGACTTTTGTCAAAGAAGGCTCCAAGCATTTGCCCGCCCCCTTCGACTAATACATTTGTAAAACGTCGACGCCCCAATTCAACCGAGACTTCGTTCAGATCAGGCTTTCCGTTGGAATCAGATGGGATCGTGAAAACTTCAACACCAGCGTCACGAAGTCGTATGCATCGTTCGGCAGGAGCGGCAGTTGTCGTCAAAACAAGAACTGGAGCATCTGACACGGACTGGACAAGTTGCGATTCTGCGGGAAGCCGCGCGACCGTATCGACCACGATACGAGTTGCAATTCGTGGCCCTCTGGGGCGCGCCGTCAATGCGGGGTCATCAGTGATCGCAGTTCCAATACCGACAAGAACGCCATCCATTCTGCCTCGGAGCTGATGCACAACAGCGCGAGACGCTTCATTCGTTATCCATTTCGAATGGCCTGAACGAGTTGCAATCTTGCCGTCCAATGACATCGCCCACTTCCCGTGAAACCAAGGTCGGCACTGCGTGACGAGACTGATAAACGGGGCAACCAGCCTTTTGGCGTCATGCACTAATGCGCTAATTTCCACATCAATGCCAGCATTTCGAAGTTCTGCGATCCCGCCGCCATTTACCTGTGGGTTTGGGTCACGCGTGCCAATTACGACTCGATGAATCCCCGCAGCGATGACCGCGCGCGAGCAGGGGGGCGTTTTACCGAAGTGACAACAGGGTTCCAATGTGACGTATAACGTCGATCCGAACGCTTTTGTCCCTGCCTGCGAGAGAGCATGAACCTCGGCGTGCGGACCACCATATTTCTGGTGCCAACCCTCCCCTACGACCGTTCCCGATGAATCGACAACAATCGCTCCGACGACCGGATTCGGCTCGACAAAACCAAATCCGCGGCGAGCCAATTCAATGGCTCGCCGCATCATCAATTCATCAAATGGATTTGCGTCCGGCATGACTTACTGACCTGGCAACCAGATCTTACCTGCCGCAGGAACCGGTTGAGGAGCTGCTGGATTCCAGACGCCTCCCAGTGCGGGAATACTGTCCGGCGTAATGATTTCCACCGAGGACCAGGGCGAAGGAATGTCAAACGCCTCCAGAGTCTGCTCGATATGTTGCCGAATTTGAGGAACTTTTGGTGCATAGTACGTGACAAAACGATTCAGTAGCGGCTTCAATTGAGGATCCGAGGGGTCTTCAAGTCTGGCTCCAAATTCTGCCATATCCCACCCCCAGGCATTTTGAAAGGGGGTCTTTCCTTCGGGGACAGGCAGGTTTCGGCCTCGATTGATCCATTCAAACATTTCGTCGCGCTGACCATTTGCTGAGGCAATTCCCGCGAGCGTCCGCACAACTCGAACGCGATCAATTTGTTCGGCAATCGCTGGTCTATCAATCGCCAGCTTAAGAACCTTGTATAGAGTCTCGTCATGGCGAATTAGCATCGATCGGTTTACAACCGTCACAAGTTGATGATCATTCAGTTGTTCGATCGGCAGTCGATTCAACTGCATGATCGAGAGGCTACCCAAGCCAGTCTCGCTGGAAATCTCCAGGGGTGGAAGTGGCTCAATGCCGAGTCGAGAGAAAAGACCAGTCAGCCCAATTCCTCGCTCTCGCTGTTGCGCGGAAGCGTCCAAGATATGTGCCGCAGCAAGTAGCGGGACCTTGAGCGATGGATCTTTGGCCGCTTGCTCGGGAGTTTTGTTCTGTAAGACCTTGAGTGGAGTCTGTGGCCAGGTTTGATTGGCGATCTTTTGCCAGAATTGATTGAGAAGTTCGCGACGACGTACAAACGGCATTTTGTGAGGGAGATACCAGTTGTTCTCTAGTATCTGCGATTCTTTGGAAATCATGCCAACAACTTGTGGCTGAGTTCCATCCTGGTCCCATGTAATCAAGTCGCCACTTGCCGAAGTCAAAGTCGATTTCGCGGTCTCGAGATTCGGCCCGCGTCGTCCTGCCACCATGATGATCGCAGGACTATTCGCCTTCGGGTCGGCGTCGTGGACAACAACCTTGCCCAGCATTTTGGGAACGTTGTCGAGCGTCAATTGCGAAAAGTCAGTCTGATTAACTTCGACATCAAGAATAGCGTATGCGGCAACCGGACGATTTGCTGGTTCGCCTTCTTCAGGTACCTTGATTCTTTCGATATAGGGCTGCCCGTCTAACAGAGTGAGCAGTCGCGATACCGAACTGACTTGGCCGCGATAAACGCATTCTTCGACGACATCAGTTGTCAGTTTCGCGTCGAGGATTTGAGCAAGTGTTTCGCATTCGACCGCAATGCCGAGATCAGAATAGTAATGAGCAGCACGGTGAAGCGATTCCGCTGCAATCGTTTCGTCACCATCCCAAGCGCGGCAAAGTCCGGTCGCGTGCCAGTATTCGGCTTTCTCTGGCGAGTCTTTGGCGAGTGCCGCAAAAACATCAGCCGCAATGCTCCAGCAGCCAACAGCGGCGTACTTCTGTCCTTTTCGAATCTCTTTTTGAAGGTCATCCGCTGCAGAGATGCTCGGTAACTGGTGTGAACCACGAATTGGGTAGGCAATCTCGTCCGCTCCGTCAATTTCAAGTAATTGAACGAACAGATCCTGTCGTCGTTCCTCAGGAGCCAACCTGAGTGCCAGTGCAAGATGTTCCCGGACGGCCATCATATGACCGGCCTGTGCGTGTACCGCTGCAAGTGTCGTTGCCAGATCGCTCACAAGCCCTGGAAGCTTTTTCGCACTCCGCTGGAAGGCGCGATGAATAGCTCGCTTCGCTGGAACAGGACCCTCGGAATGGAGCATTGCTACGGCGTAGAGGACAATCGAAAGTTCGTTGTCAGGATGCGCCTCAAGGGCCTGTTTCAGGACATCGCGCGCAACGGGGCTTTCGTTCAAATCCAGCAAAAGCATGCCGCGAGTGTTTGCGACCCAGGCATTGTTTGGACGTTTCGTTTCCAATAGCTCCAATTGCTGCAATGCAACGCGAGGCTGATTACTGTCCATCAGTCGTTCAATACGTTCCATCTCATCAGCAATAGGATGACAACAGAATTTGAACTTCTTTCCGCTTCCACACGGACACGGACCATAAATATCGGCAGACATGACGAATGCCCCTTCAGCAAATGAGCGATGGATTATTATAAAGCCGTCGTCCCGCAGGACGGTGGGTCTTTCCTTGACTTTCAAAGCGTTTTTCTGGCACTAAAAGTCAGTGCCGATTGGATGACAAAATTTGTCAACGTGCGGTTGTCGCGGTACCGTCGAAGCGGGCAAGTTTAGCAAAACGTGCCTCGTTTAACAGGGGTGACCACCCCACAATAGTGAGTGGAACCGAAGAACCATGAAACTCCATTGATTCGTCATTCGCGCGGTTTTAGCTGATTCCGATCGACGAATTGATCCGAATTGACCATCTTGACCCCGACAGAGGATTCACCGCAAAAGGGGAATCGTCGCATCCGTCCAATTCGAAGAATGAAGAACGGTATGACCTGGTTTCGACGCAGGATCGTCGGTTTCGTCGCGAGCCCAGTCGTCAGAGTCGACATGAGTTTGCAGTCCGTCACCTACCGGAGGCAGAAATTCGTCTGAATCTTCAACGGTTTGGACTGGTCGTGGACGCTGCCGTTTAATCTGTATCCGGGCGTTTCCCGGCGGAAGTACGACCTTCACTACCTGACTTGTGTCAAATCGTCGATCGTCCAGCGTCTGAAATTTCAGGTGGACGACAAGGTCCGTGTGCAAAGGTGTCACTTCAAAAGGCAAAGTGAATTGAAATCCGGAACTCGTTATTCCTCGGGTCCAGTGCCTGCGGCAATCGTCCGCTGAAAAAGTCCATCGACCGAGTTCGCGATCGGATTCCGGTAGCAGCGGATCGAGTAATCTGATCTCCAGTTCTCCCGGGACTTTAACTGGTTCGTTTTCCGAATCGACCGGTACAAACTGAACCACGACCGCATCATCGCCGGGCTTGTCATCCTTATTGAGCCCACCGCTCGCCAGCGAATGAATGTGTATTTTGCTGATTTTGCCTTGAAGAGGGTTCGCCGAAACATTTTCGTGGCCTGTTTGGGCCAGTTCCGACTTCAATCGTTCCGTCTCGTCCTTCGTTCGCTTAAGTTCCGTTCGAGTCTTCGCGATTTCACGCTGAGATTCAGATAACTGAGTCGCCTGTTCGCGGATTCGAGCCTGTAGCAGGTCCGTGTTCATTCGACCTGCGCAGCCGCAATTCAAAAACACAGCCAACACCAATGTCAGCATCACGGATTTCATTTCGCCATCCATGGCAAATTTGTTACAGCGATCAACCTTAACCGCGCATGTCGCAAACACTAGCTGGATTTAGGAAATCTCACAACGTCAGCTTTCTGTCGTCAAAACAGAAGATTGACAAAGCTTTGGTCGATTCCTTTGGTTCCTACTCAACGAATCGGCGATTAATCGTTCGAAGCATCGCTTGCTCAAGGGCGGGATCGCGGCCCTGGCTAATCCAACCTGAAGGTGTGGCCTGTCCGACGACGGGATTGAGATCGCGTTGAAGCGCACTATTGTCGAGAAACGTCGCTCCGCCCGCAAAATTTGCTGCGCGAGGTACATCTTCGAGTTCTTTGATTGCTTCTACCCCAACAAGATAACCGCCATTTGCTGGCGTGAAGCGGACATAAGCTTTTCGGCGGATCGATTGAAACGAACTTTGCCAACGATTGACGGCACCGACCGAATCAGGATGCCATGGTTCAAGCATTCCCGCACCGGTTTTATATCGAGTCTCGATGACACCACCCAACTTATTCTCACGCTCAATTTCGAACAGATAATCGTGGACGACATCAATCGTTCGTTCCCACGCTTCTTCAGGATTATTGGCACGAACGAAGACGGGGTTTGCGACTGGCGGGCCGCTCATATCCATCGACACACAACCGGAAGCAGTTGTGGCCAACAATAAAATCGAGCAGTAAAAAATGAGTCGTGATGACATTCGAACACGATCGCGAAGAATGTTATTGACGAAGGGATTCAAGCAGATGCCGTAATCTGACAAAGATTCGCGATTCGCTCAAGATCGATTTCAGCGACGTTTGCCGAATCTCGTCGTATGAAACATTCTAAAACGACGAGCAGCCTCCAGAGGAGAGATCCCCAGGAGGCTGCTCTATGTAAACGGCTCGGCTCAACACCGTCCGTGGTAGGGTCAAATAGGTTAAAGGCCGTCAATTTTCCGGTCGGCATATTGATTCGATTTTGCGAAGTCGATCGCTCTGCCAAAAGAGCTATCGGCGACTGGTTGATTGGGCATTACACAGACGCGCTGTCAATTCTTACGACTACGGATGGCCGCATGCTTATCAGGCATCATCAGTAAAGTTTAACTTCGACCTATCGTTTGACTCTCTTGGAACTGAATTTCTTTGGCACAGCTTTCTTTGTCGTCGCAGGCAGTTCCTGGGATTTTTCATCCGACTTCTTTTTTGCTGACTTCATCAACGGCTTTGCAGCGGTCGTTCTTTTTGCTTTGGTTTCTTCCGTTTCGCTCTTTTTCGAGTTGGACGCGGAAAAAATCCGATCCCAACTCAACGAGAATTTGACCGTTGACCCCGTGTGTACCGTATATCCCGTCATTCGAACGATTCCTTCTTTTCAGCGTTGTAAGCCGTATTTCTTCATCTTGTTATACAGGGTAACGCGGCTGATGCCGAGTTCCTGAGCGGTTTTTGTACGACGAAAGCTGTTCTTAAACAATGACTGCTCGATGATCTCTTTTTCGCTTAACGCAATTTGATTTCCCAGTGAGAGTGCTTCATGTTTGCCGTTCAGTTCTTTCGCAATCTGTGATTTCGGCAGGACCACCGTCGGATCATTTGTCGGCCCGGCGTTTCCAGATAAAATGTGCTGTGGTAAGTCTTGTTTCAAAAGACGTCCGTTTCGACAAAAGATCACCGCGCGTTGAATAACGTGTTCGAGTTCGCGAACGTTTCCCGGCCAAGGATAATTCAACAGCGTGTCGAAGGCTTTCGGGTCAATCTCATCGATTTGTACTTCGTGCTTTATAGAAAATTGACGCACGAACTTTTTCGCCAGCGGGATCACGTCCATTTTCCTGTGACGAAGCGGTGGGATCACAAATTTCATCATGTTCAATCGATAATAAAGATCGGATCGAAAACGGTGCTGTTCAACAAGTGGCTGCAATTCGAGATTGCTGGCAACGATCAGTCTCGCCTGACAGACTTGAGTGTCGTTGGTACCTACGGGTTCAAATTCACCTGTTTCTATTACACGTAAAAGTTTGACCTGCTGTTCAAGTCCGAGTGCATCGATTTCGTCGAGCAGCAATGAGCCTCGACGCGCGGCGATAAATTTTCCCTCTTTATCTTGGTGAGCACTTGTGAATGAGCCTTTGGTGTGGCCGAAAAGTTCGCTCTCGATCAAATCATTTGGTAGTGCGCCACATGCGACATGAACAAATGGCTCGTAACGGCGCGGCGATACCTCGTGAATCAGACGACTCAGGTACGTCTTTCCTGCACCGGTTTCACCGATCAGGAGAATTGTCACATTATGAGCTGCTGCAACTTCTAAATCAGTAAGCATTTGTTTTAGATACGGCGAGCTCGTTTCATAACGCCGACTGATTCCCATTAAAACACCGAGCGGTGGTTCAGCAGTGCCGTGAATCTTCCCTCCGATCGCTGCATCAAGATTTTCAGGGTCACGTTTGTTGATATTCATGTCTTCGGAAAAAAGTGGTCCAAATGCGTGTAGAAGCGCAGCGCGGTCAAGATGCCCGCGCAAATGAGTGATCTTTGCCATTGCGGCACAACGCTCAAGTGTTTCCGGGCAAACATTCGGCGTGACCATCGCCAGTCGAATTCTCGGATGACTTTGCTGCACGGTTTCGATAATCCGTGCTTCTTGATGTCCGCCACTGGAAGCACTCCGAAAATCGGCGACCAGCGCATCAAGTCCAGCTTGATCTGCAATTTCGTTCAATTGCTCAAACGAGTTGCAGGATCGAATCTCGGCCCGTCCTTGGAACAGTCCCGGAAGCTCAGATGCCATTCGCTGGTCGCTGCTGAGTACGACGATCACTGGCTTTGACATTATAGTGTCCCGGAACAGTCGACTGATCAATCAATTGATACGGAAGTCTGCCGTGTTCGACGTTTGAAGCATCCACGAACCAGAATTCCGAGGCCCGGCGTCACGGCTCATTCAATGTCGTGACGCTTCAACTTTGTCATCCGTGATCAAGTTCTGTGCCGAAATGTCTACGTTTTCATCGACGAGACTAGCTAAACACAGTTGGGTCGTGGAGTTAAGAATGTTTGACAACTCCATCAAGAATCAATCGACCTAACCATCGGGGTATTTCGGAAACATCGAGGACGGACTTGTTGACATTTCACGACGTCAATCATCACCTCGAAAGCTGGGCGTTTTAAAACAAACAATGCCGCGTGGAGGGCCCACGCGGCATTGTTAACAATTTGTAAACCTGCTGGACTCAGGCTTAGCGAGAATCGCTGTTCTCGGTCAACGCCGGAATCAGCCGTCATTAGCCCTCAAAAACCATGTGAAGCGTCCCGCAGCTGCGACGAGGGCTTCGTAGCCGGGTTTCCCTACACTTTGTCCAGTACCGTTAACCCAAGTTCGTTTTGAATCAGCGGCCGAAGACCATTTGACGCAAATACGCGTTCTTTCGACGTTCCAAGTCCATCAATCGACTGAATGGCGTTTGCACGCTTGACGAAGTTTGTGGACGAACACGTCGACCAGCCGCTTGTATTTCGACACTTGTAAGTGTTACTGCTGCAACGGCTGCCAGAATCAGCAGTTTTCTCATAGATTTCCTTTCTGTGGACGAAAACGGTCGTTGAAGAAACAGGAAATAATGAATCGTCATCGGTGTGACGCGAGTGCCTTTTGGCAAAGTTGACGGTTCTCATTTCCGCACTGAAGTTTTCGGCATCTGGACCTCAACCAGTTCGTTAGTTATTCCCGATATCAGCCGTTCTTGCCGAACTCATTTACGTCAAAGCCTTACAGAAGGATCAGGGAGACTGGTACGATGCGCGAAACTTTGGCGGTCATTCGCGCCCAAACAATTGAAAGCCATAATGACGAATAAAGCGTTTCCTCAGTGGCCTTTCTGACAAAATCTATTTTGAAAGACTGAATTGACGGAAAACCCTGCAACCGGCGAATCGAAAGAAGACGCGACGCGAGCCGATATCGGACTTGTCTGTGCACTCCCCTTGGAACTCAGCGAATTCTTGGCACGTTGTTCAAAAGTGAAAACCTATACGGGTGGACGGTTTACTTTTCGCGGTGGCTTTTACGGAAAAATCCGGATTGCAATTGTCGAATCGGGACTCGGGCCAACTCGTGCTGATCGAGCGACTGCCGCACTGCTCGATGCTCACCAGCCGCGATGGATTGTTTCAACGGGATTCTGTGGCGCACTGATCCCGAGCTTGCAAATTGGTCAGATCGTCGTTGCCAGCGATGTCACAACAATTCAAGGGGATTCCCTGAAAATTGACGTGGGAATGATGACCGATCCGTCACGCGGGCTGACAGTAGGGCGGACGCTCACTGTCGACAAGATGGTTCGCAAAATTGCCGAAAAACATCGATTGGCGGAAACTACCGGCGCGATCGCGGTTGATATGGAAACTTATGCGATTGCGGCGTTGTGTCGTGACAGGAAAGAGCGGTTCCTTGCCGTTCGCGCCGTCAGTGACGATCTCTCCGCCGACCTGCCTCATGAAGTATTAAGTCTTGTCGGTGAAACGGGGTCGGTTCGAGTTGGAGCTGTCATTGGAGCACTCTGGAAACGACCGGGCAGTTATAAGGATATGTGGCGTTTGCGAGAAAATGCGATGCTTTGCGCCGAACGACTGGCAAAGTTTCTGGATGGGGTCGTCCGTCAATTGCACGAGTCGAAGTGATGTGAAACCAACGCTCCGTGTGTCACTGGCGGGCACTTTCGCTCGCCAGTGCTCTTTATCTACCGGGGATGATATGAGAACCAATGGCGTTACAAAGCTGTCAGCAGTAGCGTACAACAAAACCGGCTGTCATCGACGAGCCAGCACCGGTTCACGGTTCGCAGGTTTCGCTTCCAGAATTTCGCGATAAACTGCGACAGTTTTCGAGACCATTTGATTCACGCTGAAGTCACGAGCAACCTCAACCCGCGCGGCGCGGCCTATTTCGCGAGCTTTCGTCGGGTCATCAAGGAGTTCCAGAATGCGTTTGGCTAAGGAATCGCTATCAGAAGGTGGAACCAGCAATCCGGTCTCGCCATCTCGCACAACCTGATCAATGCCCCCGACGCGAGATGCGATCACGGGGCGCCCCTTCGACATGGCTTCGAGCATGATCGTGCCAATTCCCTGTTGCAGCGATGGAAGGCAGAAAATGTCCGTGGCAGATAACGCGTCACCGAACTCGAGTAAATTGGGACTGAATGTCACGTGCGAATCGATCTTGAGTTCACGAGCGAGTCGCCGCAAATTCGATTCTTCGGGACCGGCTCCTGCAATGACAAATTCGACATCACGTCCCGTTGCCAGGACTCGGGCCGCCGCACCCAGGAAAAAGGGAAATCCTTTGACTGCCTCCAGCGGGCCCGCCGTTCCAACAACTGGAACACGATTCGCCGTTAAAATGCTGGTTTCATCGACCTCGTCATTTGTATTGACACCGCTATGAACGACGGAAATGAGGTCGCTCGGTAATCCTGCCCTCTTTTGAAAATCTGACTTCACGGAATCACTGACTGCAATGATCCGCCGGCACCAGCGGCGATCGACGACAAATCGCTCGGACGGTTGCAAGTAATCATGTACAGTTAACACAAACGGGCGCTTCAGTTCGCGAGCCAGCCACATTCCCTGTTGTGCTACGTTTCGTGACTGAATGTGAATCAAGTCGGGCGGGTCGAGTTGTAGCTGCCGCAGCATCATCCGCACGACAACACAGCCCCAAAGTGGCAATTGAAGATGAGAAAATTCTCTGATTTGAAGCTCTCGCCGTCGCTCCGGCTCAACACGCCGTGCATCGGGGCAAACAACGACGCTTCTCATCCCCTGCAATGGCAATTGTTCCGCGAGACGTAATGAGTAGGAACAGCTTCCGCGAACTGTAAACCGTCCCGCGAACAGCAGGATCGAAGGCTCAATTTCAGACATGTCTCTTGGCCCTAGGTCGCTGCAGAATCTCGTTGAGCAGGATTGCCTGCCGAATACCGTTCGGGTCGCGTAGAACCTTGATCAGCGGATGCATGGCTTGTTCCTGGACCGGTTTGGCTGCAGCGATCCGGTTGCCAAGATCATGTTGTACAGCGGCTGTAATTTCCTGCTGAACCGCTGCGTCAACTCTGTTCCCCATCTGGTGCGTACGAACCTCGTTACCAAGATTCGAAGATGCCAGGTGCATATCGGCGACGCGGCTCGCGTGCTTTGCCGTCGGTTTGGGCAATTGAGATCCAGGTCGCGCTGTATTCGATCTTCCAACATTCGTTGAACGTTCTTGCTGTGGCCTGGGTGGTCTCGGTACTTGTGTCTGCTGTTCGCGTCCCACCGGCTTTTTCTTGCTACCGGAAATCTGTTCCAGCAATACCTCAATCTCGCTGCGAGCGGATTGTGGCTTTGGGTTTTGTTGTTTTGCTCGCGGAACTCCGTCAGGGGTGTTTCCCTGCACAATGTTGATAAACCAACTGATAACCGAAATGACTAAAACGCATAGCCCGATGACTTGTGAGATGTCAGGGACGGCACTGATTACTGGAAAAAACATAAAGCGACCTCAAAGCTTTTATAGAGACATTCACGCCTCCGACTGCATCGTTATTTCGAGATGCTCGTTCCTGCGATCGTGTTTCTCATCTGTGTATCCGCTTGAACGTTCTTCAAGTCATAATAGTCGATCAGTCCCAGCGTCCCTTTACGAAAACCTTCTGCAATGGCGACGGGAACTTCAGCCTCGGCTAACACAACCTTGGCCCGATTTTCCTGGACATGAGCAACCATTTCCTGTTCTCGTGCGGTGAAATCGGCCCGACGCTGTTCCGCTTTGGCCTGTGCGACACGCATGTCAGCCTCGGCCTGATCTGCCGACAGCCGGGCTCCGATGTTTTCTCCCACATCAATATCAGCAATATCAATGGAGACAATCTCAAATGCAGTCTGTGCTTCCAATCCTTGATTGAGCACGGTTTGCGAGATCATCTCGGGATTTTCCAGCACCAGCTTATAAGATTTGGTGGAACCAATCGCTTGCACGATCCCCTGGCCGACGCGTGCGACAATCGTTTCCTCTGTGGCTCCACCAATTAATTGGTGGATGTTCGTTCGCACTGTCACGCGGGCACGAGCCTTCAGTAGAATGCCGTCACCTGCTACCGCATCCAAGGTCATCTGTCCTTTACGGGTATCAGGACAGTCAATCACTTTCGGATAGACGCTGGTCCGGACCGCTTCGAGAATATCACGCCCCGCCAGGTCAATGGCTTGTGCCGTCTGCCAGTCGAGATCGATATTTGCCTTCTTAGCGGCGACGAGAGCTCGAATGACGTTCGGAACGTTTCCGCCCGCCAGGTAATGAGATTCCAAGTCGCGCGTACTGATTTGATAGACCTCGGTCAAACCGGCCTGTACAGCAATGATCTTAGCTCGAACGATGATTGCAGGGTTGACCTTCCGGATGGTCATCATCACCAGATGTGGCAATGAAATATCGGCTCCGGTCATCCAACATTGAATGTATAAGCTGATAAAACGCGCGAAGACGGCGAAGAAGATCAACGCCAGGATGACAATGACCGCAATAATCGCGACCATCACCAGCGGATTCATTTGTGCCAACACGAACGAGTGCATCTGTGTGACATCCCTTGATGTATGTTTCGACCTTAGTACTCTGTGATCTGCGAATTCGCTAGCCTAATCGCAAAGCGGCTGGGATTGTCCCGATTTTGTACAGTCTTCAGAACAAAATACGATTTTCCACTTCGTTTGATCGGAACTCAACGAGCCGTTGATTCCCATCACGTTTCTAACTCGACGGATACTCAAAGTCGAGCCCCGTTGGTTCTTCAGTCTTTTGATCCGTAAAGCTGGACGGTGCATTTCCCGGTCTGACCACAACCTGGCTCCCACGAACATTAATAATCTCGACCGATGCTCCCGATTCGACCATCAGACCCTCTGAGACAGCATGCAAGCGCAACCCATCAACTTCTACGAGTCCCCCTGGAAGTAAATTGGTCCTTGCGACTCCAAATCGCCCAACCAGCTTTTCAAGGCGTCGAGATTCTTCCAGATACGGAAGCACATTTTCCGCTTCCGGAGCTTCGAGTAATACCTTTTTGCCAAGAGGAGTTCGCGGAAGCATATAAAAACCGGTCCCAATCACCGTCGGGACAAGCAGCAGCAGCAGCAAACAGTATGCCCCAAACAGATTGGGGTGCGATACCCCCCAGGCGCGATACGCAAAAATGATCGAAACCAACAAGCTGAGAAATGTCACCACCCCCAGCAATCCCCCGGAGGGGATGAAGATTTCCGCAACGAGAATTGCCAAACCGACAATCAGCAATCCGATAGCGAAGACGGCATTCGAATCCATAGGTCCAACGGTCTCGGTGAGTCAACTCGTTCACCGACGAAATCGTCGATGAACCACAACTCAAGTGTATCTCGTTTGACTGCCGCGGCAACTCTCTGTTTCAAAAGCGAGGATTGAATTTATGGTTGCACGAGAACTTTTGGTTGGGCCTGTTCCCAAACTTCCTTCGTCACCTTCTTCGTTTCGTGAAGGTGGACGAAGGTTCCTTTTTTATTACCGACGACGATATCTGGCTTTCCATCGCCATTTACGTCGGTCGCCAGAACTTGAGTTCCTACTCCCGAATCGTCGTCGACAAATTGTGGCACCCAATCAACTGATCCATCCGAATTACGGGTCAGCTTAAACCAATAGACCACGGCGGGCGCGTCTGGCTCTGCATCGCCCCCGGGACCATGTGCCCAAAAACGCTTTCCTGTGACGATATCCTTTAAACCGTCTCCATCCATATCAACCAGGTCGATCGCGTGAATCTGCGAGAACTTTAATCCATAACGATTCTGTTTTGGTTCGCTGCCCATGATCCGATGTTCGCGGAACTTGATCTCGCCCGCTTCTCGAAACTGTTCGAACCATGACAGACCGTAACCATGTGCCTGAAGACTGGTGATCACATCATTAAGGCCGTCACCGTTAACATCATAGGCATACATCTGAGCTCCGCCGCCACCAAATCCAGCAGAGTGTAATTTCCACTCAGGATCGCTGGCCAGAGAGTCGGGTTGTTCCCACCATCCATTGGACACCATCAGATCGGTTCGTCCGTCACCGTTAATATCGCCGGCACCAAGTCCGTGAGTGAATCGTTGCCAATTCCCGGGCGCCGAGACCTTGTGAAACGTCCACGGCTTGTCCGCTGCCGACCAGTCGACGGTTGCATAACCGACGAAACCTTTGTTTCCCCCGTCGGTCGGAAGCGTAGCACCGCTGAGAATATCTGGTTTGCCGTCTCCGTTGACGTCCAGCCATTGAGGGGATTCATTGTCGACCGTGTTGAAGACAACATGCGGCGTCCAATGCTTCTTTTCGCCTTTTGGGTTCTCGTACCAGGTCGCCTGCGCACCAGGAAAACCATAGACAAGAACATCAATCCATCCATCATTGTTCAGGTCATGAGTGAATGTGAAAAAGTTGTCCGAATACGCATTGTTCTTTCCGAGCGAACCTTCGAAACCCGGAATGGTGACTTCAGTTCCATCGTCCTTCCTGAGTTTGAACGTTTGCTTCGCCGGATAAACCTCGAGCCGGCCTTTGAAATCAGGTCCTGCATACCAGTACGGACCACTCACGACATCCATTTTACCATCGCGGTTGAAGTCACCAACGTTGGCCCCTTCGCCCCAGAACTGGTCATTCAGTCGCAACTTGGTAAACGAATGGAGGACATAGTCCTGTCCTGATACCGAAGCGGAGATCCCGTAAAGCACAGCAAACGAAAGCACGAGCGTCAACGTTTTCATGGTTAGCGAGTTTCCCAAGTCAAGCGGAAAGTGATGGAGTATTTCGCGATAAAAAAGGATACCTTTGTCCGCAACCGAATGAAACCAACGTCGCACATCAGTAGCGGCGACACTTGCGCCGTTCGTGAAAATGATCCGCTCGAAATTCGACACTCAATATGTTTGGGCAACTCTAGCGGAGCAGAAGCAGCTATGGCTGGGCAACGATAAAATGGCTTGGGCAACTATGGAAGCTCTTAGGCAACATTGGGGATTTCCAAGGCTTTTTCAAACTTCGAGTCTCACAGTGTTTGGTCAACTCTAGATGGGCAACAATGGCGTAGCTCAGGCAACTCTAGTTGGGCAACGATGAAACAGCTTGGGCAACTATGGAAGTTCTTAGGCAACATTGGGGATTTCCAAGGCTTTTTCAAACTTCGAGTCTTACAACGTTTGGGCAACTCTGGATGGGCAACAATCGCGTAGCTCAGGCAACTCTGGTTAGGCAACGATGAAACAGCTTGGGCAACTATGGAAGCTCTTAGGCAACATTGGGGATTTCCAAGGCTTTTTCAAACTTCGAGTCTCACAACGTTTGGGCAACTCTGGATGGGCAACAATGGCGGAGCTCAGGCAACTCTGGTTGGGCAACGATGAAACGCCTTGGGCAACTATGGGAATCCTCGCGCAACTGTAGCGCCTCGTCGAATTCCCGTGGTTCCGAGAAATTTGGTGTCAAAGTTCGATCGAGTTCGATCAACTTCGACCATCCGTCGTAATTCATAGTGTTTTCGTCGCTTTTTTCATGGCGCCTGAGTTCGATCGAGTTCGACACAGTTCGATCGAGTTCGAATCCCATCATTCCCGCCAGTTGAGCCGAGCGGGATATCCCCCCAGATTTTTCGTGTCTTTTCTAAAAACTACTGTCTCATCACTACTTTCTACCGTTTCGGCCCGCACCCTACACGATTTGATCGAAAAGTTCGCGCGAGTTCGAGCGACTTCGACCATTCCTCGTGTTTCATAGGGTTTGCGGTACCACATTCGATTTTTTCCTCGAAATAAAGTTCGCGCGACTTCACCTGAGTTCACCAGACTTCGACGAAGTCTGAATTTCTCCATTTCAACGGTCTCCCCACCCACGCACCGTTTGATGGCCGCGCTGGCGATTGGTTTTCAATTGATTCCAAGACGTCAAAGATCAATTGTCGTCGTCCCGTTTGTGTGTTTGAAAATCCAGGCGAGCCAAAAGCCGTAGAATGGGCTTTAGCTCGTTCCAAACAACGTCTGGCACGGTCAAAATGTCCAACTGAATAAGATCAACAACATCAAAAAGATGCTGGCAAATTCGGCTTCACATGAATTCTCGCGGATATCTACCTCTCCATCAAACAAGCTGCGACATGAAAATATAAAAAAATTTATCGTCTGTCAATGGGGGGGAGAAATACTTTCTCAACGTTTGGAAGGTGCTCATGAAAAGTTTTTTGTGGACGCCTGGTGCCAAAATGTGCAATTTTTTTGCGGATGTAACACGGGCGGGTTTCGCATTCGATCAATTGAAGTGCGATTTCTGACGATTCTCAATCAACTGTCGTCGATTGGAATTGCAAGCAACAATTTCCAGTGAACCAAGAGATTGCATGCTCGATCGAAGTCCGGCGGCGTTGCGATCAAGAAACGGTTAATCGTAAGCTCTGTAAATACTTCTTCACTGCAAAACTGGTCTCCGATAGCTGGCGCGAACATGAAAACAAACCTGCTGAGTCTTTTGGGTCTATTGTTTTTAGCCGAAATTGCGGCCTCCGCCGAGCCGATCACTTTCAAGCTTTGGCCGGATGGACCTCCCACGTCGATGGTGGCGAAGTCGGAAAACACCGTGAAGCTGATCCAGTCCTACGGAGGGGTCGGACGTGATCGCGTTTCTGATGTCAGCGATCCGACGATGACCGTCTACCTGCCGGAGAAGCCGAACGGGGCTTCGGTGATTGTCGCGCCAGGAGGTGGGTTCGTGTTTCTTTCGTACGCTCACGAAGGAACGCAGGTTTGCGAATGGTTGAATTCGTTGGGGGTGACGGCTGTGCTGCTCAAGTACCGCACGCCGACTCGTGACGAACGGGAAATGTTTGAACTGCCCGTCCAGGATGCTCAGCGCGCCATGGGACTGGTCAGGCAGCATGCGGCCGAATGGAAACTTGATCCAAAACGAGTTGGTTTGCTGGGGTTTTCGGCCGGAGCGAACCTTGCCGGGCATGCGGCATGGGATCGAGGAACCCGGACGTATCAGCAGCTACCCGAATTGGATGATCCACGCGGACCCGACTTTCTGGTGTTCATCTATGGAGGTGGTTTTCTCGACACGAATGACAAATCGAAGTTTCGGACGGGATTCAGTATCCCCGCCGACGCTCCTCCGGCCTTCCTGCTGGTCGCCCATGATGACGGAGCGAACCCGGTCGAAGCGGCCAGGCTGTACCTCGAATACAAAAAGCTAAATCTCTCGGCGGAGTTACATATCTGCTCAAAGGGAGGGCACGGATTCGGCATGCGTCAGGATGGCAAACCGATTAACGACTGGCCCAAACGCTGTGCCGAATGGATGAAAATCCAGGGATTTCTTGAGCCGAAATCGCAGTAACTCTTTCTGAAGCCAATATGACATACGCCCACACCCAGAAAGCTCCGCTTTGTCTGTTACTCTACGGCATCGCCTTTGCCAATATTGTTCTGGCGTGTGCAATAGGTGGTGATCCGGTGGGAATTTATATTTGCGGCGGCGTTGCTTTGTTCTTAACTCTGCTGGCTCCCGCGTTTCATCACCTGACGGTAATCGACCTTGGAGACGAATTGACAATTCGTTTTGGTCCGGTCCCGCTGTTCCGCCGAACTGTTCGTTACGCGGATATCGAAAAGGCTGAGATCGGTCGGACGTTGATTCTGGACGGATGGGGCATTCACGCCAGCATTCGTGGTGGTATGGTGTGGAATTTGTGGGGTCGCGACTGTGTCGTCGTTTATTTAAAACGCGGGGTTTTGCGGATCGGCACTGATGACGCCGAAAATCTGGCAAGCTTTTTGACTCAAAGAATCTCGGCATGAATCATAATTTGTTCACATACCTCCCGGCGGATCTTCCAGAAGAACTCTTCACGACGATTCTTGAAGCGGGCACCTTTCGGATTGAACGGATCGTCTCACACGGCCATACCTCGCCCGAAGGGTTCTGGTACGACCAGGACCAGCACGAATGGGTCGTTCTTTTAAAGGGATTGGCTCGGTTGCGGTTCGAGATGGACGATCAATCGATTGAAATGAAGCCTGGCGATTTCATTAACATTCCCGCCCATACGAAGCATCGAGTCGAATGGACTACTCCTGACGAGCCGACGATCTGGCTGGCAGTCCATTACGGAAACACATAATAAGAGCCACTCGTGTCTCGGGAAAAACCTTCACGGGTCATCCCGTTGGGCAGCTCCATACTGGGATTGTTTAAAACGGCGCCGACCTGATGTGCCACTGCATTGGAGTCTTCTTCGACGCAGTGTCTTCGCTAAAAAAACGTTGTCGAAGAGCACTGCTTGACAGAGTACAGTCAAGCAGTGGCACAAGACGCTTCCACTCGCCCCTGTTTTCCCGACCGAAAATCACGTTATTGTCCGTTGGGCAGACGCACCTCTAAAGACCTTCAACCGCCACTTTGACGACAACCTTCACCACTTCACTGGCGGTCGGGGGATTTCCGATCGCCAGCGCAGGGGCGTGAATATCGTCGGGGTAGAAAATCATAAACGTTCCCATCGGGGCATCGATGATTTCGGTGCCCGGTTCGTAGAAGATCACATCCCGCTCTTCATTATACGGCGTTTTGACTTTGGGAGCGTTGGCCAGCGGCGCATGGCCGAATTGTTCGTAGCCTCCGGCGACGAACTGGACGTCGATGTATTTGCGATGCGATTCCCAGATTGCCTGTTCGGGGAGCTTTGTTTTGTAACGCTGGACCATGCTGACCAGCTTTTTGCCATCCAGTTCGTACTGGCCACTTTCAACGAACGTAAAGTCCGTGCTGCCAATGTACTGGATCGCATGCACGATTCGAGGGGGAAGATGCATGTACTTGGCATGGTTTTTAATGTTGTCAACAATCATCGCGTATCCTTTCAGGCGGTGATAATTTTTCTGATCGGCGGTTTCGCCGTTTGGGGTGGTGAGATTAGCTGGTTGATTGGCTGTGTTGTAGTGCATGGCGCCGAATTGGTAGGCCCCGAAGGCTCGACCTCACCCTGCGTGAATCGGGACTTGAACGGCGCATGTCGTCTGACGGTCGCCGAAACGCGATCAAAAAGATATAATTCTTCGCACGACCATGATTTCCCGTTATTCACTTTTCACACGTTTGAACCTGTTCCAGGGGAGATCGTTTTGTCACCGTATCCTTCGATTAATCGTTGGTTCGGTTGTGTTTCACATTCGTTTTTTGGTTGAATCTGGGTTACTCCCTCATTTCGATTGATTCGTTCAAACTCAAAGTCCTCGATTTTCTTGCAGAAAGTTTCGGAATGCGACTGACAACAACGCTGGCACTCGCGGCGACATTCTTGTGTGCGGTTTCAACAACGGCTTCAGCGGCGGAACAGGGTCGTCTGAAACTTCTGTATCTCGGCGATAACGGGCATCACCAGCCTGCGGTTCGATTCAAACAGCTTCAGCCTGCCTTGGCGAAACAGAAGATCGATCTGGTCTATTCTGATGTCCCTGCGGATCTCAACCCGACGACGTTGGCCGGGTATGACGGTCTTGTCGTTTACGCAAACATCGATGCGATCACCGATGATCAGGCGAAAGCGCTGCTTGACTATGTCGCCGGTGGAAAAGGATTTATTCCTCTTCACTGTGCCAGTTATTGCTTTCGAAACAACGATGCGGTTGTCGGTTTGATCGGCGCCCAGTTTATGAAACATGGAACAGGAACGTTCCGAACGACGGTCACTGAACCTGATCACCCCGTGATGAAGGGTTTCAAGGGGTTCGAGAGCTGGGATGAGACCTACGTCCACACGAAACACAATCCTCTGAACCGAACGGTTCTTGAAACTCGTACAGAAGGGCAAACCGAAGAGCCATGGACATGGGTCAGGACCCATGGAAAAGGTCGAGTCTTCTACACCGCCTGGGGTCACGACGCTCGTACGTTTGCCAATCCCGGATTTCACAATCTTGTTGAACGAGGGATCCGCTGGGCTTGCGGACAAGATCCCAGCGTCGTTCCTTCGTTCGCTGACAAACCGTTGATGACCAAGCTCTCTGCCGATTTGAAGCCCTTCGAGTACATCGAAGCCGACATTCCCTTCTATCCACCCGGAAAACAATGGGGCACAGTCGAAAATGCAAAACGCAAGATGCAACTTCCCGCTTCACCCGAAGAATCGATGAAACATTTCGTTACGCCAGTCGGTTTTGAAGTGAAATTGTTCGCCTCAGAAAAGGATTTCGAAGGAAAACCGATTTCGATGAACTGGGACGAACGAGGTCGCCTCTGGATCTGCGAAACGCTGGATTATCCGAACGAACTCAAGCCACCGGGCGAGGGGCGTGACCGAATTCGAATTCTGGAAGACACCGACGGCGATTGGGTTGCCGACAAATTCACGGTCTTCGCCGAGAAGCTAAGTATCCCGACCGCCATTACATTTTACCGTGGCGGAGCCATCGTTCAGGATGGAACGGAAACGATCTATCTGAAAGACACAAATGGCGACGACAAAGCCGATTTCCGCAAAGTCCTGATCACCGGCTGGTCGATGGGTGACACTCACGGAGAAGTCAGTAATTTCCAGTACGGTCTGGATAACTGGTATTACGCCATGCAGGGCTACAACAACTCGTCACCCGTGCTGACGGATGGCCGAAAAGTGACTTCGTTCCGGCAGGGCTTTTTCCGATTCAAGGTTGAAGAAGCGAACGCTTCGAGCGGTACTGAAGTTGGCAATGGCAAGTCCGCACAGCCCAATCCTGTGGTGACGGACCTGGAATTCCTGCGATCAACGAACAACAACACATGGGGGCTGGGACTTAGTGAAGAAGGTCTGGTGTTTGGCTCAACCGCCAACGGTAACCCGAGCGAATTCATGCCAATTCCAAACCGCTATTATGAAGCGGTACGGGGTTGGTCATCGTCTGTTTTAGGCGGAATCGCGGACAGCAATAAATTCGAACCACTCGATGAAGGCAAAGTCCGGCAGGTTGACCATCACGGTGGATTCACTGCCGCTGCAGGCCATGCTCTCTACACAGCTCGTAACTATCCGAAGGAATACTGGAACCGAACCGCCTTCGTGACGGAAGCGACCGGCCATCTCGTGGCGACGTTTGTCATCCGAGAAGACGGAGCCGGCTTCCGATCGAAGAATTCGTGGAACCTGCTGGCCAGCAATGACGAATGGTCAGGCCCGATCATGGCTGAGGTTGGCCCCGACGGAAATATGTGGGTGATTGACTGGTACAACTTCATCATTCAACACAATCCGACTCCGGCAGGTTTCAAGACAGGCAAAGGGATGGCCTACGAATCGAATCTACGCGATAAGAAGCACGGTCGAATCTATCGGATTGTCTATACCGGTGTGGGTGATCCAGCCGCATCCAAAAACGAGCTCGCCTCGAAGTCGTCCGACGATGGCGCAATGATGGCGGGCAAATCTCTGGATCTGTCCAGAGCCAATGCCGAACAGTTGCTGGCTGCCCTGCACTCGCCCAATTTCTTCTGGCGCCGACATGCTCAGCGGCTGATGCTTGAAAATCGCGATAATGATGTTGTTCAGCCACTGATCGACATGGTCAAAGAACAGTCGATCGACGAGATCGGACTCGCAACGGATATCAATCATGCATTGTGGACATTGCATGGTCGAGGGGCACTCGACGGCAAAAACCGCGATGCTCTGAAAGTCGTTATTCGGGCGTTGAATCATCCGTCAGCCGGAGTTCGCCGGAATGCCTTGATGGTTCTTCCTCGCAACGATGAGATCATCGCAGCGATTCAGCAGAGCGGTGTCTTACGCGACAAGAATCCACAGGTCCGACTTGCAGCACTACTGACGTTGGCGGAATTACCTGCTTCAGCCGAAGCGGGTGAAGAGGTTCGCTTGGCGATGGCATCACCTGGAAACTTGGAAGATCGCTGGATACGCGACGCGATGGTCGCCGCCGCCGCACGACACGACTCGCACTTTTTGAAATCGGTCGTTCAAAATATCGGTGGAAAACAGGCAAGTCCACCGACGGAACTGATTGCCATTGTGGCCGAGCATTACGGGCGTGGGGCGCCGGTCGATTCGATTGGCTCGCTGCTGCCGCTGCTCGGCAAAACAAGCGACAATGCCGCAGTGACCGAAACGATCGGTCGAGTGAACTCGGCCATCATCACGGGATTGGCGAAGGGCTGGCCGAAGGGCAAAGCCACGACGTTTGACGATGCCACGGAAAACGCTCTGGTTGACCTGCTGAAGAAGCTGCCACCAGCCACTCGAGGTCCGATGGCGACCTTTGCCACACGTGCTGGCAGCAAGAAGATGGAACAATACGGGACCGAGATCGCGGGATCATTCCTGACGATCGCCAGGAACGACAAAGAAACCGAAGCAGCACGACGTGAGGCTGCCCTTCAGTTGGTTAACTTCCGACGACTCGACCCAGCGGTCGCCAAGGATATTCTGTCGATCATCACGCCACGGACGTCACCAGAACTCAGTAAGGGTCTGATCGAAGCGCTCGGAACCAGCGAAGCACCGGAAGTCGGTTCGACTCTGGTTGCGTCACTGGGAACACTGACACCATCCGTCCGGCCTTCCGCTTTGCGAGCGTTACTCAGCCGAGCGGACTGGAGCGAGGCCCTACTCGACGGAATCGATCAAGGAGCGATTCAAGCTGGCGAATTGTCGCTCGATCAGAAGCAAGGTCTGACGGCACATCCTACGAAGAGGCTGGCCGATCGCGCGAAAAAGATTCTTTCGCGAGGTGGTGGTCTCCCCAATCCTGATCGTCAGAAAGTGATCGACGAACTGATGCCGCTCACCGAACTGACAGCCGATGCCGTCGCAGGCAAAGAAGTGTTTAAGAAACAATGCACGAAATGCCATACGCACAGCGGTGAAGGGACAAAAATTGGACCTGACCTGACAGGGATGGCCGTTCATCCCAAAAAGGAATTGCTGACTCACATCATCGATCCCAGCCGCAGTGTCGAAGGAAATTTCCGAGTCTACTCGGTCGTACTCACCGATGGCCGCGTCATGAATGGTCTGCTCGCCTCCGAATCAAAAACGGCCGTCGAGATTTTCGACGCCGAAGGGAAAAAGCATGCCATCCAGCGAGACGACATCGATGAACTGGTCGCCTCAACCAAGTCGCTGATGCCTGAAGGTTTTGAAAAACAGGTCAAACCGGAAGAGATCGCCAATCTGCTGGAATTCCTGACGCAGCGAGGCAAATACCTGCCGATCCCGATCAATAAGGTTGCCACAGTTGTCAGTACCAAGGAAATGTTCCATGACGGACAGCACGACGAACAGAAACTGATTTTCCCTGACTGGTCACCAAAGATCTTCGAAGGCATCCCCTTCGTACTGGTTGACCCATCCGGCGACCGGATCGCCAACGCGATCATGTTGAACGGAAGCAACGGTGACAAACCACCTCGCATGCCGAAGAGTGTTTCACTCACCTGCAATTCACCCGCCACGGCGATTCACATGCTTGGCGGGATCAGCGGCTGGGGCTGGCCAGCGAGCAAGAAGGGAACGGTTGCCATCAATGTTCAACTGAAATATGCCGACGGCAAGACCGAGGTGCATGAACTGATCAACGGCGAGCATTTCGCCGATTACATCAGTCGCGTCGACGTCCCCCAGAGCAAGTTCGCTTATCGACTTCGAGGCCAGCAGATCCGGTATTTCTCGATCATCCCCAAACGAACAGAAAAGATCGACACGATCGAACTGGTGAAGGGCAACGACACCGAGTCATCCCCCATCGTGATGGCGATCACGGTGGAAACGCCAACGAAAGCCGAAGGGAAGTAGGCCCTGTAAGCGATCGAAGAATGCCTGAAATGATCGAACCTCAAGAAAAATTGTCAGGCGAACAACCGTCGCAACCAAATACGAACTACAAGGCAACGTTTTTTGAGAAGGCATTGCCGATCAGTATTGGTTGGACCGTTGCAATCGGATTTGGTCCGTGGCTTTACAAGTCAATTGGCGAAGCCACAGGCTGGCGCACCGATGCAATAGCGACCTTCGTCGCCGGAACGCTCGTCGTAACTGTAGTTGGTGGTTTGCTTGGAGGCGCCTCGCAACTGGTGATCGATTCCTTCGGGAAGGAAGTTAAAGGTTGAAACCGAACTTCGGTTCCTTTCGTTGTTGAATTTACTGGGTTTAAGAACCCCCGTCGTCCATAAACTTCCGTACTCGATCACACAATTCGATTTCACGCTTTGCAATCGCGCCATCCGCGTTCGCGACTAAATCAATGCTCTTAAGCAAGACTTTGTCTCGCCCCTTTCGTTTGAACAATGGCAAACGCGACATTGACCGGGACAGAACTGTCGAATAACCAAGGCTGCGAACATCGTTGATGAAAAGGGCAATTCGATTATCAAGCTCATCGTCCGGCCACTTGGAATTCACTCTTCGCATGACCTCACGAATCGTTTCTTTTTCACTTGTTGAGGCTCGGCCATCTGCAATCATGATTGTGCAGCAGAGTTCAAACAACGCTGTATAAATATCGTCGCTTTCGACGGGACTTGACGAATCTTCAACAGCCTCATCCGTAATGTGCCTAGAGGAATTGAGAGATCTTTGTGCCAACTCTTGATTTCGACGACGTTCTTCCTCGATCAAGCGTACTTGTTCCGCCACCTTGGCCGTAAATATCTCCTGAACAACTTGCATGACCGCCAATTGCAATCGACCGGCGACACCTAATTGAGAAATCTGAAGCAACTCGTCGAGGACCGCAGGCACAGATAAATGCAGCAATTCGTAACGACAAACGGGCAATTCCTTGTTGTTATTAAATCGTTGATCACGACCACCGTCTTTGTTTACGAATCGCCAGGTGTATCTCACGATCATTGAGTCGGCCGGCAACTCGCCATCCTCAATGACTTCGGTATATGCCGTGGCGAAGACAAGGGCCTCATATTCTACGGCTCCGATTCCATTCGATGCGTAGACCAGAGCGCGATCTGGAAGCAAATACCATGATCGATCACCGATTTTGACGCATGGAATCATCAGATTTGTCTTGACGAACGGCGGATCACAATAGGCGAACGAAATGGGTTTGCGATCAATGATTTTGTTTGCGCCGGCATGGTATTTCGGGTCGTAAACCTGACCATGGGATGTGATTTGCCATACGGCTGAGCAACTCTTCAATTCGTTGACTGCAGCACAAAGGTGTTCGTAGGCCGAAATCGAGTTCTCGTCCAGATCGTACATCAATACTACGGACTTCCTCAATTGGTCCCATTGATGAATGACGAAAGTTGCGATGATCAACAGGATGATGGAAGGCAATGCGAATGAATGCGTGTAATTTTCAGTGAGATAGAGCGCGACGAGAACTAGGGTGGCCGTCAAGCAGATGGGCCACCAAGTAAATCTTGCACGTTTTTGCTTTATCTCATTCAGAAGGTCAGATGAATTCGAATCGACCATATCTGTAACACTACCGAATTCGATGGGAGTCATCGGACCGTGTGTCCAGGATCGATCCTGGTGAGTGGCCTGAGGTCTGTTGTCACCCTCCCTGTATTGCGGAGCGCGGGGCGAAATGGTTTGACGGTAATAGAAACCGCCACGACCCAAGTGAATTTGCGTTCCGCGCGGACCAATTCCTACACGAAATCCGGGTAAGCCAGTTGACACGCCGATACCGGACGTCGAAAGATTAAACCGAAGTGGCCCAACGCGCACGCTCTTTCTAATGTACAAGCCCATCGGTTTGCTCGCAGTATTCCAGTAGATCCCCCCCTTGCAGTTTGAGCCGGGAGGTTTCCGAAATTGTTAGATTTTTGCGACGCGACACAAGTCAGTGTCAACAATCATGGCGAATTTCTCCGGCCGCACAAAAACTAAACGTGGCAGGAACTGAATCAAATATTCCGTCCCTGACACCATTTTATTTTTCGAAGAAAATCAATACTCACTGGAAATTCGGATCATGAACGTATCGGAAGGATTGTAGTTCCCGATGTTGGAGCGGTAATCCACGGACCGGCCAAGAATCCAACCCCCTTCGAGTCGTGTAATTTGGCCGTTGATACGATGCTGTTCAAGACCCGCAACGAGACGGTAGTCACGATAGGTCACAACATCATAGGCCCGGTTTTCTCGGCTGATCGCCCATGAACCGCCCCCCAGTTCCCCACTCAGTGTCAGCCAGTACGAGTTCCCTTTGAATGTCTGGCCGTTTTCAACGCTCGAAATCTGAGCCAATTTCCGGGAAATCTTGGGTCTTGGGAAGACAAGATCCAATCGGACATCCACCTCCTTCGGTGCATAGACTGTCCCCAGGACGGGAAGATATTTGATGTCATCACGCGCCAGGTCAGTGACACCCGCCACCCAGTACCAGTCTTCTTCAATTGTATAGTACGTCACCAGATGCCACGGCATTCGGAACGACTGGACCCCTTTATTGGAAAAGTCGGTGTACCAGCTCGGGGAAATCATGACGTCCACTGAGATGGCATCATTGAATTGAAACCTGTCACCGACATCAATCCCGATATTAAAAAGTTGCGGCGGCAGGTCCGTGATGTCAGGGCCGTTAAGCCATCGGGCACCCCATTCAATATCGACGAATGTTGTGGTGACCGGCCGGGTCGGGTCATACCAGACTCGGCTTGGCGGGTTGAAAAGGAGTTCAATCATCCCCAGTCGGTCGTTCGCCCCTGCGATCCAGGCCAGCGAAGAATATTGGTTTTGAAACTTGTATTCGTCAACTTTCGGCTTGGTTGTGGAGTTACGAGGGGCTCCATCGAGTGGTACCGCTTCGTTAGATAATGGTGTTGGTACCGGCGGCGGCGGTGGGAAAGTATTTTCCCGTTGCCCCTCTTGAAATTCCTCTGAATACTGAGTCATCAAGATTCGGCCAGATTGACTATCTGACATGTCGTCGGCTGCCTCTTCGTCAACGAAAACGTTGTCGAGAATCGGACCATGAAACTCGACTAAGTTGCCGTCAGAAGCCATTCCGATCTGTGCGTCAAACGTGGGGGCTTGCCGCTTGGGCGAATCGTTTAGCAATGGAAACTGGGAACCGCGAACCTCAAAAATTCGAGGCCGTTTAAGATTCATCAGTGGACTCGGGGCCAATTCACCGGCATACGCAACGGCGTTGGTCAATCCCCAGATCCATGCAAGGGCGAGCCAGCGATGCAAGGAAAGAGTTTCCCATGTGACTTCATGGTTCAACAAAAAATCGAGCGTTCTGGTATCAGTTCACTCCAGAACGGTCAAGACGAAATGACATTACCAAATGCAGTTGTTTATGGACAAGGAATTTACAAAGCAATTGACGAAACACGTGTCGGGGCATCGACGCCATAGCGACCTAAGGCGTCGAAACACTCAATCTCTGAGTCGCCTGCCGTTTGCTTGGGGCCACCTCACAATTGGTGATCGACTCATTTGGAAAAGAAGTTAAAGGCTGAATCCGATATCCGGTTTCCGCCACCTTTGGATTTCTAAGAAGAATATGAAGTCCATGATAGTTTCCGATTCTCGCTTCCTCACGAAAGTCTTTGAAGGGTGGGCGGGATATCATGCGAGCCTCGTTCGCGCTGTGACGCCGCTTACCTCAAGGAATCTTGATTGAACGGTCGTCGACTTGTTGACAGGGGAATGGAACCGTTTATTCAGTTTGAACTGAATCTGATAATCGTACCTTGAATCCTTTGGATTTCTCCGCATGGGCTTCGTCAAATGTTCGATCATTGCGGGTTGTTATTGGTCAGTCCGTGATCTCGATGCTCCTTTCGAATAACGAGAATTGTCATGATCGACCCAATTATGGCCAAAGCTCCCCCAACGATGAACGTCGCCACAAGGACAAGATACGCCAGAATCATTGCCCCTTGATTTGGGGGACCACCGTAACTGGCGATATTCGCATTATAGATTTGCCCCCAAACGTAAGCGATGATTGGCAATGTCAGTCCTGTGAAAAATAACGTAAGCCCAGTTAATTTCGTCGATGACATTTGAATACTTCCTTTGAAAAAACGAGTGTGATTTTCGAAAATTACGATTGCGGCGAATGTGGCATTTACCAACGCTGAGACGTGAGATTTCGCCTTCGCAGTCGGACGAAGATGTTCTTGCTCCTTGATGGCGACATGCAATCGACGATATCACGCAGAATTTTAGAATTTCCCAAGAAAACTGATATTGCTTCTTAGGCGAATGGGGAAAGGATGGGCCGAACCAAATTTTAAAGGGGACAAGCCGCTTCGCCGCATCCCCAACGACATTAACCCTCCGCCGTCGTATTGATTATGCAGGAGCAGATCAAGGAACTCAGGCTCGATACCAAACCGAGTCAGCCACTCGTTCAGGGCCTGGCCCTTGCAGAGATTGGCGTCTTGCTTCCACTGTTTCCAGCGGATTGCCTGACCATGTTGCAGACCGATCGTCGCGAGGAGTTCCTCGCCTGAGAAAAGTTCGAGCGTGGGTCCGCCGGGACAACTGCAGTGGCTGAACGTCTGTGGGTCCTCAACAATCCGAAGCGTTTGGCGGAAATCCGCCAATGCTTTTTCGTCCGACGTATCGAGGAGTGCCTCAGAACTCATCGCCTTTCCCCGGAGCAGACCTCCAGCAATGGCGCGGACGCGTGTCACTTTCGGCAGCAGTTGGTCGAGGTCGTGCTGGGCCGGATCGGGTGCGTTATTCTCACCATACATGTAGTCGAACTGGTCGCGGTTCATCACCATGACGGCGTTACCCATCTGAATGGTGACCTGAGGCGAGTCATCGTCTAACCCTGAAAGCACCTTTGGACGAGCTGGTCGTGGCGGGGTGGTGGATTGCTTTTTTCCAAAGAGCCAATCGAAAGATCCCATTATGCACCGTTAGCTGCCGAACTTGTGGTTTTCAATAAGACTCTCACGATGTTTTGAAACTGCGGTTCGTCCAACAACGGGCGAAAACACCGCTTCTTGATACCCCACCCGGCGCTGCCCGTGTTGAGGCTCACTCCGGCAACCGGAAGACCCACACGGCAACTGGAATAAGTAAGAATTCCAATGCGATATAGACCACCAAAATTGGCGACGGCCAACCATCGGCAGCCAGGCTGAACAATCTCCCAGTTACGAGGCCACCCGCAAAAATCGCGGTGGTCAACACCGCAGTGTTTCGGTGCCTGTCATTAAAAGCGGAAAACAACCAGAACAGCCCAAGTCTGAGATAGAGGCTCGTGATCGCCCGAAGAATATGCGAAAAATCCACCGACATCGCAGGGACGTTAAGAATAGTCTGAGCGAACCAGGCAGGTGAAATCCCATACAGAATTGCGATAATCGAAACGACAATAAATGCGAAGATCAGAAAGTATTTTTTGAATGACTTGCAAACTTCTTAAGACAACTTGCCAAGGATCATTCCAGACGCGCTCGTGGGATGCATGCTGTAGTCTTTCAGTTGGCCTTTTGGGAAATCTCCAGACGTCGATCGTTGTTAGAATTCCGAGATCTGACAGCTTATTCAAAATGTATAGCGACGTGAAGTTGCTCAGTGGTTTGACCTGTCCAATGGCTTTTCTCAAAAGGTGTCGTCATGCAGCGTTGTCCGGAATGCGACGAAATCATTTTGGCGGAAGCGATCAACATCAAGGAAGGTTTCGCTCTTTGCCCGGTATGCGGCCGGTTGACGAGGCTATCCGAACTGAGCTTTCGTAACCGCTCGGTTGTTGAAACTCTCGAAAAACCGCCAGCCGGCTGCTCGATCATGCCGGTTGGTCATGGAGTGATCGTGCGGGCGTCATTGCGATCGATCATGGGGTCTTTAGGTGCGACAGCCTTTGCACTGTTCTGGAACGGTATCGTCTCGGTCTTCGTGCTGATTGCCATGGCCGGTCTTTACGCGAACCTGATAGGTCCCCTTCCGGCCTGGTTTCCTGCTCCGGGAGTGAATAACGGCCAGCCCCAAATGAACGGCGGGCCGATGAACCTGGGGCAAACGCTGTTCTTGTGCGTGTTTCTCATTCCGTTTGTGACCGTCGGGACAGGAATGGCTGGAGCCGCCCTCTTGTTTCTCTGCGGTAAAGTCGTCGTAGTGATCGACGAATTCGACTCATATGCTGCTACAGGCATCGGCTTCTTAACCTGGAAACAACGGTTCGACCCTCTTCAGGTCCACTCGATTACCATCAGTACGAAAACCTCAGAATCGGATGGTCAAACCAGCACGAGTCGCTCGATCGGGATTGAGTCCAACCGAACGATCAAATTCGGTTCAATGTTGCATTCCGACCGTCTGGAATGGATGTGCATCGCTCTGAAAGAATTGTTGCTCAAAGCGACCGCAAGCCGATCGAACACAAATCTTCCCGTTCTCACGTGGATACCTCGCCGCGAAAAATAGAATGGTTGCGATGAGCCTAATCGGTATTCGATCTCGGCGAAACGCAACTCAGACAACTGAACGGAATATCCAGGTTGCAATTTTGTGGCCGGTAGCGTTTCCCATAAAATGCTTGAAGCGATTCATGCATCGGCAAAGGGAATTCCTGCCCTTATTATCGTGGATAGAAAATCGAATATCTCAGTTAGCTGGTACAGCGTCACGCGCCGACTGAGACCGCTCGGGCCGGGTGCGGGGCCCGTTCAGAAAACGCCCCAGCCATGTGTAGCGGACCGTCGTCTGATACGTCCACAAAAGGAAGCATGTCACGACCGTAACGATGAGTAGAAACTTTGCGACCGCCGGGCACGTCCAGTCTCGCACAAAGTACTGAGCACCAATGATCAGTGGCAGATGGGCGAGATAAAGCCAGTAAGCCGAGTCCGACAGGTATTGCATCGTTGAGCTTTCAAATGAACAGACATGCCGCAACAAACCAATCAGTCCAAAAGTAATGAACCAGGGGTATGTCGCCTGCAATGCGACGATGATGATCTGGCGGGCAAATGGGGTGAGGCCATATCCTGCCGGGCCTGTCCACCCCTGAGTGAGGGCCAACAGCAATGGAAGGATGACCACGAACCCTAATGTCAGTGGGAGCCACCACCGCTCACCAGCGTGACCGGACCGGTCGTCGAACCCGAAATAGGCCGCCCCAAAGCCAAAGAAGATTGCGTAATACGCAAACACATGCGGGATGGGCAAGAGGCCGATTGAAGTATCCGGGCCGATCATCGGGATGGTTCCGTATTCTCCCATGTACCATTGCGGGATCATCGTCAGAGGAATCAACCAGAAATAGCGGGTGGGGGAAAGAAGCAGCCAATCGGGCAGCTGGAACGATGAAAATCGTGATCCGATGGCACAAACGGCGGCATATCCAACGACGAGCCACCACAGGAACCATAAGAACCACAGATGGTGGAACAGGGGCATCTGCATCAGTGTGTCCGCCACACTCGGCATAGGCCCCGCCGTCGCACCGTGCTGGCGCAGTGACTCAGCGATCGCGGCTTTACGGCGTCCTAGCCCCTCTTCGTTGAGCTCAAGCTGAAGAAGCGATGCGAAGTAGCGGGTCGTCCCCTCATCAAGTATGGCGACGTCCAACGGCGTGTTACCACGATTGTTCCTGGCATTGACCTTTGCGTGGTTCCGCAAGAGCACCTCGACGGCGTTCTCGTGGCCCAGAAAGGCCGCCGCGTGAAGTGCCGCCCCTCCGTCCTTTGACGGGGCGTTCACATTGGCCCCTCGGCGAATAAGTAGTTCGATGGCATCTGTCTGACCGGTTACAGCGGCCCACATCAACGGCGTTCCCCCTTGTTCGGGAGCCACGGCGTCGACCGTTAGCCCGCTGGCCAGATGTCGTTCGATGGCGCCGAGGTCGCCTGCTCGCGCGGCGCCCCAAAGATCCGATGCATCCCTGACTGGAGACGATTGGCCGGACTTCGGAGGGGCGGACGACATCGCAAGGGCGGAAATCGCCACAGTTAGCGGGACAATGGTGACCATGCCCAATAGCAAAGGGAGGAACACCCGGTGGAACCGTTGTTTGACGAGCGACTTCCAGCCTCGACGGTGGAGCAGCATCGCGCTGAAGAAGCCACTCATGACAAAGAACAGCGGCATCCGAAAGCCGTGGATGGCAGAGAAAATGATCCCGAAACCAGGCTCCTGGCGAGAGTCCGTGACAATCCAGAATGACGGAAAGAACGAAAGGGAGGCGTGCAGGACAATCCCCAGCAACATCGCGCCGGCTCTCAGTGCGTCAAGGTCTGATCGTCGAGCGAAGGCCGGGGTTTCTGTATTCATCTCGAGTGTCATTAATCTTCGACACGATGTCGCGCCCAGGCAGCAGCCCCCATCGCTCCTGCGTCATCGCCGAGCTTCGCGACTTTCAACTCATAGGTTCTGAGATACGAAGGCATCACGCGCGCCGCCACGGCTTTTCCGACTTCCTCAAGAAACAGTCTTGGTAAGGCTTCAACTAAACCGCCCCCCAGGATGATCACATCCGGGGCCAGCATGTTGACCGCGCCGGCAAGAACCGTTCCTAATTGCCGAGCTCCATCGCGCAGGATATCTTCAACGATCTTATCCCCCGCGTCGATTGCTTCCTTAATCGTTCCGCTACGGATATTGGCAAGATCGGTTCCGGCGACTCTCAGGATATAAGGGGCTTGACCGCGATAGGCCGCCTTGGCGATTTCGGCGGACATCGCCAATCGGCTGGCAACAGTTTCCAGGCATCCCCGTCGACCGCAGCCGCAGAATGGCCCGTCGGGCATCACAGGAACGTGGCCGATTTCCAGACAGCTTCCCGTTTTTCCGCGGAAAATCTGACCGTCATACACCATGGCTCCGCCGATCCCCGTTCCTGGAAAAATCCCAAGCGCGGTGCTGGCCCCTACAGCGGCACCGAACCGATACTCGCCGTAGAGCCCGGAATCGACATCATTGCAGACGAATACAGGGCAACCGAATTCTTTTTCCAGCGACCTCTTCAGCGGAACATTCTTCCAACCCAGATTTGGTGCCTCGAGGATAATCCCCTCTTCAAGATCCAGTGGACCTGGACATCCGATCCCAATTCCGCCCAGCATTTCTTTGGAAGTCGACGATTCTTCCAGCAGTTTTGCAATTCCGGCAACGATCCGTTCGACGCCTGAGTCAGCCCCTTCGGACCCACGACTTTTCTTTCGGCGTCGTCCCTTCACCGCGAACTCGCTGTCGAAAAGCATGGCGTTCATCTTGGTTCCACCAAGATCAAACCCAATCCAAACTCGGTCGTCAGTGAGCGCTTCGTTCATTCTGTCATCCTGGCAGACATGTCGATGGATACTCTCACGCCGACATCCGGCAGTGAAAGTGCCAATCCATTCGTCAATAGTAACACAAAAGCGAAACAGGGTAGAGAGATCACAAGCGACCTGAAGTTTCTTTCTGCTTCAGTCTGATGGCTTCCTGTCGGTAACGCTCGTTAACTTCTAAATCAAAAACGTCAGTTTTTTCTAAATTCGGGACCTTGCGATATTGAGCATGGCAACGGTAACAGACCAGTCGATTCGGCAGTATGGCATATAGAACCCAGTCGGCCATCCCGAAAACCATTAAAATGATCATCGCAACGCCGGGCATCATATAAGCGACTGCCACTGTGCTAAGAAGAATTCCGACGCCAACGATGAACACACCTAACCGTTGGTCAAAATCCTTTTGACGCCAAAGATCCGTACATCCACAGACGAGGCAATTGGACAGTGCTTCGTCGTTCGACGATTCTGGCGTCTGACGTGTCCAGCCACAGCTTTTGCAATGAACAATCTGGCTGGCGTCTTCCCCGCGAGTAGTTTTCAAACATTTTGGACAGTCGAACGAAATCAACATCAAAAACTCGATTAAAGGGGAACTCGAAGTTCGGTAGAAAGAAGAGCGGCGGACATCTCGCCGATAAAACAGAGGATCACACCGGCGAACAAGACGCCGGTTGCGGCCTGTGTATTCCGATACCTGAGGATACGGATCGCCATGACCGAAATGGCCATCGGACCGAGAATGCCAGCCAGCCAGCGGAGTGCAAACCAGGTCCATTGAACTCCGCCGTGAAGGTTGTGTCCGGCGGTCATGGCACCGATTGCTGAAACCACGAACCGAAGAACAATTGCCAGGGCAAAATACCAGCAGAGCGTTTTTAACGGTTCGATCGACATCGTTGGAGCGGTCAAATACCAGTGCCCCAGCAACATTCCCGTGACCGCACCGCCGAGAACACTTGCCGTGGCAATGTTTGACAGAAAATGAAAACCACCAGAGGGCGACATCAGCCAGGCCAATCCGCCTCGCGAACAAATCAAGCTTGTCAGGATGGCAACCAGGATGCCGACCATCGAGACTGTCCCAATCCTGCGTTGATCCAGTAGCCAGGCGATGGACCCGACGTAACCAAACGCAATTCCAATGCCCGCTGCGACACGGGCATAGAACAACATCTGGCCAGAAAGACGTTCTCCAGAAGCATTGGAAAGTTGCCCCATCGTCAGCATCGCCAGAACGGTCAGTCCCAGAACAATCAGCATTTGAATCCGAAAAAATCCAGAAGTCACCTGGGCGCGCGGCATCAGGCACCACATGAGGCTCATTCCGAAGGTCATCAACAAGGAAAATTCTGCAATCATGCTAGTATGCTACGAGCCAGAACGAACAGCGAAAAGGGTTATGCCGTCTGGTTTTCCATTGTTCCCAATGATTAGATTTTTTTGATATTCCGTTGCGAGTTCAGTGGTAAAGTTGAAGGTTTATGCGGCCTTTAACAATCTGATCGAGGGACGCAGGTGCGGAAAAGGTTGGTTGACGTACTTGCCGATGAATGCACCCTGCCTGAGCAAACACCATGGAATTTTCAACGAGAGCAGTGAGGCGGCCTGATGATCGAAGCCACGGCTGGCGTCCAGGGTCTGGACGCGCTACGTCGCTACGTCCACGAGCGTCTTTGTTGGCACGAGAACCTCGTTGCCGACCAGTTTGAGCTGGAAGTAACGTCACTCAAACGATTAGGGACCTTTTGCGGGCTTCAATTCCTGCTGCGTGGCCCGCGCAGCGTGCGGCTCGGAGCGGTCTGGGCTTCTGACCACAATTTATTGTACTTGTATGACGCGCGTGGCGAACGATTCCACAAGGAACAGCTCGCGAATCGTTACGTTGTTCCGCTTGGCCAAGAACACGCTTGACTCTGCTTTCCCTTTTGAGACAATCATTTGAAAAGCAGTATCAAAGTTGTGCATTGTGCGTCGCTCGATGTTTCCGTTGTCCCCCTTAGTGAAGTCGCGGTGCAATAAGGCCCCTCGTGTTAAAGGTGTGTCTTCGTCCGACTGAATGAAAACGGTGTTCCATGCGAGCGCATCTGGTTCCGATTAAAGGTGGTGGGAAACCCATCCAGATCACTCGTGACGTGACGCTTGTTGGTCGACAGGACGATTTGTGCGATATCTGCCTTGAAACGACTAGCGTTTCGAAAATGCATTGCTTGATCGTTCGTACTGATGGGTTGCTTTTCATTCGCGATCTTGGCAGCACCAATGGGACGAAAGTAAACGGACAACGAGTTGTTCGAGGTGCACTTCTTCCCGGTGATGAATTGGCCTTTGCGGGTGAAAAATTTCGGGTCGAAATGGGTCCAGGTGAACCCGATCTTTCGGATCACGATTCCAACGTCGAAAATCTCAATACCGAAGAAATCGTATTACCAGTCAAAGAATTGGAAGAAGATTTCAGGCCCTATCCGCTGGAGCCGATGCGAACCAGCGACAGTGACGTCCGGTTTCTTGAGGATGGCGAGTAACCATCAATTGAAGTCGAATGGATTCGGCGAAAACAATGATCTTGCTCGATCAATTTCTGGTTCGATTACATCGCTTCGGCTTATTGTCGTTCGTTTCATTCTCGGCCTTGACTCGCGCTGCCGTCTCGGCTGCGGAGCCATCTCTGGCATCGGCTCTTGAACCTGCGAATTCTCAAGATCCTAAGGCAAGAGTTCCTTTCGCCGCAGATGTGACGACCAAACTGGATGGACCGAAACTGAGCGAAACTCCGACATGGTCAGAGACCATTCGCGCGGTCATGCTGACCGCAATTCCCGATCAATACGAAGATCTGCGGCACTGGGGGAAAACGCGAGAGATCTTTAACGGACTTCGTGTTCAACAACGTGGGTTTGATATTCGTGTATCAGAGAGCAAACGGACGGTGAACGACGGAGCCTGGCACAAATACAAAATCGAACTGATCGATCCAGCAAAAACACTAAAACTGGTAATCGATCGGATCGAACCACAAGCCATTGGACGATTTCAGTTTGACATCCGCCTGGCTGCGAAACTTCGTTGTCGAGCCGATTTCGAGCACTGGGTGCTCGGAGTCAAAGGGTTGAATGCTTCGACCGTGTCTGAAGCCGATATCGAGATGATTGCTCATTGCGAGGTCATGATCCGGGCCTCGCCGAATCCTGACAGCTTGCTCCCGGATACGGTCATTGAACCTCAGGTCAAACGTGTTGAGCTATTTCTGAAAAACCTTGATGTTCAACGGATCGGAGCGATTCGAGGAGACCTGGCCAAAGGGATCGGCGACGCCTCCCGCCACGAGATCGAAAATCTTCTTCAGGCGCAGGAACCCCGTGTCAAAAAGAAAGCGAATGAGGCCATTGAAAAGAATCGCGGAAACTTGAAGTTGCCGACATCTCGGATCTGGTGAGTCGCCGCAGGCAGTTCGCCGGGAGCTCGCTTTACAACGTTAGCCCGACGCGCAAGAGGGATCTTATCATTCTACAGAATGAAGATCCCTCGCTTGCGCGTCGGGCTAAAGAATAATCTCGATTTCGACTCGTCATGAGACGAAAACAGAAAACGTCGGGCGGCTTTAACGAGCGGCCCGACGTCATTTTGTAATCGTAAGCAATCTTTACAGACGGCTTACGGGGTCATCTGGAACTGCTTAATCAGGAATTAACCCAGATGTCTTGTGTCACGGTGTTGCTGAAATTAATACCATCCAGAACTTGCAAGCTGATCGTCTTTGTCGAACCGATCGCAGTTGCATTAGCAAACTGGTATGTCACTGTTCGAATCGCAGCACGATAGTTCGAGACCGAATCGACTCCTGTTAGTGTCAGGATTCCCGTCTGAGCGTCAAAAGATCCAGTAATCGTTTTCGTATTGACAAAGCTCAGTACATCGTTGCCTTTCTGATAAGAACCAGGCGTGATCGCAATGGTTGCTTTCGTCAGGATATTGCTTTCTGGATCGAGAGCGGTAAACACTGGCACAACGGCGACTGAATTGGGGTTAGTGCTGCTACCTTGCGAGTAAACCACAGGCCCACTGGAGTTCGTTGCGATCGTCGGTGGAACGTTAATTCCCTGAACGTTGATTTGCTGATTGGCCGCATTGCTGAGGTTCAGCCCATCACTCACACCAAAGCTGACGGTCCTTGTGCTGTTGTTCGGGTTATTACTCAAATTGTAGTACTTGACCGATTCCATCGCGGCCTGGTAATTCGCTTGCGAATCCACACCGCTCAGTGTCAGTACCCCTGTCGAGGCATTCCAACTCCCCTGGATGTGAGGGGTATTCGCAAAGATCAGGCTATCCTGACCCTGGATGTAACCAGCCGTAATCGCAACGGTCGCGGAGACCATATTTGGACTGTCTGGATCAACAACGGTTAAGGCCGGGGCGATTGGTGCTGCTGCGGATTGCTCAGCGTACACCAGCGGGCTACCGGCATTGATCGACACGCTCGGCGGGATGTTTGTTGCCGAGAACGACACGCTTCTGGCAACAACATTACTTGGCACCAGATGATCATCGAAGACCTGGATGCTGACGATACGAGGCGTCGCCGTCGGCGTTGCAGCGTGGTTGAGATAGACCACACCGGTGATTGCCTTCAGGTAAACACTCTGCGACGCGGTTCCTGACAACGTCAATTCACCGGTGGCCGCATTCCATGCGGGATAAAGCGTACCGATTGCCGAACCATCAATGACCAACTGATCTTCACCTTGAACATAGCCCCCGGTGATCTTGATCGACGCAAACCGCAAGTTCGGGCTATCGTAGTCGGTGACTACGGTCGTCGAGGTAATCGGTCTTGAATTGGTCGTGTTCGGATCGTTGATCTTAAAGATCACCGGCGTCGATTCGATTCCCGAGAGAACAGGAGGTTGATTGACGGTGGTAATATTGATGTTGCGAGTCACCGTATTGCTGTTCAGCGGATTGTCGTCCGTTACGGTGAAGCTCACTGTTCTCTGTGGAGCCGTCACGGCGTCCTGGTTATTAGCAAACGTAATCGAACGCAATGCCGTTCGGTAGTTGCTAACAGTATCGTTCCCCGTCAGCGTCAATGTCCCGGTGGTAGCATTCCAGCTACTGGTGATCTTGGACGTGTTGGTGAACGCCAACGTATCGAGACTTTGGCCGGCATTGTAGTTTCCGGTAATTTGAATCGTCGCACCAGTGATCGTATTGCTATTCGCATCCGTTGCGAGGATGTTCGGAGCGATCACGACTGGTGTCGTATTCTCTGTGTAGCTCAACGGCGACGTGTCCACGACCGTTAACACCGGTGGCTTATTGGTGTGGTTGACCTGGATGGCTCGTGAGACGGGAATGCTGGTCTGTACCGGATAGGTAGGATCAGGATAACCGTGATTAACGGACACAGTGTACACAACATTTCGCGTCAACGAACTTGGGTTGTCCGCCCTGTTCTGGTACGAGACCGATTGCAGTGCGGCAGCGTAATTGGCGAGCGTATCCTGTCCACTCAACGTCATCGTTCCACTGTTGCTGTCCCATGTACCAGTGATGTTACTGGTGTTGTTGAAGACGAGCAGATCCTGGAACGGAGCGTAATTACCGAGGATTTGAACTGTCGCACCATTCAACACAAGACTGTCAACATCGGACGCCTGAATCGTATTCGAAATCGGCGTGATGCTGTTCGCGTATGTTGGACCGGGGTCCTGATTGTATTGCAGCGTTGTTGATTCGATGTTCGACAAGACCGGAAGAGCATAAACCGGTGTCACATCGATGTATCGAGTCGGAGTGTTAAGACTGGACTTGCCACCGTCGTCAATCACATTGAATGTGACTGCACGTTGACCCTTTCCTGGGTTGTTACCGGTGCTGAAGGTGATCGACTGCAAGGCGGCTTGGTAGTTTGCAATGCTATCGCTACCGGTCAAGGTCAAGGTGCCATTTGCAAACTTTCCTTTGATCGTCGCCGTGTCAGTGAAATTCAGGAAGTCCTGGCCAGCGATATAACCCTGGGAAATCGTCACCGTGGCTTGCGTCAGGTTGATGCTGTCAATGTCGGACACAGTAATTGTGTTCGTGATATTGGCAGGCGTCCCCTGAGTGTAGCCGACATCAATGGTTTCGAGATTCAAAAGCGACGGCGAATGCTTCACGGGAGTGATGTTGATCGACGTCGTGAGAACATTGCTGAGCGGATTGAGCGCTCCACCGGTATTCACCTGGAACGACACCGATCGGGTCAACGATGCGTTGTACGTCAGACTGTTATTGTAGTAATCGATCCCCTCCAACGCCGAAGCCCACTGGTTGGCGGTCGCTGTTGTGCCAACCGGCAAGTACAAATTCACCACGCCACCATTGACTTGTGCAAGGACCGGCGTGCTGTTGGGGTTGGGGTTATAGGTAATCACATCACCAACAGTGTAGTCGTTGATGGTGACCGTTGCGGTCGTGATATTGACATTGCTTGGACTCGTCACCGTGATTTGCGGCTCGATAATCGCTGCTGGTGCTCCTTCTGTGTATTGCAGCGTGTAAGGAGCAGGAACAGAGAGAACTGGCGGGAAGAGCGGCGTCGTTGTCACGGTGGTCGTCACGGTATTGCTGATGTTGTTGACAGCATGACCATCATCGACGGTGAACGTGATTGTCGGACTGATCGGGTTGAGATCGCCACTGGTATTGGCATAGGTCACGCTACTGAGTGCTGACTGCCAGTTTGCGATGGTCGCGGTACCGGAGGGGGATGTCAAACTCAGCAATCCGTTCGCGTTGCCAGCAACGGTAATGTCGCCCATCGTCGAACCATCGTTAACGAAGCCGAGTTGGTCTTCGCCTGCGACGTAATTCGTGATCGTCACGGTTGCATTCGCCAGCGTCCCATCATCGGCATCCTGAACGACAATCCCCGGGTTAATGGCAACCGGAGCGTTTCCTTCGGTGTAGGACGCAAATGTGTTGACGGGTGAGAGATGTGGTTGACTATTGACGTGAACCACATCGATCTTGCGAGTGACGGTGCTGCTAGTGAGGACTCCCTGAGCATCGATCGCATTAACACCAACATTATCGTCCGTGATCTGGAAGGAGACCGTTCGAACCGCTGTGCTCGGGTTAAACGACGTGTTCTCGAACTGGACCGCTTGCAAGGCATAGCGGTAATTCGTGAACGAGTCGACGCCCGTGAGGACCAGCGTCTGCGGAGTACTGTGCACCAAGTCAACGGTAATGTTTCCGATCGGCTTGGCTGGGTTATAAACCAGTTGATCCTGGCCCGCTTTGTAGTTATTCGAGATCGAGACAGTCGCTGTTGAGGCAGCGTTCACCTCTGGCGAGGTTGCGATGATCGTCGAAGTCACAGGCAGGATGTTGTACACAGCTGGAGTCGAGTAAGTCGACGTGTTCTGGACGTAGACCAAATCGTTCGATTCAATATTAATCAGCGAGGGCTTTACATCCACTTGCTTCAAATTAATCGTAATCGTCGCTGTGTCGCCCATCACAGGTATTGAGCTATCGGTGACCTGAATCTTCAAGGTAAAGACAGGGTTCTTCACATAATTGAGTGCTGCACTGTTATTAACCGAGATCACGCCTGCGGATGAGATCGCAAAGGCATTCAGGGTGTTACCGCTAATGATCGAATAGGTATAGGGCCCTGTTCCGCCCGTTGCGGAATCGGTAATCACTGGTGTTGAGTTCGGAGTAAACTCATTGAGTGGCACGGACAGGTTTTGGGTCAATTTTGGTGGCGAAGGAAGACCCGGAATCAAGTTGACCGTGTCTGTGACAGTCGTGGAGTAGATGGAACCGGTCGTGTCAGTCGCAGTAATATTCAGCTTGAACTGCGGTGACTTACCGAAGTCGATCAAATGCGGGTCGACCACAGTAATCTTGCCCGTGTTCGGATCAATCGCAAATGCGCTCGTTGCGGATGCTGGAGTGCCGCCGGTGATCGAGTAGACCAAAGGTCCGCCGAGGTTATCGCGGGCGCTGGCAATGACATTCCCGACAGTCACACCAGTAAGGCTGTGCTCAGGAAGCGCATTAAAAATTTGTGAGGTTAGGGCTGGAGCGTCTTGCTGCTGTGTGATGGTCACCGTCATGGTCGCAGTCGTCGCATAGGAAGGGACCCCAGCCTCGTGCACGGTTACGATGAGTGAGAACGTTGGATTGATGTCATAGACAAGTTGCGTCGGATCAGCGACGGTGATAACGCCGTTGTTGTCGATGCTGAATGCGCTGACGCTGCTGCCAACACCGAAATTACCACCGTCAATGGTAAACGTCTGTCCGGTTGGAGGGACAGGAGGGTTATCGGGGTCAGTAATTGAGACGGTACCGACGTAGGCACCAACCGTCGTGCCCGTGCCCAGGAACGGGGTATATTCGTTAACCTTGAAGTTCTGGTTTGACATCGACAGAGGGAGATTGACCTGTGTCAGACTGACCGTAAATGTACTCGTTGCCGTCAGAGGGGACGGAGTACCGTTGTCAACGACTTTAATTCCCAGCGTGAACGGATTATTCGGAAGACCATTCGGACCGTAATAGTTCAAAGCCAACGAATTATTGACGGTGATTTGCCCGGTCGCGTTGTTAATCGCAAACGCATTGCCAAGATTGCCGCTGATGATCGCATAGCTCGCGATGCTGAAGTCTGATTGACCTGCACTCGCGTTAACTTGTCCAACGACTGTTCCATTCGCAGAGCGTTCAGCAATCGTTGCGCTACCAGGTGTGATTGTGGGGGCGGTCGTATCAATCTTGGTGAGATTGATGTTCACTGTGGTGGTCGCAGTGGTGACGACACCGTTGAACGTGTTCGTTACAAGCACGCTCAAGGCAAACGAATTCTGCTGCAAATAACTGAGCACGGCGGCATTGGAAAGTCCCGTCAGATTGTTAACGGTGACATTGCCCTTGCTATCGATGGAGAATATCCCCTTGTTAGGGACGTCTCCAACGTTTCCACTGTACGTCGTGCCGCCGATGGTGATCGAGTTGCCGCTGACGATGCTGTACGTGAGAACGCCCGGACCTCCGGCCGATGGTGGGACCTGGGTGTCCAGATCGGTTGCAACGACCTGACCGACGTAAGTGCCATTCTTCGACGCTTCTGGAATTGAGTACGTGAAGCTATTGGCGACAGTGACGGGCAACGCTTCCGGATTTACTGTTATGTGCAAACTGGCGGTTGTGGATAGCGGTGCGACATTCTGCGAGTAACCAAGCACGTCGGCGTCAGGATTGTCAGTGACGATCTTGATCGTCAGATTGTAGGAGTTTTGGGTCAGATAACTGAGTCCGTTCGCCGTATTGACTGTGATTTCACCGGTGTCGGGATTGATCGCGAAAGCACCGTTGGTATTGCCAGCGATGATGAAGTAACTCATCCGTTCTTGTGGCTGGCTCGCATTAAAACCTGATTGTGCAACTCGGACCGACGTGCCTCCTGGCGTAAAGAAGTCGGGCGTCCCAGCAACCATGTCGAAGAAACCGACGCTGCTGCCTTGCAATGCGGTTTCGTTAACGCTCAAACTTTTCGTGGCGTTGACGACGCTCGGGAGCGTCTTGCCGACGTCAAGCATTCGGATGAACAAAAACGTGTCCGTTGTTTTGGTGCCGTTGGAACCAACTGCGTCACCATTAATTGGCTTGCCCGTATATTTGTTAACTAAACTGTCTGGAACGGCAGTCTGCGAAAAATTACCGACTGCATCGGTGGCTCGAACCTGAACGGCAAAGACCACGTCCTGATACGGAGGAGATACGTTAATCTTCAATCCGCCCTGACCCAGATTGCCGACTTCATTCGGAGCAACCGTGTTCGGTGTCGCTCGATCTTCAAAATTCAGGTAGGCCTGGTCGAGGACTGTGATCTGTCCAGTAAATGAATTGATGGCAAAAGCTGGATGTGTGGCGTCTCTTCCTGGGACGTTTCCGACGAATTCGTATGACAGATTTGACGTGAATAAATTACTATCGGGTGAAACCGCCGTCACATTGCCCACGACCGTACCCGCAGCACTGTTTGCTGCTACGTGAAGCACGTTGACTCCCGCATGCGAAATCGCCAACGCTCCATTTAAAGGAGCCCCCGTAGGTATTCCCGGGTAAGTGGCAGGCGAGGTGGTGTTATCGTCACCACCCTGAATGATTTGATTAGAGGCAGTGCTGTAAGGCGTAACGGGGCCTTGCTGCCCTGCACTTGCCCCCGATCCGTCTCCGTACAGATTTTGTCCGTACGGGTACTGTGGTACGACGGGTGCCCTCTCGGATTGAGTTTGGTTTAGATATTGAACCGTATGCGTAATCAGATTAATCGTCACATTGATTGTGCCCTGATTATTCAAGGTGTCCGTCGACGTAAGCGTCAAGTGGAACACCGGATTGACCGCTGCGTCGAGGGCATAGGGGTTCCACACCTCGATGACATCCTGGCCACCGACAACCGCCATTTGGAATGCGTTGTTGGTATTCCCGCCGGTGATCGCCGTGTTGCCTACGTTGTACACAGGAATAGGGGGCGTTGTCGTTGCGGCGGTATTGGGGTCGAACACAAAGATATTCGCGACTTGATCTCCTACATTCGTCGTGTTTTTTGGGTAAGGAGAGATCGTAAATTCTTCGTTGATATAGTAATTGTTGACGCCCGCAGACTGGGCGATAGTCCCGGCACTTGAGGTCACGACCAGATTGGTCAGCATCTGACGCCGTTCGAGCATTTCGACAACATGTGTTGTCGACGATTGAATCGTCCTTCGCTTGCGACTTCGCGTACGAGCCGACGAAACTTTCAAGCGTCCGAAAACCGATGCCAACCAAGATCGAAGTACCATGTGAATCGCCTTTTTTTTCGCCGAGCTGTGCGGAAGGATTTCCAAAACAATTGTCCGCGACTGATGAGCCTGTCCTCAAAATTCGCGGCGACCGATCATCCCTTGGTCACATAAACACCTATCTGGGCCGTGTGGACCAGAAATTCGCCGTTAAACAAGAAATATACGCCAGATTTTCGCAACGTGAGACAAAATTCCAACTTGATGTCCAAAAAGATTACGCAGCCAGACCAAGCGCTTGCAAGCGCTGATTTTGCCAAAAAATTCCAAATGGAACGTTTTTTGAAATTGGCAGGTGCGTTTTGTGATTTTGACGGGTGAGTATAGCATGGACCAGGAGTCGAACAGCCCGTTTGTGCCGATTCTTCTCGAAAATCTCCTTGCGATTTTGTTATCACTGGACCCATCATGCTTCCCGAAGTTTCGCTGGACCTCGCCGTGCTGGCTGTTTATCTGATCAGCGTGGTCGGTTTCGGCTGCTGGTTCGCCAGGCGAGCCAGTTCCTCGGAACAATTCATGTCGGCCGGTCGGGCGATTCCGGGCTGGGCCGTCGGCATGTCGATTTTCGGTTCTTACATCAGCAGCATCAGTTTTATTGCGAACCCGGGGAAAGCCTACCAACACAATTGGAACGCCTTCGTCCTGGCGCTTTCCATGCCCCTGGCAGCCTGGATTTCGGTCAAATACTTCGTCCCATTTTACCGTCGCTCGGGGCAAGTCTCGGCCTACGAACATTTTGAAGCTCGATTCGGCCCCTGGGCCAGAACTTATGGAGTCGTCTGTTTCCTGCTGACGCAGCTCGCACGGCTAGGGACAATTCTGTATCTGCTGGCCCTTGCCCTGGCACCGCTCGTCGGCCTGGATGTCAGCACGATCATCGTGATCAGTGGTATTGCCATCACGATTTATCCCCTTTTTGGCGGAACGGAAGGTGTCATCTGGACCGGCGTTGTTCAGTCGGCCGTGCTTGTCGCTGGAGTGGCGATCTGCCTGATTGCCGTCGTGCTGGAAATCGATGGTGGGACACCGGAACTATTCCGAGTGGCCGCCCAGAATCACAAATTCAGCCTTGGCAGTTTTGGAGCCAGCCTTTCTGAATCAACCTTTTGGGTCGTGCTCATGTACGGCATGGTCACCCATTTGCAGAACTTCGGCATCGATCAAGGGTATATCCAGCGTTACGCGACCGCCAAATCAGATGGAGACGCAGGTCGCAGTGTCTGGATGGGGGGCCTGTGCTTCATTCCATTGAGTGCGGCATTCTTTTTCATGGGAACCGCTTTATTTGTGTTATACACCCAGCGCCCCGGTGCATTGCCGGAGGGTATCAAGCCGGACGCCGTCTTTCCCCACTTTATTGGTACCGAATTGCCACCGGGCCTGATGGGGCTGGTTCTGGCGGCGATTTTTTCCGCTGCGATGGATTCCAATCTGAACTGCTGCGCGACGCTTTATCTTTGTGACATCCATCGGCGTTATTTTCGACCGAACGCCAGTGAGCGAGAATCAATGCTGGTTCTCCATTTGTCGACGTTCGTAATGGGGGCACTCAGTATTCTCGCGGCGCTGGCCATGATTCAGGTGAAAACCGCCCTTGATGTCTGGTGGAAGCTTGCTGGAATCTTCAGCGGAGGGATGCTGGGATTGTTTCTGCTGGGGTTGCTCTCCCGGCGAGCAACGTCAAATCATGCCGCGTTGGGTGTTGCAGCAGGAGTGACGGTGATTGCCTGGATGACGTTTTCACCACTTTGCAAAGAGTTTCTGGGTGCACATCACGCCCAGTGGCTGGTCAGTCCATTTCACGACAACATGATCATCGTCGTGGGAACGTTGACGATTTTGCTGGTTGGTCTTGCTGTCAGCCGCTTTGCAAAACGGCAAATTCGCGAAGATCGGCAGAGACTCGATCAAGAAATCATAGGAATCAAGGAATTGTCGACGTGATTTTGAGCGATGGTCGATAGACTTGGTTCTGATCCCCCGGTTCGAAAAAGGTTATTGGAGTTTTCATCTGTGTTGCCATCACAATCGCCACCGACAACTCTGCCGCGAATTCGAGGAATCGTCCCGCCGATGGTGACGCCGTTAAACGCACGGAACGGGCTGGATCATCCAGGTTTGGAAAGGCTGATCGCACATCAAATCGACGCCGGTGTGGCCGGATTGTTTGTACTGGGAACAACCGGCGAAGGCCCCAGTCTTTCCTATCGACTGCGATATGAACTGGTCGAACGAACATGCGAATTGGTTGCGGGTCGAATTCCCGTACTTGTCGGCGTGACCGACACGTCGATCGAAGAGGCGTTGGAATTATCCCAATTCGCCCAGGGAGTTGGCGCAAGCGCGATTGTCGCAGCGCCCCCTTACTACTTTTCGGTTGGGCAGATCGAAGTTGGCAATTTCCTGTTTGAACTCGCGGAAGTGTCGCCGCTGCCGCTCTTCGTCTACAACATGCCTTCTTGCGTGAAACTCTCGCTGTCATTTGAGACGGTCGAACGTCTGACAAAACATCAAAACATTTGTGGTTTGAAAGACAGTGCAGGAGACATTAACGCTTATCGAAAGTTGCTAGAACTGCGACAGGTTCGACCTGATTGGACATTTCTGATCGGCCCCGAACACCTGACGGCGGAATCCGTGCTCATGGGGGGCGACGGGGGTGTCAACGGCGGAGCCAATCTGTGTCCGCAACTCTTCGTTAGCCTTTTTCACGCGGCAGAACGTCGCGACCAGGTCGTGATCGACCGATTACAGGCCGATGTGACTCGCCTTGGCGGGCTGTACAACGTCCTGGGAGAAGGTGCATCAGGCTATCTGCGTGGACTTAAGTCGGCACTCGCGATCGCCGGGATTTGTTCCGATCACCTGGCACCCCCATTTGGTGCGATCACGGAAGTTGATCGGTCGAAAATCACTGACTTTCTATCATCAATCGCACTCGAATCAGTTCCAGCACTGGCCGTCCCTGCCGAATGAAATAATTCGTAGCATGGGCTTCAGCCCGTGCTTTCTGACATCTTTTGCAGGCTGGCGGCGTCCTCAACAAAAACTGACAACATCCTCGGTTCTACGCTGAAAACGATCGAAGCTTCCAACCGTTTTGCCCGATCCCTACACTTTGATTGTCGTGTTATCACGCCGTCAAACGATAGCCCGACGTGCAGCGAGGGAAAACAACGCAAGACCCTCGCTGCACGTCGGGCTAGTGAATCTTCCGGATCAGGCGAATTTTTCGAGGTTGCTATCCATGACCGAGCAGAAGGCCACCAACGTCACCTGGCACCCTCACGCGGTGTCAAAAGAAGACCGTTGGAAATTAAATGGTCATAAAGGAGCTGTCGTGTGGTTTACCGGCCTGTCAGGCTGTGGAAAGAGCACGATCGCCAACGCCGTCGATGACAAACTTCATCAACGCGGCAAGCATACGTTCGTCCTTGACGGTGACAATATACGTCTGGGATTAAATAAGAATCTGACTTTCTCGGCAGACGATCGAACCGAGAACATCCGGCGAATTGGCGAAGTCGGTAAACTGTTTGCCGCCTCCGGTTGCATTACCTTAACCGCGTTCGTTTCACCGTACCGCTCTGACCGTGACAAAGTGCGGGAAATCATTCCAGCGGGCGAATTTGTGGAAGTGTTTGTGAACGCCTCGCTCGAAACATGCGAAGCGCGAGATCCAAAAGGTCTTTACAAAAAGGCGCGGGCTGGCGAAATCAAGAACTTCACCGGGATCTCTGATCCGTATGAAGCTCCCATCAACCCGGAATTGGTTCTCGATTCAGACAATAAGAATATCGATCAACTCTCTGACGAAGTGATTGCGTATCTGGAAAAACACGGCATCATGACTGCCTGATGACCGAGTGCCAGGAATGATCGGACAATGACCTCGGCTGCATTTTGTAGTCGAGGTTAAATTATTCACGTCTCATCGAACTCCTCTGTCTCGCGAGAGAAAGCGGTATGAATTTCATCGATTTATCAGGCAAAGTGGCGGTGGTGACGGGTGCAGGCCGAGGGCTTGGTCTGGCAACCGCGACTGCGTTACATGCTGCGGGGGCGACGGTCGTCCTGAACTATTTCGAGGACAGTGAGGGAATCAATCAGAACCTGGCAAAGTCTGCCGCGACAGCACTTGGTGATCGAGCGATTGCCATGCCTGCGGACGTTCGAGATCGAGCCGCTTTCGATGTCATGCTGGATGGTGTCGTAAAGCGTTTTGAGCGACTCGACATTGTCATCAACAACGCGGCGATCATTCGGGATCGATCCTTTAAGAATATGTCCGATGACGAATGGTCAGACGTGATCGATACGAATCTGACGGGCGTTTACAACGTTTGCAAAGCGGCTCAGTCACGGTTAGCGGCTGGCGGTCGAATTGTCAGCATGGCCTCGATTTCCGGTGTGGTCGGATTCTACGGACAGGCCAATTATTCGTCGGCCAAAGCGGGTGTCATCGCCTTAACAAAGGTCTTGAGCAAGGAATTGGCACCGCGAAATATTACGGTCAATGCCGTTGCACCGGGGGTCGTGTTGACGGAAATGGGGCAGACGATTCCTGAAAGTGTTCGCGAGCAGATGCTCGCGAATATCCCCTTACATCGATTCGGTGAACCCCATGAAATCGCCAACGTGATTCTGTTTTTGTGTAGCGACCTGGCAAGCTACGTCACCGGCCAGACAATCCACGTGAACGGAGGCTGGTGGGGTTAATGAGCCGGATCGACAGCCTGTTGTGTTCCGCTGATGAAGCAGTCGCCCAGATTCCAATTGGGGCCACAATGGCCTGTGGAGGCTTTGTCGGTGCGGCACACCCCGAAGCGCTGACGGCCGCTTTGGAACGTCGGTTTTTAGCAAGCGGAAGCCCAACTGGTTTGACGCTCGTTTACGGAGCCGGCCAGGGGGATGGTCACTCCCGTGGACTAAACCATCTTGGTCACGCAGGCCTGGTTCGGCGAGTCATCGGTGGACATTGGGGATTGGTTCCCCGGATTGGACAGCTTGCGCTTTCGAATCAAATTGAAGCTTATAACTTTCCACAAGGTGTCATCTGCCAGCTTTACCGAGATATCGCCGCTGGACGTCCCGGCTGCATTACACACATCGGGCTTGGAACGTTCGTAGACCCCGTATTCGGCGGCGGACGATTGAACACAAAAACGACCGAACCACTTGTCGAACGCATCGTGCTTTCGGGTCGCGACTGGCTGTTCTACAAGTCTTTTCCCATTCACGTGGGATTGATCCGTGCGACATCGGTGGACCCCTATGGCAACCTGTCGATGGAAGACGAAGCGGTCATCGGCGATGTGCTGCAGATTGCTCAAGCGGTTCGCAATTCTGGCGGGATCGTCCTGGCCCAGGTCAAACAGGTACTTGAATCCCCGCTTCCTCCGGTCCAGGTGCGTGTTCCCGGAATTCTGGTTGATCGGGTTGTCGTTTCGGAATTAAGCGAGCACCCACAGACATTCGCAGAACCTTTGAACGAAACCTATTTTCAACCCGCATCGCCGGTTGACGCTGCGAGTTTTTTCAAATCACTCTCGAAGTTGCCACCGGATGAACGCCGAATCATCGCTGCACGAGCTTGCGACGAACTGCAGCCTGGCGCCATAGCGAATTTAGGAATCGGAATGCCCGAGGGGATCGCTCGAATTGCGGCTGAGCGGGGGATGCTTGATCGAATTACGTTAACCGTTGAAAGCGGACCGATCGGTGGAATGCCCGCGGGAGGGCTCAGTTTCGGAGCCGCAGTTCATCCGCAAGCGATCGTCGATCAGCCAGCCCAATTCGACTTTTATGACGGCGGCGGATTGGACTTCGCGGCACTCGGGGCGGCTCAAATCGATCGCCACGGCAACGTGAACGTCTCTCGATTCGGTTCACGCCTGGCGGGTGTCGGGGGCTTCATTAACATTTCTCAAAGTGCAAAGCGATTAGTTTTCTGCGGCACGCTCACTTCCGGAGGTTTGGAAATTGCGATCGAAAATGGTTGCCTGCGGATCATTCGTGAAGGGACAAACCGGAAATTCGTGAACGAAGTGGAGCAAGTCTCGTTCAGCGGAAAAACGGCTCGTGATCGGCAGCATGACGTCCTTTTCGTAACCGAACGTGCGGTGTTTCGCCTGGTAGCCGATGGGATCGAACTGATTGAGGTGGCTCCCGGAATCGATGTTGAAACTCAAATCCTGGCCCACCTTGATTTCCGGCCGGTTGTCCGTAACGTCAGGCCAATGTCGGCCCATCTTTTTCTATGAAACGGCGAGATCTAAACCACCGACGGCTTTCATCGCTCGAACTTTGTCGAATTTCTGAATACTGTGCCACTGCTTGATCGTCTTCGGTCAAGCAGTGCTCTTTGGCCAGCAGAAGAAGCCACTGCTTCTCCGAGGACTCCGAAGCAATGGCACAGAAACCTTAATCTGGAATTTAAAATGGGATTGATGGAAGAATTCCGTTCAGCGTGGCTAGCAGAAAGTTCGTTTGATGAACTGCTTGCGAGACTCGTGACAGAAACCGAGTCGCGAGCATCGGGGTTATGGCGTCTGGAAGAGAACCATCTAGTCCTGGTCGGGTTTGGCTGGGCGAGTGATATGCCGCTGGAAGTCAGTTCAGGATTTCAGGCGGCAACTCGCCGAGTTCCCCTTGATCAGATTGGCCTGGGAATTGTGAAAGCGGCAGTGACGGCAAAGCCTGCCATCGGCCGACGCGATCCGAAAGATTCGGGGCTGGATGGATCTGCCACCTGGATCGCCAGATTCGGTGCGAATATTTCTCTGGCAGTTCCGATTCGTCAGAAGGAAACGAATCAGATCCTCGGCGTGCTGGCGGTATCGACTTCTGCCTTTATTGAAGAAGGGGATTCTCTTTGGCAAACGTTGATCAGCCTGGCCGATGACCTTGGATCGGCTGCATAAAAGGCAAAGCGACCCCACCCCCTCCACGGGGGTGGTTAAAGGGCTTTTGCACCAGGACCATCGAAGCTGATGACTCTGAATTCCGACACTCGCTCAGTTTATTCACACATTCTCTGCGATTCGACGCAAGATCTTTATCGATCGACAGTTGAAACATCATCACAAAAAACACCCTGAAACGTTAGCCCGACGCGCAAGCGAGGGATCTGATTCCCTTGAAAATAAAGAGAAGATCCCTCGCTTGCGCGTCGAGCTAACGTTTCATCCGGGCTAGGGCATAGGCCCGTTAAACCACCCCCGTGGAGGGGGTGGGGTTGAGCTTGGATTGCGAAAAGGATGTCTTATCTATTGATGTGAAGACATCGTTCCATCAGGCCGGTCTCAGGCGGCCTTGTCTCCAGCCGTCGCTGCTGATGCAGCAGCCGCAGCCGCCGCGGCGGCTGCGTCAATCTGACTTTGAAACGCTCCTTTACTTTCGATGATCGAACTGGCGTCGAAGCGTTTACCAAAGTAATACTTCTGGGCATTTTCATCGCCAAGGACCGTTGCGGCGTCACCACTCACCAGGATTCGACCTGAAAATACGATGTAGCTGCGATCCGTAATTGTCAGTGTTTCTCGCTCGCGATGGTCTGTTAGCAGGATCGAAATCCCGCTTTGACGTAGGTCCGCGATGATATCCTGAATGCTGTGAATAGTGACCGGATCAATTCCGGTAAACGGTTCGTCAAGCAGGATCAGTTTGGGTCGACTGGCCAGACAACGAGCGATTTCCAGCCGTCGTCGTTCTCCCCCCGATAGGGTCCCGGCCATTTGTTTCCGCTTTTGTGACAGGCCGAACATGTCGAGTAACTCATCCGCACGAGCCATTCTGTCGCGGTATGACAGGGGTTGGAATTCCAGCACGGCGTAGAGATTCTGTTCGCCCGACAATTTACCGAAGACACTATCGTTCTGCGGCAGATAACCCATCCCATGTTGAGCCCGCTTATAGAGTGGCCAGCGAGTGACATCGGTTCCATTGAAGATGACGCGACCTTCGGTCGGTGTCACGAGTCCGACAGCCATACTGAAGCTGGTCGATTTGCCCGCTCCGTTAGGACCGAGCAGGCCGACGACCTCGCCCGGGTCGACGTGAAACGAAACGCCATCGACGGCACGCTTGCCAGGAAACTGTTTTACGAGCTTAACGCACTGCAACAATGACATGTTCGTCCTCCATGACGTCTTTGTCTCGGATGCCTTTGGCATCAACTGTCTGATTAATTTCAATGATTCGTGCTAGCGAATCCGTTTCCATCTCCACCACTGCGGATAGAACGGTGCCGCGTAATCAGGATACGTATCGACAACAGCTTCTCCACGTTGGTTTCGGTAGGGGGTGTGATTGATGACAGGATATCCTTTTCCACCATTGAGGAATGGTATTCCGTGCGGCCAGTAGATGAAGAACGCTTTTCCCAAAAGAGCCTGTCGAGGAACCGCGTGGCGGTTCGGAGCGTGACGTCTGACGTTCGGCCAAAGTCGGCTGTCCGCGCTGCGCGGACTGTTATCCCCCATCACAAAAAATTCATCCGGTCCCAGCGTTCCAAATAATGCGTCATTGTGCTTACCCGAGTAGATCTTGCCGTACTCGTCAGGATCAGTGAGGTATTCTCTGATCCGCAGCGATTCCGAAAGTTCCGGTTCAGGCGAGGTATAATCACCGGCATCATTTGGAACACGTTCAGAACGGTAGTAAATGTCTCGTTGCAGGACAAGATTTGATACGCGAGCACTGAGACCAATCGCGGCAACTCCGGCGGGGATCAGGTCGGATTCCTGAGGGTTGCGGTTATCCGGTGCATCGAACTCGGCCTTGGAACCAAATGGAACCAATCCACTATTCATCCAGTTGCTGTTCACCCACAGGCATAGTCGATCATCGACATTGGCAAAGGTGAACGTGTATGTACCAGGTCCACGGACGGGGGTCGAAGCTTTTGCCATCTCGACTTTGATCGAGCTGGAATTCGCTGACATATCGTCATTCTGAAGTAGCGTTGCCTCGCCTGACGTGACGTTGATGCGGCACGTATATCGACGCACCCCCTCGGATAACTCGAGAATCAACTCCGATTGTGCATCGGTGACCGAGGTAATCTCGACAGTACAGTTCAGCGTCAGGTCACCAACCCAGAAGCGATCATCATCGATATTGAAACTGCGGCCACCCGTACAAGAGTTGTAACCGCAGAAGTCGGTAATCAACTGGGGCCGAGGCTTCTTCAAGGGTTCGTTCTGGTCGCCGACTTCGCTCCATTCAACGGTAGAAGGGATAAGATGCTGGTAACGAATCCATTTGGTTTCGGCCGTGGCGTCGAGAGAGAAGCTTCGCGTTTTCGGATCATGACGCCAGCTCTTTTCGTCGTAGCTCCATCCATCAATCGCGTCTGCAGAATCTGTCCGCGATACTGGAGTCCATCGTTCCGGCCACCCTTTTGCCAGTAAGTCGACTGGCGGATGTCGATCATCGTAGACCAATAATTGCAGCACCTTCTGCTTGTCGGGATTCTGTTTTCGCAGGATCTCGAAGGCACCCTTATCGCCCTGACGGGCATAAACATCCCCTTGCGAGATCAGAATTGTCTCACCGGGAAGACCAACAAGTCGTTTGATGTAATTCTTTTGCATGTCTTCCGGATAGCGGAAGACAATGACATCCCACCGCTCGGGGTTGCCGATCTGGTAAGGAAACTTATTGACCAGAATTCGATCGCCCTTGAACACGGGCAAGTCGCGGATCTTGTTCGGATAACGGCAGTTAGGGCAAATCGACTCTTCGATTCTCCGGATAAGATACCCTTCTTCATCCAGTTCTTCGCTTGCACCGACCTCGTAATGATGGTGACACTCTCCGCAGACAATTTCCTTATTTCTACCGAATAGCGTCGGCGCCATTGAGCCGGTCGGAATTACAAACGCCTCGGCCACAAATGTCCGAAACAGGAGTGCGAGAACGAATGCAAAAGCAATCGATTCCAGCGTTTCCCGGCTGGCATCCTGATGCGGCTTGCCCGGTGAAGGCTCGTTGGAGTTGGAACCGGCGACGACGGTCGAATTAGGTCTGCTCATGCGGTCTTCTAGAAATCGGCTGGAAAGCGAGAACGTTGGACGGAAGTCTCCGGTTTCAAAGACACTTCCGCAATGGCGCTGATGCATTCAGTCTTGGAAATCTTCTTGACGGGGCGTCAGATTTTGTCCATCGAAAATGGCGAGCCATAAACCGTAGCATGGGCTTTCGCCCGTGTGCCACAACATTTTGTGGGCTGAACGCCCACATGGACAAAATCTGAAAACCTCGACATGGCACGGATCATAACGAAATCAACAAAACTCGAAAATGCGGACTCGTCGACCGAATGCAGCAAGTTGAATTGCCAGATTCTTAAGGCTTTAAATTCAAGGTTTTCACGGCAGCGGCGTCGACTTCCTGGAGATAGGCCAACAGGCGGTCGCGTTGACTGGTCAGATGTCGGACGCGAAGTAACGATTTGACTCGCGTTGTCAGTTCCAGTCGGTTCACTGGCTTTGTCAGGAAATCGTCTGCACCAGCCTGAACCGCGCGTTCAATATCCCCCATTTCGGCGAGGGCTGTCACCATGAGAACGGGGATGTCGCGAGTCGATGCGTCGGCTCGCAACTGTTTACAAACTTCGTATCCGCTCAGCTTGGGCATCATGATATCGAGCAGAATCAGGTCAGGTTGGAATTCCAGGACCTTTTTCAACGTCTCTCGTCCGTCATGGGCCATTGCGATTTCGTAGTCTTCATCAGCGAGGTACGCATCGAGCAGTTCGCAGTTCTGAAGATTGTCGTCGGCAATCAAGATTTTCGACGTCGCCGTCATGTCGTACACCACCGGTCAAAAGTTCTTTTTGTCACTCAGTCGAAATTTCTCAACTGAAAACAGCTCACAATCGCCTGATCCTTCAGTCGAGTGGAGTATAGCTTCTCCGTAACAAGAGCGGAATCAATGTGAGAGTTCATGTGTCGACATCACGATTTGGCTCGGCAGAAACCGAATTCCCTGCTAGATTACCACCAGCCTTACTTGCCGACTGGTTGATGAGGCACGACCCGCTGAAGGAATTTGGACTCAAAGAAACCAATTGACGCACCACGGACTCGGAACGGATTTCCATGTCGCACTTCCAGATTCGATTGATCTTCGTCGTCGCGGCACTCTCTGACATTCTTTTCGGTCTTGGTTTTCTCGTTGCCGGTCCCGCCATTTTTGAATGGGCAGGAATTCCCGCTCCGAATCACTGGGGATCCATTCAATTCGCAGCTTTGATGCTGATGATTTTCGGCCTGATGTTTGCTGCAGTGGCCTATGATCCTGTCAGCCAGCGTAACTTGATTCGATATGGACTGCTTTTAAAACTCAGTTATTGTGGATTGGTAGGATATTATTGTGTGATATCCATTGTGCCGTCGCTGTTCAGAATCTGTGCCATCGCGGATGCGATCTTTTACGTGTTGTTTCTGGTCTCATACCTCAAGCTCGGAAAGCGGAATCTGGTCTGAATACGTGTCCACTTTCCAATTGACGATGATTTGTCACTGTTGCAGGGAAGCCCATGGCCATTTCGACCGCCCGAACACTGCCGCCTCAACTTCGCGACATTCAGCTTCAGATGGAGGCACTCGCGAAAAGTTACGGCCTGGATTTCTTCGAAACCATTTTCGAGGTGCTGGATCTCGAAGAATTGTGCATGTTTGCCGCGTACGGCGGATTTCCGGTTCGGTATCCCCACTGGCGCTTCGGGGCCGAATACGACCAACTGCTTAAGACGCATATGTACGGCCTGCAGCGCATCTACGAAATGGTCATCAACAACGACCCCTGTTATGCGTACCTGTTAAACACAAACGAGATGGTCGATCAAAAGCTGGTGATCGCTCACGTCTACGGACACTGCGATTTCTTCAAGAATAATGCCTGGTTTGGCCAGACGAATCGCAAGATGCTGGATCAGATGGCTAATCACGCCACTCGTGTCAGCCAGTATGTTGACCGTTATGGCTTTGAGAAAGTCGAAGAGTTCATTGACGCCTGTCTGTCGCTGGAAGACTTAATCGATATGCACTCGATGCACATCAAGCGGGCACCAGACGTCATGCCACTTCCGCACGCGGCACTCCTTCGCGAAGATGATTTTGAATACATGCAGTCAGGACGATTGCCATCAAAGGGCTACATGGATTCGTTCATCAATCCCCCTGAAGTCCTGGAAAAGGCTGCTCGTGAAAAGCATCAGCAGGAAGAGGATCGGGAGAAAAAGCGTTCGTTCCCTGACGAACCGCAACGAGATGTGCTGCTGTTTCTGCTGGAACATGCTCCCTTACGGGACTGGCAGCATGACATTCTCGCCATTATCCGCGACGAGGCCTATTACTTCGCGCCCCAGGGTCAGACGAAAATTATGAATGAGGGCTGGGCCAGTTACTGGCACACCACTCTGATGACGAAACACGGCCTGACGGATGCCGAAGTGATCGACTATGCCGACCACCATAGTGGTACCGTGGCGATGAGCCCTCAACGAATCAATCCGTACAAGATCGGGATCGAGCTTTACCGTGACATTGAAGAACGCTGGAATCGCGGCCAGTTCGGTGCTGAGTACGAAGATTGTGACAACTGGGAAGAAAAGCAGAGGTGGGACAAGCAACTGGGTCTCGGCCGCAAAAAGATCTTCGAAGTCAGGCGGATTCACAATGACATTACGTTCATTGACACGTTCCTCACCCCGGAATTCTGCAAGAAGCACAAGATGTTCTCATTTGCATTCAACGACAGCAGTGAGAATTATGAAATCGCGTCCCGGCAATTCCAGGAAGTCAAAGCCCAATTGCTGAACAGTCTGACGAATCACAGTCGACCGTTCATCTACGTCGTCGATGCAAACCACCGCAACCGGGGCGAACTTTACCTGCAACACCGGTTCCAGGGTGTGGAACTGAAACAAGACTATGCGCAGGACACATTAAGAAATCTGCATAAGTTGTGGGCGCGGCCGGTCCACCTCGAATCCGTGATTGACGACAAGCCCGCCGTCATTTCATTTGACGGAACAAATCATCTCGTCAAAAACAAATGAGACAAGTTCGCTCAACAACTTGCGCAACTATGGCAGAAAACAGTTGTTTTTCGAGATTTCAGGATTATGAGAGTTTGCGCAACAATGGTGCGCGACGATGGCCAAGACCGTATCGGCGGCTTCCAGCCGCCGATCTCAGGCCACAATGCTGATCGCCGATGACAGCATTCGCGCAACAATGAAGAGTTTGCGCAACTATGGATTCCAAACGAATTCTCAGAACAGGTGTTAAGCGTTGGCTGTTGAGTTCTGCTGAACTATCAAACACCTCCCCTTTTTGCAACCGGCAAAAAAGCTGATATGTTGACCAGCTTTCGTTTGTTCCATGTTTCTACGCACTCATACTTTCATTCTGGCCGCTTCGGCCGTCGCGCACCATGCTGCGGGCGTACAACGAACCGCCACGGATCGTCCGTCGCCTCCAGTCGACGACGGGGTGATCCGTATTAAATTTCTTTTCCGAGTTTTCAAATATCAAAATCGTTGTGGTACTTGAAAGGACCGTAACGGCTCAAAAAGTAAATTGGAGAAAGTCGAGAGCCGCCTCAGGCGGTTCGCCAGGAGCGCCACGAACCCCAGAAACTTCGGCAACCCTTCCGACGTCAAGTACCTCAAGCAAAGACCAGATCAACAAAGAAATCGGTGTCCTGATCCTTCAGCTTTCGATTCTCAAGACAACTCACTCGTCACTCCGCTATGTCATTAATCGAAAACACAAAAAACGATATAAAAATACAAGAAAGAAGTTATCTGTCAATACATTGTCGCTACTTCTTTCTTAACGTTTGGAAGGTGCTCATGAAGCGATTTTTGGTCGTTGTTCGGCGGCGGGGGTCGTGATTTTGTCGCCGTACGTCTCTGTGATGATCACTTCGAACTTCAGGGACTCAGGTTTGTCGATGAAAAATGCGGCATCGCTGAAGATGATTGACCTTCTGGCAATGAGAACAATGTTCTTGTCGCGATGGAAAAACTTTTTGTTTGACTGGGGCCGGCGCGTGTCGCTTGTTTTCGAAATTGGGCGATATTGAATCATTCAGAAACTGATCACGGCTGATAAAGCGATAGATCTTATCGTGCTTTGTCAAAACATTTTTTTGAGTTTCATTGGTTCGTGAAATGCACAGTTACGGCGGACGCGGGCCCTAAATCAAGACGCGAATCCGGATGGTATCAATTCTGTGTCAAAATGCGCTGCTAATGTTTTTCTCACCGTGGGCAACGTCGATCCATTTGATCGGCTGGTTCAGGCGTTTGATGAGTGGATTCTGACTCGCCCTGCAGACTGTCAGAAAGAGATTGTTGCGCAAATCGGTTACGGACGTTATCTTCCAAAAAACTGTCCATATGTCAGGTTTCTACCCCCTTTGGATTATCGAAACACTTTCGAGCGAGCCCAATTCGTTGTGGCGCATGCTGGCATGGGGACGATCATTACTGCGGTTGAGTTCAGAAAGCCGCTGATCGTGATGCCAAAGCGTGCCTCGCTGGGTGAACAGCGGAACGAACACCAGTTGGCGACTGTTCGCGAGTTTCGAAAACTCCCCTTCTTACAGGTCGCTGAGACCGAGGTCGAACTCCCTCGAATGTTGAACATGGCCATCGAAGAGGCCGCGATGAGTAACCGGTTTCAAGGCAAGAAATCTATTGAAACGATTTTTCAACCGAATCCGGCTTTGATCAATTTCGTCAGTGAATTTGTCAATCAAAGATAAGCTTGGGGAGGCAGGTCGTTCGACGAAAAAGGTGAGTCCCTGAAATTGACGTTTCTCAACTTAAAGACTTATGCGCACAACTCCGCCTCGAATAACGATTGCGGCAGACCAGTTGATTTCTGTTTCGTTAATTACGCCCTTTTTGTCACTGCATTATCGGGATGGCGACCCCGGGGATACGCCTCGGAAACCTGCTTTCTCCACGAAAAGGAAGTCTCGTCGCGGCCGGCACGAATTGTCGTTTGACTTTCCGCCAAAAGCGTTGAATACCGAGTCTCAAACGATACGGAAGCGATAGGTCATAGGCTCGCCCGTGGGAAGAGAGGGATTGAGTCCAGTACACCGAGTCCCACGGCCTGTTTGCGTAACAAACGCTACAGGTGGGCTCAAAAGATACTCGCATCTAATCGCCTGAAGCTCAATTTTTGTGCGATCTATCGCTTTTCAGGTGATCTCATGCTACGACTGTGTTCGTTGTGGATGTTGTACGCCTCAAATTGGAGTTGCTCATGAATCTAACTTGCTCGACGTCAATTGCCACAAAAAGTTTAATAGTGCATCAATGTGCAGATCACTTCCATGCTTCAAGAAAATGCGAATTGAAGCATTCCGTGATTTGCCAGAGCAAAATCCCGGTTACGACGAATTCACGTAGGGGAATCACTTTACTCGAATTCTTGATCGCATTAGGGGTTGTTGGCTTACTTCTCGCCATTATCGCCCCTGCAGTGTTGTCATCTCGCGTTGCAGCGCAGCGGATGCATTGCAGCTCAAATCTTCGGCAGCTTGGTATTGCGATAATCAATTATGAATCTGAGTATGGAGTATATCCACTTGGAAGTCTCCACAAGTATCAATTGCTACCTTTTATTGATCAGGCATCGCTATATCAAATCCCGCTAGACCGGACATCTCGCGATCCTTATGGTAAAATATCTAGCGTCACGTTGGACCTTTATCTTTGCCCGAATGATCCATCGCCCGCATCGCACAAGGTTGGAACGGAGGCGACCGTCGCTTCCACCAATTACGCAGCGTGTTATGGAACTGGTATTCAAAAGGATGGATATAACGGGTTTTTCAATCTCGGATTTAGGTCAGGTGGAGTTCGATTTCCAGGCGGCTTCGTCCGGGCGGCTGATGTTGTTGATGGGCTTTCCAATACTGCCGCAATGTCGGAACTTCTGCACGGAGACCAATCTTGGAATCGGCTACGAGTCGTGTGGCAAACTCCAACTTCTCTGACAGCTTCGGATGAGTTGGATCAGTTCGCGGAGACGTGTGAGGCAATTCCTCCGGAGCCGCGCAGTTACGGCTGGCGCGGCTTTCCATTGATGCGCGGTGTTCCTTGGTACTTGGGTACGCCTGGTTTCGGAATGTACAATCACATTCTTCCACCAGATCGACCCAGTTGCCAAAACGCATCCAGTGTTACTTACGGTGCGTACAGCGCTGCGAGCATGCATACAGGCGGGGTAAACCTGCTATATGGCGACGGGCACGTTGTTTTTATTTCCGACTCGATCGATCGCAATGCGTGGCGCGAAATCGGATCAAGAATCTCACAGAATATCGGCAATTGATGTCGTTTCACGTGCAAGCGCACGCGAAACTTTTGTTCGGAGTCTCCATTCGGAAAAAGGAACTGAAATGAAAAACGTGTTACTGATTGGGTTCGTCGTCTTGTCTATCATGTTTTCGGCGGTTCGCGCGGACGCTTGGTTCATCATGTATCCGATAAGTCCGATGACATATCGTACAAACGACACTGTGACTGGCGGCGGGGTGGCACTTTTTCCTACCGCTGGGAATTTCATGTTTAGGATGTTAGTGATTGATGCGGCGGGTAATCTTGTTCCTTTTACAGAAGGGCAGGTATCAGTACCAGCACTCAGCATCATGGGAGGTGCGCCGCCGTATTTGTGGGCGGGAATCATTCCTGCACCACCCGGTGGATGGACACCGAGTCCCCCAATACCCGGGATGCCTGGGATGAAGGTGCCGGACCATTATACCGAAATTCAAGACATGCTATTTCCCGTCATTCCGAATGTCACCGGGACCATTACCGGTCCTCATACTGTGTTGTAACGCAGATGCTCGTAGAAAGTTTCAAGGAAATCAGATGCGTTGGGACGATTATGGAACCCCTACTTCAATTGAAATCAAGACTGCGCTTTGCACAGCAATGATTTTGTTGATTGGATGTGGTTATCGAGACGCAGATCAGCCGATGCCGGACTCGGGGTTTAATTATGCGAAGGTCAGTTACGATCCAAAACCAATCATCGATCCCACGGTGATCTCCGTACCTTTGATTCACCTTGAAAATTATCCGAACCAGATCGTAGACCTCGAGTTGCCGAGCACGATTCCGCCTGGGGCCGGCTTGGCCTTTGAGGGCCAGCTGACTGTAGCGAAGCCCAAGCATCGGGGCGGTATTATCTACGTCGAATTCTTCCAAACAGATCCGGAGGGCGACGATCGATGCACTGCGGCCGCATTGTTACCGCTGGAGGTGGTTGGGGACATCTTAAAATACCGATTGGAGATCCACGCACCCAAGTCGAAGGGGAAGCACGGCGTAATGCTTCGAATCTTACACCCGCCGTCGACCGAGGGATTGTTCAAAATTGCAATTGGAAACGTAGATATTCGAAATTAATGTTTCGCTCAGAATGCCGCCTTTGAAACAATTTCCCCGGCATCTTATCCTTAACTTCTGCTATTCTTCAGCGAGCGAACGTCTTGGAACGCCTCTGCCAAACAGCCTTGAACCATCATCAAATAAACGGTGTGACTCCTGGGCGAGCAAGTGGCGGGACGTCGACTTTCGTTTCCCAACTGGTGATTTCAGGGATCAGGACCTGCTTTGAATTGAGGGCCATGTCCCAGGTGACTTGCTTGCCAGTGTAACCGGCCATGCGACCCATGATTCCGGCCATCGTGCTGGTGACCATTCGGTCGCCGTTATTGATGTGCTTGCCGGTTCGGATCGAATCGAAAAACTCGTCGTGTTCGACCTGGTACATGTTGGGATTGGGGCCTTCGTATTTCCAGGCATTGGGTCCAGTAATCCGTACCCCCCCCTTGATGTAGGCATTCCCTTTCGTTCCCATCACCAGCAGGTTGTTTTCGTTGTGACAACCGACGATTTGACGCTGGGCGAGGAACCCTCGTGCTCCGTTCTCCCACTCGTAGTTCACTTCAATGTGATCGTAGATATTGCCACCATGAGCCGGGACCTGACGGCCGCCGATCGCTGTGCAACTGACAGGAGGGGCATCCTTCATGACCCACTGCAGCCAGTCGACAGTGTGAATGGCCTGTTCGACAAGGCCGTCCCCCGAGAGGAACGTGAAATTGTACCAGTTGCGGACCATCCACTCGAGATCGGTGATCCCGGCTGGACGAGTGTTTTCCGGAGGCATTGGCTTCACGGGACTCGTCAAGTAAGTGCCGTAAACGGCGACAACGTCACCGATTTGACCTTCGTGAATTCGCTTGAAAAGTTCCCTGCGTGCCAGGTCGTAACGCCAGCAGAATCCCGCCACGACGGCAAGATTCTTTTCTTTGGCGATCTTGACCGACTCCATCACCGATCGGACGCCAGGTGCATCGGTCGCCATCGGCTTTTCGGTAAAGATATGTTTTCCGGCTTCGACTGCAGCACGCAGATGGTACGGGCGGAAGCCCGGCGGCGATGCCAGCAGCACAACGTCGGATTGATCGATGACCTTCTTAAAGGCATCAAGTCCTACATACTTGCTGGCATCGGTGACTGCGATCTGTTGTTCGATTCGCCTGTTTGCTTTGAGATTATTCAAGCTCGAATCGATCGCGCTCAGGCTGAGATCGGCGACCGCGACCAGTTTGGATTGCGAGTCTGCCTGCAGAGCTTCTCCTGCCGCACCAGTTCCTCGTCCGCCGCAACCGACGAGACCAACCTTCAATTGGTCACTCCCGGCAGCGAACAGGCTGGAGTTTAAACTGAAACTCACAGCGCTGGCGACTGCGGAGCTTGCTTTCAGAAAACCCCGTCGTGAGGTTGCGTCAGTCGAAGTCTGATTTTTCATCGATTGAACTTTCCAACAATTTCGAAAAACGGAAACTGGCCCAGAAAACCTGTGCCACTGCTGCGGAGTCTTCGGAGAAGCAGTGACTTCTTATTCCGTCGGTCCAAGAGCACTGCTTGAACGAAGACGGTCAAGCAGTGGCACCTTAATTTCAAAGATTCACAAAGAACTCAACAAATTCCTCGACACTGAAATGCTACAAATCGAAGACGCTGGATGCGAGCAATCCCGATGACTTTTTTCGGTAAACACCATGCGAAGAGGTTGTTTTTTTGTCCTGTCGGCTTTCAACACGCGGCTGATGTCGTGGGGCACAGGCTGAAGCCCATGCTACGGAACGTGGTTCGATACCATCGAACAAAGCCAGCCGTTACACTTCGGGCGTGAATTCAAAGGAGTTTAAAGAGGGAAAGCCATGGCGAAAGCGAAAGTTCGTCGTTCGGATCTCAAGCCGGGTGAAGTGTTATGCACTTATTGCACCGGTCGATGCTGTCGTTATTTTGCATTGCCGATTGAGACCCCCACGACCTGGGGTGACTTCGATCATATGCGATGGTACGTCATGCACGGTCGAACTGCGATTTTTGTCGACGGCGGGACATGGTATCTGCTCGTCTTCGGGGATTGTCAAAACCTCATGGAAGACAACCGATGCGGCATCTATAACACGCGTCCGCAGATCTGCCGGACGTACACCACGGATAATTGCGAATACGACAACGACGCCTGTTACGACAAATATTTCGAGTCACCCGATCAGCTTTGGGAATATGCGGAAGCCGTACTTCCACCGAAACCGCAACCACGGAAAAAAGCGGGTGAACCGAACCTTCCGACCCTGCCCATGCTCAGTAGTTGAATGGAATTTTTTGTGTCTAACTTGATCGAACCACGTACCCTCAAAGGTTTTCGAGACTTCCTTCCTGAAGTCATGCTCGTTCGTGAACGTCTGATGGAGACGGCCCGACGCGTTTTCCGTAGTTATGGTTTCAGTCCGATCGATACTCCTGCATTGGAGTACGCCGAAATCCTGACGGGGAAGGGTGGCGAAGAGTCTGACAAGCAACTGTTTCGCTTCAAAGACGGTGGCGAACGGGATATTGCACTGCGTTTCGATTTAACTGTCCCTCTCGCTCGATTTGCCGCTCAACATTCGTCCGCGTTGGGGATGCCGTTCAAACGCTACCATATCGCCCCCGTGTGGCGCGGTGAGAACACTCAGCGCGGACGATACCGGGAGTTCATCCAATGCGATTTTGATACGATCGGCACCGAGTCGAACTCGGCCGACATCGAAACGTTGCTTGTGATTCACGACTTGCTGATCGGCTTGGGATTCGAGCGCTTTACGATTCGGGTTAACAACCGATTGATCTTGAACGGCGTGCTCAGTTTTCTCGGGCTGACGGACAAGACTGTCGGCGTGCTTCGTGCAATCGATAAATTGCCAAAGATCGGTGAAGACGGGGTACTTGCCGAGATGGTTGATAAGGTGGGAACAACGATCGATCAGGCCAAGCAAGTCTTGCTGACCGTCGGTCCCGATACGGATCTTGATTCTCTGGCGTCCAGGTTTGCTGGAAACGAATCGGTTTTACTGGGAGTCAGCCGACTTCGGCAACTGTTTGCCGCCGCAGCAACTGCGGGAATACCCTCTGAACGAATCGAGTTGGATGTCTCGATCGCACGGGGTCTCGATTACTACACGGGAACGATTTACGAAACGTTCCTTACCGATCTTCCCGGGATCGGCAGTATCTGTTCGGGCGGCAGGTATGACAATCTCGCGGGGCTGTTCACGAAAGAGCGTCTACCGGGTGTCGGTGCCAGCCTGGGGCTTGATCGCCTGCTGGCCGCGATGGAAGAGTTGAAACTACTTGGAACGGAAGCGACCCCAGCCCCGGTGCTGATGACTCAGTTCGATGAAGGCCGACTGGGCGACTACCTGCGAGTGGCTCGACTGCTCCGCGCTGCGGGGATAGGGACTGAAGTTTTTCCCGATGCAAAAAAACTGGGCAAGCAATTGCAATACGCCGACCGAAAAGGTTTTCGCATTGCTTTGATCGCTGGTTCCGACGAGTTTGCCAAAGGGGTCTGGCAGATTAAATCGCTTGCGGAGGGAACAACGGCAACCGTTCCTGAAGGTGAGCTGGTGAATTCGATTAAGGGAATTTTGACCGCAATCTGACCGAACCTTACCACCGATGCGGGGGTGGTTATCCGTGATCAGTGGTTGCCCGGTGGCAATTTGATTTCGGGCATGGGCTTGGGTTTGGATCCATTCGGCTCGGTTTCTTTCAACGTATTGACGGAGGGTGCGCTCCCCTTTTTTGGAGTTTGCTGTTCCTTTTGTTGTTGCATTTTTCTTTGTTGATGAATTGCAGTCATCAACAAATCGAACAGCCGTCCGTATTCAACCAGTGCCCGACCGAAAAGTCGTTTTTCCACTGCGTTACGTGCCTTACGAAAGACTTCTTCGTATTCCGTCCAGTTGACCGGCCAGTGGTCTTCAATCGCGGCCCGTTGCAGGTCAGCCTCCATCCGAGTCAATTGGTCAACGAATTCGTCTGTGATTCGTGCCGGTGCGACGCGATAGGGACGCCAGGCAACGGTCGAACGAGGATCATATTCCACCGGCTTTGGCTGGTTGTGACTACGGTGCCAAGTCCAATACCCGATTCCTGACAGGGTGGCGAAGGCAAGAATTGCCCCCCCTTGCAACCGTCGTTCTTTATCCAGTTCGAAGAAATAGAGGCCGACGAGAAACAGGGCCGCAAACAGACACATCAAACCGAATCCAGCCCAGCTTAATCCCTCAAATCGAGACGGCTGTGGTGGAAGATCGTAGACAACATCAGCCCCTTCAGGGACGTCACCCGTTTGAACCACGATCACCGTGATGTTATCGGGGCCGCCGCGCAAGTTGGCCAGATTGACAAGCAGACGACATGCTTCATGCGGTGGAACCGTTCCAGCAATCATGCCAATCTCGGCATCGCTGAGCAAGCCGCAAAGACCATCCGAGCAGAGCAGAAAAATGTCGCCTGGCAGTACAGGGAGTGGCCCTTCGATATCGACATTTACGACCGGTTCGGGCCCCAGCGAACGAGTAATCACGTTTCGTGGACAAAGACGTTCGGCATCGCGAGGATTCATTCGGCGCGACTGAATCATTTCCCAGACGAGGCTATGATCGGATGTGAGTTGATCAATCTGCGACTTGCGAATTCGATAAACGCGGCTGTCTCCAACATGTCCGATCACTGCGCCTCGTGAGCAGAGGACAAGTGTCGAACAGGTGGTTCCCATTCGTTGAAAGTCACGGTTCTGAGTTCCCCGCTCGTTGATCGCATCATTCGCTTCTTCGATGGCCGTTTTTAATGCTTCGGAAGGTGGCTTTCCGTGAAGCTTGGCGAACATATGAGGAATCGTATCGGTGGCAATCTTACTCGCCAGCTCGCCGACCGCGTGGCCACCCATCCCGTCGGCGACGACGAATAAGTGTCCCCCTTCTTCCCATTCCTCTTTCGTCTGGCAAAGAGTGACCGCACAGGAATCCTGGTTATTCTTTCGGCGAAAACCGATATCGGTCAAAGCCGCATATCGGACTCGTTGCTCCCAGAGCATCTTGAACCCTAAACGTTGACGATACGCTACGTCTCATCCATGCCGATTCCGACAGCGGAAAAGCCAGACGTCGCCAGCAATCGTTGATTTCGTTTCAATATTCAGTGAATGGTGACGGATGAATCGTATCATGGTGTCGAAGACAAGAAAACTGGATTGTGTCTGGATTCAGATTGAAAACGAGAGAGGATTTCCGAAAGTACTCAATTAACTTTTCAGCTAATCTTAAGGTTGAAGTCTTTTTCGGATCTCGACCGTCGCATGGCCGTGATTGTCGTGCAGCGAATTCCATGCGTCGTTAAGCCTCAGGTAAAGCGTTCCCGTCATCGGAGCTTTAAACGTGCATTCGCTTCCCAGTGCGATCACGTTGAGCATCGAATCGTCGGTTCCTCCAGCGAGTCCAGATTCCGTCCGCAAGCAACCTAAAAGTGTGCCGATCGGCCGCCCGTCGAAATAACGAAATGAAATTCCACGTGGCTCACTGACCCACGGTTTCGAATGGGGGCTTTCGTCTGTAAGCGTAAAGCGTCCCGTGGCGGTGACTTCGTACATCTGTCCTTCTTCAAGCAGTACTTGACTGGATTGCCAGCCACGTGCTGCTTCAATTGTGAAGGTCTGGACGGCCTGGTCATCCTTAAGAGTTTCGCCAGGTTTGAAGTCGATTGCAGCGCGAGCAATATCGTATCCGTATTGCAGATTGCACAGGAATAAACGCCATTCTGTCGCCAATTCTCGTTGATCTGCAGCGAATGACTCGGTGAAGACCCGAACGAATTGGGTTCCCTGGGTGAAGCCGCCCAGTTTCTGAAACCGCTCGTGGTAGCGAGGGTTGCCATCGAGAAATGCGCACAGTCCCCACGACCAGCCATACGGATCTGGAGCGACGAAGTCCGAGGAGGTTAATGCCATGATCGCGGGGATCGTTAAAGGCTTATTTGCAGCAACGTCTTTTCGAATGATCGAGATCCGGCCAAAGCCGGCGAAATCCTGCGGCGAGGTTGGCATCTCTCGAAAAGTTGCCGGCGCCTGGCCATGAAGTTGATGAGCACCGAAGTATTCTGCCATTCCTTCCAGATACCACAGCGGGGCATCAACGCCCGGCATGAAATTCATGAAGCAGTGCGTGGCTTCGTGTATCAGTAAATGTCGCCGATAGTAATCGAATTCCTGGTCGCGCATCCAGAATTCGTTCCGTCGTTGAGCACCATGCTCAATTGTGAAATCCTCTGGTAATAGACCAAGCTCCCGGAATAACGCCATGTCCCGAATCAGAAAACCGGATATTTGAAAATCAGATCCAGCGACGTCCGGGGGAAGAGGCCCCAAATAGGCCTCAAGCGCCACGTACAATTGATCGATCACGGCCGGAAGCGGGCGAGCCACTTCGGCATCAATGTCCGTGTAAAGCTTCAGTCGTTTCGATTCGAAAACGCGAACACCCGCGTCGGCAAGACGGGCATCGTCGTGTCGAGGACGTCGATCGGCAGGTCGAACAATTCGTTCGGGAGGTACAATCGGCGGGGAAAGAGACTCTTTCTCTGATGCCGTATTGGGTGCCTTGTCCTGTTTCTTCGCCGCAGGCGGATGGCTTGCATTGTGCTGCGGCGGTTCAGAGATCGTGGCGTCGCGCTGCTTTGCCTGCTCACAGCCAGTCAGCCCGATCAGGAACCAGAGTCCGACGACGAAGCCTGTGTTCAAGAATGATGTACGGGGCTTTGAAGGCTCTAACGCTGCGGCCGCAAACAAAGAAATTGGAATCTTTCGTCCCTTAAACGTTGACTAGGTCCTGTCGCCGCATCGCGATTGGTCGACTTTGCAGTCTGCATGGAAGTATCGTAGAAGTAATGGAAAGAACTGAGAAGCGAAAAGTCCGTTTATGAATGACGTCAACTGGGGGCCTGAGTGGATCTGTCGAGCTCACAATCTGTGACCGCTGACGAGCAAAACGAAGTTCTGAATGAAACGCTCATTCAGGACGCTGATGCCGTTCAGAGTTCGCTCGAACTGAGCGAACTGGTGGGCGAGGCACCTTCTGTTGTGCCGGGTTATCGTATTCTCAAACCAATCGGTGAAGGGAAATATGGGTCCGTCTGGCTGGCACGCGAGCAAAATACCGGTAAGCATGTGGCGATTAAGTTCTATACTCACCGTCGTGGAGTCGACTGGTCACTGCTGGGACGCGAAGTCGAAAAGCTGGCCGTCTTATACACCTCACGAAACATTGTTGGTTTACTTGCAGTCGGCTGGGACCATGACCCGCCTTACTACGTGATGGAGTATCTCGAGAACGGATCTTTGGCCGCCAGGTTAGCCGCTGGTCCACTCACCACGACTGATGCCGTTCGAATTGCGACGCGAGTCTGTCAGGCGCTGGTCCATGCTCATGGAAGCGGGATTCTGCACTGCGATCTGAAGCCGGCGAATATTCTGCTCGATCAGGATTTTGAGCCTCGGCTCTGCGACTTTGGACAATCGCGTCTGGCGGATGAACAAAGCCATTCGTTGGGAACATTATTTTACATGGCGCCGGAACAGGCCGATTTGAAAGCGGTACCCGATGCCCGCTGGGACGTGTACGCCCTGGGAGCGTTGATTTACAACATGCTGACTGGCAGCCCTCCCTTCCGGACGGAAGAAAACGAGCGAAGATTGAGTGCCGCCAGTTCGCTCGAAGATCGTTTGGCTATTTATCGCCATCTCGTCCAGGCGAGCTCAAAGCCATCGACGCACCGTCACGTTTCGGGGGTCGATCAGCAATTGGCCGAAATCGTGGATCGATGTCTGGCTGCCGATCCCGCAAAACGATTTCCCAACGCGCAAGCCGTGCTTGACAAATTGACGGGTCGAGAACGATTTCGTGCACGAAGACCATTGATTCTGCTGGGGCTGATTCTCCCATTGCTGTTATTGCTGTGCATTGTGCCGCTCGCCATGGACACCATGAATGATGCGGTCAATACAACTCAAGAAAATCTGACCCGACGTGCGCTTGAAAGCGATGTCCTTTCGGCGAACCTGCTGGCCGACAGTATTAATCGCGAACTCGAAGATCGTCGACATGAATTGGAAACCCTGGCAAACGATATCACCTTGCGCGAGGAAGTTGCTGCCCTGGCGACTTTGCCAAAGGAACAACGATTTCCCCTCGAGCAGCGACTCGATCGACTTAAAGGTGAAAACGAAAAACGACTGGAAGAATTGAGCCGTGTTCTCGACGCCAGTTGGTTTTTACTTGATGCATCGGGGATACAGCGTTGGAGAAACCCGCCAAGTTCCAGGCCCGATGAGAATCTCGCGCGGCGAGATTTTTTCAACGGAAGTGGAATTGATTGGCCTGAATCTGAAGAAGTTCCCGTCGACATCCACGCGATCACCAGTTGCCATATTTCAATTCCGTATAAGTCCACGACGAGCGAGCTGTATGTCGTGGCAATGTCGGTTCCCATCTTCGATCCGAAAAAAGGGGAAGCTGTCGTCGGAGTCCTGTGCCGGACCTTGACGCTGGGGAGTTTGATCAAAGATTACCAGCGTAACTGGCAAAGCAAAGAGGCTGATGGCGTGAACAGGAAACTGGCAATTGTCGATGGGAGAGATCGAGACAGCGAACACCAATGGCAACTGCTGGCGCATAGCTGGATGGATGACTCTAAATTAGGGCAAATCACCGAAGCGGATTTTAAAAAGTTGCGGTTGGAAGGAATCGTCGATAAAGACGTGCTCGAGGATCTTGAACAATTGATGCGGCAAAACCGGAAAGGGGAGCAGCCCTCGGCGTCGGACGGAGAAATTGACCGGACGGAACGCTATATCGACCCTGTGAACCAGTTTGATCCTGTGACTTACGGAGGTGAATGGTTGGCGGCTTTCAGCCCTGTTGGAAAGACCAAATGGGTGGCTGTCGTTCAAGAGCGAAAAGATGCGGCGCTACTGCCTGTGGAAAATCTCCAGAAACGAATGCTGCATTCTGCGATTGTGGGCGTCCTTGTTGTTTTTGCATTAGTCGCAGGATCGTGGTGGCTGATTATTGCGCTGCTCAACGAGCGTGCTCCTCGCTGGCTGAAGTTCTGGCGACAAAGTTCCTCGTCGCCTGGTTCCACAAACATGTCAATGACGGGAAAAAGTGTTGATAGCAACTGACCGTCTAAGTAACCAGTTCTTGATTTCTTCCAATTTTCGTGGACCGAAAATGACATCCTTCAGAGCATCACGCAAGAAGCAATACAGGATCGGCTCTGTGTTGGCCTTCGCAAAATGTGTAGACAATTCGCCCGAAATCAATTGAATTTGGTCAGGATTTCCTAAACACAAAACGCCCAGTCCAATCGATTGGCGTGTAAACCAGTCTTCATCCGAAGTGAGTTCCATAAAAGTGGAGCGGCTGTAATTGCTCCAACCAAAGACACCGATCAAAAGCGTGACTGGAAAGAGACTAAGAACCGCGTCGAGATCCCGCTTCGATGTAATCGAACGAAACGCGGTTGGTCGCGTAAAAGTGACTGGTCTATTTTCAACAGCGTTCTGCTGATCGCAAGGACAACAGAATGTTGGCAATAACGTCGTTGATTCGTGCGTTTTTGATGGTCCCGGCGAGGTCACCTGTGGTGCCAGGATGATACGCTGGCGTATTGGTTGTAGTCACGAACTTGATCCGCCGGCTTGAATAAAAATCCCGTGGCCAGTCGTCTCTTACCCAAACCCTGCAAGCCCCTTCGTCCGACGATGTGATGACGGAGTCGTCACACTCAAGTCCGACCGCCGAACCGACGATCAAAGTGAATGACACCAAGGAGTTTTCTAGTTGCCACTCGATTAAATTAATTTGGCAACTCACTTTGAAAAATCGTGAAGGAAAAATGAATGTCGCATGGGAATCACGACCAGTTTCGGTTGGGCTTCCTGACGGCGGTTGAGGACGCGGAACGAGGATACGTTGGCGGCCTGCTGATTACCAACCGATTCGGACGACCACTTGAATTTCAATGTACTGCGCCCGTGAAACCAAACCGGACGCAGCAGATCTTGTACGGCCCTACGTTAAAACCCTATGTATTAGGGGAACTGATCGGTCGAACACTTCTTGAAAAGGTTGGCGTCAAACCACATCTCGTTCTTGTGGAATCATTGGATTTACTTGATCTTCGTGATGCAACGGCGACCCCCGTTGTCAGTTTGGTTTCTTCTGCGAAGTCATCAAACGGACGAAAAGCAGGCGACGCCGAAAATCAGCCGACTGAACAGAATGGGCAAGCTGACAAAACTTTGCCGAATTCTATGAGACTAGGGAATGAAGCGGTTGTATTTCACACATCGCACGATGAGGACCGAACAGAGATTGAGAAGTTTGCAAAACTGGTCCCTGCCGACGCTGACCTGCGCGAGCCATTTGAGCGGGTTCGAGAAGCGCTCATCGAAACAATCAGGCTGAGCATGGCCCGGCCAGCATAACGTTTGACTGTCCACCGTTACTTTTTTGAGATGAATCAATCCAGGCAACTCTTGGCTTGAATTATCGCAGACATGTGACGGTGCGTCGGTGTTTCTCAAAGACTTTTCCGTCTTGCGTCGTTACGTCGGTCGAGGATGAGCACATGGCCGAGACGAATTCTACAAAAAAAGCCCGTGTCCGTGCCGACGGTTCGCCATTGCAAGGTCCTCATTGGACACCATTGCAAGAGATCGATGCTCGAGAACTGGGTAGCAATACACAGGATTCTCTCGATGAATTGATCAGCGATGTCTCGGTGACAGCCGTGCCGATGAAGATGCGGGTCGAAATTCACTCGTCGGGTCAAAATGTCGCTCTGCGACGATGGCCTGCGATTGAAATCGAACCTCAAAGTTTACCAAAAACTCCAGTCATGATGCCGTCGTGGAAGCCGACTCGGCAAAAGGTTTCGACCTTTGGGATTCAATTCCCTGAAGGGATGGCATTAATCGCCAAGAAAGATGGCGATAAAACCGGGGCCAAGCAGACCCCGGGTGAGATCATACAATCCGCAGCTCCGCCGATTGAAATCTTGCATGACTACGAACCTCCAACAGTCGCTTCACTGATTGATGGTCTTGACGAACTTCCTGTTAAGAAGCCAGTGACTCGGATTAAGCCCCCCGAAGATGCGCTTTCGATTGAGGACAGGCTTTTCTATCTGCTTCAGCCCTCTCTGCAATCGTGGCTTGCAGGTCAAGAAATGATCATGCCCTTCGAACCGTTCCCGTATCAGTACGAAGGGATCGGCTGGTTGTTTTCCAAATCATCGGCGTTGCTTGCCGATGAAATGGGACTTGGAAAGACGATGCAGACGATCACGGCGATTCGTCTGCTGGTTCGTAGTGGACAGGCCCGTCGAGTGTTACTCGTCTGTCCGAAACCGTTACTTCCAAACTGGCAGCGAGAGTTTCGAACGTGGGCGGAAGAACTGCCGTTTGTCGTGGTCGAGGGGGACGGTGAGCGCCGCAAGCTGACCTGGACGATGCCCGGCGTTCCCGTATTGATTGCGAATTACGAATCGCTTGTCAGGGACTTTGCTGCATTCGGGGAAGGCGAATTTCCCAAGTTTGACTTGATCGTGCTGGATGAGGCGCAACGAATCAAGAACCGAACGTCACGTACCGCCGTTACCGCGCGTGCACTACCTCGTCGACGCAGTTGGGCTTTGACCGGAACGCCTATTGAAAACCGTCCGGAAGAATTGGGTGCCCTTTACGAATTTCTCGAAGTCGTACCCCCCAACGCCACACCCGATTTGCGTCAACTTCAGTCGCTGGCGAAGCAATTCATTCTCCGACGAACAAAAAATCTCGTGATGAAGGATATGCCGCCACGGCTTGATCGTGATGCGTATCTCGAATTGCTTCCTGCTCAAAAGTCTGCCTATGAAATGGCGGAAAAAGAAGGGGTGATTCAACTGAATGAACTTGGCGATTCAATCTCGGTCCAGCACGTTTTTGAACTCGTACTGCGACTGAAACAGATCACCAATTTCGACCCGCTGACGGGTGAAAGTGCGAAGCTGGAACGGCTCGAGGCGGATATGGAGGAAATTGCGGCCAGCGGTGGCAAAGCAATCCTGTTCAGTCAATGGACCAAAGTCATTGACTGGTTGGCGAAGCCCATGGAAAAATACGGTGCGCTGGTTTACCACGGAGGAATTCCCAACAAACAACGTGAGCCGATCCTCGCCAGGTTCAAGGAAGATCCGGATGCACATATCCTGATGATGAGCTACGGGACAGGTGCGGTCGGTTTGAATCTGCAATTTGCCGGATATGTATTCTTGTTTGACCGGTGGTGGAATCCGGCCATTGAAGATCAGGCGATTAATCGTGCCCACCGAATCGGCTGCAAGAGCCAGGTGATCGTGACTCGCTTCATTTCGAAAGACACGATTGAAGAACGAATTGACAAAGTTCTGACGGAAAAGCGAGAACTGTTTGCCGCCATTCTGGGAGACGGTGACGATACAAATGTCTCGCTAAGTATGAATGCCGCAGAAATCTTCGGGCTTTTCGACCTGAAAGCTCGCCACGGCAAAGGAACCCGGGCAATCGGTCCGAAGCCCGTCCCGCCAACGACATGATCCCCGAAATTTGGATTGGGTTTGATCGTTTGCTTCTGTTCGGATAATGTCTCGATCAGGACTGATTGGCTTTCCTGATCGCACTGATGTGCGATGCGGGCAGGTCAGGATGATTGAGAAGGATCGTTCGAATGCCACGGAATGTCGCCCGAAGGGTCGGTTGTTTTTTGTCGATGAAACAACTTGTCGCAGGTGTTTTTTGCCTGATGGTTTGCACGTCTGTGTCACAGGCACAAACGCGTGCTGAGCCAGTCAAGACGACTGCTCCTAAGGCAGCTCCTGAAGTTCAACCGGCAGCGGACGAAGCTCATCCGCTCTACGTTCCATTGCGGATGGCGTACCAGGCGATGGAGCCGCTGTCGGATATTCGTGATTACGAATGTGTTTTCACCAAGCGCGAACTGATCGGTAGGAAACTGGTCAAGACGTCAATGAAGTTGAAGTTCCGCGACGAACCATTCAGCGTCTATCTGAAATTCCTCGACACGAATGCGGGTCGAGAAGTGTTGTACGTTAAAGGACAAAACAACAACAACCTGCTGGTTCGAGAAGCGGGGATTAAAGCGCTGGTTGGTGTTGTGACACTTTCTCCCACGGGACCAGACGCCATGGCGGAAAACCGACATCCGGTTTCATCAATCGGCATGAAAGAAATGCTTAACATGGTGATCAAGCAGTGGGAAGCGGAAGCCAAGTTCGCGGGTACGACAACCCAAAAAAGACCCGACTCAAAACTTCAATCAGGCGAAATCTGCACCGTCTACGAATCGGTTCACGAAAAGCCCTATAAAGACTTCAAATTTCACACGACACGTCTGTGGATTGATGACAAATCGGGTCTGGCAATCGGTGTTCAGCAACTTGGCTTCCCCGGAAAGAACGACAAAGAGCCCCCGATCGTCGAAGAATATTTTTACACGGATATCAAGCCTAACCGAAATCTGACGGACGTTGACTTCGATAAGTCGAATAAGAGTTATTCCTTCCGATGACACAACGAATTCAGCCATCGCCGACCCCTGTTGTGGCCGAGACTTTGGCCGAAATTCGAGCATCGATACGTGATTCTCGCAAAGCGGGAAGAACCATCGGATTTGTGCCGACGATGGGAGCCCTGCACGCAGGTCACGTCAGCTTGATCGAGCGAGCCAGATCAGAATGTGATACGGTCGTTGTCAGCATCTTCGTCAATCCGACTCAGTTTGGTCCGAACGAAGATTTCCAGCGCTATCCGCGACCTCGCGAACTTGATCTCAAAATCTGCGGCGATGCCGGTGCGGACATCGTTTTTTACCCCAGTGTCGACGTCATGTACCCCGTCGGCTATCGCACGTTTGTTGAAGTCCAGGGATTATCAGACATCCTGGAAGGGGCAATCAGGCCGGGTCATTTTCGTGGCGTTGCAACAGTCGTCACCAAGTTATTCATGATCGTTCTGGCTGACCGAGCCTATTTCGGTCAAAAAGATTATCAGCAGCAGTTGCTGATTCGTACCATGACAACGGAACTGAACATTCCGACCGAGATCGTGACGTGCCCCACACTGCGCGATCCGGACGGGATGGCGATGAGCAGCCGCAATGCTTATCTGACGGCGGACGAACGACGACGAGGGCTATGTCTGTCACAAGCTTTGAATCACGTAGAAAATCTGGTCAAAGCTGGGGGGCGAGACATTAAAAAACTCCAGCAAGAACTTTGTGAACGAATGGCCGAGACGACAGGAGTCGTCGTCGACTACGGCGTCATCGTTGATGCCACAACACTTTCGGAACTCGTGTCTGTTGTGCCCGAGATGGTTGCCTTGGTGGCTGCTCGTGTCGGAACAACTCGGTTGATCGATAACCGTGTCTTAAGACTCGTTTAACGAATTACGAAACAGGATTTCGACAAATGTGGCCAGTACTTTTTCGTATCCCATTGGATCGCCCCTGGAATCTTGGACCATTGGGTGAGGTCCCCGGCTTCTGTTGTTTGCTGTCGCTCTGGGTACTGATGGGTGTCGTCGCTTTCGTATTACACCGTCGTGAGAATGGCTGGAAAATGAACATTTCTGACGAACCGATGCCATTCATACTCTGGTTTTGTGTCGCCGTAGTGATTGTGATTGGCGCTCCTCGACTTGGAATGTACCTGAGAGAGAATGGGTCTCCCAATTTCCGTGACGGATTACCCGTTTTTGGCTATGGAGTAATGCTTTTCACCGGATTGAGTACCGCCGTCACACTGGCGTCAAAACGGGCTCTGCGAGAGGGATTGGACGTCGACATCATCTGGGATTTGGCTATCTGGCTTGTGGTCCCCGGAATCATTGGAGCCCGTTTGTATTATCTCATACAATACCACGATCGAGTCTTTAGCAATGTTCCCAGTTCGGAATGGTTAATGACTGCGGTGAATTTGTCACAGGGTGGAATCGTGCTTTACGGCGGATTAATCGGTGGCGCAATTGGTTATTTCGCTTTCTGTTATTTTCGCCATCTTCGACCCCTGGGGTTGGCAGATATCGTCGTCCCGTCCGTTTTCATCGGAATCGGATTCGGTCGGATCGGATGCTTTTTGTATGGTTGCTGTTACGGTGCCGCCTGTTCGCTTCCGTGGGCCGTCAGATTTCCACGCGACAGTGCGACATTTGCGTCGATGGTGGAAAAAGGGCTGATTGACATCAACGCCCCCTGCACCCCTTCGCTCCACCCGACCCAGATCTACAGTTCGATCGACGGATTTATCATCGCAGCGATCACCTCGTGGTATTTTTGGCATCGACGTCGCAATGGCGAAGTTCTGGCCGTGGCGTTGATGATTTATCCGGTGACTCGATTTTGCATGGAATTTCTGCGAGCGGATGAAGTTGGTCAGTTGAATACAACATTGACGACGGCTCAACTGATCAGCATCGCGCTCTTTGTCGTGAATATCGGTTTCATGATTTACCTTTCACGACGCCCGGCCATCCTTGAACCGGTTATTTTGCCAACAGCAAATTCAAAACCGTTGGCGACTGCCGGTTAAGATTCGCAGGCAGGTTGTTTCGCATATTGTTTACTCTAAAATTGCCTTATGACCGATTTGCCCCCCGAGCCTCAACCCCCTGAGCCCCAACGCCCAGTTGACCCCAAAGAAAAGGTGAAAACCTTTCCTTCGTCGCCGGGTGTCTATCTGATGAAAGATGACAAAGGTCGAGTAATTTATATTGGCAAAGCGGTCAACCTGAGGAACCGAGCGGGAAGTTACTTTACGAAACAAGCTGCTGTCGACATTCGTACGGCGAATCTGGTTCCTGAGATCAAGGATCTTGATTACATCGTCACCGACAGCGAAGTCGACGCGTTGTTGCTCGAAGCGAGACTCGTGAAAGATGTTCAGCCCCGTTTCAATCAAGAGCTGAAAGACGACAAAACCTTTCCGTATCTCGAAATTTTCATTCGTGAAGAATTCCCGCGAGTTGAATTCACGCGAAAACCTCGTCCGCGTGGAACGAAGCTTTACGGTCCCTTCACCAACGCCAAACGATTACGTGGCGCGATCGCTGTCCTGCAACAGATATTTCAGTTCCGCAACTGCACACTGGATATCAAAGAGGCAGACGACCGCTGGCGCTGGTTTCGTCCGTGCCTGTTGGCAAGCATCCATCAATGTACCGCTCCCTGCAATCAGCGGATCAGCCGTGAAGATTACCGGCGGGATATCCGCCGACTTCGTTTATTCCTGGACGGAAAAAAAGAAAGTCTGTTTAAAGAACTTCGACGCGAAATGCAGTTGGCATCGAAGGAATTAAAATTTGAAAAAGCGGCCCGTTTGCGCGATCAGATTAAGTCCTTGGAGAATCTCAATCTACGAGGCGACCTGAGAGAACACGCTCAACCCGAAGTCTTTCAAGTCGATCCCAAGCGGGGCTTACTCGGCCTGAAAAAAGTGTTTGAACTCCCCGCGATCCCCCGGCGGATCGAAGGGATGGATATTGCTCACCTGCAAGGAGGCGAAACCGTCGCCAGTTGCGTCCAGTTCATCGACGGCCTTCCGTTCAAGCAGGGTTACAAGCGATTCAAAATTCGCACGGTCGACGGGGTCGACGACTTTGCTTCCATGCGCGAAGTTGTCAGTCGCCATTTTCGACGTCTTCAACAGGAGAGCGAACCGTTTCCGGACTTGCTGCTGATCGACGGGGGCAAAGGTCAACTCGGTGCCGCGATGGCCGCTCTGGAAAGCATCGACGTCAAAGCTCCGTTCATCTGTTCTCTGGCCAAGAAAGAAGAAGAATTGTTTTTGCCGGGTCAATCAGAACCGAAAGTCCTTAGCAAACATTCGTTCGCACTCAGGCTGCTGCAGTACGTTCGGGACGAATCCCATCGGTTTGCTCAACAATATCATCATCTATTGCGAAAGAAATCGACGTTTGGCGACGATGCGAAGTAACGTTTGTGGTTACAATATTCGTGCTTGCCCGCACGTCACGTCGACCGGTAAAGTCGACGCTCGCCATTAACGGGGCCGATGATGTCGCTTCGAATCGTTACCGACCAAACCTTGAACGACAGTCGCGTCAATCGACGTGAATGGCTGAGGATTGGCATGCTGGCTGGTTTAGGATTCGGGACGAATTCCGCTGGTTTCTCCCCTCAAGCAATCGGAAAAGAGGCCGCTTCCGGTGCCGACACTCCCATGGGATTCGGTCGAGCTAAATCGGTCATTGTGCTGCTTGCCAGTGGCGGTCAAAGCCAACTTGAAACATGGGACCCGAAACCGAACGCGCCTGACGGGATTCGGGGCGAGTTTTCGTCGATTGGCACTTCGGTGCCCGGCGTGAGATTTTGCGAATACATGCCTCGGATCGCACGTACGGCGAGTTTGATGACGATCATTCGCAGTATGTCTCATGACGATCTGGATCATGGCTCCGCCATATACCTTTCGCTGACAGGCCAGTTTCATCCAAGGAAATCATCAAACTTTCCGCCCCGCCCCGAAGATGCTCCGGCGTTAGGTGCTATCCTGCAACGAGTTCGTCCAACCGGGCAGTTTCCTTATTCCGCCATTCATCTCAACGGCCCGGTATTGATTCCCGATACCCCGTCGCCCGGGCAATACGCAGGATTTCTGGGCCGAACTTATGATCCATTGACGATCGGAGACGTCACAAAACCGTCAATTATTCTGGACGGACTTGAACCTCAGCCCGAATTACCGATTGTCCGTCAAACAGTTCGAACAACGCTTTTGGAATCTTTTGATCGTGCTCGCAAACAGGCCGATTCCGATCGATCAATGCGCGCGATGAACGATCTTTACCGCCAGGCTCATTCGCTGCTTGAATCACCGCGCTGCCGGCAGGCTTTTGATCTTTCAAAGGAATCGAATACCGTTCGCGATCGATACGGCCGATTTCGTTCGGGGCAGGCTTGCCTCTTGGCAAGACGGCTCGTCGAAGCGGGTGTTCCGCTCGTGACCGTGTTCCTGAACGAAAGTATTCGAGGCCAGGATACCGCGTTCGGTCAGACGGATGCCTACGGCTGGGATACTCATAATGACATTTTCGATTCGATGAAGAACCATTTGTTGCCAAGGTTCGATATCAGTCTTTCCGCGCTACTGGAAGATCTCCAGCAGCGTGGATTGCTCGATTCGACGCTGGTCGTCTGCATGGGCGAATTCGGCAGGGCTCCGCGCGTTGCCACTGAACCGAATTTCGCGGGATTCTCACCCGGTCGTAAACATTGGGCTGCCGTTTATTCGATTGCAATGGCAGGGGCCGGAGTCGCCCGCGGACATGTCGTTGGTTCGTCAGACCGGATCGGTGCCTATCCAGAGACAACACCGATCTTACCGGGTGACGTGGCGGCAACGATCTTTTCATCGCTGGGGATCGACCCGTCAAAGCATTTCACAGATCCCACGGGACGACCGGTTCCGATCGCTGCCGGTCGGCCCATCAAGGAACTTTACGGCGCTCTGTAGCGGCATAAAGGACGCACCCATTCCCGGCGCGCCGTCAGCCGTTTCGCCCTCGACACCAACGCGCGAACGATCACCCTATTCTAAACCCGTTGTTCGACGCGCACCAACCGGCTGTGCCGGCTAAGCAAGGACTTCTTCCATCGGACGTCCGTGTTCGAGGACCGGTGATGGACGGTTTTGCCGATCGGGAACTCGCATCTCGGTCTCGATCCCCAGGCAGTGATACATCGTCGCCGCGATATCAGCAGGACCATAAGGTCGTGTCAGCGGGTATGCTGCGTGTTTGTCCGTGGTTCCGACAACTTGCCCGGCGCGAATCCCCGCACCGGCGAAGAACATTGATCCGCAGGCACCCCAATGGTCGCGGCCACCTAACGAATTAATCTTCGGAGTCCGGCCGAATTCCGTCAGGTAAACGATCAACGTCGAATCGAGCAACCCACGCTGCTTCAGATCTGTGATCAAAGCCGCAAATGCTTTGTCGATCCCTGCCACGCTGTAGCCTCGTTTGCACATCTCGGAAACGTGAGGGAATTTCTGCTCGGGAACGTTGTGAATGTCCCACAGGTTGCCGTAGTCAGGGTCATATCCATAATCGACCAGCACGAATCGGGCACCCGCTTCGACCAGGCGACGAGCCAGCAAGCACCTACCACCGATCTTCGTACGACCGTATTCGTCACGGGTCGGATCGGATTCTTTGGTGATGTCGAATGCGTCGCGAACTTGTGGCGACGTCAGTAGATTGAGTGCCCCGTTGAAATGTCCTTCCATCGCAGGAAGAGCACCCGATCGTTCGATTCCGTGCAACGATTCTTCCAGACTCGAGCGAAGATCGCTACGGCGTTTCAAGCGACCGATTGTCACTTCGTTGGGGAAGCGTAATTCAGGCGGATTCAGGTCTTCATGGGCCAGTGGCGAGGGAACCAATGCTTTCTCGCCGACAGTAAAGTCGGGCTGGTCGGGCTGCCCACCAACACAGAAGGGAGCGTACTGATTTCCCAGCCATCCTCCCACAAACAAGTTATGCGGTGGAGGACCGGGTCGAGTGATCCCTGGAACCGCGATGTACCCTGGCAAACCATTTCGCGGTCCCAGCAGATATTGAACAATAGAACCGATGTTCGGTTCGGTGAACAGTTGGGCCTGCGTCACCTTGCGACCGGAGAGAGTATAGACCTGACTCAGCAGATGATCATCACTGTCATGGGAGAATGATCGAACGGTACACAGATCATTCGCAATTCGAGCCAGGTTCGGACAGACCTCGGAAAACTGAACGCCAGGAATGGCTGTTGGAATTGCTGATAACGTCCCTCGAATCTGTTCAGGAGCCTCCGGCTTGGGATCGAGCGAATCGATATGAGTGACACCGCCTCCCATCCACAGAAAGATTACTGACTTGGCTTTCGCGTTTGGTGACGGAGCAAACGCAGCATTCGCGGTTCCCGTCAGCAGCCCAGGCAGCACAGAAGCCGATAACGCCAGCGGCCCGACCTTCAGCAGATCGCGTCGGCAAACGAGCGACTGAAGGTTTTCTAATTGAGAGTTACGGTGCAACGACATTCAGAGAAATCTCCGACCGGGAATTCAGGCGATTCCGTAAAGCTTTTCAATTTTCATGACATCGATTCTTTGATACTCACGTCAATCTCGACATTATGCATCGACAGCCTGAACCGAGACAAGACATCAATTGAATTTGATGGTTGAATCAGGTCGAACTCTGCAGAATTTGCTACGGGTCACCGAAGAAAACTGTTCCGGTCCTCGCGTTGCTGGCAGAGTCAATACTGAAGCAAGAAGATCCGCAGAATTCCGACGACGATAACGGTTGCATACAACTGAAAACAACGACACGGCGACAAGTGATGCAGGTCGCGCGTGACTTATGGAATCCGTTTACCAACGTCGAATTTAAGTTACGTCTCTACTAAGCGATCGTACTCTGCATGTGATCCAATCCAAAACCATACCATGGTTGACCCAGCCTGAACCGCAAGGGCCCGATAATTGATACCGACTCGGGCTGACCAGTATCTCCCAACTTTCTTGAAGTGGAGCGATGTGTGAGTTGGGTCTTGCTGGAGCAACGCAAAGTTCTTATTCGCTAATTCTTGAATCGCTCAGGCAAAGCATTCAGGCACGCCCAGAACTCAGGCGTCGTGAGATGAGTCATAGGGGCTTGCAACGCCCTTCCTGAAGGTGCTTCAGTGCTTGCTCGGCCAGTTGGTCAAGGCGACCCGCATGGACATCTCGCTCAATCTGCTCGTCCCACTGCTCAGCGTCGAATTCAAAGAACCAACGGCGAAAACGGACCTGTTCTTCAGGAGACAATTTGGATACGGCAGTTTCGATTTCGTCGACTGTACTCATAATATCCCATCGTCATTCACCAACAACGTTCCGGCAGACATTTATTTTATTCTTGATCGAGTTAAAGTCTAGATCGACAATTCGTTACCACTTTTTGGTGGAAGTAAGGCACTTCTTCGCTTCACGCCACGATCATTGAAAAGAGCCCTTTAACCAAAGTGGCTCCAACTCGCTGATTCGTCTTTGCGCATTTACCTGGTTCGCCTATCCTCAAGCGGCAATTGCTGCCGATCCTCGTTTGTTTCCGGCGAGCGATTCGGCTACCGGATGACTTGTTGATATGGCGCTCAGGGCGAATCATGCCAAGGATGGCGGTTTCGATGGGATGGATCTGCATGGCCATCGCCTTTACGGCGAGCCTGTGTGGTTGTCTATCCCGATCTCCCTATCAGTCCATGACTAACAGCAGTGTTTTGCCAGCCGACCGCTCGGCGTATTACAAGCCGCTGCCATTTGAAGCGCCTGGTTTGTCTGCCGTTCCGTCTCAGCCATCTGTTGTCGCGAATTCGAGTCCTTCCCCCGCAGCGGGAAGTTCGTCAGGTCTGACGCTTGTCAGTACCAGTCCTTCACCAGATGGTGGCAATTTTCCCGTCGCACCGCGAAATACGGCTGCAACACCCGATTTAGGTCACATCTACGGGCGGACAGTTCAGGCCGATGATCGGGATCGCAATCCGATTATTGTGATCCCCGGTGTCCTTGGATCACGGCTGGTTGATAATCAGTCCGGACAAATCGTCTGGGGCGAATTTGGCGGCGACAGCATCAATCCCGCTTCGTCGGGTGGTGCGAGGCTGATCGCATTGCCAATGAACGAAGCCAAGCCGCTGGTGGCTTTAACTGATTACGTGAGACCAGCCGGAACCTTGGACGCATTGGAAATTCGTGTCTTGGGGATACCGTTTCAGATCAATGCCTATCGAGATCTGCTGACGACCCTTGGTGTTGGCGGTTATCGTGATGAAAAAACGAATCTGGCAAACATCAACTACGGCGATCAAAGCTACAGCTCGTTTCAGTTTGACTATGACTGGCGGCGAGACAATGTTGAAAACGCTCGGCGTTTGCACGCCTTCATTCTGGAAAAGAAGAGGTATGTGGAAGCCGAACGTCGCGAACGACACGGCAAAGATTTTGAGCCTGTTCGCTTCGATATCGTCGCTCATTCGATGGGTGGACTTGTCGCTCGTTATTACCTCGAATACGGCAACGCCGATTTGCCGGTCGATGGATCAACTCCGTCGGTAACGTGGGCCGGTGCTGAGAATGTGGCTCGACTCGTCGTGATCGCCACACCGAATGCAGGGTCGCTCGATGCCGTGACCAATCTGGTGCAGGGTGAAACGCTATCTCGATTCCTCCCCAAGTATGAATCGGCAATCCTCGGCACAATGCCGTCGCTTTACCAGTTGTTGCCGCGATCTCGTCACAAACCTGTGATCACCGATGGGGACCATCGGGCTGTCGACATCATGGACCCCAAGGTCTGGCAGAAGTTTCGTTGGGGGCTGATGGATCCTCGCCAGCAGGTTGTTCTAAGAGACTTGTTGCCGAATGTTGGCGACCCGAATGTGCGGCAGAGAATCGCGTTTGACCATCTCTCCAAGTGCCTGAACCGGGCCAAGTCATTCCATGCAGCTCTCGACGTTCCAGCGAAACCTCCCGCTGGTACGACGATCCACCTGATTGCCGGAGACGCTCATCCGACGACGACCCAGCTTCGGGTCGACAATCGGGGTGGCCTGACCGTCGCCGCCTGGCAGCCGGGTGACGGCAAGGTGAGCCGTCCCAGTGCTCTAATGGATGAACGGTATTCCGAAGGAGTCAAATGGACTCCCCGACTTGTGACTCCGATCGCCTGGTCGAACGTGAATTTTCTGTTTGCAGACCATCTGGGGCTGACCAGTGATCCCGGATTTGCAGATAACATCCTGTTTCTGCTGCTGGAATCACCGCATTAAGGATCGCAAAGCGGTCTCTTTTCGTTCCAGTATTTTCTGGTTATCCGCAGTTGCTTCGGACATCTTCCGGTTTGGTACTTGACACTAGGCTTCAAGTTTCGGACTTTCTTCCTAAGTAGCCATCATCGCTCCGCGTGATGAGCCTTACACGGACGACAATCAATCAACACTGAGCTTTGGCTCAGTTTGATTTGGTGAGTTACCGAAACGACATGATCCTTCGGCAACGATTGGCTTGTTCTCGAGACAGGCTCATCAAACTGAGCGATAATGGCTACTTTGGTCTGACGTGAATCCTTTATGGATTCATTTGGCATGCGTTTCCACCGACATTTTTCGTCGGGGCAAGTCGTCTTCATGAAGGGGACTGTCAGATGATGATCTTGATGCCGGTTCTAAAAATGGTTCAAAATTCGGAGGATTCAACTTTGAATCGCTTAAACGACGTTCCCGTTTTGCCCGGCCGGTTCAGCCTGCATCGACTGATTCCCATTTTTTTATTGGCATTGATGATGTCCACGCAGTTGGCCAGTGCCGTCGAGGTCAACCTCAATGGTCACACCTTCACCTTGCCGGATGGGTTCGAGATCGAACTTGCTGCACGTTCGCCGCTGGTCGATCGTCCCATTACGGCTGACTTTGACGAACAGGGGCGGTTGTACGTGGCCGATTCCTCGGGGTCGAATGACAAGCCAAGCCAGCAAGTCGTCGATCGAACCCATCGTATCGTACGGCTGGAAGATACCGACGGTGACGGACAATTCGACAAGAGTGTTGTTTATGCCGATAAGATGATGTTCCCGGAAGGAACTCTCTGGTACGACGGTTCGCTGTACGTGGCTGCTCCACCCAGCATCTGGAAATTGACCGATACCGATGGAGACGGCGTCGCCGATCAACGGTCGGAATGGTTCGAGGGAAAGACGCTGACTGGATGTGCAAACGATCTGCATGGTCCCTACCTGGGGTTGGACGGCTGGATTTACTGGTGCAAAGGGGCCTTCGCCGAACAGACTTACGAACAGGCACCCAAAGTCGTTCGCACAAACGGGAAAATGCGGTCGCATGAGCCCAGTCAACTGGTGACAAAAGCGTCCCATATTTTCCGTCGCCGGGCAGACGGAACAGGACTGATCGAAAACGTCATGACCGGCGGGATGGATAATCCGGTGGATGTTGTCTTTATGCCAGGCGGCGAGAAGATCTTTACGACAACTTTTTTGCAGAACCCTGGCGGTGGTCTGCGGGATGGTTTGATCCACGCAGTTTACGGAGGGGTCTACGGAAAGGTTCACAACGTCACCAACTTTTATCCGCGTACGGGCGACTTAATGCCTCCTCTGGTCCACATGGGGCCAGCCGCACCTTGCGGACTGACTCGCTACGAGTCCAACGTCTTCGGGGATGACTATCGCGACAATCTGTTTGCCTGCCAGTTCAATATGTACAAAGTTTCGCGACATGTGCTTGAGCGTGACGGTGCGACATTCAAATCAACGGACTCGGACTTTGTCGCTTCGAGTAACCTCGATTTTCATCCGACGGATGTCATGGAAGATGCGGATGGTAGTCTTATTATTTGTGACACGGGTGGCTGGTACACGTTGTGTTGCCCGACATCCCAGCTTACGAAGCCCGACATCCTGGGTGGCATTTATCGCGTCCGGCGAACTGGTGCTGCCAAGGTCATCGACCCACGCGGACTGAAGCTTGACTGGTCCAAACCGATCAACAGCGATCTCGTTGCCAGACTTGGCGACAAGCGCCCCGCTGTCTCTTCGAGGGCCATGCAGGTATTGGCGAAGGGTGGTGTACCGGCGCTGCAAGAATTGATCTCAGCAATCTATTCGCCTAACGAACAATTGCGTCGCAATGTCGTCTGGACATTGACCAGAATTGATCATCCAAAGGCGCGATTGGCGGTCCGTCAAGCAATTTCTGACCGTGAACATTCAGTTCGTCTTGCAGCGCTCAGCTCCGTGAGCCTCTGGAAAGACAAAGAGTCCTTGTCCGCCTTATATAAATGTCTTGAAGACCCGTCGCTGGCAATCCGGCGAGCCGCTGTGGAAGCGTTGGGACGAATCGACGTCGATTTGGACATCGCTCGCCTGCTTCAATCGGTCGCAAATCCGGCGACGGATCGCGTGTTGCAACACTCGGTCACATTTGCACTGATTGAGAACGCGATGCCAATTGATTTGCGTATCCTTCCCAAAGCCTCATTGACACCGATGATCGAACGAGTGGCAATGATCGCAAACGAACAGATGAAGGGGGGACACGTCGATCCTCAACAGGTCGTCCCTTGGCTCACGTCAAAAGAACCACTTCTGCGCGAAACCGCTCAATGGTTGGTAGGGCGGCATGCCGAATGGGGCGATGCGTTGGCAGGATACCTGCAAGATCGACTGGCGGTCAGCAGTCTAAACGAACAGGAACGTCAGGAATATTTTAAGAGATTGGCTAAGAAAGGATATGTGCTCGAAGGAACGGCGATCAGCAATCTGACTGAGCAGGACCGTCAGGAACTGATCCTGCAATTGGCACAATTCGCTGGAAACCCTTCGATTCAAGCGTTGCTGGCGACATCAGCCGGACCAACCGGTAAAGCGGCTTCAGCCGTCAGGCAGATTGCTCTGGATGCGATGCGAGGGTCAGGCTTGAAAGAATTACCTCCATCGTGGCTGGAATCCCTGAAACTGACGATCGCCGAGAGGAACCCGGTGCTGTCTCCGATTGCGATCAACACTCTCAGGTCATTTGCAGTAAAAGGGGGAGACGTCGATCTGCAAGCCGCGTTACTTGAGATTGCCAACAATCATGCGTTTGCAGATGGAGTTCGTATCGAAGCACTTGCCGCAATCCCCGATGTCGGAGTGCAACCTGCAAACGAGCATCTGCGTTTACTGGCAGACAACCTGGGTGAAGCAACCAGCGTCAGCACTCGATCAGCAGCAGTCGATGCGCTGGTGAAATCCAAGCTTGAACCGGTCTCGCTGACATTGCTCGTTGATTCGATCCCTCAAGTCGGACCGTTGGAATTGAACCGGTTACTCGGTGCCTTCGAGCATTGTTCGGATGAAGCTGTGGGACTCAAATTGGTCGCCGCATTGAAGCAGTCACCGGTGTTAACCAGCCTTCGAGTCGATGCGGTCAAGAGCCGTTTGGCGAAATTTCCAGCGAGCGTGCAGGCCGAAGCGGAAGCCCTTTATGCCGCGATCAATGTCGAGGCGGGGCGACAGCAGGAAAAGTTGAATGACCTCGTCGGCAGTTTGACGGGAGGTGACATTCGCCGTGGACAGGTCGTCTTCAACAGTCAAAAGGCGGCGTGCTCTGCCTGCCATAATGCAGGGGGATACAAAGGAGGCAACATCGGTCCTGACCTTTCCCGGATTGGAAAAATCCGAACAGAACGAGATCTTTTGGAATCACTGGTTTTTCCCAGCGTCAGTTTTGTCCGCAGTTATGAACCGGTTCTTGTCGTCACCAAGTCAGGCAAACAATTTAACGGCCTGATTCGTAAAGAAACACCGGATGAGATCACGCTGGCAACCGGAGCCAAGGAAGAGGCCCGCGTCCTTCGATCAGAGATCGAAGAAATCCGACCCAGCACCGTCTCGATCATGCCTGCCGGTCTCGATACGCAACTGACGAAGGAGCAATTGGCCGATCTGATCGCTTTCTTGAAATCGAAACAGTAAGTCTCGTGGTCAACTTTTCTTCAAAAAACGTTGGGCAACATTGGGACGTTTTGAGCAACATTGGCGTTTTACCGGCCTTTTCGAAATTCGAGTCTCAAGATTGTTGGGTAACGCTGATGTGCAACGCCGGCGGTGCTTAGGCAACGATGGCAACAACGGTGGAGCCTTGTCGAGTTCCGAAAATGGGCATAGAGCGGCGTCGAGGCCCACCGCACATCAAAAAAGTTGGCCAAGTTGGCCAACTTCCGTATTTCATAGGCTTTTTTGCAGGTGTGAATTTGGCCAATTTGACCAACTTCACCCGTTCTCGCCTTATCATCAATAGGGCAAGGTTCCATAGTAACCGTCATCTGTTTTCGTAGGGTGCGGTCGAGTCTTCAAGGCCCACCAAAGCATCGAAAAAAGTTGGCCAAGTTCCCTTTTTATAGGCTTTTTGCAGTTTCGAAGTTGACCAACTTGGCCAACACCGTTGTGCGTACGGTCTCCTGACCTCGCTCAAGTCGGTCTCCTGCGATTCTCTTCCCTTTCTTCCCTTCGTTACCTTCGTTACCTTCCTTAACTTCTGTTCAAAAATCTTCTCTTCAGTTTTGCCGTATTCCTGCCCCCGCAAAATTTGTTTGAAAAGTTCGCGCGAGTTCGCACGACTTCGACCATTCCACGTAATTCATAGGCTTTTTGTCATCTTTTCATCGAAAAAAAGTTCGCGCGACTTCGCGCGAGTTCGCCTGACTTCAACCGACTTCGCCATCCTTCACCCTTCCGATTTCATCCAAAAGCCGATTTCGTTCGATTTGCATCCTCGAAAAAACATGTTGGCCAAGTTGGCAAAGTTGGCCAAGTTCCGTTTTTTCAGGCATTTTTGCAGACTTGAAGTTGGCCAACTTCACCTGACTTCGCCGTATATTCGGGAGAGCGAGATTCCACCGGAGCAATCTTTTCCGTTCGGTCTCAACGTCGCGGGGCTCGGTCGCGACTTCGAGACCCATCAAACCAGACAGACAATCTGGAAATACAAAGATCTTTGAACAGAAGTTAACGAAGGTAACAAAGGAATTCAGAAAGAAGAATTCACCCCGATCGGCCCGGTCAGTTCTGATGGCACCCTGCCAGTATGCGATTTTCTTCCCTTCGTTTCCTTCGTTAACTTATGTTCAAAAATCTTTCCTTCCAGTCTGCGATAATCCCCCTCCCCGAAAAATTTGGTGTCAAAGTTCGATCAAGTTCGACCGACTTCGACCATTCCCCATAATTCATAGACTTTTATCCATTTTTCCGTCGTGTTCGAGTTCGATCGAGTTCGATCAAGTTCGAATCCCATGTTTCCTTCCAGGCGAGCCAAGGATGTTAATCCTTGGATTCTTGTTGAATTCTCCGACCGCCGCCCGCTACCAAGCACGCTCCGCCCGCCAAGGCAAACAACGCACCGCCACGGATCGCCCAGCGCCTCAAGCCGACGCAGGGGCGATCCGAATTAAAACTCATTCCAAGATGTCAAAGATCAATTGTCGTCGTCAGGTTTTGATTTCCAAAAATCCAGGCGAGCCCGGGATGTTAATCCCGGGATTCTTGTCCCCGTATTTTGTCAGGACCCACTCATCGTCCAAACGCATCGTTTAACCCCATTTTCCGCACCCTTTAAAATACTCATCAAATTAGGCTTGCGCATTTTGCCAAGACCATGCAAACTGTTTGCATGAGCATTTCCTATGGCGGTCAAATTGATGTTGTCAGCGCGGCATTCGGCAGC